>NZ_OZ388079.1:681976-1363952 GCF_977993705.1 Pacificispira sp. HM-600
CGACGCGCACCCAGGTGTCGTCGGGGTTCGTCGAGATCGCGAAATCGAAGTCGCCCGTCGCATCGAGCACGGCGCTCGCATCGCTCGTGTCGGCACCGCGTTCGAGCACGTGCCAGGCGAGGGCACGGTACGCGGCGCCCGTGTCGAGGTAGCCGTAGCCGAGGCGCGAGGCGACGCGCTTGGCGACGCTCGACTTGCCGCTGCCCGCGGGCCCGTCGATCGCGATCACGTTGTCGGCGGTTGCCAACGGCACCACCGGGGTCGATTCACTCATTGCCCGTGCCCGCCATCCGCCAGCCTCGTTCTTCCAGCCCCGCGGTCGCGTCTGCGACGCTTGCGGGTTCCACGCTGATCTCGGCGAGACCGAAAGCGGCGCCCGGTGAGTGTTCCAGCCTCAGATCTTCGACGTTCACGCCGAGCACGCCGAGGTCGCTGAACAGGTGCGCCAGCTGCCCCGGGGTGTCGTCGACCATCACGACGAACTGCTCGTAGCGCCGCTTCTGCCCGTGTTTGCCGGGCAGTCGCCCGACGCCCTCGTTGCCGCGTTGAATGGCGTCGGCGACCGTGCGGCGAGAGCCCGCGCCATCCGGATCGCGCAGCGCGTCGACGACGCGGCCGAGGTCGGCGGCGAGTTGGTCGAGCACCTCGACAACGGGTTCGGAGTTCGCACCGAGGATCTGCACCCACAGTTCGGGAGGGGATGCGGCGATGCGCGTCGTGTCGCGAACGCCCTGGCCCGCGAGTTCGAGCGATTGCTCGGGCGCCTCGCGTAGGCGCGCCGCGAGCAGGCTCGAGACGAGCTGTGGCACGTGAGAGACGACGGCGACCGAGCGGTCGTGCTCTTCGGGGGTCATCTCGATCGGCATGGCGCCGAGGTCGAGGGCCAGGCCTTCGACAACGGCGAGATCGGCGGAGGACGTCTCTTCGTCGCGGCAGACGACCCAGGGACGCCCGATGAACAGGTCGGAGCGCGCCGAGATCGCTCCCCCGCGCTCGCGACCGGCGAGCGGGTGTGAGCCGATGTACCGTTTCAGGTCGATCCCGCGCTCGCGCAGTTCGTGCAGCGGCGCCAGTTTGACGCTCGCGACATCCGTCACGACAGCGTCGGGAAAACGGGCCAGTTCGGATGCGACGACGTCGGCCGTGACATCGGGCGGCACCGCAACGACGATCAGGCGAGGCTGGTCGTCCGGGCGGCTGAGGCGCCCAGCACCGTAGTCGACGGCCAGACGCACCTGCGCACGAGACGTGTCATCGAGCGCGACATCGACGCCGAGGGCCGTCAGGGCGTGCCCGACGCTCGCGCCGAGCAGTCCCGCGCCGACCACGCGGACGGTGCCGCTGGTGCGCGCGGCAACACGTGGCGTGGTCGTGTCGGTCACTGAAATCTCCTACTGAGTGTCGCCCTGCGGCTCGTCGTCGCTCGCGAGGGCGGCATCGCGGCGCGCGAGGGTGAGCAGCGCGCCGCGTTCCACCTTAGTCAACTCCCGCGCCTGCCCCGCCGGGAGAGTTCCCAGGTGGAGCGGGCCGAACTGCCTGCGGACGAGTTCACGAACCGGATGCCCCACCTCGGCCATCATGCGACGGACGATTCGATTGCGCCCCGAGTGCAGGGTCAGCTCGACCAGGCTCGTGCCCCCCGAGGTATCCAACAGTCGCGCTTTGTCGGCCGCGATGGGGCCGTCTTCGAGCTCGATGCCGCGCGTCAGCTGCGAGATCGTCTGCGCGCTGACCCGGCCCGACACCTGGGCGATGTAGACCTTCGTCACCCCGTACGAGGGGTGCGCGAGCACGTGGGCGAGCTGACCGTCGTTGGTGAGGATGAGCAGGCCACTCGTCTCGGCGTCGAGGCGCCCGACGTTGTAGAGGCGCTCGGGCCACTCGGCCGTGTACTGGGTCAGGTCGGGGCGGCCGCGCTCGTCGCGCATCGTGCTGAAGACGCCCGTCGGCTTGTTGAGCATGACGTAACGCATGCCCGACTCGACCTGTACGGCAACCCCGTCGACATCGACCAGGTCGGACTCCGGATGAATCCGCGCGCCCATCTCGGTCACCACCACGCCGTTCACCCGCACGCGCCCGTCGGCGATCAGCGCTTCGCTGACGCGCCGCGAAGCCACGCCGGCCTGGGCGAGAACCTTCTGCAGTCGCACACCGTCGGTCGAAGCATCCGTCGGCCGTGATTCTTCTTCGTGCATGTCGCTTACCGCCCCAGAGCTTCGTCGAGTTCGCCGTCCGACACATCGGGCAACAGGGGTGAGATCGGCGGCAGCTCGTCGAGCGAGTTGATGCCGAGGTTCACCAGCAGCGCGTCGGTCGTTCCGTAGTGGATCGCCCCGGTCTCGGGATCCGCGAATTCTTCCGTGATGAGGCCGCGGCCGAGCAGCGTCCGCACGACCGAGTCGACATTGACGGCGCGAATCGCCGCGACCTGGCCGCGCGTGACCGGCTGCTTGTACGCGATCACGGCGAGGGTCTCGAGCGCCGCTTGCGACAGTCGCGACGGCGCCTGCGTGTTCACGAACTCACTCACCAGGTCGTCGTGCTCCGCGCGCACGTACAGGCGCCAGCCCCCGCCGACCTCGCGCAGCTCGAACCCGCGCCGTGGTCCCCCCGCGCGGCCGTCGTAGTCCTCGACGAGCGACTCGATCGCCTGACGCACGGCGGCGACGGGCGCCGACACGGCGGTCGCGAGGGCGACGAGGCTCTGCGGCTCCTCGATCACGAGCAGAATCGCCTCGAGGCGGCGGGCGACGGATGCGTCGGGGGCTGAGTCTGTCGAAACATCAACGGTCATAATCGGCCCCCAGGCTCGCAAGTTGTTCGTCGGACCAGTTCTCGGCCGACCATCGGAGGGTGAGTTCGCCGAGCGGCTCCAGCTGTTCGAATGACAGCGCCGCGTGGCGGTACAGCTCGAGGATCGAGAGGAACCGCGCCACGACGATACCGGGTTGCGTGACTCCGGCGACGAGCTCCCGGAAGCTCACCGACTCGGACCGACGAAGCAGCGACACGACGACGGCCGCCTGTTCGCGGATGCTGACGAGCGGCGCATGCAGATGCTCGAGACCGACATGCGGCATCTCGCGTGGGCTGAACGCCAGGAGCGCGAGCGCGGCGAAGTCCTCGACCGACAGCGTCCAGAGCAGCTCGGGCACGGCCGCGCGGTGCTTCTCGTCCAGCCGCACGGCACGTGCGTGCCGTGTGTCTTCGCTCTGCAGTCGGGTGCCGAACCATCCGGACACCTCTTTGAAAGCGCGGTATTGCAGCAGGCGGGCGAACAGCAGGTCTCGCGCCTCGAGCAGGGCAACGGATTCGGAATCGACCAGCTCGCCCTGGGGCAAGAGCCCCGCGACCTTCATGTCGAGCAGGGTCGCCGCTACGACGAGGAATTCGCTCGCCCGCTCCAGCTCTTCGTCCGGATCGAGCGCCCGCAGGTACGAGATGAACTCGTCCGTCACCTTACTGAGCGCGATCTCGGTGATGTCGAGTTCGTGCTTCGAGATCAGCGAGAGCAGCAGGTCGAACGGGCCGTCGAATCCCGTGACCGAGACCCGAAACCGGCCGTCGTCGTCCGCTTCGTTGTCCGCGCCGTGGGCACCTGGCGCGATCTCAGGCGACGTCGCCACGCGCGACCAGTTCCCGCGCCAGGCGCAGGTAGGCCTGGGCGGCGGCGTGTTCGGGGGCGAATTCGATGATCGGCAAGCCCGAGACGGATGCATCCGGGAACTTGACCGTCCGACCGATGACGGTCTCGAGTACATCGTCGCCGAAGGCCTCGACAACACGCTCGAGAACCTCGCGGGCGTGGAGCGTGCGGGCGTCGTACATCGTCGCGAGCACCCCGTCGAGTTCGATCGCGGGGTTGAGGCGATCGCGCACTTTCTCGATCGTCTCGATCAGCAGGGCGACGCCGCGCATCGCGAAGAACTCGCACTCCATCGGGATGAGCACGCCGTGGCTGGCGGTCAGAGCGTTGACCGTGAGCAGGCCGAGCGAGGGCTGGCAGTCGATCAGAATGACGTCGTACTCGCGAGAGACGTGGCGCAGCACCCGCGCCAGAATCGTCTCGCGGGCGACCTCGTTGACGAGGTGCACCTCGGCGGCGGACAGGTCGATATTGGCCGGCAGCACGTCGAGGCCCTCGGTGCGCGAGGGGACGATGATCTCGCGCGGATCGCGCTTGGTGTCGAGCAGCAGGTCGTAAACGGTCGGGATATCGTGAGTCGCGATGCCGAGTCCGGCAGACAGGGCGCCCTGCGGGTCGAAGTCCACCACGAGCACGCGACGGCCGTAGTGGGCGAGCGATGCCGCCAGGTTGATGGTCGTGGTCGTCTTGCCGACCCCGCCCTTCTGGTTGCAGAGCGAGATGATGCGCGCCGGACCGTGCGAATCGAGCTTCGGCGGTGTGGGAAAGCCGTGGTACGGACGACCGGTGGGGCCGAGGGGTGCCTCGTCCGTCGAGGAGGCCTTCTTCGTGCCCCGCGCGCTGCCCGCCACCGATACTCCCTGCGTCACCATGTCAACGGCATCTGAACCCTATGTCGTGGACCGATTCTAGTCACCCGCGCACGCTCGGCCCGGGCGGCGCGCGCGGACGGCGATGCTGTCCGGCGCGTTACCGCGCCCGCGGATGCGATGTCGCGTACACATCGCGCAGGGCGTCGACGGTCACGTGCGTATAGATCTGCGTTGTCGCGACCGACGCGTGCCCGAGAAGCTCTTGCACGACGCGCACGTCGGCACCGCCCTGGAGCAGGTGAGTGGCGAACGAGTGGCGGAGCGTGTGCGGCGAGACATGGGCCGCGATTCCCGCATTTTCGGCGGCGGCCCGAATGACGAGCCACGCGCTCTGCCGAGACAGCGGCGCCCCGCGGGCACCGAGGAACAGCCGAGGCGTGGCGCGACCCCGCAGCGACAACTCGGGACGTACACGGGTCAGGTAGGCATCGACAGCGTCGCGGGCGAAGGAACCGACCGGCACGATGCGTTCTTTGTCGCCCTTCCCCCGCAGGCGCACGATATCGCCGGCCCCGTCGCCTCCGCCCGCACCCGCAAGGTCGTCCACGTCGAGCGTCACCACCTCCGACACTCGAGCGCCCGTGGCGTACATCAGCTCGAGCAGAGCCCGATCGCGGAGGCCGATGGGGTCCTCCCCCGACGGCGCCGCGAGCAACTGCTCGACTTGGTCGATCGTCAACGCCTGGGGCAGTCGCCGGGCCGCCTTCGGCGGGCGAAGCCGGGCCGAGACATCCTCGTCCTCGATTCCCTCGCGGGCGAGATGACGATGCAACCCCCGCACCGAGGACTGCAGGCGCGCCAGACTCGACGCGGCGGGAGGAGGGGATGCCGCAGCCCGATCAGCGACGAAGCGCCCCACGACATCCGGGGTGACATCGGCCGTGTCGAGCACTCCCTGCTCGGTGAGCCACGCGACATAGTCGCCGAGGTCGCGTCGATACGCCGCGACCGTGTGCTCCGACAGCCCACGCTCGATCGAGACGTGGCGCAGGTACGCCGTGACGGCTCGATCGATGCGCACCGGGGTTCGGCTCAGCTCGCCGCCCGGCGGCGGTGTTCGGCGGCCGCGAGGGCCGCGACGATCAGGATCGCGTTCTGCATCCGTCCCTCGAGAACGGCCGTCACGACATCGTCGAGCGGGACCCATTCGAGGCGAATGTCGGCCTCTTCCGCCTCGCGTGCGTACGTCTCGGGAGCGGGCGAGATGCCCTCGGCCAGGAAGATGTGCACGATCTCGTCGCTGCCGCCGGGCGAAGTCTTGATGCTGACGAGCTCGCTCCACCGACTCGCCGTCAGATCGGCCTCTTCCGCCAGCTCGCGCCGGGCCGTGTCGGCGGGCGGTTCACCAGCGATGTCGAGCAGGCCGGCCGGGATCTCCCAGTCGCGAGAGCGGATCGGATGCCGGTACTGCTGCAAGAGCAGGATGCGTCCGTCGTCATCGATCGCGGCGATGGCGACGGCACCCGTGTGGTCGACGTAGTCGCGCGACGTGGACTCGCCGTTGTAATCGAAGGTGTCGCTGCGCACATCCCAGACGCGGCCGGGGTAGACGACCTCGCTGCGGGTGATCTCGACCGTCGTCGGTTCGTCGCGCAACGCGCTGAAATCAGTCATTCTCCACCGGATCCACATCGAAGAGCTCGCTCGCGCGGTGGCGCTCGAGTGCCGCTCCCACGAGCCCGCGGAACAGCGGATGCGGTGCGGTCGGGCGCGAACGCAGCTCGGGGTGCGCCTGCGTGGCGATGTAGTACGGGTGCACGTCGCGCGGCAGCTCGACGTACTCGACCAGTGCCCGGTCGGGCGAGAGACCCGAGAACACCAGGCCGGCCTCCGTGAGCCGGTCGCGGTAGGCGTTGTTGACCTCGTAACGGTGGCGGTGGCGTTCCGAAATCTGCGTCGCGCCGTACAGGTCCGCGGCGAGCGAACCCTCGCGCAGGTCCGCGGCGTACAGGCCGAGGCGCATCGTGCCGCCGAGGTCTCCGCCCGCGATGATGTCGACCTGCTCCGCCATGGTCGCGATGACCGGAAACTCGGTGTCGGGGTCGAACTCGCTCGATGACGCACCCTCGAGACCCGCGAGGTTTCGCGCGTACTCGATCACCATGCACTGCAGCCCCAGACACAGCCCGAGCGTCGGGATGCCCTGCTCGCGCGCGAACTTCAGCGCGCCGAGCTTGCCCTCGATGCCCCGGATGCCGAAACCACCGGGAACGCAGATGCCATCGACATCCGCCAGGGCGCGCGCGGCACCCTCCGGCGTCTCGCACAGGTCGGACGGGATCCAGCGGATGTTCACGTGGGTCTCGTGCGCGAAGCCGCCGGCCTTGAGCGCCTCGGTCACCGAGAGATACGCGTCGGGCAGGTCGATGTACTTGCCGACGAGACCGATCGTGACGTCGTGCTTCGGGTTGTGCACGGCGCCGAGCACCCGCTCCCAGCGCGACCAGTTGACGTCCTGCGCCTCATCCAGACCCAGAGCGTTGACGATGTACGAATCGAGGCCCTGATCGTGCAACATCGTCGGGATGTCGTAGATGCTCGGCACGTCGACGGCGTTGACGACCGCGTCTTCGTCGACGTCGCACATCAGCGCGATCTTGCGCTTGTTCGACTCGGTGACGGGACGGTCACTGCGGAGCACGAGCGCGTCGGGCTGGATACCGATCGAGCGGAGCGCCGCGACCGAGTGCTGGGTCGGCTTGGTCTTCTGCTCGCCCGAGGCGCCCATGAACGGCACGAGCGAGACATGCACGAAGAACACGTTCCGTCGACCGAGCTCGTGTCGGATCTGACGCGCGGACTCGATGAACGGCTGCGACTCGATGTCGCCGACCGTTCCGCCGACCTCGGTGATGATGACGTCCGGCTGGGGATCCTGCGTGGCCTGCAGGCGCATCCGTCGCTTGATCTCGTCGGTAATGTGCGGAATGACCTGAACGGTGTCGCCGAGGTACTCGCCGCGGCGCTCACGCGCGATGACCTGCGAATAGATCTGACCGGTCGTGACGTTGGCGGCCTGACTCAGTTCGACGTCGAGAAAACGCTCGTAGTGCCCGATGTCGAGGTCGGTCTCGGCGCCGTCATCGGTGACGAAGACCTCGCCGTGCTGGAACGGGTTCATCGTTCCCGGATCCACGTTCAGATAGGGATCGAGCTTCTGCATCACGACCCGCAGACCCCGCGCCGTCAGCAGATTGCCGAGGCTCGCGGCGGTCAGGCCCTTACCCAATGAAGAAACGACACCACCGGTCACGAAGATGTGCCTCGTGATGTGCTTGGTGATGTCGTTCGATGTTCCCGATGCAGTTTCCGCCACGGGCTTTAATCCTATCAGTCGCGGGAGCCCGCGAGCCCGAGCAGCTCGCGCGCGTGCTCGAGCGCCGCGGCCGAGTCGGGAAGCCCCGACAACAACCGCGCCATCTCGGCGGCGCGCTCGGGCCCTTCGAGCCTACGGACACTCGAGGCGGTCACCGATCCGTCGTTCTCTTTCACGACGGTGAGGTGGTTGGTGGCGAACGCGGCCACCTGCGCGAGGTGCGTGACGACGATGACCTGGGATGCCTCGGCCAGGCGCGCGAGGCGACGTCCGACCTCGATCGCGGCGGCGCCGCCGATACCCGCGTCGATCTCGTCGAAGACGAAGGTCGGCACGGGATCGGTCTCGGAGATGACGACCTCGATCGCGAGCATGACACGGCTGAGTTCTCCACCCGACGCACCCTTGGAGACCGGTCGCGGCTCGGCGCCAGGATGCGGGGCGAGCAGCAGGGCGACGTCATCCCGTCCGTCCGCGCTCGGGGTACCCACGGACACGGTCACCTGCAGGCGCGCGTCGGGCATTGCGAGGGCGGTGAGCTCGGCGCTGACGGCATCGCCGAGGGTCACGGCGGCTGCCGTGCGGCGCTCGGTCAGGGTCGCAGCGGCGGCATCGAGTTCGCGAGCAGCGGCATCCCGTTCTTCCGCGAGTTCGCCGATGCGGGCGTCGTCGCCCTCGAGCTCTGCCAGGCGGGCGGCACCGGTCTCGGCGAGCGCGATGACCTCGTCCAGCGAAGCATTGTGGAGGGACGTCCCGTGGTGCCGGACGAGGGTGCCGAGCTCTGCCCGCCGCGTCTCGACGGCGTCGAGTTCGAGGGGTCCGGATTCATCCAGATCCGCGAGATACCCCGAGAGGTCCGTCGCGATCTCGGCGGCACGGAATCCGAGCTCGGCCACCTGCTGCGAGAACGTCTCGAGCGCGGGGTCCTGAGCGCTCGCGCGTTCGAGCAGGCGCCGGGCCTCTCCCATCAGGGTCGAAACGTCGACGGCGTCGGCCTCGGAAGAGAGCGCCTCGCGCGCACCCGCTGCAGCCCCCCGTAGTTCTTCGACGTTGGCGAGCCGCTCAGCGCGCTGGGCGAGCTCGACATCCTCACCCGGTTGCGGTGCGACATCCTCGATCTCGGAGAGCGCCGCGCGCAAGGCCTCGGCCTCGGCGGTACGCGCATCGCGCTGGGTCGTGAGGGTCGTGTATTCGGCGTCGAGTTCGCGCCAGCGATTCCACGCGGTCCGGTATGCCGCGAGCGCGTCGCGTACTCCCGTTCCCCCGAAACGATCGAGGGCATCGCGCTGCGCCGACGCCGAGCGCAGGCGCAGCTGGTCGGACTGCCCGTGCACGACCACGAGGTCATCCGCCAGGTCAGCGAGGACCCCGGCCGGGGCGGCGCGCCCACCCACGCTCGCGCGGCTGCGGCCCTCGGCCGTGACCGTACGGCCGACGTACAACTCGGCGCGGTCAGCTCCCAGCGGCTCGAGGTCTCCTCCGGCTTCGCGCACACGGTCGGCGACGGATCCCTCAGCGGGGACATTCCAGATGCCCGCGACCTCGGCCTGACCACCCGAGCGCACCACGCCAGAGTCGGCGCGTTGACCGAGCAACAGACCGAGGCCCGTCACGACCATCGTCTTGCCGGCACCCGTCTCACCCGTGATGGCGGTGAAGCCGGGACCGAGGGGCAGGGTCGCTTCGGCGATCACCCCGAGCCCGGCCAGGCGTACTTCCTCGATCATGCGCCCGCCCCGGGGTGCGTCTCGGCGTCGGTCACGGTGCCCGTGTTCGTTTCGGTCGGTTCGTGCATCGCCCAGGTCTCGGGCTCGGCGGATATGGGCCCGCGCCATCCCTCGACCGGCAACCGGAACTTGCGCACCAGCCGGTCGGTGAATGCCGCGGGGTGCAGACGCGCGAGACGCACGGGCTCGGGAGATCGCCGCACCATCACGCGGGCACCGGGCGGCAGATCGTGCGAGCGGCGACCGTCGCACCAGAGGATGCCCGTGCCGTTCGTGCGTTCGAGCACCTCGATCGCGATCGTGGCCTCGGGGCCCACCACGAGGGGTTTGGCGAACAGGGCATGAGCCGAGAGCGGCACCACCGCCATCGCCTCGACGGTCGGCCAGATCACCGGCCCGCCGGCGGAGAAGTTGTACGCGGTCGAACCGGTGGGGGTCGAAACGACCATGCCGTCGCAGCCGAAGCTCGAGAGGGGCCGACCGTCCACCTCGAGAACGACCTCGAGCATCCGTTCGCGGCTGGCTTTCTCGACCGTCGCCTCGTTGAGGGCCCACGTCTCGTAGATCAAGGAGTCATCGGAGTCCTGAACGCTGACGGCGAGCGCCAAGCGCTCCTCGACGCGGTAGTCGCCGAGGATCGCGCGGTGTACCGCCTCGTCCAACTCGTCGCGCTCGATCTCGGCGAGAAACCCGACGTGGCCCATATTGATTCCGAGCACCGGTGCGGTGCCGCCGCGAACGAGTTCTGCGGCGCGCAGGATCGTGCCGTCGCCGCCGAGCACGATCGCGAACTCGATCTCGTCGACGGGGACGTCGATGCCGAGCGTGCCGGTGTTGTCGAAGTCCTCGATCGCGGCCCCCAACTGGGCTCGATCATCCGCGGAGAATACGGCGCGGGCACCAGCCGCGACCAAGGCGGCCGTCACGCGGCGCGCAGCAGCGACCGTATCGTCGCGCAACGCATGCGCGACGACCAGGATGTTTCGCGTGCTCGTCATGCCGCTCCCGCCGGTTGGTTCGCCTCACCCATTCTGTCGGATGGGTCCCGTTCGCCGGGCCGCCCGCGCGCTGGGGAGGATATCCGGCTGCGAGACTGTGGGTATGAAGGCAGCGCTGGTGCTCGCGACGCAGCTCCTCGACGATCACCCCGCCTACTCGGACCCCGAGATCGACCTCGTCCTCTTCATCGAGAACGCGCGGAGCTTCGAGCGTCGCCCGTACCACGCGCACAAGATCGTGCTGCTTCTGGCTTCCATGCGTCACGCGGCCGCCCGCCTCGAAGAGCGCGGCATCGCCGTCGCGTACCGCCGGATCGACGCCGATGAAACGGTCGCGGACGACCGCAGGGAGTCGTTCGGTGATGCGGTGGGGGTCCTCGTCCGCGAGCACGACATCACCCACCTCGCGTGGATGGCGCACACCGATCCGCGCGTCCAGGGCTCGATCGAAAAGATCGCCGACGGACACGGGCTGCAGACGCACACCTACCCCGATGACCTCTTCCTCACGCCCGAGGCGCTGATCGACGAATGGTTCGCGAGCCACCCCACGGCCCGGATGGAGGACTTCTACCGCTGGCAACGTCGGCGCACGGGCATCCTCATGGAGGGCGGCGCCCCCGAGGGACGCCGGTGGAACTTCGACGCCGAGAACAGGCATCCGCTCCCCCGCGACAAGAAAACGAAGGCCCACACCCTCGATATCCCGGCGGTGCCGATTCCCGATCCCGATGAGATCACCCGCTCGGCCATCGCCGACACGCAGCGGCTCTTTGGCGATCATCCAGGCGATCCACAGAGCTTCTGGCTCCCCGTGACCCCCGAGGGCGCGCGGGAGTGGCTCGATGACTTCGTCACTCGTCGCCTATCCGACTTCGGACGCTACGAAGATGCGATGGATGCCGACGAGCCGTTCCTCTTCCACTCCGTCCTCAGCCCTCTGATCAACATCGGGCTGCTCACGCCTCAGGAAGTCGTCGACCGGGTCGAGCGCTCCGACGCCCCCCTCGAATCGCGCGAGGGTTTCATTCGCCAGGTCATCGGATGGCGGGAGTACATGCGCGGCGCGTTCCGCGCGCAGCCCGCGCTCGAGGACGCCAACTACTTCCATTTCACCCGCACACTCGAGGCATGGTGGTACACCGCGGAAGGAATCCCCGACGAGCTTCCGCTGCCGGTCCGCACCGTCCTCGTGCGGGTCCACCGCTACGGCTATGCACACCACATCGAACGCCTGATGGTGCTCGGCAACTGGTTCCTGCTGCAGGGCTACGATCCCCGCGAGGTCTACGAGTGGTTTTCGGCGATGTTCGTGGATGCGTTCGACTGGGTCATGGTGCCGAACGTGCAGGGTATGAGCCAGTTCGCGGACGGCGGCCGCGTGGCAACGAAGCCCTACATCGCGGGCGGGGCCTATCTGCAGCGCATGGGGTCGTGGTGGTCGAGCGCCAAAGTCGCGCAGGAGGATGCCTTCACCGGCGCCTACTGGGGGAGTTCCTCGACCGCAACGAGCCGCAGCTCGCGGACAACCACCGGCTCGCCATCCCTCTGGCCTGACTCGTGCCACTTTAGTGCCCTGTGTCGGCGGCGATCGTGTCGAGGATCGCCGCGGCGTCGGGTCCGGGCGGTGTTGTTGCGGTGATGTCGTTCCCGGCGATGCGGATGGTGACGTCTCGGAGGGGCCGGAGGGTGCGGACGAGTCGACGGATGCTGACCCCTGTGGTGTCTTGCAGGTGGCGTGAGATGGCGAGGGCGGTGAACACGATCGTGAGGTGGGCTTGGATCGAGTCGTGCTGATGGTGGAACATCGGCCTGGCTTGGAGGTCAGTTTTCGCCATCCGGAACGATCGTTCGACCTGGAACAGCTCGTGTACGCGGCCACGACCTCGCGCCCGTCGAGCCGGATCGCGGGGATGTTGCTGACGTAGCCCTTCAAGCCAGCGACTTGCCGGGCCCGATCCACCAGGGTCTGGTCGATGTCTCGGCTGCTGCCGGTGAGTTTCACGAACCGGTCCTTCTTCACCGGCCTGGTTCCGTCAACGACCTTCTGCGCGCGTTCGACCTGCTTGTCCAACGTGTGGTTATCCCGCCGGTCGCGTTTCGCTGAGTAGTGGTAGACGATCCGCCGCTCACGCGCGTTCGGCCCGACCCCCATGATCCGTTTCGATTCGAGGGTTTCCCCGTCGTGGAGAGCGGTCCCGATGGTGAAGTGTTCGATGAGGTCGTCGGGGGCTTTACTGATCCGGGACCCGACGATGAACGAGAACCCGGCATCTTCGAGCGCGTTCAGATTCGAGGCGGAGAGCATCCCCGCATCGGCAACCACGACGATGTCTTTGACACCGTGGCGGTCTTGGAAGGACCGCAACACCGGGAGGAGGGTGGTCGTTTCGCCGGTGTTGCCGGTGAACGCGTGGACCTCCAACGGGAACCCGCCGGGGGTGACCAGCAGCCCGACGACGATCTGCGGGTCCACGCGGCGTTCTTTGCTCATCCCGACCTTGCGGAGATCGTCCTCGTCTTCGGCTTCGAAATACAGGGTCGTGACGTCGTAGAGCACCAGGGACAGTTCCCCCGCCTTCGTGGCGTGAGCGTAAGCGGCGCGGGAGACCTGGTCACGCCAGTCCTGCTCAACACAACGGGCCAGGGTCCGCCAGATCGTCCGCAACGATGCCGCCGGAACGCCGAGCTCACCGAGGACACGGATCGTGTCTGCTTTCGACGTCGGCTCCACCGCCCGAGCGAGCACGAGTTTCCGGAACGTGTCGTCGCCCACGACGTCGAACCCGAGCCGAACATACGCACCCTCGAGCACCTCCCAAAGCACACGCGAGGAACTGCCTGTCACGATCGGCGCCGCCGTCACCGGCGACGCCGGGCCCAGCGCGTCCAGATCGAACGCGAGCTGCCCGGCCTGAATCCGGTCCTTCGCGATCTGCACCAGCACGGCGAGCTGAGCGTCGTCATGCGCGGAGCCGATGTGTTCCACGATCGTGCGGACGCCGCGGTGCTTCCGCACGATCTGCACCGCCGTCGCGCCCGAGGAAGTTGGCACCTTCCGCACGAACAAGCCCATCCGAGCAGTCTAAAAGCCGTCCATTAGTGCCCCGCCCGGACACCAGCACCCCCGGAAAATCAACGAACTCCGACCCCAAAACCCCAAATCACGAAAAAGTGGCACGACTCAGGTCTGGCGCAGATGCGCAAGCGGCGCGAAAGCTGACCGTCAGCGCTGAGTGAGCTCGTTCACCAGGGCGAGCCACGCCGTCGGGTTCGCCGCATCCGCGTCCGCACCGTCATCCGCGACATCGCGCACCCGCAGCCACGCCACGAACTCGTGATTACCGTGCGTGCCGGGCAATGGCGAGGCGATCACCCCATGGGTACCGAGGCCCGCGTCCCAGGCCGCCCACAGCACGCTGGCAACGGCATCAGCGCGCGAAGCGGGATCGGTGACGAGCCCACCGCGGACGGATGTCCGTCCCACCTCGAACTGCGGTTTGATCAGCAAAACCGCATCGCCGGCGTCGTCCATCGTTACGCGGACGGCCGGCAGGACGAGCCCCAACGAGATGAAAGACAGGTCGCCCGTGACGAGCGAAGGCACGCGATCCACACCGCTCACCGCGGCAAGTGACTCCGGTGTCATGTCGCGCACGTTGTAGCCCTCGACCGACACGACGCCGACGTCTCCCCGAATCCGCTCCGACAGCTGACCGTGCCCGACATCCACCGCGATCACTGGGTCGGCGCCGCGCTCCCGCAGCACCTGCGTGAACCCGCCGGTAGAGGCGCCCATATCGAGCGCTACCCTGCCCCCGACCTCGATCGGGAACGCCTCGAACGCGGCGATCAGCTTGTGCGCGGCGCGGCTGACGTAGTGATCGAACGCGGCGACCTCGATGAGCGACGTCTCTTCGACCTTCGCCGACGACTTCACGACGGGTCGACCATCAACCGTCACGAGCCCTTCGGCGATCAACCCCGCGGCGTGCGTGCGCGAACGCGCAAGGCCGCGCGCCGCCAGCGCGGCATCCAAACGTTCACTCATCGGTCGCCGGATGCCGAAGCGCGCGGGTCCGCGAGGCCGCCCACACCCTCGAGTTCGCGCGAGAGTTCTTCGTGCATCGCGTCGAACGCGGCGGCGCGGGTCGCGAGGGGCTGCTCCTCGACCACCCGCAGACGCGACACCAGGCTGTCGTCGAACGATCCCTCGGGCGTGTTGCTCATCGTCCCAGGATACGACGGGCACCGGCCGATGCCTCGATGCCCGGCGTCAGCGACGGGATCCACTCACCGCTCAGCGCGCCGTGCGGAAGGGGTCGTCGTAGAGCCGCTCGGGAACCCGCAATCCGTAGATCGCACGACCCGAGTCCCAGATCGCGCCGGCCGCGGCGCGCAGCAGGTTGATCTGCGCGGATCCCTCCGCGACGATCTCAACGTCGTTTCCGGCGACACGCACGGTGGCGTCGCCGACCGTGACTGCGCCATCCTTCCCGCGTGTCTTCGCCGCCGGATACGGCTGCGAGAGTTCGCGCAGGTCGCCGAGGATGAAGTCCGGACGCGAGCCGGCGGGCGCGGCGAGGACGTGCTTCGGTCGGTCGATTCCGGTCAGCACGAGCGCCGAAGCGATTCCGGCACGCTGCGCGCCGAGGATGTCGGTGTCGAGCCGGTCGCCGATGAAGAGCGGATGCTGGGCGCCGAACCGCGCGATCGCCTCGAAGAAGATCGGCGTTTCGGGCTTGCCGGCGACGGTCGCGAGACGCCCGACCGCGGTGTGAACGGCGGACACGAGCGTGCCGTTCCCCGGCGCAATACCGCGCGCCTGCGGGATCGTCCAGTCGGTATTCGTCGCGACCCACGGGATGCCGCCCTGATCCTCGGGCAAGGCAAGCGCGAACGCGGCCTCGGCGAGGTCCCGCCAGGCGACATCCGGCGAGAAACCCTGGACGACCGCGGCGGGCGAATCCTTTGCGCTGCGCGTCACCGTGAAACCGGCCTTCTCGACCTCGACGGTCAGGCCCTCTCCCCCGACGACCAGCACACGGGACCCCTCGGGAAGCATGTCCCGCAGCAGACGCATCGCGGCCTGGGGGCTCGTGATGACGTCTTCGGGACGCACGTGCAGGCCGAGCTCGGTCAGCTGTGTCGCGACGGTGGCGTCCGTGCGGGAGGCGTTGTTGGTGATGTAACCGAGCCGACGTGTCTGACCCGCGGCGTTCAGCGCCTCGACGGCGTGCGGAATCGCCTGGTGACCGGCGTACACGACCCCGTCGAGATCGGCGAGGACCGCATCGACCCCATCAAGCGGCGTCGAGCTCGCCCTCCCGAGGAGCGCCATCAGTCGGATGCCTCTGTCTCGTCGCTCTTGTTGCCTTCGACGGGCTCGAAATACTCCGATTCATCATCTGCATCTACATCTGCATCATCAGCGTCATCGTCATCGTCCAGATCTGCGTCATCGTCGAAGTCGATGTCGAGCTCTTCGATTTCGTCGATCTCGAGTACGTCATCCGAGCCGTCGCCGTCGAGTGCGCCCTCGGCCACCTCGGCGAGCTTGGTCCAGCGGGCGGCCTCGTCCAGGCGTCCCAGCTCTTCGAGCACGGTTGCGCGTGCGGCAAACAGACCGGGACTCCAAGGGAAAGCGGTATCGGGGTTCAGCTCGGGGATATCCAGCTCGCGCAGTGCACGCTCCGGGTCACCCAGGTCGAGGCGGGCACCGGACATGGCGACCGCCAACTCGACGCGGGTTTCGATCGGAAGCGAGTCGCGATCGACCGCACGACCGACCTCGAGGGCACGATCGGGACGCCCCACACCACGCTCGCTGTCGACCATCATCGCGATCTGATCGTCGCTGCCCGAAATGCGCCGGTAGGTGCGCAGTTCGCGCAGAGCCAGGGCGAAGTCGCCCACGGCGTACGCCGTGATCGCAAGCGATTCACGAACCACGGCGACTCGGCCGGCCTTGCGCGAAGCAGCCAGGGCGTGCTCGTGCGCGAGAGCGGGATCTTCGTCGATCATCCGTACGGCCATCGCCAGGTGACGGCCGACCGTGTCAGCGTTTTCCTTGCTCAGGGTGCGCAGTTCGTTGCGCGCACTCGGGTGGAGGTCGCGGGCGGTGACATCGTCGGGCAGGAACGGATCCGGGATGCGTGGCTCGAAGTCACGATCGCGGTCCCGGTCACGGGGCGGGGCGTCGCTGCGGTTGTATCCGGGGCGACCAGAGTTGCCGTCGCGGCGTTCATAGGGCGGGCGCGAGCCACCGCTATCGCGGTTCTCGTAGGGACGGCGGGGGGCATCACCATCACGCTTGACGTAGGGCGGACGCGAAGAGTTGCCGTCGCGCTTTTCGTACGGGCGACGCGGAGCATCACCATCACGCTTCACATAGGGCGGACGCGAACCACCGCTGTCGCGGTTCTCGTATGGGCGACGGGGAGCATCACCATCACGCTTGACGTAAGGCGGACGCGAAGAGTTGCCGTCGCGCTTCTCGTACGGCTTGCGCGGCGAATCACCGTCACGCTTCTCGTACGGACGACGAGGCCCATCACCATCACGCTTCACATACGGCGAACGCGATCCATTGCCATCGCGGTTCTCGTACGGACGACGAGGCGCATCACCATCACGCTTCGCATAGGGCGGACGCGAACCACCGCTATCGCGGTTCTCGTACGGTCGACGCGGAGCGTCGCCGTCGCGCTTCACATACGGAGGACGCGACGAGTTGCCATCACGCTTTTCGTACGGCTTACGCGGCGCATCACCGTAACGCTTTACGTACGGTGCGCGAGACGTATTGCCATCACGCTTCTCGTACGGCTTACGCGAAGCATCACCGCCGCGAGAAGAGGACGGACGGCGATCGGCGCTGCCACCCGTGCGGGGTGAACGTCCAGAGGCGTCACGCCCGCGATCGGGCCCACCGCGACGCTCATCGTCCTTGCGGTCGTCGTCTGCCATGTTTCCGATCCTTTCGCGACTCGCCCGTCGGCGAAATCGCACTGTTGCAAAACAGCTCTGTTAACGAAGAAAGGGCCACCCAGCGTTGGGTGGCCCTTTCTTGAAAGAAGTCCGGCGGTGTCCTACTCTCCCACAGGGTCTCCCCTGCAGTACCATCGGCGCTGAGAGGCTTAGCTTCCGGGTTCGGAATGTAACCGGGCGTTTCCCTCTCGCTATGGCCGCCGAAACACTATTGATGTTTCAATCAGCATAACAAAGTCATTGTTATGCGGTTCTCGACCGTACATCGAGAACCACTCAGTGGACGCAAGCACCTAGCAAAAATAGGTGATTATCAAATCGTCGGCTTATTAGTACCGGTCAGCTACACGTGTTGCCACGCTTACACACCCGGCCTATCAACCCAGTAGTCTGGCTGGGAGCCTCTCGCCCGAAGGCATGGAAATCTCATCTTGAGGCCGGCTTCCCGCTTAGATGCTTTCAGCGGTTATCCATCCCGAACGTAGCTAATCAGCGGTGCCCTTGGCAGGACAACTGACACACCAGAGGTTCGTCCAACCCGGTCCTCTCGTACTAGGGTCAGATCCTCTCAAATTTCCTACGCGCGCAGCGGATAGGGACCGAACTGTCTCACGACGTTCTAAACCCAGCTCGCGTACCGCTTTAATGGGCGAACAGCCCAACCCTTGGGACCTACTCCAGCCCCAGGATGCGACGAGCCGACATCGAGGTGCCAAACCATGCCGTCGATATGGACTCTTGGGCAAGATCAGCCTGTTATCCCCGAGGTACCTTTTATCCGTTGAGCGACAGCGCTTCCACAAGCCACTGCCGGATCACTAGTCCCGACTTTCGTCCCTGCTCGACTTGTCAGTCTCACAGTCAAGCTCCCTTGTGCACTTACACTCGACACCTGATTGCCAACCAGGTTGAGGGAACCTTTGGGCGCCTCCGTTACTTTTTGGGAGGCAACCGCCCCAGTTAAACTACCCATCAGGCACTGTCCCTGAACCGGATTACGGTTCTAAGTTAGATATCCAGAGTGACCAGAGTGGTATTTCAACAATGACTCCACCTGAACTAGCGTCCAAGCTTCAAAGTCTCCCACCTATCCTACACAAGCCACACCGAACACCAATACCAAACTATAGTAAAGGTCACGGGGTCTTTCCGTCCTGCTGCGCGTAACGAGCATCTTTACTCGTAATGCAATTTCGCCGAGTTCGCGGTTGAGACAGTTGGGAAGTCGTTACGCCATTCGTGCAGGTCGGAACTTACCCGACAAGGAATTTCGCTACCTTAGGATGGTTATAGTTACCACCGCCGTTTACTGGGGCTTAAATTCTCAGCTTCGCCTTGCGGCTAACCGGTCCTCTTAACCTTCCAGCACCGGGCAGGCGTCAGTCCGTATACATCGTCTTGCGACTTGGCACGGACCTGTGTTTTTAATAAACAGTCGCTACCCACTAGTCTCTGCGGCCTCCAAACGCTTTCGGAGCAAGTCCTTATACGTCGAAGGCCCCCCTTCTCCCGAAGTTACGGGGGCATTTTGCCGAGTTCCTTAACCACGATTCTCTCGATCTCCTTGGTATTCTCTACCTGACCACCTGAGTCGGTTTGGGGTACGGGCCACTAGAACCTCGCGTCGATGCTTTTCTTGGCAGCATAGGATCACCGGATCTTGCCCTTACGGGCTCCCCTTCGTGTCTCAGCCTTAATGAGAGACGGATTTGCCTATCTCTCGGCCTACACACTTGGCCTCGGACTACCATCGCCGAGGACCGGCTACCTTCCTGCGTCACACCTGTTAATACGCTAACCGCACCAGCATGGGGTCGTGCGCTAGGCCCAACGCTTCACCCCGAAGGGATCCGTCAGTGGGATTCAGACACTTAGCACTACTGGGTTAGTTTGGGCGGTTCTTCGCGGGTACGGGAATATCAACCCGTTGTCCATCGACTACGCCTGTCGGCCTCGCCTTAGGTCCCGACTTACCCAGGGAAGATTAGCTTGACCCTGGAACCCTTGGTCTTTCGGAGGACATGTTTCTCACATGTCTTTCGCTACTCATGCCTGCATTCTCACTCGTGTAGCCTCCACGGCTGGTTCACACCGCCGCTTCGCTGGCCACACGACGCTCTCCTACCCATCAATACGGCTGGACCACGAAGGCCTACCAATAATATCAATGCCACAACTTCGGTGGCGTGCTTGAGCCCCGTTACATTGTCGGCGCGGAATCACTTGACCAGTGAGCTATTACGCACTCTTTCAAGGGTGGCTGCTTCTAAGCCAACCTCCTGGTTGTCAAGGCAACTCCACATCCTTTCCCACTTAGCACGCGCTTTGGGACCTTAGATGGTGGTCTGGGTTGTTTCCCTCTCGACTATGAAGCTTATCCCCCACAGTCTCACTGCTGCGCTCTCACTTACCGGCATTCGGAGTTTGGCTGACGTCAGTAAGCTTTTGGGCCCCATCGGCCATCCAGTAGCTCTACCTCCGGCAAGAAACACGCAACGCTGCACCTAAATGCATTTCGGAGAGAACCAGCTATCACGAAGTTTGATTGGCCTTTCACCCCTATCCACAGCTCATCCCCTCAGTTTTCAACCTAAGTGGGTTCGGTCCTCCACGAAGTCTTACCTTCGCTTCAACCTGGCCATGGATAGATCACTTCGCTTCGGGTCTAGGACATGCGACTGAATCGCCCTATTCAGACTCGCTTTCGCTACGGCTACCCCACTCGGGTTAACCTCGCCACATATCGCTAACTCGCAGGCTCATTCTTCAAAAGGCACGCTGTCACCCCTACTAAGGAGGCTCCAACGGTTTGTAAGCAAACGGTTTCAGGTACTATTTCACTCCCCTCCCGGGGTACTTTTCACCTTTCCCTCACGGTACTTGTCCGCTATCGGTCATCTGGGAGTATTTAGGCTTACCAGGTGGTCCTGGCGGATTCACACGGGATTTCTCGGGCCCCGTGCTACTTGGGATACTTCTCGCGCTGAGGGCAATATTTCGACTACGGGGTTCGCACCCTCTATGACTGGTCTTTCAATACCATTCGTCTATATTGTCTCATCACGCTTGTTGCTCGGCAGAGCAACATGAAAAGTCCCACTACCCCGAATATGCAACTCCTGCCGGATATCACACATACTCGGTTTAGCCTCTTCCGGTTTCGCTCGCCACTACTAACGGAATCGCGGTTGCTTTCTCTTCCTGTGGGTACTGAGATGTTTCACTTCCCCACGTTCCCTCTACCCGCCCTATATATTCAGGCGGGAGTCACTGGGTCAGCACGCTGCCCAGCGGGGTTTCCCCATTCGGAAATCCTCGGATCAAGGTGTGCTTATCCACTCCCCGAGGCTTATCGCAGATTGCTACGTCCTTCTTCGGCTCCAGATGCCAAGGCATTCACCGTTTGCTCTTAAAGATTTGAAATCACATGAGTTTGAATCAGAATCGATTTGAGCCCGAAGGCTCAACTCAAAATTGACTAATGATCTATTAAGATCATCTTTGTGAGCCGATCTAAAAGATCGACTCAAAGATGCTCGCGTCCACTGTGTAGTTCTCAAAGTACGGGCGGTACCTTCCCGCGATGCCATCCTGTGGCAACGAAGAAAGGTCCTGAGGTTCGTCTGTGCTCCGACCCGTGGGCCAAGCGCATCCGGTCCCTCAGGACCCAACAGCGTGCATGTGTCGTGAGAACGACCTGAACGTTTCCAGCTGCAAGCAGCGTACTGAGTTCGGGACCTTCCGATACGGCACCTTGTCTAATGTTCCACCCATGAGCTACCAGTCGAGAACGTGTGTCTCGAATCTGGCTCTGGAAGGCCCGGAGGCCTTCAAGTGCTCCTTAGAAAGGAGGTGATCCAGCCGCACCTTCCGGTACGGCTACCTTGTTACGACTTAGTCCTAATTACCGATCCCACCTTCGACGGCTCCCTCCACAAGGGTTGGGCCACCGGCTTCAGGTGTTACCGACTTTCATGACTTGACGGGCGGTGTGTACAAGACCCGGGAACGTATTCACCGCAGCGTTGCTGATCTGCGATTACTAGCGACTCCGACTTCATGAGGTCGAGTTGCAGACCTCAATCCGAACTGGGACCGGCTTTTTGGGATTCGCTCCACCTTACGGTATTGCAGCCCTTTGTACCGGCCATTGTAGCATGCGTGAAGCCCAAGACATAAGGGGCATGATGATTTGACGTCATCCCCACCTTCCTCCGAGTTGACCCCGGCAGTATCCCATGAGTTCCCACCATTACGTGCTGGCAACATAGAACGAGGGTTGCGCTCGTTGCGGGACTTAACCCAACATCTCACGACACGAGCTGACGACAACCATGCACCACCTGTTTACGAGTGTCCAAAGAGTTGACTATTTCTAGCCCGTTCTCGTATATGTCAAGCCTTGGTAAGGTTCTTCGCGTTGCATCGAATTAATCCGCATGCTCCGCCGCTTGTGCGGGTCCCCGTCAATTCCTTTGAGTTTTAGCCTTGCGGCCGTACTCCCCAGGCGGGGAACTTAATGCGTTAGCTGCGTCACGGAATCCGTGGAATGGACCCCACAACTAGTTCCCAACGTTTACGGGGTGGACTACCAGGGTATCTAAGCCTGTTTGCTCCCCACCCTTTCGCTCCTCAGCGTCAGTTACGGCCCAGAGATCTGCCTTCGCCATCGGTGTTCCTCCTGATATCTGCGCATTCCACCGCTACACCAGGAATTCCAATCTCCCCTACCGCACTCTAGTCTGCCCGTACCCACTGCAGGCTGGAGGTTGAGCCTCCAGTTTTCACAGCAGACGCGACAAACCGCCTACGAGCTCTTTACGCCCAATAATTCCGGATAACGCTTGCGCCCTACGTATTACCGCGGCTGCTGGCACGTAGTTAGCCGGCGCTTTTTCTGCAGGTACCGTCACTTTCGCTTCTTCCCTGCTAAAAGAGGTTTACAACCCGAAGGCCGTCGTCCCTCACGCGGCGTTGCTGCATCAGGCTTGCGCCCATTGTGCAATATTCCCCACTGCTGCCTCCCGTAGGAGTCTGGGCCGTGTCTCAGTCCCAGTGTGGCCGGTCACCCTCTCAGGCCGGCTACCCGTCGACGCCTTGGTGAGCCATTACCTCACCAACTAGCTGATAGGCCGCGAGCTCATCCCTGACCGAAGTTCTTTCCAGCTTCTGAAGATGCCTTCGAAGCTCGTATCCGGTATTAGCAGCTGTTTCCAACTGTTATCCCAGAGTCAGGGGCAGATTGCTCACGTGTTACTCACCCGTTCGCCACTGATCCAGAGAGCAAGCTCTCTTTCACCGTTCGACTTGCATGTGTTAAGCACGCCGCCAGCGTTCATCCTGAGCCAGGATCAAACTCTCCGTGAAAGAATTTTGCTGCGACAAGACCGGAATGGGTCGAGCCGAGCGAGTTTGATCTGACGATCGGATGTCATTACTGACATATCCGTTTAATCTCAAAAGAATCTCATCGGTCAGACAAGCTGACCGCGAGGTTTTTTGGCATTTGACAAGTGCACGCTGTTGAGTTCTCAAGGATCGGATGCTCCTGCGCCGTGTCTCTCGACCGTCCCGCAGGGCAACTTCTCTATCTTACATCCTCTGTGCGAGATGTCAAATCGACATTCTCAGCTCTTCGCGTCCCGAACTTCACGTTCGTAGGCGCTCCGATAGAGGAGACCCCATCGTAAACCCGAAGGTTTCCACCACTCAAGAGTGTTGGTTTTTGGTGGGGGTGTTCTTCGCTTGAGGAGGGGAAGCTTTCGGGGCCTCACCGCGCTCCTTTGGGGCGAACAGGTATTACCTTACGTGGGATTTCGCGGGGCGGGCAAATTGCGGTGCGTCCCGGGCGTGTCGCGCATGTTTCCGGGGTTTTTCCGGCAGCGTCACGGGGTCCCTGCGCGGGGCTACGATCGCGACCATGATCGGTCCCGCAGAGTCCCCCGTTCCCACAGGCCGCCCGATAGCGCCTGTCCCTCTCCCGTCATGCCTGGCCGTGGGCACACTCGCGTGGGACAGCGTTTCCGCGGCGTCGTCCGCGGCCGCCCGACTGGCTTCCGCACAGGCGCAGTCCCCCGACCCCATGCGCGTTGCCGTGGCGTACTCAAGCGAGCGGCACATCCGCTTCAACGACGAAGCTCCCTCCCCCTGGGCTCCGCTCTCCGGCTTCTTCCGCACATCCGACGGTTGGGTGCGGACCCACGGCAACTACCCGCACCACGCTCAAGCGCTCCGGGCGGCCCTGGGAATAGGCGAGGACACGGACCGGGATGCCGTGGTTCGGACACTGGCCGCGATGCCCGCGGGCGTGGCGACGCAGGCGATCACCGCCCGGGGCGCCATCTGCGTCGGCGTGATGCACGAGAACCCGGGCCGTGACGCCGTTCTCGCCGAGGGTCCCCTTGTGCGAGGTGATCGACTCAGCCCCTCCCCCGCTCGCCCGCGAACATGGGACCCGACATCGGCGCCGTTGCAAGGCATCCGGGTCCTGGATCTCACGCGCGTGATCGCGGGCCCCGTCGCGACCCGCACGCTGGCGCTCCTCGGCGCCGACGTTCTGCGAATCGACCCTCCCCAGAGCCCGGAGCTGCCGATGCAGCACGCGGACACGGGGCACGGCAAGCGGTCTGCCCTCCTGGAACTGCGCCAACCGAGTCAGCTCGACGTCTTCGACCGTCTTCTCGCCGACGCGGACGTGGTCGTGCTCGGATATCGACCCGCCGGTCTGGCACACCTGGGGCTCGAACCTGCCGCACTGACCTCTCGTCATCCCGGAATCATCGTCGCACGCCTGTCGGCATGGGGATCTGACCCGTCATCCGCTGACCGCCGCGGATTCGACAGCATCGTGCAGGCCGCGAGCGGCATCGCCTGGATCGAGTCACGCGAGGAAGGTGTCCCCGGGGCACTCCCCGCACAGGCGCTCGACCACAGCGCCGGGTATCTGCTCGCCGCCGAGATCATGAGCCTGCTCGAGCGGCAATCGGTCGAGGGCGGGTCGTGGCTCGCAGAGACATCTCTCCGTCGAGTCGCCGCGGAGTTGCTCCGGATGCCTCGGACGACCGAGCCGAACGCCACCGAGCCCGTCAACGCAGGTCCGCACCTGCAGACCTTCGACGTCGACGGCGGGATTCTGACGACCGCGGGCCCCGCGATCGCGTACGAAGGCGGGCCGGGTGCGTTCGCCCCGCCGCGCCCGTGGGGCGGCGACGCCCCGGAATGGCTCTAGACGTTCGAGCGGGCCCGGCGCACCAGCTGCAACACGATCGCCAACACCAGGGTGAGCCCGCCCCAGACGCCCACGGCCGGCGGGAGCAGGAGATATGCGAGGTGCTCGACGCCGAACCCCGTGCGCAGCGGGCCGAAGAGCATCAGCCCGCCGACCCACGCGACGACCAGAAAAGCCGGCAGCGATAGCCACCACCCCACTCGGATGAAGCCGGGCGCGCGATCCTGCAAGGACACGGGACCACGTCGGCCCAGCCACAACGCGGCCCAGATTGCGATCACGAGCAGCCCGAAGACCGTCGAGCCGTACTGCAGCCACTTGTATCCGAGGAGCGGACCCCACCGCTCGGCCAACAGCGGAAAAGCCTGCAGGCCCCAGCGATCGAGGTGTGTGAAGAGGTCCCACGCGATGTGACTCGCGACCCCGATCGCGAGCGACACGACGAGAAGCAGGATGCTCCCCAGCGAGATCTTGCCCGGAGCGACGCCGGGCCGGTGGAGAGCGAAGGTCTCGCGCGCAGAGGCGAGGGCCCCGGCATCCCACCCGTCCGGAAGTCGTTCGGCCAGCGCACGCGGCACGAGATCGCGCGCGGCGGGCCTCAGCACGCAACGCCAGATGAGCAACAGCACGAGCGCGACGACCACCGTGACGGGAAGCCACGACCACGTGTGCGTTGCCGAGTACCGCAGCCCGAAACCACGCAAGAAGATCGGCAGGTCCGGCGTCATCGCACCGATCGCGATGGCGGCCGGCACGAGCGGCGTGCGAATGAACGGCAGCGCGACGACCGCGTGGCTCGGAGTGAAGGGCACGCGCTCAGCTCTCGAATCGGGTCACCGGACGAAGACGCCCGCCAAGGTCTTTTTCCCGCGTCGGAGGACCGAGACCCCGCCGGGTAGCGCGCCCGAAACGATGACGGATTCGTCGGCCACCCGTTCGCCATCGAGGCTCACGCCGCCTTGGGCGATCGCGCGCCGCGCCTCCGACAGGCTCGACACGAGCCCCGTGTCCACCAGCGCGCGGACGATGTCGGTTCCGGCCGGCAGCTCGGCGTGCGGGAGTTCTCGCAACGCCGACTCGAGCGTCGATGCGTCGAGCGCGGTCAGGTCGCCCCCCTGGAAGAGAGCCTCGGATGCCGCGATCACAGCGGCCGCCGCATCCGTCCCGTGGACCAGCGCGGTGACCTCGAGAGCCAGCCGCTTCTGCGCCTCGCGGCGGAACGGCTCGGATTCGACGAGCTGCTCGTACCGTTCGATCTCGTCCCGGCCGAGGAACGTGAAGATCTTCAGCCGCGCGATCACATCGGCATCGAGTGTGTTGAGCCAGAACTGGTAGAACGCGTACGCGCTGCACATCTCGGCATCCAGCCAGATCGCGTTGCCCTCGCTCTTGCCGAATTTCGTGCCGTCACTGTTCGTGATCAACGGCGTGCCCAGCGCGTGCACCGACTTTCCCTCGACCCGATGGATCAGGTCGACGCCGCTCGTGAGGTTGCCCCACTGATCGCTGCCGCCGGTCTGCAGAACGCAGCCGTAGGCACGGTAGAGCTCGAGGTAGTCCATGCCCTGCAGGATCTGGTAGCTGAACTCGGTGTAGCTGATGCCCGCGTCGGAATTCAGCCGGGCACTCACGGCATCCTTCTTGAGCATCGTGCCCACGCGGTAGTGCTTGCCGATCTCACGCAAGAAGTCGATCGCGCTGAGGGGTGCCGTCCAGTCGAGGTTGTTGACCATTCGCGCGGCGTTCTCGCCCTCGAAGCTCAGAAACCGCTCGACCTGAGCGCGCAGTCGATCCACCCACTCGGCGACGGTCTCTCGGGTGTTCAAGGTGCGCTCGGCCGTGGGCCGCGGATCTCCGATCAGCCCCGTCGACCCGCCGACCAGACCGAGCGGACGGTGGCCGGCGAGCTGCAAGCGACGCATCGTGAGCAGCTGCACCAGGTTGCCGAGGTGCAGGCTCGGCGCCGTCGGGTCGAACCCGCAGTAGTAGACGATCGGTTCGCCGCCCAGCATCTCGCGGAGCGTCTCGGCATCGGTCGAGACATGCACGAGTCCGCGCCAGACGAGGTCGTCCCAGACGTTGTCGAAGGCGGGATCGCGAGCGGGATCGGTGACGCTGAGAGCTGCGGATGGCACGGGTTCGAGGGTATCAGCGAGAGCCACATCGCCACGGAGCCGAGCACCCCCTTCAGCGTCGGCGCCCCATGCCAGACTTGCGGCGTGGAATCCCGCGCCGACATCCTCATCACGACAATCGTCGTGATCTTCCTCTTCGCCGCACTCTGTGCGGCGCTGGCTCTGGTGACAGTGGCTCTGCGCCGACCGACAACCGTGCTGCTCACGGTCGCGGGCGGGCTCGTCGTGCTGTGCTTCCTCATCGTCTCGGTACTGCCGTACAACGTTCCGCTGCTCTTCAGAGCCGCGCTCGCTATCCTCGGCGTCGCGCTGTCGGTGCTGGGCGGCAATCCATTCTCTCGGTGGGCACTGGCCGCCGCCGACGGAGGACGCACGGAGGAGGGCACCCGGGGCGGCATCCTCGTCGAGCTCATGGCTGAGCGTGAGCCGCCGCGCGAAGAAGAGATTCTTCGCGGCGGAACCGCGATCGGCTACCTCGAGCGGTCCGCGGTTGCTCTGGGCATCCTCGCGGGATTCCCCGCGGTCATCGCGATCATCGTCGCACTCAAGGGCATCGGGCGGTTCACCGAGCTCGCGACCCCCGCCGCGCGTGAGAGGTTCATCGTCGGCACCCTCGCGAGCCTGCTGTGGGCCAGCACGGCGGCCGGCATGGTGTGGCTCGCCATCTGGTGACGTTCAGTCCCGTGCACCGGTGAGGGCGCGCAGGCCCTCGATGAGCGCTCCGCCGTCTGCGGTCGCGAGGGCTTGCGACACGGCTGACTGGACGACGCCCTCGGCACGTGCGGTCTCTTTCTGGGTGTCCCCGAGCCATCGTCGATAGAGGATCCGACGTGTTCGCGGGCTCAGCTGTGCAACGGCGCGATCGCGTGCGAGGAGCCCGCTGTTGGCGACCCGGACGAGCTCATGCGTCTCAAGCGGCGCGGACTCCGCCGGGGCCACGAGGGTGCGCGCGGACGGCGCGGCGCGCCGGGCGAGCTGCTCCACCCGGTCGATTGCCGTCCGCGCGGCCCACCACGCCTCTCCTTCTGACAGTGCGCCCCGCACGGAGGGGATGTCCTCGATCGCGCCGAGCCCGATTCCGAAGCGGAGCTCGATCCCCTCGGGCAGCGCGAGCTGGAGGAGCATCGTGGTCACGAGCGCCGTCGGGAGGTCGGGATACACACCCTGCAGTTCGTCCCCGACCGTCGGCAGAAGGGGACGCTCCGATGCCGGCGCGGCTTCTGCGACCATCCCGAGTGTCTCTTCGAGCGTCCGCTGCGCCGAAGCTCTGTCCGGGAGCCCGCGCGAGGCAACGATGTCGGCAATCAGTGCTGCGACCATGTGATCAGTATGTCACTGATATCTCCGTTATATCAACTCTAAGCTGATATTTGAGAAAAGATCAGTTTCCACTGTTCTCACGAAATGCTTCGTGCCGCCGACTGGGCGCGCGCGACGAGTTCAGCCCGCTGCTCGGCGACCCGCACCGGCGCCGTGCCGCCGACGCCCGAGCGACTCGCCACGGAGCCCTCGATCGTGAGCACCTCGCGCACCTCGGGCGTCAGCAACGGCGACACCCGCGCGAAGAGGGCATCGGATGCCTCCTCCAGGCCGATTCCCTCGATCTCGCACGCCCGAACCAGCGCGCCCGAGATCTCGTGCGCGTCGCGGAACGGTACGCGACGGCGCACGAGCCAGTCGGCCACATCCGTCGCGAGCGAGAATCCCTCGGGGGCGAGCCGCGCCATCCGCTCGGTATCGAATCGCAGTGTCGCGATCATGCCCGCAATGGCCGGCAGCAGAACTTCGAGGGTGACGACAGTGTCGAAGACGGGCTCCTTGTCTTCCTGCAGGTCGCGGTTATACGCCAGGGGCAAGCCCTTGAGCGTTGCCAGCAGCCCGGTGTGGTCGCCGATGAGTCTCCCCGCCTTGCCGCGGGTGAGCTCGGCGATATCGGGGTTCTTCTTCTGCGGCATGATGCTCGAACCGGTCGAATACGCATCGTCGAGCGTCACGAACCCGAACTCGCGCGTGTTCCAGAGAATGATCTCTTCCGCAAAGCGCGACAGGTCGATGCCGATCATCGCAGCGATGAACGAGAACTCCGCCACCACATCCCGCGCCGCGGTGCCATCGAGCGAGTTCTCGGAGGGACGATCAAGGCCCAGCTCACGAGCGACGAGCGCGGGGTCAAGACCCAGGCTGGAACCTGCGAGCGCTCCCCCGCCATACGGCGAGACCGCGGCGCGGGCGCGCCAGTCGCGCAGACGCTCGAGATCGCGCACGAGCGGCCAGGCGTGGGCCTGCAGGTGATGGGCGAGCAGGATCGGCTGCGCGTGCTGCAGGTGCGTCCGGCCCGGCATGATCGCCGAACCCGCGGCTTCCGCCTGCGAGACGAGTGCGTCGATCACGCGCAGGATGTCTCGGGCGATGACCGTCGCGTGGTCGAGCAGATACATCCGCACGAGCGTCGCGATCTGGTCGTTGCGGCTTCGGCCCGCGCGCAACCGGCCGCCGAGTTCGGCACCGGCCCGCTCGATCAGGCCGCGCTCGAGGGCACCGTGCACGTCCTCGTCCGACTCGGCCGCGACAAAGGCGCCCGACGCCACGTCTGCCGCGAGCGCATCGAGCGCCGCGTGCATTGCGTCGAGCTCGTCGGCCTCGAGATATCCGGCCGCAGCGAGCGCCGTGGCGTGGGCCTTCGAGCCGGCGATGTCGTAGGGCGCGAGCACCCAGTCGAAGTGCGTCGAACGGCTGAGTGCGGCCAGCTCCGGCGAGGGTCCGCCCGCGAATCGTGCGCCCCAGAGGGCTCCTTCGTTCGTGCCCTGCGCCTTGTCGTTACTCACTGCTCCACCCTATCGACGGCCTGCCCGGCACCCCGGCGGCGGTGCCCCGCTAGGCGCGAGACACGATCGAGCGCCCACTCGATCGGGCCGCGTCCTACGACGAGTGCCCACAGCGTGCAGGCGACGATCGTCCAGACGACGAACGGGACGAAGGGATCGGTGTCGCGAAAGGCCTCGAGCGTCGACTCACCGGGGTCCGGCGTCGGCTGCAGAACCCACCATGCGACGATCTGACCCACGTACGCGGTGAGCGGCATCGACCCGACCGCACGGAGAGGCAGAGCGAGCCATCCGATCGGACTGAGCCACGCCCTCTCCCGCCACGGGCGGGTCAGTAGCAGGCAGAGTCCCAGCATAGCGAGCGCAAAACCTCCCGACCCGAACACCTCGAGCAGGCCGTCGGAGTGCGCGTCCGCGGTCCAGACGAGCGCGAGATACGTGTCGGGTACGGCGGGGACCGCGAAGGCAAGCGTGTAGGCGAGCACCGCCAGCCCGGCTCCCACGAAAACGAGAGCGGCCTGGGTGCCGAGCGAGCGGAGGTCGAGGCGGCCGACGCCGAGTCCCGCCACGATGAAAGCAATCCATACCGGGAACGGATAGTTCAGCCCGAGCAGCAGGCCGATCTCGGCCCCGATCTGCGTGTCCCAGAAAGGCAGCTGCCCGATGAGCGCCTGCACCCACGGCATCACGAGGCCGAGCACGGCCGCGAGCGCGAACAGGAATGCCGGGCGCGCACGCAACAGCGGCAACGCCAGCAGGAACAGGATGGCGTACGCCGGAAGGATGACGTAGACCGGCACCTGCGTCAGGATCAACAGCACGCCGATCACCCAGATGCACAGCGCCCGAAGGGCGAGACGAGCGGATGCCCGCTCCCGCGCGGCGCCGCTCACGGGGGTGCGGCCGCCGGTGATGAGCGCGATCGAGACGCCCGCGATCGTCGCGAACAGGATCGAGGAACGACCGTTCGCGACATCCGTCCACGTCGACACATCCGTGGGGTCGAACGGATCGATCCACAACAGGTGTGCCGCGAACATCCCGACGACGGCCAGGCCGCGCGCGAGATCGAGCCCGGCGATGCGGCGAGGACCGTTCAGTCGTTCCCAACGCGCGCCGAAACCCGTGCGTTTCGACTCGCTGCGCGGCTCCCGAGCCTGTCGAAGGGCGCTCACCGGACGGGGCCGCTCAGACCTGCTGCAACAGCCACACGAGCAGCGCCTTCTGGGCGTGGAGCCTGTTCTCGGCCTCGTCCCAGACCACCGACTGCGGCCCATCGATGACGTTCGCGTCGACCTCGTACCCACGGTCGGCGGGCAGGCAGTGGATGAAGATCGCATCCGGCCTCGCGAGCGCCATGGTCTCTTCGGTCACCTTGTAGGCGCCGAGATCCCGCAGCCGCGCGATCTTCTCCTCTTCCTTGCCCATCGACACCCACGTGTCGGTGACGACGACGTCCGCACCGGCCGCGGCCTCGACGGGGTCCGTGTAGAGCGTGACCGAACCGCCCGTCTCGGCGGCGATGCGATCCGCGTCGGCCACGACATCCTCGCGCGGTGAGTAGTCCTCGGGTGAGGCGACCCGCACCTGCATGCCGGCGGTCGCACAGGCCAGCACGTACGAATGCGCCATGTTGCTCTTGCCGTCGCCGAAGAACGTGAGCGTCAGCCCCTTCAGGTCGCCCTTGTGCTCGCGGATCGTCAGCAGATCGGCGAGCAGCTGGCACGGGTGGAAGTCATCCGACAGTGCGTTCACGACCGGCACCCGGGTGTCCTGGGCCATCTGCTCCAACCCCGCCTGCGCGTAGGTGCGCCAGACGATCGCCGCGACCTGGCGCTCGAGCACCCGCGCCGTGTCGGCCGGGGTCTCCTTCCCCCCGAGCTGGCTGTTGGCCGTCGAGATGATCAGCGGCGTACCCCCGAGATCGGCGATACCGACGGCGAACGAGACGCGCGTGCGGGTCGAGGACTTGTCGAAGATCACCGCGACGGTCTGGGGGCCGGCGAGCGGCTTCTGAGCCCAGCGATCCTTCTTCAACTCGATCGCGAGGTCGAGGATCTCGGACTGTTCGGCCGCGGTGATGTCGTCGTCGCGCAGGAAGTGGCGGGTCATGCGGGAACCTCCTTAGGTTCGGGCGTGGGAGTGGATTCGGATGTCTCGATCAGCAGCGCGTCCGTGACGGTCGACAGCGATGCGGCGAAGAGTTCGAAGAACTCCGCCACCTCGGCGTCGCCGATCGTCAGGGGCGGCGCGATGCGGATGGTCTCGTCGTTCGCGGCATTGATGACCAGGCCGTGCTCTTGCGCGGCCGCGACGACGGCCTTGGCGACCGGATGTGTCAGGGCAACGCCGATCAGCAGGCCCTGGCCGCGCGTACCCGCCACGAGAGGGGATCCGAGCGCCGCGATGCCCGCGCGCAGCTCCGCACCGCGCTCCGCTGCGTTCTCGACGAGTCCGGCGCGCTCGATCTCGCCGAGCACGGCACCGGCGACGGCGGTGCCGAGCGCGTTCCCGCCGAACGTCGAGCCGTGCGTGCCCGGGTAGAACAGGTCGCTCGCCGCACCGAAGGTGATCAGGGCACCGATCGGGAAGCCGCCGCCGATGCCCTTGGCGACCGTGATCGCATCGGGCGTGATGCCCTCGTGCTGAAAGGCGAACCACGCGCCCGTGCGCCCGGCACCCGTCTGGATCTCGTCGAGGATCAACAGCGCGCCGTGCTTCTCGGTCAGTTCGCGAGCCGCGCGCAGGTATCCCTCGGGCAGTTCGACGACACCGGCCTCGCCCTGGATGGGCTCCAAGACCACAGCCGCGACACCACCCGCGGCGAAAGCATCCGTGAGCGCGTCGATCGTCACGGGGAGGTGCTCGACGCCCGGCACCATGGGCAGGAAATCGGCCTGCATCGCGGGCTTCCCCGTCATCGCGAGGGTGCCCATCGTGCGGCCATGAAATGCGTTCTCGAGCGTCAGGATGCGGGTGTGCCCGGTCTTCTTGCCGTGGAGCCGCGCGAGCTTGAACGCGGCCTCGTTGGCCTCGGCGCCCGAGTTGCCGAAGTACACGCGCCCCGTCTCGCCCGTGCCGGCGAGCCTCTTCAACCGCGCGGCGAGCGCGAGCTGCGGGGGCGTCGCGAAGTAGTTCGAGACGTGCGCGAGGGTCGCGGCCTGCTCGGTGATCGCGCTGACGAACACCGGATGTGCATGCCCCAGCGAGTTGACCGCGATGCCGGCCAGGAAATCGAGGTAGCGGCGACCGGAGTCATCCCACAGGTACGAGGCCTCGCCGCGAACGAACAGCGCCATGCGATCGCCGAAGCTGCGAACGAGGTCACCCCTCGCGTCATCCTGCCAACTCATCCCGCCACCACCTCTGTTCCGATTCCTTTGTGTGTGAAAACCTCGACCAGCACCGAGTGCGGCACGCGGCCGTCGATGATCGCCGCCGTATCGACGCCCCCCTCGACCGCATCGAGGCACGCCTGCATCTTGGGGATCATGCCCGACTCGAGACTCGGCATGAGCTCGCGCAGGCGAGACGAGGTCAGGTGCGAGACGAGCGAGTCGCGATTCGGCCAGTCCGCGTAGAGCCCGGGCACGTCCGTCAGCACGATGAGCTTCGTCGCACCGAGGGCGACGGCGAGAGCGGATGCCGCGGCATCCGCGTTGACGTTCAGCGACTGGCCGGGGCGGTCAAGATCCGGGGCGATGCTCGAGACCACCGGGATGCGGCCCGCCTCGAGGTGATCGTGGATGGCCGTCGGATCGACCTCGACCACGTCGCCGACGTTGCCGAGATCGTGTTCGACGCCCTCGATCGTCACGCCACGACGCCGCCCGCCGAACAGCCCGGCATCTTCACCGCTCAGCCCACTCGCGAACGGTCCGTGCGCGTTGATCCGGCCCACGAGCTGCGGGTTGATCTGGCCCGTCAGAACCATCCGCACGACCGAGATCGCGTCGGTGTTGGTGACGCGGTAGCCGCCCTTGAACTCGCTCGGAATTGCGAGCCGGTCGAGCATCGCCGAGATCTGCGGGCCCCCGCCGTGCACGACGACGGGCTTGACGCCGACGAAGCGCAGGTACGCGATGTCTTCCGCGAAGCTCTCCTGCAGCTCTTCCGAGATCATGGCGTTGCCGCCGTACTTGATCACGATGATCTGCTCGCGGAAGCGCTTCAGCCACGGCAGCGACTCGATCAGCACGCCCGCCTTCGCGGCGGCCTCTTCGGGGCTCGTGTCCTGGAGAGCGTTGTTGATATCGGTGTGGTCCGCGGTGTCGGTCATGAGCTGTAGGCGCTGTTCTCGTGGACGTAATCGTGCGTCAGGTCATTGGTCCAGATCGTGGCGTGTGCGTCGCCGACCTTGAGGTCGATACCGACGTGCGTGGCACGCGGGGTGAGGTCGACCTCCTCGCGCGGGCGGTCGGGGCCGCCCTGCGTGCAGACCCGCACGCCGTTCATGCTCACGTCGACGTTGTACGGGTCGAACGCAGCATCCGTCGTTCCGATCGCCGCGAGCACCCGACCCCAGTTGGGATCGTTGCCGAAGATTGCGGCCTTGAAGAGATTGTTGCGGGCGACCGAGCGGCCGACCTCCACCGCGTCTTCTTCGGATGCGGCGCCGGTGACCTCGATCGTGATGTCGTGGCTTGCCCCCTCGGCGTCGCCCTGCAGCTGCGTCGCGAGGTTCGTGCACACCTCGCGCAGGGCTGCGGTGAAATCTGCGGGGTCGGGAGTGATGCCCGAGGCCCCGCTCACCATGAGGGTGACCTGGTCGTTGGTCGACATGCATCCGTCCGAATCGAGCCGGTCGAAGCTGACGTTCGTCGCGGCGCGCAGGTGTGCGTCAGCCTCTGCTGAGGTGAGGACCGCGTCGGTGGTGATCACGACGAGCATCGTCGCGAGGCCGGGCGCCAGCATCCCGGCACCCTTCGCCATGCCGCCGATCGACCATCCGTCACCCTGCACAACCGTGCGCTTGGGGCGCGAGTCCGTCGTCATGATGGCGAGGGATGCATCCTCGCCCCCATCCGCGGCGAGCGCGGCGATCGCCTTCTCGGTGCCGTCGAGGACCTTCGCGCGGAACACCTCGTCACCTGTGCCGATCAGGCCCGTCGAACAGATCAGGACGTCTGAGGCGCTGACGTCGAGCAACTCGGCGGCCCTCTCGGCCGTCTGATGCGTGGTCTGGAAGCCGAAGCTGCCGGTGAAACAGTTCGCGCCACCCGAGTTGAGGACGATCGCCTCGACGACGCCGTCCTTGATCACCTGCTCGGACCAGATGATGGGGTTGGCCTTGGCGCGGTTGCTCGTGAACACGGCCGCGCCGGCCTTGAGCGGCCCGCGGTTGACGACGATCGCGACATCCGGCTTACCCGTCGACTTCAGCCCGACGGCGACTCCGGCCGCCTCGAAACCCTGGGGTGCGGTCACGCTCACGGTGCCACTCCGTTCACGCTCAGGCCCGTGGCCTCGGGAAGGCCGAGGGCGATGTTCATCGACTGGATCGCGGCGCCCGCGGTGCCCTTGGCCAGGTTGTCGAGGGCAGTGACGACGACGACCCGATTGGCGGCCCGGTCGATCGCGAGGCCCATGAGGGCGGTATTCGCGCCGAGCACGTCCGCCGTGCGAGGGAATTCTCCCGCGGGGAGCAGCTGGACGAACGTCTCGTCGCCGTAGGCCGCCTCCCACGCACCCCGGATGTCGTCGTCGGTAGCGCCGGGGGTGATCGGGGCCGAACTCGTGGCCAGGATCCCCCGTGCCATCGGCACGATCACCGGCGTGAACGAGATGCGGATGCCCTCGTCCGCTTCGGTCGCTGAGCCCGTCGAAGCGACCCCACCGGCCCGCGCCGCGGCGAGCGCCTGCCGGATCTCGGGAATATGCCGGTGCGTGCCGCCGACGGCATACGGATTGGCTGAACCGAGGATCTCGCTCGCCAGCAGGTTGGTCTTGAGGCTCTTGCCCGCGCCACTCGGGCCGACGGCAAGCACGGCGACGATGTCGGACGGATCGATCACCCCGGCCGCGACGCCCGGCGCAAGGCTCAGGCTCACGGTCGAGGCGTTGCATCCGGGGGCGGCGATCCGAGTGGCCCCGACGATCCGTTCCCGCTGCCTCCCCCCGTCGACGGGCAGCTCGGGCACACCGTAGATCCAGGCCTCATGGAAGTCACCGCCGTAGAAGTGATCCCAGGCGGACACGGATTCGAGCCGATGGTCGGCGCCGCAGTCGATAACGAGCGGAATCGCAGCGAGGGCCTCGGTGTACTGCCCCGACTGCCCGTGCGGCAGGGCGAGGAAGACGATGTCGTGCCCCGCGAGCGTCTCGGGCGTCGTCTCTTGCAGAGTCAGGTGCGCGAGCGAGCGCAGGTGCGGCTGGTGAGCGACGAGCGGTTGGCCGGCGTTCGAGTGTGCGGTGACGGTGCGAATCTCGACATCCGGGTGCGCCGCCAGGAGGCGCAACAATTCGCCGCCGGCATAGCCGGATGCGCCGGAGACGGCGACCTGATAGGGCATGGTTCCAACCTTAGAGTCTGGGACGGTGCGCCCTTGCCCGACGGGCAGGGTGCGGGAAGACACCGGCGACACCGCTCGCTCGACCCACCGAGGCGGGGAGCGCGGGGTCGCCTAGAGTCGGCGTCCGTCCAGACGTCGGCGCGCACCGGAAGCGCTCGCGAGGAGCGTCTCGAGGGTGGTGGCGGCCGAAGGCATGGGCCGACGATAGCCGCCGACCCGCGGCATCCGCAAATCGACGACGTGCCTCAGTTTCTTTGAGCGCGTGGGGTGTGTTGGTGCCTCACATACTTTGAGCGCGAAGCTTGCCTGTGTGGAAGGCAAGATTGAGATGGCCGCGAGGCGACAGGTGACGAACAAACTCCGTGACGCGTACCGGAAAGCATCGAAGCACGACAAGGCCCGGATCCTTGACGAGGTGATGAGCACGACGGGGATGGGCCGATCAACGGCGCGGCGGATGCTGACGGGGCCGGTGCTGCCGGATCCGGCGAAGCAGGTCGATAGACGCCAGTTGCGGGCCAAGACGTATAGCGATGATTCGAGGCGGCTGCTGGAGCATGTGTGGGCGCTGATGGGCATGCCGTGCGGGAAGTACCTCGTGGTGATGCTGGAGCTGTGGATGCCGCTGCTGCACGCTGCCGGCGACCTCGACAAGCCATTCGTGACACCGCAGACGATCGTCGAGCTTCAGACAATGAGTCCGGCAACGATCGACCGGTATCTGAGCCCGGCACGTCGGGCGATGCAGTTGCGGGGGATCTCTACGACGATCCCGTCACCGCTGCTGCGCAACTCGATCGGGTTGTCGAAGGTCGGGGATGCCCCGGTCACGGCACCCGGGGTGATCGAGGCGGACACCGTCGCGCATTGCGGACCCACGTTCGTCGGCGAGTTCGCACGCACGTTGACGATGACCGACATCGCCACCGGGTGGACCGAGAACGCCTCGATCCGCAACAACGCGGCCAAGTGGATCGTCGGCGCTGTCGGCGATCTGCAGAACATGTTCCCATTCGAGCTGCGCGTGTTCGACTCGGACAACGGATCGGAGTTCATCAACCATGATGTCGCGGACTGGCTCCAAGCCCGTGACATCGCCCAGACCCGGTCCCGCCCTTACAAGAAAAACGACCAAGCGACCGTCGAGTCGAAGAACAACCACGTCGTCCGCAAACACGCGTTCCATTGGCGCTACGACACCCCGGACGAGCTCGCGCTGCTGAACGAGCTCTGGCGGCTCGTCTCACTACGGTTGAATTTCTTCACCCCGACGAAGAAGCCCACCGCATACGCCACCGCGGCCAGCGGGCGCCGCACACGCCTCTACGACGCACCGAAGACACCCTGGCAGCGAGTGCGCGATTCTGGGGTCCTCACCGCCGAGCAAGCCGACGTCGTTCAGGCCCGGATCACCGGGATCAACCCCGCCGATCTGACCCGCCGGATCAACCAGATCCAGCTCCAACTCATCGAGCTATCACAAGCCAAAACCGAAGCCATGACCACCAGCCGACACCTCGACATGACATCCTTAGAAACGTCGATCCGTCGACTCCAAACAACCAAATGAACCGCAAGCCTCGCGCTCACCATACGTGAGGCACCGCATCACCCTTCGCGCTCACTTCTAGATGAGGCACCTCGATCCGCCCTGCCCCGCATCCGCAAATCCGCCCCACCCTCCCCTGCCCGCTCCGCCCCTCTCACGCGAACCGGCACATTCGTCGCCAACCGCCACGGATTCCGTACCGGTTCGCGATGGAAGTGCCGGTTCGGCGCGCGTTAGAGGCGCGCGAGCAGGGCGAGCTCGTCAGCTCGAGTGAGGCCGGCACCGCGGGGGCGACCGAGCCCACGCATCCGCTCGTCGTCGAGGGTGCGTTCGAGAATGTCGCGGATGTCGCGAAGGTGCCCGCCCGCGGCGAGGTAGGCCGCGTTTGAGCGCGTCGAGAAGCCGGGCATATTGCTCGGCAGCCACAGAGGCAGCGACCTCGGGCCCATCCAATATCCGATTTCTTGGGAAGCGAGCCATTCGTCGTCGACCTCGACCACGTCGCCGGTGTGGCCCGCGACATCCCGTGCGAGCGCCAGAAGCTCTCCCAGGCAGCGGGTGTCCGACGGCGTTCGCGACGCCTTGCCACGGTTCGGTACCCGCGGCGACGATGAAATCCGCCACATCGGCGACATCGACCACCTGCGCCATCGCGGCGGGAGCAGCCGGCACAAGAACGGGTTCGGACGCTGCGAGTGCGAACCGGCCGACCCAGTAGCCAAACCGATCGGTCGGATCGCCCGGCCCAACGATCAAGCCCGGACGCACGATCGCCGCGCGATCCGCGAGTCCATGACGGACGGATGCCTCGGCCGCCGCCTTGGCGCGGGAGTAGTCGTACTCATCTTCTGGTGTCGTGGCCGCGGCCGGTTCGCTCAGCGCGGCGCTCTCGTCGGCACCGACCTCGTCGTGCGCCGCGTACACCGACACCGACGACACGTACGTCCAGTGCGCGGTGCGCGCGGCCAGCGCCCCGACGGCCGTCGTGACGTGCGCGGGGGTGGACGAGACATCCACGATCTCGTCCCATTCTCGAGCTGCCGCCTCGGCATAGGCGTCGGGCCCGTTTCGGTCGGCGAGCATCAGCGTGGTGCCCTCGGGTACCGGTCGGCCGCCGCGAATAAGACAGGTGACGGATGCCCCGGCATCCCGCCATCGCCGCGCCACTTCGCCGCTCAGCCATCCGGTTCCGCCCAGAATCAAAACGTTTGACATGGGGCCATCCCAGCAGCCGCGGGACCCGCCCGCACCCCGTTCCGCCGTCGGCGCAACTCCCGCTTCGCAGCGCCCGGCCGCCCGGCCGCCCGGCACGGGGGGCGGACAACATTCCGGATGAATCGGCCCCACGCAACCGACGACCCCCGTCATTCCGGGGGCACCCCCACGCGGCCCGCGGGTTATCCGGAATGTTGTGCGGCAGACCGCGAAGCCGGGCCCTCGAACGCGCTGCGGCTGCGCGCCCGGGCGACCGCCGCGACAGCACCGAGGGCTGCAACACCCGCCCAGAGCAGCAGGCCGATCGCCGCCTGGAGCACGGCGTGTAGCGAACCTCCGAGCAGGGCCTGCGTGCCCTGCAGCCCGAGGCTGAGTGGCAGCAGCGCAAGGGGCCCCGCGGCGATCGAACCGGCCGGTACCGGCCCGGCGATTCCCGCCGCGACAACCTGCACCCCGAGCGCGACGACCGAGACAACCAGACCCGCACGACCGAACAGGCCGCAGAGCGCCTGGTGGACGAGGGCGAAGCACACCGACATGACCACAGTCAGGGCGAAGGCAACGGCCATGCGATCGGGAGCGACGCCCAACACCGCCACGCCGACCCACACCAGGATGGCTTGGACGACACCGACCACCACACCGACGAACGCTGCCTGCCCCGCGATGCGGCGGGCCGAGGCCGGGGTGCCGAGCGCAGCTCGCGAAAACGGAGCGACCACGAGCGCGGTGGCCAGCGCACCCAACCACAGAGCGACGGGCACGAGCGCGGCCACTGCCGCCGCACGGGCGTTGGCTGGTCCCCCAACCGATGCGGTGTTGACACCGATCGGGTCGGCCACGACGCCCGCGATCGTCTTCTGCTGGTCGGCGGAGTATGCGGGGATGTCGGCCGCGGCGGTGTCGAGACCCGAGGCGAGCTCCCCCGATCCCGACGCTAGTTCGCCCAACCCGACCCGCAATTCACCGGCGCCTTCGGCCAGCGCGCGCGCTCCCGCGGCCGCCTCGGCTTCCGCCTGGGCGAGCTGCCCGAGCCCGACCGCGACGGGCCCGGCGACATCAGCGACGACGCCCGCGCCGATCGCTACCGCCGCCGCATCCACGGAGTCACCCGCGAGCGCACCGGCGTGTGTCTGCAGCCGTGCGGCGACTGCCGCGGCCTGCGCACGCAGGGCCGTGATGTCATCGAGAAGCTCACTCGCCGGTTGGGTCGGATCGAGCGCTATGAGCGCCGCAATCGCGTCGAGCTCGGCGACGCCGAGATCCTGAGCGAGAGCGAGCTCTCCCGCCACGAGAGCTTCAGAAGCCACGGAACCCGCGAGAGCCGCCGTGTCGGCAGACGCCGCCCCGCTGAGCGCGCCCAGGTCACGCGCACCCTGAGGCAGGGCGCCGAGAATCTGCGCGATCTCGCCGATACCCGCGGCGAGATCGGTGGTGCCCACCTCGATCCCGCCGGCGCCCTCGCCCGCGCCCGCAATGCCCGCCGTGAGTTCGTGAGCACCGGATGCCGCCTGCCCGAGCGATTCCGACAGCTCCGCGAAAGCGCCCAGGGTTCCGGCCACATAACCGGAGGTCAACTCGGCGGCGACGCCGCGGGGCAACCCGGCCGCGACCGCGTCGGCGACTTTCCCCTCGACGTAGCCGTGGCGGGTGCTGGTCTGCACCTGCAGCTGCGCCGCCGTCGGGGCATCCGAGCCGATCGTTGCGACATTCTGAGAGAAGTCGGCGGGGATCGTCACGATCGCCTGAAAGCTGCCGTCGGCGAGTCCCGCCGATGCCGTTTTCGTGTCGGTCAGGGTCCAGGTCAGGCCGTCCTGGCTCGTCAAGAGGTTCTCGGTGAGCAGCTTGCCCGCAGCCACGGGTTCGCTGCCTTCCTCGATCGGCGTATCGAGGTTGACGATCGCGGCCGACAGCGTCTCTTCGCTCCGCTGCGGAAGCATCGTCAGCAGGATGAGCAGCGGCGCGACCACCGCGAGCAAGATGACCACGGCCGCACGTCGGCGTGATCGCGCGGGAGCGGGCACGAGGCTCCAGAAGCTGTTCACGAGCTGCTCCTTTCGAGCGCTGCGGCGCTGACCCGCACAGAGACGACGATGCGGTCGGTGACCGGCGCGCACTCGTCGTCGACGGCGAACACGGCCGTCGCCGACGCGTCGAGGCGGCCGAGCACGGCTGCCACGACCTGCGGCGATCGTCCGCGCAGATCCATCACCACGAGCGGCAGGCCGGAAGACAGCGCGACCGACGCGTCGAGCGCCCAGCGTCCGCCATCGCCCAGCCGTGCAACGAGCGTTTCAGGTCCGGTCTCGGTCCCCACGGGCGCACCGACGACGTCGAGAAGGGCGTCGAAAGCGCGCGCCGCGTCGTGTGTCCGCTCGGACAGGTCGCGTCGGGAGACACCGTTCAGCCGGAGCATCCCCCTCAAGTAGTCGCCGACGGACTCGGCGTCCACGGGCGGGGGCGCGATCTCGACATGGGCGCTGTGTGCGGCCAGCGTGCTCCGCTCGAACGGCAGCAGGTGCCCCTGCACCGCCAGGTCTCCCTCGACGTCGCCGGACCTGCCCGCCAGTACGGCGCAGACCCGATCGGCGCCGTCGCCCCGCACCAGCAGCACCGCACGGGCGGGCACGGCGAAGGTCACCGGATCGAGGCCCGCGAAAGAGGCATCCTGCGCGTGCACACCATCGCGGCGCAGCTCATCAGCGTCCCGCCAACTGCGCTGCGCGAGCATCCGCTGCACCGCCTCACCCTCGATGTCGGCATCGGGCAGAACCCGTGCGAGCCCGCGGGGCAGCCACCACGCGCGGTCGCCGAGCAGCGTCATGAGCGCCGGCACCAGAGTCATCCGCACGACGAACGCGTCGATCAGCACACCCACCGCAAGCGCGAGGGCGATCGGCTGGATGATGGCGTTGCCGCCGGGAACGAATGAGAAGAAGACCGAGAACATGATGAGGGCCGCGGCCGTCACGACGCGCGCGGAGGCCGAGAATCCTTCGAGCACGGATGCCCGGGCAACCCCCGTTGCGGCATAGCGCTCGCGCATCCGCGAGACGAGGAAGACGTGGTAGTCCATGGCCAGGCCGAACAGCACGGCCATCACCAGGATCGGCATGAAGCTGATCACCGGGCCGACCTTCCCCACGCCGAGCAGATCGGCCGCCCACCCCCACTCGAAGACCGCTGTCGAGACACCCAGTGCCGCCCCCACGGTCAGCAGGTAGCCGAATGTGGCGGTCACCGGAACGGCGATCGAGCGGAACATGATCATCAGCAGCAGCAGGCACAGCCCGACGACGACCAGCGCGAACGGCAGCAGCGCCGCCCCCAACCGGTCGGAGATATCGATGGCGAGCGCGGTCTGGCCCGTGACCTGGAAGCCGAACCCGTGCGCGGACTCGAAGGCCGGGACCATGTCGCGCAACCGCTGCACGAGGTCGCCCGTCTCGGCCGAACTCGGCGCGCTCGTGGGGGTGATCGTGAGCACCGCGAGGTCGAGGGCCTCGTTGGGGAACGCCTGCGAGGTCGCCGCGACGCCTTCGACCGACGAGAACTCACCGTCGAGGGCGTCAAGGGCCTGTTCGATGTCGAGCGTGCGAGAAATGTCGGCGGTGATCAGCAACGGGCCGTTGAACCCGGGGCCAAACCCCTCGTCCAGCAGGTCGTAGGCGACGCGCGGCGGCGAACCCGCCGGGTCGTAGCCCGCATCCGGCAGCGTCAGACGGATGCCCGCGGCCGGTATCGCCAGGGTGAGAAGCACAACAACGACGACCGCTGCGGTGACGAGCGGCGCCCGCGTCGCGATCCGCACCCACGCCGGGGCGGGTTTCGGCCCGCTCGGCGCCGCGGCAGCGCGCTTTCGGCGACGCTGCTTCGGGATGAGTCGCCGCCCGCACAGGGTCAGGATCGCCGGAAGCAGCGTCACGGCGACCGCCAGTGCGCAGAGCACGGCGGCTGCGGCGCCGAGGCCCATGACCGTGAGGAACGGGATGCCCGCGACCCCGAGTCCGAGCAGAGCGATCATCACGGTCAGTCCCGCGAACACGACCGCCGTTCCCGCCGTCGCGATCGACACGGCGACGGACTCGTGGACCGCCATGCCCTGCCGGAGGTTGTCGCGGTGTCGAGACGTGATGAGCAACGCATAGTCGATCCCCACCGCGAGGCCGAGCATCGTCGCGAGCACGGGCGCGGTCGCCTGAACCGGCGCGAAAGCGGCGACGATCGTGATCGAGCTCGTCGCCACGCCGACGCCGATGGCCGCGGTGACGAGCGGCATCCCGGCAGCCAGGAGCGAGCCGAAGGTCACAGCCAGCACGACATAGGCCACGGCCATCCCGACCAGTTCGGTCCAATCGACACCGGATGCGGCGGCCGGCACGATCCCCGAAACCGCCACCTGCAGTCCCGCCTGGGTCAGGGGCGCCGTCGCGTCGTCGACCGCCGTGACGAGGCTCGCCGGAATGTCGTCGGCTGGATCCGAGAGCTGCAGTGCGATGAACGCCATCCGCCCGTCCGACGACACCTGATCGGCGGTGCCCGAGCCCGCGGGCGATGAGCCGCTCGCGGTCATGGGGTACGGACATCCGATATTCGTCACTCCCGTGACGACCGCCAGGCTCTCGCACACCGCGCCGATGGCATCCGCATCGTCGGCGATCGAGGATCCGTCGGGGGCAACCACGACGACGCGACCGCTCGCTCCGCTCAGCTGCGGAAACCGCTGCTCCAGCGTGTCGAGCGCGGACTGAGCCTGCGTGCCGGGGATGTCGAACGACGACTGCAGGTTGTTGCCGAGCGCCGCGGCAGCCGTGCCGCCGCCGACGGCCAGGACGAGCCACGCGGCCAGCACCCACCACCGCCGGCGGGCGCAGAATCGACCGATTCGATAGAGAACGGAGGACATCTCCGACGACTCCTCATCCTGGGCTACGCCCGTTCCCCCACGACCCCAACGGAACTACTTTGGCAGAACACCACAGGTTGAGTCGGACATCCCCGCCGAGCGGCAGAGCGTCGGATGCCCGGGCCAGACTGGTGCGCATGATCCAGACACTCGCCGTAGCCGGATACAGGTCACTCGTCGACCTCGCCCTCCCCCTCGGGCGCCTGACCGTGGTGACCGGAGCGAACGGCACCGGCAAATCGAGCCTGTACCGGGCACTCCGCCTGCTCGCGGCCGGGGCATCCGGCGACGCCATCGGCGCCATCGCCGAGGAAGGCGGGCTCGACTCTGCACTGTGGGCGGGCCCCGAGACGCCCGCGGGGGCGGGCGCACAGGGAACGGTGCGGCGCGATCCCATCTCGCTCCGGCTGGGAGTAGCGACAGACGATCTGGGCTACCTGGTCGACTACGGACTGCCCCAGGCCGACAAACTCAGCGTCTTCGCCCGCGATGCCGAGATCAAACGCGAGCAGATCTTCGCCGGCGCCGTGGCGCGACCAGCCGCGACGCTCGTCGACCGGACGCGCGCCGCGGTGCGCGTGCGCCGCGACGGATGGATCGATGCCGATCAGCGCCTCGCGCCCTTCGAGAGCATCCTGACCGATCTCGGCGATGGCGACGCCGCGCCGGAGACGCTTTCGGTGCGACGGATGCTGCGCGCCTGGCGGTTCTACGACCACTTCCGCACGGACCGGGAGGCCCCGGCGCGGCATCCGCGAGTCGGTACACGCACGCAGACACTCGCTCACGGCGGCGAGAACCTCGCGGCGGTGTGGGCGACGATTCAGGATGCCGGACACGGCGATGCCCTCGCGCGCGAGGTGGCTCGTGCGTTTCCCGGCGGACGGGTGGAGGTCGCGGCATCCGGGGGCCTGTTCCGCCTGCTCATGCACCAGCCCGGCCTGTTGCGGCCCCTCGAGACGACCGAACTATCGGATGGGACGCTCCGATACCTGCTGCTGTGCGCGGCTCTACTGCCGGCCCGGCCCGCTCCCCTGCTCGTGCTGAACGAGCCCGAGTCGAGCCTTCATCCCGAGCTGCTCGATCCGCTCGGGGCGCTGATCAACGCGGCATCGGAAGAGAGCCAGATCATCGTCGTGACGCACGCCGACAGGCTGGCCGCGTCGCTCGCGAACGCGGGCGCCGACATCGTGCGGCTGGAGTCGACGGGCTACGGCACGCGCATCGAGGGTCAGGGCATGCTCGACGTCCCGTCATGGCACTGGCCCTCGCGCTGACCGCACCAGGTGCCGCCGTTCAGCGCATCCGCGCGCCCGCAAACGATTCGGTGCGTCAGTCGCGGATGCTGGCGCCGAAACGCTCGGCCGCAGCCGCGACACCGGCGAGCTTGGCGTCCGTCGCCTCGGCCGCCGTGAGCGTCCGATCCGGGGCCCGGAACCGCAGAGCGAACGTGAGGCTCTTCGATCCCTCGGGCACGCCCGTGCCGCGGTAGTCATCGACCAGCCGCACCGACTCGAGCAGTTCGCCCGCGCCCTGCTCGAGCGCCGAACGCACATCGGCGGCCGGTACATCCGCCGCCACGACGAGCGACACATCCTGCGTCGCCGCGGGGAAGCCCGACAGCGACGCCGCGACGACCCGCGACGACACGAGCGAGAGCAGCAGATCGAGATTCAGCTCGGCCACGATCACACGACCGGGAAGATCGGATGCCTCGGCCACCGCCGGCAGCAGCTCACCGACGTACCCGACCTCGACACGCGTCTGATCGGGACCGTCCACCGAAAGCACACCGGTCCGGCCCGGGTGGAGCGCCGCGCGTCGTCCTTGTGCGACGTCGATCGACACTCCCGCCGCCGCAGCGATCACGCGCACGGCGTCGAGCGCCGCGCCGAGGTCTGCGGACTCGGCCGCGCGGGCGGGCTGCTTGGGTGCCAGGTTTCCGGTGAGCAACACGGCGACGTGCCGCGGCTGCGGCGGGATCGACGCGTTCAGCTCGGCGAGCACATCATCGCTCGGCCGCTCGGCGAGCGGCGGCACGAATGACGTGCCGTACCCGACCCCGGGCTCGGGCAAAAACACGCTGCCGGTCTCGAAGATCGCCAGATCCGTCAGCCCGCGCGAGAGATTGCGGTGCGCCGCCTGCAGCAGCGCGGGAACCAGCGAGCGCCGCAGGAACGGCGACTGTCCGTCCAGCGGATTCGCGAGCTTGATACTCGGCAGGTGCTCACCCGAGACCGACCCGTGCAGGTCGTTCAGGGCCTCGGTCGTGAAGGGGAACGACGGGGTCTCGACGAAGCCCGCCGCGGCGAGCGCGTTCGCCACGCGGCGGCGGCCCTGCTGCGCCTCGGTCAGCCCGCGACCGGAGGGTGGTGTCGGCAACACCGAGGGAATCTGGTCGTAGCCCTCGATGCGCGCGACCTCTTCGGCCAGGGTCCATTTGTCCGTCAGGTCGGGGCGCCACGACGGCGGCGTCACGTCCCAGCCGGCGGCCGTCTCGTCGACGACGCATCCGATCAGCTCGAGCGCGCCGCGCACCCGCGCGGGCTCGTAGTCGACGCCGATGACGCCAGACACGAAGCTCGCCGGCAGCGCTATCGCCTGCCGTTGATAGGTGGTGAACAGGGCGCCGCCGAGCGAATCGACCGTGCCCCCCGCGAGCTCGACCATCAGGTCGACGACACGCTGGGCCGCGACAAACGGGATCAGCGGGTCGACGCCGCGCTCGAAGCGACGGGATGCCTCGGACGGCAGCTTGTGCCGACGTGCCGTGCGCGCGATCGAGACGGTGTCGAAGATCGCGGCCTCGATGAGCACATCGCGGGTCGCGTCGCTCATCTCGGTCGGACCGCCGCCCATGACGCCCGCGAGACCGATGGGCCCGGAGTCATCCGTGATCAGCAGGTCTTCCGGATCGAGGGTGCGATCCTTGCCGTCGAGGGTCGTGAGGTGTTCGCCCGCACGGGCACGGCGCACCGTGATGCCGCCCGAGAGCGCATCGAGGTCGTACCCGTGGATCGGATTGCCGAGCTCGAGCATGACGTAGTTGGTGATGTCGATCAGCACACCGAGCGAACGGATGCCCGCAAGAGTGAGCCGCGCGATCATCCACGGCGGGGTCGGTGCCGAGGCATCCACCCCACGAACGACGCGAACCACGAACTCCGAGGCACCGACGCGCCCGCGGAGGGGGGCATCGTCGGCAACGGCGACGGCGAAGCCGGAACCCGGCTCGACCTCGCCCCAGGGACGCAGGCCCGGATCGCGGAACGCCGCACCGGTCGAGTGCGAGTACTCGCGAGCGACACCGCGCATCGACAGCGCGTACCCACGGTCAGGCGTGACGTTGATCTCGACCGCGACGTCGTCGAGCCCGAGCAGAGCAATAGCGTCCGTACCGACGGGTGCGTCGATGCCGAGCTCGCTGAGGCGCAGGATCCCCGCGTGCTCATCACCGAGCCCGAGCTCCTTCGCGGAAGCGATCATGCCGTCCGACACATGACCGTAGGTCTTGCGCGCGGCGATCGGGAAGGGTCCGGGCAGCACGGCGCCGGGCAGCGTCACAACGACCTTGTCGCCGACGAAGAAGTTGCCGGCACCGCAGACGATCCCGTGCACGGCAGGGCCACCATCGGCGGCGGTCTCGCCCTCCGGCGCAACCTGAACCTGGCACCAGCGGATCGTCTTGCCGTTCGACTGCGGCTCCGCCTCGAACGAGAGCACCTCGCCGACGACGACGGGACCCGTCACCTCGAACCGGTGCACGTCCTCTTCTTCAAACCCGACGCGCACGAGCGCTTCGAGCACGTCCTCCGGCGAAGCATCCGTCGGCACATCGACGTACTCGCGCAGCCACGAGAGCGGAACACGCATCAGACCACCATCCCGAACTGCTCGCTGAAACGCACATCGCCCTCGGCCATATCGCGCATGTCTTGCACGTCGCTGCGGAACATCAGCGTCCGCTCGATGCCCATTCCGAATGCGAAGCCCGAGTAGACCTCGGGGTCGATGCCCGCGGCGCGCAGCACGTTGGGGTTGACCATGCCGCAGCCGCCCCACTCGATCCAGCGGGCGCCGCCCTTGAACGTCGGATGCCAGAGGTCAAGCTCTGCCGACGGCTCGGTGAACGGGAAGTAGTTGGCACGGAAGCGCGTCTTGGCCTCGGGTCCGAACAGCACCCGCGCGGCGTGATCGAGGGTGCCCTTGAGGTGCGCCATCGTGATGCCCTTGTCGACGACGAGCCCCTCGAACTGCGTGAAGACGGGCAGGTGCGTGGAGTCGAATTCATCCGTGCGATACACCCGCCCCGGGCAGAGCACGTAGATCGGGATGTCGCGCTCGAGCATCGAGCGCACCTGCACGGGGCTCGTGTGCGTGCGCATCACGAGGTGGCGGTCGACCGGGTCGACGAAGAACGTGTCCTGCATCTGCCGCGCCGGGTGGTCGACGTCGAAGTTGAGGGCGTCGAAGTTGAACCACTCGTGCTCGAGCTCGGGTCCCTCGGCGATCTCCCACCCCATCCCGACGAAAATGTCGCTGACCTGGTCTTGCAGGAGGGTGAGCGGATGCCTCGCGCCCACGCGTGTGCGGGACGCCACCGCGGTGATGTCGATCCGCTCCGCTTCGAGCCGCGCGGCCGTCTCGGCCTCGACGAGCTCTTCCTCGCGCGCGGCGAGCGCCTGCGCGACACTTCCACGCGCCTGGCCCATGAGCTTGCCGAACTCGGCCTTCTGCTCCTTCGGCACATCGCGCATGCGGGAGTTCAGCTGCGCAAGGGGCGACCCCTCCCCCGCATGCGCCGCACGCGCGGCCTTGAGCTCTGCGGTGGTCGTCGCGGCGGCAACGGCTGCGAGCGCCGCCGATGCCGCGGAATCGACCGCCTCGGGCGTGATCTCAGGAGTGTCAGACACGAGAGGCGAGTCTACCGGGGCCGGATGCCTGGGCCCGCCGCTCCACGGGAGCTACAGGCCGGAGCCGGATTGGCCCGAGGCACGAGCCATCCCCGAAGCCTCCGCCATCAAGATCGCCTGATCCGGATCGGTCGGCTTGCCGCCGCCGCTCTTCTTGCTGCGCTTGCCCCCGCTTGCCGTGCGGCGCGACAACCACCGTGCGAACCACGACAGCGTCAGGTTGATCGCGAGGTAGATCGCGAGCGACACCGCGAAAAGCGAGAACAGATAGCGGTTGCCGTAGAAGCTCGCGAGTTGATTCATCGTCGTTCGGATCAGTTCGTTGTAGCCCACGATGTAGCCGAGGGAAGTGTCCTTCAACAGGACGACGAGCTGGGCGACGATGATCGGCAACATCTGCCGGAAGGCTTGCGGGAATTCCACGAGCAGCTTCGACTGGAATTCGCGCATGCCGAGCGAGAGCGCGGCCTCGCGCTGACCGCGCGGCAGCGCGACGAGGCCCGCCCGCAGCGCCTCCCCGATGAGCGTCCCGTTGTAGAGAACCAGCGCGATGACGACCGCCCAGAAGGCGCCCGTCGAGGCAACCAGAAGGATGAAGAGCATCATCAGCAGCACGGGCATGCCGCGGAAGAACTCGATGAACACGGCGGTGGGGATGCGCACCCACGCAATGGTCGAACTGCGCATGAGCGAGAGCACGATACCGAGCGCCATCGCGCCCACGGCCGCGACGGCGGCGGCTCGCAGCGTAGCGAGGACACCCTGGCCGATGAAGCCCCAGACGACCGGGTCACTGAAGATGTCCCAGCGCGTCGGCGCGAACATTCCGGGTACGGTCACGCCGCCGGATTCGCGCGGCAGCGCCAGGATGATCACACCCCAGGCGATGAGTCCGGCCACGACGATCAGGCCGACGACGGACGCGATGCGGGATGTCCGCCGCGCGCGAGGACCGGGCGCGTCGAAGAGAACGCTCGGAGCACTCATCGGCCCATCACCACTCTCTTCTCGAGCTGGCCTGCGAAGAGTCCCAGGGGGACGGTCACGACCAGGTAGAGCGCCGCGGTGATGAGAAGGATCGGGATGACGATGTTTCCGTTCGCGTTCGCCAGTTCACGGGTGGATGCGAAGAGCTCGGCGACGAAGAATGCTCCGGCCACCGAGGTGTTCTTCGTGAGCGCGATGAAGACGTTGATGAGCGGCGGGATCGTCATCCGGAACGCCTGCGGGAGAACGACGAGCGTGACGGTCTGACCGAAGCCCAGGCCGATGCTTCGCGCCGCCTCGGCCTGGCCGACCGGCACGCCGTTGATGCCTGAGCGCAGCGCTTCGGCGACGAAGGGCGACGTGTAGTACGTGAGGGCGAAGATCGCCAGCACGACGTAGGGAAGCCGAACTCCGAGGAACGGCACGACGAAAGCGAAGAAGAAGAAGACGAGGGTCAACGGGGTGTTGCGCGCGATCTCCGTCCAGACCGCCCCGAAGACCCGCAGGGAACCGACCGGCGAGATACGCATCGCCGCGATGACGGTTCCGATGACGAGCGCCAGAACGCCGGAGACGGCGAGGAGCAGCAGGGTGACCCGGAAGCCTTCCCAGAACACCGGCATCAGCGAGGCGAGTTGCTCCACGCGATCTCCATTCCTTTCAGGGGGACGGATGCCCCGGACGCAGAATTCTTGCCGCCCGGGGCATCCGCTCAATCAGTAGCGGTCGACCGCGGGCGGGTCGACGTACGGCAGGATCGTTCCGGCCGTGGCGTCCCAGGCGTCCTGGTAGCGACCGTCCTCATAGGCCGCTTCGAGCACGTCGTTGATCCACATGCGGAAGTCGGTGTCATCGAGCGCCAGGCCGATGCCGTAGGGCTCGTCCGTGAACGGCTCACCGACGACCTTGAACTCGCCCTCGTTCTGCGCGGCAAGCCCTGCGAGGATCACGTTGTCCGTGGACACAGCCACGACGGCGCCGCTACGCAGCGGCTCGAGGCAGTTGGAGTAGGTGTCAGTGAGCAACACCTCGGCGCCGAGCGCCTCCAGGTTCGCGGCGGGGGTCGATCCTGTCACCGAGCACACGGGCTGGCCGACCAGGTCATCCTCGCTCTCGATGTCCTCGTTGTCGGCCAGGGTCAGGATCGACTGGCCGGCCATGTAGTACGGACCCGCGAACGAGACGACCTCCTTGCGGGTGTCGTTGATCGTGTAAGTGGCGATGACGAGGTCGACTTCACCGTTCTCGATGAAAGGCTCGCGGTTTGCTGAAACCGCTTCCTTCCAATCGATGTCCTCTGCCGCGATGCCTAGTTCAGCGGCGATGATCTTGCCGATCTCGACGTCGAATCCTTCCGGCTCGTTCGTCGGGCCCATCAGACCGAAGAGAGGCTGGTCGAATTTCGTACCGATCGTGATAGTGCCCGCCTCAGCGAGCTCGGCCATTGTGGTGCCGGCTTCGAACGTGGGCGATTCCTCGGGCTCGACCGAGGTCTCGTCGCCGCTGCCGCCGGCGCATGCCGAGAGCGCGAGCGCGCCGACTGCCGCGAGGCCGATGAGGGAAAGTCGTGAACGTTTCATGTCCTACCTGTCCTTTGCTGTGGGGGTCGCGGGTTGGCGACCTGTTTTGTAGGGCCCCGGCCGCGGTGGCGACCAAGTATTTTCCGGTGCGCTCAGTGCTCGAGGATCTTCGAGAGGAAGTCCTGTGCCCGTTCGCTCTGGGGATTGGTGAAGAACTTCTCGGGGGTCGCCTCTTCGACGATGGCTCCGTCCGCCATGAAGAGCACGCGGTCGGCGGCTTTTCGTGCGAATCCCATCTCGTGCGTGACGACGATCATCGTCATGCCGTCCGCAGCGAGGCCGATCATCACATCGAGAACCTCGTTGATCATCTCGGGGTCGAGCGCGCTGGTCGGCTCGTCCATCAGGATCACCTTCGGGTTCATCGCGAGCGATCGGGCAATCGCGACACGCTGCTGTTGCCCGCCGGACAGTTGATTCGGCATCTTCGACGCCTGGTTGGCGACCCCGACACGATCGAGCAACTTCATCGCCATCTCGACGGCGGCTTTCTTCTTCATGCCACGGACCTTGATCGGCCCGAGCGTGACGTTCTCGAGAACCGTTTTGTGAGCGAAGAGATTGAAGGACTGGAACACCATGCCGACGTCTGCCCGGAGCTTCGCGAGTCCCGCGCCTTCCTCCGGCAGCTTCGCGCCGTCGATCGTGATGACGCCCGAGTCGATCGTCTCGAGGCGATTGACCGCGCGGCATAGCGTCGACTTTCCGCTGCCCGAAGGACCGATCACGACGACGACTTCGCCCCTGTTGACGACGGTCGTGATGTCGCGGAGGACATGCAGGTCACCGAAGTGCTTGTCGACGTGCTCGATGACGACGAGCGGCTCACCGCGCCGTGCTGCGATGTTCGACGTCTTCGGCTGTGCGTCGCTCTGGCTGACCATGAAGCTCACCCTACGCACGGGTCAGAAGAACCGATGCGCCGGTGACACGACCTTTACCGGACCGTAACAGGCGGTCGTCTCTCTCAGATGGAGCGCACGGAACGTTGGGCGAACGCACTCTCGTAGAGGCAGACGCTCGCGGCGGTCGCGAGATTCAGCGATTCCGCGCGGCCGTAGATGGGCAATCTCAGGGCCAGATCGGCGAGCGTGAGCGCCGTGTCCTCCAGGCCGCGGGCTTCATTCCCGAAGAGCCATGCGGTCGGCTCGGTGAGGATCCCGCTGTCGCGTGCCTCGAGCAGATCGTCGCCCTTCACATCGGCTGCGATGACCCGCAGGCCCGCGCCGCGCGCCAGCTCGAGCGCCTCCGCGAGGTCGGTCGTGAGCGCGATGGGCAGGTGGAACAGGGAACCGGTGGTCGCGCGCACGACCTTGGGGTTGTACGGATCGACCGTGCGGCCGGTCAACACGACGGCATCAGCGCCCGCGGCATCCGCTGCCCGGATGATCGTTCCGAGATTGCCGGGGTCGCGAACCTCTTCGCACACCGCGATCAGGCGCGGTGAAGCCCCGAAAACCTCGCGGATCGAAACCGGGAACTGCCGGGCGACTGCGACGACCCCTTGCGGCGTGACGGTGTCGGCCATGGCGTCGAGGACGGCTTCGGTCGTGTACTCGATCTCGACCCCGGCAGCGGAGGCGAGCTCACGCAGCTCACCGTGCCGCTCGATCGCTGTGGGGGTAGCGAAGAACTCGACGATCGCCTCGGGGCGATAGGTCAGGGCTTCGCGAACCGCCTGCGGCCCCTCGAGCAGAAACAGCCCGGTCTCTTGACGGGCGCTTCGTTTGGTCAGCTTTGCGACGGCGCGCACGCGCGGTGAGCGCGGGTTCTCGAGCACCCGCACAGTCTACGGCGCGGCGGTGTCGTACCCGCGAACGCCCGGCGACCCACTCTCCCCCGCCTTCACACAACCCCACCAACCAACCACCAACCACCAACCACCAACCACCCTGGGGCGTCAGAACGACGTTGGGGCGCGGGACACCGCGCCCCAACGAGAATCTGACGCCCCAAGCCGTGCGGAAAGGGATGCGGGAGGGCGACGGATGCCGGAGGCAGACGAAAACCCCGCCTCCGGAGGAGAGCGGGGCATTCGATCGACAGCTGCTTACGCGGATGCCTTGGGTGCCGAGGTGTCGGCCGGCAGAGCAGCCTTGGCCGTGGCAACGAGCGACGCGAACGTGGCGGGCTCATTCACCGCGAGCTCGGCGAGCATGCGACGGTCGACCTGCACACCCGCGAGGCCGAGGCCCTGGATGAAGCGGTTGTACGTGAGGCCGTTCTGGCGGGACGCGGCATTGATGCGCTGGATCCACAGACGACGGAAGTCGCCTTTGCGCTTGCGACGGTCACGGTACGCGTAGACGAGGGAGTGGGTGACCTGCTCCTTGGCCTTGCGGTACAGGCGCGAACGCTGTCCGCGGTAACCGGAGGCGCGCTCGAGGATGACGCGACGCTTCTTGTGGGCGTTTACTGCCCGCTTGACTCTAGCCATTTGTCTTGTTTCCTATCCTGATTCGGCGCGCTCAGCGACCGAGAAGCTTCTTGGCGACCTTGGTGTCGGCCTTGGACAGGACCTGGTCCTGGTTCAGGCGGCGAGTCCGACGACTCGACTTGCCCTCGAGGTTGTGGCGCATACCGGCCTGCTGCTTCTTGAGCTTTCCGCTACCGGTGATCTTGAAGCGCTTCTTGGCACCCGAGTGGGTCTTCTGCTTCGGCATCTCGTTTTCCTTTGCTGAGGCCCCGGAGGGCGTCGTGGGTGTGCACCCGCCGAGGCGGGAGTCGTGTGAGGGGTCCTACTCAGCGGCCGATTCAGCCGTTTCGGACTCTGTCCGGGGGGCGCGAGCCTCGCGTGCGGCCTGCTTGGTCGCGTCGCGCTTGGCGTTCTGCTCGGTCTTGACCTCGGACTTGTTCTTGTGCGGTGCGACCACCATGACCATGTTGCGACCGTCGATCGTGGGGTTCGACTCGACCGTGCCGAACTCGGCGACGTCCTCGGCGAACTTACGAAGCAAACGCACGCCCTGCTCGGGACGCGACTGCTCGCGACCACGGAAGAGGATCATCGCCTTGACCTTGTCTCCGGTCTTCAGGAAGCCCTCGGCGCGCTTGCGCTTGGTTTCGTAGTCGTGCTCGTCGATCTTCAGACGGAACCGGACCTCTTTGAGGACCGTGTTCGCCTGGTTGCGACGAGCTTCCTTGGCCTTCTGCGCAGCCTCGTACTTGAACTTCCCGTAATCCATGATCTTGACCACGGGCGGCTTCGAGTTGGGGGCCACCTCGACGAGGTCGAGCTCTGCCTCCTGAGCGAGGCGCAGTGCTGCCTCGATGCGGACGACACCGATCTGCTCTCCTGCGGGGCCGACGAGTCGGACCTCGGGCACGCGGATGCGGTCGTTGGTGCGGGGATCGCTGATGCGGAACTCCTCTAGATCTGGGTAACCGCACGACGAAGCCGCACGGGGTGGAAGCACCCGGAGACGAGAGTTTCCGGGTGAAGCGAACGTCGCATTCCACCCGGCGCGGAGTTGATACAGCCCGCCGGCCTTGTGCCCAGACCACCGGATGCCTCAGATCGAGACGAGCCAGCGGAGCACGTGTACCCGGTAGCCTGGCCTATGGTCGGCGCGGGTGGGATGCGAATCCTCTTCGAACCGAGACAAAAGTCCCGGAGCCCGCAGAAGTCTAGCAGAGAGCGACACGTGAGCACGATTCCCCCCGAAGACAACGTTTCTGAAGATGTCCAGCCCAGTAGGGAACCGGATGCCGCGACCCAGGCTCGCTGGGAGGAACAGGAGCGTGCCGCCTCGGCCGCTACCCGCGACATCGCGGATGTTCCGGCCGTTGAGATCATCACGACCACCGCGGTTCACCTGTTGAGCGCCGCCGCCGTCAAGACCGGCCTCGCCGACGACCCCGAGAGCCAAACCGACCTCGATGAGGCTCGCAAACTGATCAACGCCCTCGCCGGCTTGATCAGCGCGGCCGCGCCCGAAGTCAGTGACATGCACGCCCGGTCACTGCGCGATGGGCTGCGGTCGGTTCAGCTGGCGTTCCGCGAGGCATCCGTCATTCCCGACCCGATCGGCAAGGGTCCGGGCGAGAAGTGGACAGGACCCGTCACCTGAGTCGACCGGTGGTCAAGGAGCCGAGCGCTCCAGGCGAACCGTGAGCGAGTCGACGAGCGTTGCAATGCGGTCATCGGACGCCCAACGCTGAGCCAGGCGTGCGAGCACCGCATCCAGCTCCGATTGCTCGAGGCCCTGCATCAACGCCAGCTTGACGACCAGTTCCGGAGCGCGGAGTCGCGCGGTCGGGTCGCCGGGCTCCACCGCGAGATCGATGACGGCGAGCTCGCCCCCGACGCTCTCCTGGAGGCCCGCGAACACCTCTGGAGAGGCGAAACTGGGCTCCCAATCGATGCCCTGCGCCAGCGCCCAGACGGCGGGCCGACGGATGACGAACTCGGTCTCGGAGCCCGGATCGACCACGATCAGGTCTGTCCCCTCCCCCACGGCCGCCTGAGCTACGCGGAACATGGGCGTCGGGATCGGTCGGGCCGTGGCATCCCACGCCTGCATCGCCGCGACGCTCGAGAACGCGGGCAGCACCGTGCGCCCGTCGGGCGCGGCCACCGTGACGATCGAGAGTTCCTGCGTTTTGTCCACGGTCAGCCCGGATGGCGCGACCCCCGTCTCGCCGCGTTCCGCAACGAGGGGCACGAGCAGGCGGGCCGAGCGCAAGGAGTCGACCACAGCGGCCTGACCCACCTCGCCCGTGCGGAACGCGGCGAGGGCGACGAGAAAGGCTTCGGGCGCAGAACCGTCATCGCCGGCGTGCGGGTTCGGTTGGAACGCGCGTCCCTCCCAGGGAACGCCCGCCGAGTCGGTGCCGTGCTCGTGCACGCCACCGTCGGGGTCTTCCGGGTCAGCCGGCTGCGACATCCAACGCCTCGGCCAGCGTGAAGGCGCCGGCGTAGAGGGCCCGACCGACGATCGCGCCCTCGACCCCGAGCGGGACGAGTTCGCGCAGAGCCGCGATGTCATCAAGGCTCGAGACGCCCCCCGAGGCCACGACAGGCTTCGGCGTGCGAGACGTCACCTGACGGAGGAGGTCGAGATTCGGGCCCTTGAGGGTGCCATCCTTGGTGACATCCGTCACGACATAGCGGCTGCATCCGGCGGCTTCGAGGCGCTGCAGGACGGTCCACAGGTCGCCGCCGTCTTCGGTCCACCCACGCGCGGCGAGCGTCGTGCCGCGCACATCCAGGCCCACGGCGATCGCCTCGCCGTAACGCGCGATGACGTCCGCCGCCCACTCAGGGTTCTCGAGCGCCGCCGTGCCGAGGTTGATGCGGCTGGCACCGCTCTCGAGCGCGGCTTCGAGCGAGCGGTCGTCGCGGATGCCTCCGGATAGCTCGACCCGCACACCCTTGACCTGCTTGATCACTTTGCGCAGCACCGCGGTGTTGTTTCCGCGACCGAATGCGGCATCGAGATCGACGAGGTGGATCCAGGTTGCGCCTTGCCGGGCGAAATCGAGCGCCGCGTCGACGGGGTCGCCGTGGAAAGTCTCGGTGCCGGCCTCGCCCTGAGTCAGGCGGACGGCCTTACCCCCGGCGACATCGACGGCGGGAAGGAGGACGAGCTCGGGTGTTGCGGAGAAGTCGTTCATGGATCCTCGTGCGTGGGCGGATGCGCCGGTTTTACACCGATTTCGGGTGCCGCGCTGGGCGGTCCGAAGGCCGGATAGGCACGAAGCCTAGATGTTAGTCGGGGTCAGGCCGTCGATCCAATTCGCGAGCAGACGGATGCCCGCGGCGCCGGACTTCTCGGGGTGGAACTGCGTCGCCGACAGCGGCCCGTTCTCCACCGCGGCGAGGAACGGTGCGCCGTAGTCCGTCCATGTGAGATGCGGGTTGGCGAAAGGCCCGTTCGCCTCCATCAGCCATTCCTGCACGCCGAAAGAGTGGACGAAGTAGAAGCGCTCATCCTCGAGGCCGGCGAACAACCTCGACCCCGGATCGGGGCGGACCGTGTTCCATCCCATGTGGGGCAGAACGGGCGCGTCGAGTTCGCGAACGACCCCCGGCCATTCCCCCATGCCCTCGGTATCCACGCCACGCTCGACGCCGAGCTCGAACAGAACCTGCATGCCGACACAGATGCCGAGCACGGGGCGCCCGCCCGCCAGACGCCGGTCGATCAGTCGGTCCCCGCCGCTCGCCCGCAGCGCCTCCATGACCGCGCGAAACGCACCGACGCCAGGCACCAGAAGACCGTCGGCCTCGAGCACGAGCTGCGGGTCCGACGTGAGTCGCGCATCAGCGCCCGCGGCCTGCAGCGCCTTGACGGCCGAGTGGACGTTGCCGGAGCCGTAGTCGAGGACGGCGACGAGCGGGCGAGCCCCGTCATCCGTCACAGCGCACCCTTGGTGCTCGGGATCCCCTCGACGAGGGGATCGAGCGACTTGGCCTGGCGGAAGGCTCGGGCGAAAGCTTTGTACTCGGCCTCGGCGATGTGGTGAGGGTCGCGCCCCTCCAGCACCCGAACGTGCACGGTGAGGCCGCCGTTGAACGCGATCGCCTCGAATGTGTGCCGCACGAGAGATCCCGTGAAGTGGCCACCGATCAGGTGGTGTTCGAAGCCTGCCGGCTCACCCGTGTGCACCAGGTAGGGACGACCCGAGATGTCGACGACAGCCTGCGCGAGGGCTTCGTCGAGCGGGACCAGGGCGTCGCCGTAGCGGGAGATGCCGGCCTTATCGCCGAGCGCCTCGCGGATGGCGATGCCCAGCACGATGGAGACGTCCTCGACCGTGTGGTGCGCGTCGATCTGCGTGTCGCCCGTCGCCTTCACGGTCAGGTCGGTCAGCGAGTGCTTCGCGAATGCCGTCAACATGTGATCGAAGAATGGAACGGTCGTGTCGATGCTGCTCCGACCGGTTCCATCGAGGTTGATTTCGAGGTCGACGGATGACTCACTCGTGCGACGAGTCTTGCTCGCCGTGCGCTCGCTCATGCCTGCGAGTCTATCGACGCGAGTTGGTCGAGGAATGCTGTGGTCTCGTCTTCCGTGCCGGCCGAGACCCGCAGCGTGCCGGGCAGGCCGACGTCGCGCACGAGTACCCCGCGTTCGAACAGCGCGCGCCAGGTAGCGGCGGGATCACTTACCCCGCCGAACAGGATGAAGTTGGTCCACGACTCGTAGGGTTCGTAGCCGAGCGCGGACAGCGTCGCACCCATGCGGTCACGTTGCCCGACGATGTCATCGACCATCGCGAGCATCGTGTCGGCGTGGCGCAGCGCACCGAGCGCCGCGGCTTGCGTCAGCGAGCTCAAGTGGTACGGCAGTCGCACGAGGCGCAGCGCGTCGATGAACGCGGGGTCAGCCGCGAGATAACCCACGCGTGCACCGGCGAAGGCGAACGCCTTGCTCATCGTGCGTGACACCGCCAGACGGGGACGATCGTGCAGGAGCGTCAACGCCGACCGCTGGTCGTGCGGCGCGAACTCCCAATACGCCTCGTCGACGACGACCACGCCCCGGGAGGCACCGTACACCGCCTCGATGACATCGATCGGCAGCGGCGTTCCCGTCGGGTTGTTCGGGGAGCACAACAGAATGATGTCGGGATCTGCCGCGGCCACTTGCTCGGCAGCGAACTCGGGGGTCAGCGTGAAGTCGTGTCCGCGATCGCCCGCGATCCAGCTCGCTCCGGTTCCGGCCGCCAAGAGCGGGTACATCGAATAGGTGGGACCGAATCCGAACACCGTGCGGCCCGGCCCCCCGAAGGCCTGCATGATGTGCTGCAGCACCTCGTTCGATCCGTTCGCCGCCCACATGTTCTCGGAAGTCAGACCGTGGCCGAGATAGTCGGCAAACGCGGTGCGCAACGTATCGAACTCGCGGTCGGGATAGCGGTTGATCTCACGCAGCGCGACGGCGATCCCGTCGAGGATGTCGTCGGCGACCTCCTGCGGAACCGGGTGGGTGTTCTCATTGACATTCAGCGCGATCGGCACGCTTGCCTGAGGAGCCCCGTAGGGGATCTTTCCCCGGAGATCGTCGCGGAGAGGAAGGTCTTCGAGGGATGCGCTCACCCCTCCCATGCTACGACGCGCGGGCAGAGGGGCGACGTCTAGGAGGCGAGGTGGGCCGGGATCGCGATGCTCTGTCCCGCGACAACTGACGAAGACCCGAGCGCGTTCAGGCGAACGATCTCGTCTACGACATCCCTCGGATCGGAGGCCGGTGCCATCTCGAGGGCGATCGACCACAGGGTGTCGCCCGGCTCGACCAGCACGGTGGTGAACTCATCGGTCGACGCCGAAACGCTACGCGAGGCGAGGGCCTCACCGCTCGCGAGCACGCCGACGAAAACCGCCGCCGCGAGAGGCAGAGACACCATGCTCACGACGACGCGACGCCCGCGCGCCGTCAGCCGCAGGCGAGTGTGCGATGGCATCGGCATGAGTGCGGTGATCATCTTGTCCTCCTGGATCGTGCGGTGCTGTGTCACGCGGGATGAGCGTGGGGGCCGCGAGTCCGTCAGGGCCGATCGCGATTCCAGCTCCGCATCCGACTCTCGGCCGGGAGAGCCGGATGCGAAGTTGTGTTCCGAAGTTATCTTCGAGTATTTCATCTTGTCAAGTCCTTCTTGCGCTTCGAATGGCCCGAAATCGTTCGACACGCTCGAACAGATGTGCCGAAATGTCCCACGGACCGGATAGTGTTTCGATGGTCGCGCTGGTGCAAGAGCAGTACACCAGCGACCACCGACATTGCATTCAGAGCGACGCCTCGTACGGCGGAAGGAGCACGACATGACGCTTGAGCCCGGGGATTCCGCGCTGGCGGAGTCGGATGCCGAGAGGGACTCCGACGCGAGTGCGGACGACGTATCCGTCGCAGGAGAAGTAGCCGGGCCGCGGCCGCGCACGCGGCGTCGCAAGAGTCTCAGCGACAAACAGCTCGCGATCCTCGAAGTGATCCAGCGCGCGGTGCAGGCGCATGGCTACCCGCCGAGCATGCGCGAGATCGGCGACGCCGTCGGCCTGCGCTCGCTCTCGAGCGTCACCCACCAGCTCAACCAGCTCGAGCTGTCGGGTTACCTTCGCCGCGACTCGGGCAAGACCCGCGCGATCGAGATCTTGATCGATCTTCCGGGAAGCGCGGCCGAGAATCCCGCAGACGCGGCCCCGCCCGTCGGCGACGCCGCAATGGTGCCCCTCGTCGGCCGCATAGCTGCGGGCGTCCCCATCACTGCCGACCAGCAGGTCGAAGAAGTATTCCCGCTCCCGCGCCAGCTCGTCGGCAAGGGCGAACTGTTCATGCTGCGCGTCTCGGGCGAATCGATGATCGACGCAGCAATCTGCGACGGCGACTGGGTTGTCGTCCGCACGCAGGCGACCGCTGAGAACGGGGACATCGTGGCGGCCATGCTCGACGACGAGGCGACCGTGAAGACCTTCCGGCGGCGCGACGGGCACACATGGTTGCTGCCCCGCAACAGCGCGTTCGAGCCGATCCTCGGTGATCACGCGACCGTGCTCGGCAAGGTCGTCGCTGTCCTGCGCGCCGTCTGACGTCCCGCGGGCCGCGCGCTGTTGGGCGGGAGAACCTGCGCGCACATGCGTCGGGGCGGTATAAGGAGATGTGACCAACCCCACCCCTGCCTCCGCGAACGATGCGGATGTCGCGCGTCGGCTCGCTGAACTCGAAGCCGAAAACGAACAGCTCCGGTCGCGCCTCGACGAGACGCCCGACCGCCCGGACCGCGTCTCGCGTCCGCGGAAGGGCACGTGGCGCGGCGTTCTGTCCTCGGCAGTGATCGTCGTCGCGGCGCTCTTGGTACCGGTCTCGATCGTCTCGGCGTGGGCTCGCACCGAACTCGTCGACGAGACCGCATTTGTCGCGACGTTCGCTCCCCTGGCGCAGGATCCCGCTGTTCAGGCACTGATCGTCGATGAGGCGACGGTTGCGATCGACGAGTCGCTCGATCTGCAGGGGCTGACCGACGATCTGTTCGACGGACTCGGTGGCCTCGGCCTGCCGCCCCGCGCCACGGCAGCGATCGACTTGCTTCGCGGACCAGCGGTCGAAGGGCTCCGCGGCCTGATCGGCACATCCGTGACTCAGCTCGTGGAATCGGACGTGTTCGCCTCGGTCTGGGAGACGGCCCTCCGCGCGAGCCATCGTGGGCTGGCCGCGGCCGCGACGGGCACGACCCCGACGGGCGCCGTCACCATCAGCGACACGGGCGAGGTCGGCATCTCGCTCGCCCCGATCATCGACGAGGTGAAAGAGCGGCTGGTGGCCCAGGGGGTCGGCTTCGCCTCGGCAGTTCCCTCCGTCGATCGCACGATCGTGCTCGTCCAGAGCGACGCTCTCGTCACCGTTCGCATCGTCTACGGAATCGCGGCGGCGGTCGGATGGTGGCTGCCACTCGTCACCCTTGCCCTGTTCGTCGGTGGGGTCCTTCTCGCACGCCGGAAGAGCGTCGCACTCGTCGGAACGGGCGTGGCCATCGCGCTCGGCGGCGGAGCCCTCGCCGTAGCCCTTGCGATCGGCGCGACGGTTGCGTCGATCGCGGCGTCGCAACTCGCTCTGCCGATCACGGCCGTCGATGCCATCTACGAACAGATCATCACGGCGATGCGCGACACGGCGGCCGTGATCGCGCTGATCGGCGTTCTGCTCGCGATTCTTGCGTGGGTGCAGGGGCGGAGCACAGCCGCCATCGCCATCCGGACCGGCGCCGCAGGCATCAACCATCGCCTGCGCTCGACGCTTCGATCCAGCGGAGCGGATACGGGCCGCGTCGGTCGGTGGATCTACACGTACCGCGTCCTGGTGCGGGTCGCCCTCGCCGCGCTGGTAATCCTCTGGCTGTTGACGCTCCGCCCCCTCTCGATCGGTGATGTCTCACTCGTCCTCATCGTCGCGCTCCTGGCCTGGTGGGCGACCGAACTCGCACAGAGCGATGCGGTAGACGATGAACCCGCACGCGCCGAGCCCGAGCTCAGTGCACCGGAGCCCAGTGCGCCCCAGCGCGTCACCGCGTAGGGCAGCCGGCTTCACACACGCGTCGTCGGCACCTCCGCGTAGCCTGTCGTGATGACCACGATCCTGCCTTTCGGAACCTGGCCCTCCCCCATCTCGGCCGCCGAGGTCACGACGTCGGCACCGCGCATCGACGGCGCGCGTTTCATCGCCCGCGACGTGTGGTGGAGCGAGTCGCTGCCCGCGGAGCGTGGTCGCACGGCCATCCTGCGGTTGCCCCGGGACACCGACCACGGCGCGGACGCGGACGTCGTACTGCCCGCACCCTGGAGTGCCCGCTCGCGGGTCCACCAGTACGGCGGTGGCGCATGGACGGTGGATGACGGCGGGATCCTCTTCTTCGTCGAGCAGTCGGATCAGCGAGTATGGCGGCTCGGGGCGGACGGCGAGCCCCGTCCCCTGACCGCTGAGGCCCCGGGCACGCAGTACGGCGACCTGACGTGGTCAGACGGGCGTCTGCTCGCCGTGCGCGAGGTCTCGCGCGAGGGGCACCATCCGGCGCGTGACGTCGTCGAGATTTCCTCCTCGGCTGATGCAGCCCCCTCCGCCCCGGTTTCGCTCGCAGCGGGCCATGACTTTCTCGCATACCCGCGTCTTTCGCCCAACGGCGATCGGCTGGCGTACATCGGGTGGAATCATCCGAACATGCCCTGGGATGCCACCCAGCTGGTCGTGCTCGACACGCCCAGTGGCGAGACCAGCATCGTCGCCGGTGGAGCCCACGAGTCCGTTCTGCAGCCTGAGTGGACGGGTGCCGACGAGCTGACCTACACCACCGACCGCTCCGGCCGGTGGACGCTCGAGCGCCGTCGACTTGGGGGCATCCCGGAACCGACCGTGGCCGAGGAATCGGACACCGACACCGGTGGGCCGCTGTGGAACCTGGGCGCCCGATGGTTCGCCCCGCTCGAGGACGGTCGGATCCTCGCCGTGCGTACACACGGCCGCGACGAAGTTGTCGTGGAGGACGCGGATGGCTCGGTTCGAGCGATCCCGACGCCCCTGTCCGCGCAGGTGCTGATCCGCGACGTTCAGGGCACTCGTGCCCTCGTCACGGGCGCGGGCGCAACGACCCCCTCGGGACTCTGGCTGGTGGACATCGATGACCCTGAGTCCTCACGCCCCCTCCGCGGCGGCGTCTCGTCGAGAAGCATCGGATGGCTGCCCGAAGCCGTCGCCATGACCTTCGACGGACCCGGCGGAGCCGTGCACGCCTTCGCCTACCCGCCGACCAATCCGGGCGTGGAGGGCCCCGCCGGCGAGCGTCCGCCCTACATCGTCACCGTGCACGGCGGGCCGACCGCCCACGTCGCGGGAGAGGCATCTCCCGCCGTCGCCTACTTCACGAGTCGCGGCATCGGTGTGCTCGACGTCAACTACGGCGGATCGAGCGGATATGGTCGCGCGTACCGGCAACGACTAGCCGGACAGTGGGGGGTCGTCGACGTCCAGGACGTCGTCGCGGCAGCCGAGGGCCTCGTCTCGGCGGGACTCGCGGACGGCGACCGGCTGGCGATCAAGGGCGGATCGGCCGGCGGGTGGACCGTTCTGTCGGCGCTGACGACATCCACGACGTTCTCGGCGGGCATCAGCCGGTACGGCGTCGCGGACCTTCGCGCCCTCGCTGAAGACACGCACGACTTCGAATCCCACTACCTGGACGGACTCGTGGGGCCATTGCCGGAGGCCGAGGCGGTGTACGAGGAACGATCGCCGCTCGGGCGTATCGATAGCCTCAGCGTTCCCGTGCTGCTGCTGCAGGGAGCGGATGACCCGGTCGTGCCGCCCGCGCAGGCGTACGCCATGCGCGACGCCCTCGCGGCGCAAGGAATCAGCCATGCCCTCGTGGTCTACGAGGGCGAATCGCACGGCTTCCGTCGCGCCGAGACGATCCAGCACGCGCTCGAGAGCGAGTTGAGCTTTCTCGGGCAGGTGTTCGGGTTCGCCACTCCCGGCGTTCCCGCGCTGCCCCTCGAGTCGGCTCCCTGAGCGGGCCGTTCGGAGCGGCTCCCCTGGCACAAGACGTGACGAACCGGACCCGCGAACCACAACAACTGCCAGGGGAACCGCCCGTGACGACGGGTACGGTCAGCGGAGGAAGGGCGCGAGCTCGGCCGCGAGGCGGGCCGAGACGTGGGCGTGCAGCGCCGTGCCACCCTCTTCATGACCCTCGGAGATGATGAGGCCCGAGTCGTGCGCCGCAGACACCAGGTCTCCGCGGTCGTAGGGCACGAGCGCGCGCACCTCGACGGCCGGGAGCGGCAGCGCCGCCTCGACCGCGGTGCGCAGCTCGTCGATGCCCTCGCCGGTACGGGACGAGACGAACATCGCGTCCGGCACAAGGCCACGCAGCACCATCCGATCGTCCGCATCGATCAGGTCGGCCTTGTTGAAGACGACGATCTCGTGCGCGTCGCGAGCGCCCGCCTCGGCCATGACATCGCGAACCGTGGCGAGCTGGCTCGCCGGGTCGGGGTGTGCTGCATCGACGACGTGCAGGACGACATCCGCGCCCGCGACCTCTTCGAGTGTCGAGCGGAACGCCTCGACCAGCTGGTGCGGGAGGTTGCGGACAAAACCGACGGTGTCGGTGAGCGTGAAAACACGCCCGTCGACCGTCTCGGAGCGCCGGACCGTGGCATCGAGCGTCGCGAACAAGGCGTTCTCGACCAGCACACCCGCGCTCGTCAGCCGGTTGAGCAGGCTCGACTTGCCCGCGTTGGTGTACCCGGCAATCGCGACCGAGGGGATCGTGTTGCGGGTGCGCTCGGCACGCTTGGCCTCGCGGGCCGGTGCGAAGTCACGGATCTGACGGCGCAAAAGCGCCATCTTCGTGCGGATGCGTCGACGGTCCAGCTCGATCTTCGTCTCACCAGGGCCGCGCGATCCCATGCCCGCGCCGCCGGCACCGACCTGGCCACCGGCCTGACGCGACATCGAATCACCCCAACCACGCAGGCGCGGGAGCAGATACTCGAGCTGCGCGAGCTCGACCTGCGCCTTGCCCTCACGGCTCTTCGCGTGCTGGCTGAAGATGTCGAGGATGACCGTGGTGCGGTCGATGACCTTGACCTTGACGACATCCTCGAGCGCGCGCCGCTGGCTGGGCGCCAGCTCGGTGTCGGCGATCACGGTGTCCGCGCCGACCGCCGCGACGAGGTCACGGAGTTCTTGCGCTTTGCCGCTGCCGAGATAGGTCGCGGGGTCCGGATGCGGGCGGCGCTGGAGCACGGCGTCGAGCACGATAGCGCCCGCCGTCTCGGCGAGGGCCGCGAGCTCCCGCAGAGAGTTCTCGGCGTCTTCCTGCTCGCCCTGCGGGTAGACGCCCACGAGCACGACGTTCTCCAACCGCAGCTGCCGGTACTCGACTTCGGTGACATCCTCGAGCTCGGTCGAGAGTCCCGGAACGCGCCGAAGCGCCTGACGATCTTCGCGATCCCACTGGTCACCATCGGAATCGGCGCGAGCGGTGGTCGAGGCATCCTGCAGCGCCTGCGCCGCCCCGAACGTGCGAACGCCCGACCGTGTTTCGGCGCGCGCCAGAACGCGAGCGACGACGTCGTCGGCCTCGCCGTTCTCGTTCGATGTCGGGATGGTGTCGGTCATGTATTTCCTCTCCGGATGCCTCGTGCCGCCTCGTGAAGAGAGCCCCTGGCATCCGTGGTCGTCCGTGTCCGCGCGACGTCGTAAAACTCTAGCCTCCCGCGCGACACGGGTACTCCGCTACGCTCGCACCCATGGCGAGCGACCACTATTTCTCTGCGAGTCCCGCCAGCGCCGAGAATTTACGTCAGATCCGTGTCGACTTGAATGGTCGATCCGTCGAGTTGACGACCGCTGGTGGGGTCTTCAGCCCAGATCGTCTGGACGCTGGGACTGCCGTACTGCTCGCGAACACCCCTGCAGCTCCCGCCGGAGGGCACCTGCTGGATTTGGGCTCCGGATGGGGTCCGGTTGCCCTGACCCTGGCGATGCAGTCTCCGCACGCAACCGTGTGGGCCGTGGACGTCAACGAACGAGCCCTCGACCTGGTGCGTCGGAACGCCGCAAGACTCGAACTCCCTAACGTGAACGCCGTCCTGCCCGATGATGTTCCCGACGACGTGGTGTTTCGCAGCATCCGCTCCAATCCGCCGATTCGGGTGGGCAAGAACGAGTTGCACGGCCTGCTCGAGCGCTGGATCCCTCGGCTCGACGAGCGCAGCGACGCGTGGCTCGTGGTGCAGCGAAACCTGGGCTCCGATTCCCTGCAACGCTGGCTGGCCTCGACGTTCGAGCACGGGTACAGCGTTCATCGCGCTGCCACGGGGCGCGGCTACCGCGTGATCCGCGTCCGTCGCCACGGTTCGCCGCCGACGACGCCGCTCGACATCATCAGCTGACAGCGAGCTCGACAGCGCGTGTCCGCTCAGGCGAGAGCGACGTCGCCCGAGAAGACCAGCACAGCAGGCCCAGACAGCAGCACGTGCATCTCGCCGTCGCGAGCAACCATCCGTACACCGAGCGTTCCGCCGGGGACGTCCACGCGCCAGGCGTCGGGCGCTCCGGCTCCTGCCCAGTGCCGGACGGCCAGGGCAGCCGCCGCGACACCCGTGCCGCAGCTGAGGGTCTCGCCGACGCCACGCTCGAAGACGCGCATCCGAATGACCCCGACGCCGTCCTGAACGAGAGGCTCCGCGGGCACGACGAACTCCACGTTGGCGCCGGCGACCGGTTCGGGCTCGAGAACCGGCTTGTACGTCAGCTCGAGCGCTTCGAGTTCGTCTTCACCGGGCAGCGCGACGACGACATGCGGATTGCCGACATCGACCCCGAGGCCAGGCCGTGCCACACTCAGTCCGCGCGCCCGCACCGTCGGAGCATCCTCATCCACGTCCCACACACCGAGATCCGCTACGAAGCCGTCGTTCGACCGGGCCACATGCTTGACCCCGGCCCGCGTACCGATCGGGATGCCGGCGGCGTCAATCTCGGCGAGCCCCGACTCGGCGAGGTAGTGCGCGAAGACGCGGATACCGTTGCCGCACATCTCGGCCTTCGAGCCATCCGCGTTGCGATAGTCCATGAACCACTCGGCACCCAAAGCCGCGGCGGACGCACCCTCGTCGATGGCCGCCGAACGAACGACGCGCAGGATGCCGTCTGCACCGATGCCGAAGCGTCGGTCGCACAGGGCCGCGATCTGATCGTCGGTCAGCGATAGTGCGCCATCCGGATCCGCGATGATGACGAAGTCGTTGCCCGTGCCGTGGCCTTTGGTGAACGTGACGGTGCCGAGCATACCGACAAGTCTAGGGCGCGAGCTTCATCTCACTCGGTGAGCGCTCGTGCCGCGCTTGCCTCGGCCGCAGGCAACCAGAGCACGTCCGCGTAGCGGCGGAACCACGAGACCTGACGGCGGGCGTACCGACGGGTCAGAGCCTGAGTCTGCGCGATCGCCTCTGTCTGAGTGAGCTCGCCCGTCAGCTGGGCGAGGGCCTGCGCGTACCCGAGCGCTCGACGTGCTGTCGTGCCGCGCTCGAGGCCCTCGGCCCGCAGCGCTTCGACCTCGTCGAGCAGCCCCTGCTCCCACATCGACTCGACCCGCGCATCGAGTCGCTCGACCAGCACGGAGCGCTCCTCGTGCAGACCGATGACTGTCGACGGGTGCCACGGCACCGGCTCGTCCGGAAGCGCGGCGCCGTGGGTCGCGCTCCCCTGTGCCAGCACCTCGAGCGCACGCACGACCCGGCGGCCGTTGCGCGCATCGATCCGGGCGGCGGTTGCGGGGTCCTGCTCCCGCAGCCGCGCGAAGAGGATGCCGGGCCCGTGCGCCTCGAGCTCGGCCTCCAGCTCGGCGCGGAGTACTTCATCGCGTGGCGGGAACGAGAAATCGTAGAGCACGCTCGACACGTAAAGACCGGAGCCGCCCACGAGGATGGCGTGCGCCCCCCGGGCGTGAATCTGCTCGATCGCCCGCCGGGCCTCGGCCTGGTACGCGGCGACAGCGGCGTCTTCGTCGACGTTCAACACGTCGAGCAGATGGTGCGGGATGCCACGGCGCTCAGCGAGCGGGAGCTTCGCCGTGCCGATGTCCATGCCGCGGTACAGCTGCATCGCATCGGCGTTGACGATCTCGGCACGTTCGCCGCGTTCCCCGAGCGCTTCGGCCAGGTCGAGCGACAGCGCGCTTTTGCCTGTGCCCGTCGCGCCGACGACGGCGATCAACCGCGGCGTCGCGTGATCGGACCCGGCGGGCTTTACGCTCACGCCCGCGGCGGCATCACGGGCAGTCCGAGCGACACCGCGCGCGGCGCACCGGATGCTCCAGCCGCCGGGGCGGGCACGGCGCACGACTCAGACTGCGTGCGATCCCAGGCATCCCCCGCCCGCGTGCGCCGAATGCGCAGCGGCGCACCGGCTGGCGCGTCGGCGAGCAGGTAGAACGGTGCCGCGTGCGTCACGACGGCGGTCACGATGTCGCCCGGGCGGGGCGTCTCGGAGCCTGCAGGCAGCTCGACGTGGATGAGCCGGTTGTCTTCGGCGCGTCCCGTCAGGCGGTGGGTCGCGGCATCTTTCTTACCCTCACCAGACGAGATGAGCACGTTGACCTCGCGGCCGACCTGCGCTCGGTTCTCTTCGAGGGAGATGCGGTCCTGCAATGCCATCAGGCGCTCATAGCGCTCCTGCACGACCGCCTTCGGCACCTGATCGGGCATGGTCGCGGCGGGCGTGCCTTCGCGGATCGAGTACTGGAAGGTGAAGGCACTGGCGAAGCGGGCCTGCTCCACGACGCGGAGCGTCTCGGCGAAGTCTTCCTCGGTCTCACCGGGGAATCCGACGATGATGTCGGTCGTGATCGCGGCGTTGGGGATTCGCTCACGGACCCGGTCGAGGATGCCGAGGAACTTCTCGCTACGGTACGAACGCCGCATGGCCTTGAGGATGCGGTCGCTGCCCGACTGCAGGGGCATGTGCAGCTGCGGCATGACGGACGGCGTCTCGGCCATCGCGTCGATCACGTCGTCGGTGAAGGCTGCCGGGTGGGGGCTCGTGAAGCGGATGCGCTCGAGTCCGCGAATCTCGCCGGTCGCGCGCAACAGCTTGCCGAAGGCGTGACGGTCGCCGAACTCGACACCGTAGGAGTTGACGTTCTGCCCGAGCAGCGTGACCTCGATGGCACCGTCGTCGACCAGCAGGCTGACCTCTTCGAGGATGTCGCCCGGGCGACGGTCGCGCTCTTTGCCGCGCAGGGTCGGGACGATGCAGAAGGTGCAGGTGTTGTTGCATCCGACCGAGATCGACACCAAGCCGCTGTAGACCGAGTCGCGCTTGGTCGGAAGCGTCGAGGGGAACACCTCGAGGGATTCGAGGATCTCGAGCTCGGCATCGCCGTTGTGCCGCGCGCGTTCGAGCAGGCGCGGGAGCGAACCCATGTTGTGCGTGCCGAAGACGACGTCGACCCAGGGGGCCTTGTCGATCACGGCCTGCTTGTCCATCTGGGCCAGGCACCCGCCGACGGCGATCTGCATGCCGTCCTTACGGCGCTTGACGGATGCGAGATGCCCGAGCGTGCCGTAGAGCTTGCCCGATGCGTTTTCACGCACCGCGCAGGTGTTGATGATGATGACGTCCGCCTCGGACCCGGCATCCGCGCGGACGTATCCGGCGCTCTCGAGCGATCCGGAGAGGCGCTCGGAGTCGTGGACGTTCATCTGACAGCCGAACGTACGCACCTCGTAGGTGCGGGCGGCGCCGTCTTCGGCGCGTGCGGCCGCGGATGGCGCGATGAGCGTCGGGGCCGAAGAAAGAGAAGACATGATGTGTCCGATTCTACGAGCCCACGTCGCCTCGAGGCGCTGAGCAGTCCGTCCGCGAGAACGGCGTCAGCGGAAGCGGACCTGGGACGAACCGACGCCGGCCTCGTCAAGGGCCTGCTTGGCTGCGGTCATGGCCATCGATCCGCCGAATCCGCGGCGCGCGAGCTGACCGTGCAGCCTGCGCACGGCTGCGTCGCGATCGAGCGAGCCCATCGAACGGGCCTTCTGCCGGGCGAAGTCGAGCGCACGCTCGGCCTCGTCGTCGGGAAGTTCGTCGAGGGCCGCATCGACGACCTCCCGCGGGATCCCTCGACCCGAGAGCGTCTGCGAGATCGCACGACGCCCCTGGCCCTTTCGGCTGGTCGCGGAATATACGAGCTGCTCGGCCAGACGAGCATCATCGAGATACCCCCGCGCCTCGAAGTCCGCCACCACATCCTCCGCCGCCGCACTGTCGAGACCGCGCTCGGCCAACATCATCCGCGCCTCTTTTGCGGAAAGCTGACGTGTGCGGAGCCGCTTTACCAGTGCCTGCGTCGCACCCTCGACATCAACCCCGGGCTCGTCATCGTCATCCGGAAGTTCATCCCGCGTCGAAATCGCCACCGGCTTACGTGGAGCGGTCGTCAGCCCGGCCGTCGGGGCGGCCGTCGGGGCCTCGTCCTCGGCCCAATACTCGGGCGAAAAAGTCACCTTGCGACTCGGGGGCGCGACCGCCCTCTCGGGTGCGGTCTGCCCACGCTGGGGTTCCGCGCCGCGGTCCGCACCCGGGAGGTAGGTGACGGGAGCCAGATGCCCGCCCCCGTCACCGTCGTTGGTCGGCATGATCAGGCCGGCCGGCGCTGTGCCAGCTCGTCATCCGCGACCTGCGGCAGAGCCTTGGGCATGCCGATACCGAGCTTCTGCTTGATCTTGTGCTCGATCTCGTTGGCGGTCTCGGGGTTCTTCAGCAGGAAGTTGCGGGCGTTCTCTTTACCCTGACCCAGCTGCTCTCCCTCGTACGTGTACCAAGCACCCGACTTCTTCACGATCAGGTGCTCGACACCGAAGTCGATCAGCGAACCTTCGCGTGAGATGCCCGTGCCATAGAGGATGTCGAACTCGGCCTGCTTGAAGGGCGGAGCCATCTTGTTCTTGACGACCTTGACGCGCGTGCGGTTACCCACGGCATCCGATCCGTCCTTGAGCGTTTCAATGCGACGGATGTCGAGGCGGACCGAGGCGTAGAACTTGAGTGCCTTACCACCCGCGGTGGTCTCGGGGGATCCGAAGAACACGCCGATCTTCTCGCGCAGCTGGTTGATGAAGATCATCGTCGTGTTGGTCTGGTTCAGACCACCCGTCAGCTTGCGAAGCGCCTGGGACATCAGTCGTGCCTGCAGGCCGACGTGCGAGTCACCCATCTCGCCCTCGATCTCGGCGCGCGGCACAAGCGCTGCGACCGAGTCGATCACGATGAGGTCGATCGAACCCGAGCGGATCAGCATGTCGGCGATCTCGAGCGCCTGCTCACCCGTGTCGGGCTGCGAGACGAGCAGTTGGTCGATGTCGACGCCGAGCTTCATGGCGTATTCGGGGTCGAGCGCGTGCTCCGCGTCGATGAAGGCGGCGATGCCGCCCGCACGCTGGGCATTCGCGATGGCGTGCAGCGTGAGAGTCGTCTTACCCGACGACTCCGGACCGTAGATCTCGATGATGCGGCCGCGGGGCAGTCCGCCCACTCCGAGGGCGACGTCGAGGGCGATGGAACCGGTCGGAATGACCTCGACGGGAGCGCGGTCATCGCTGCCGAGGCGCATGACCGAGCCTTTTCCGAACTGGCGGTCGATCTGTGCGAGGGCCGATTCAAGGGCCTTCTCGCGGTCGGCGGGGTTGGGCATGGGATGCTCCTTCTGTCTCGCGGTCCATCGCCTGCAGTCTGTCGCGCAGCCGGATCGGCGATCCGGATACTTCGACAAGGCGTGAGCGGGGCTCGGTGTGGTTCTCACGTTAGGAAGGGCCTCCGACATCCGTCGTGCGGCCGTTCGCCTTCGTGGAGAAACTGCACCTCATCCACCTGTGCAGGAGCTTATCCAGCGACGAACATAGTTTCGACTAAAGCGCGGGCGTGTCGTCGAAGACTTCCACGAGCAATGCGTTCACAGGCGATCAGGTACGCGGATCGAGCGCCTGAGCCATCCGATCGAGAAAATCCGCTATGACGGCAAGTTGCGCCTGGTCGTAGTCGCTCGCAATCTCGCGCATGGCGCCGAGATGCCCCCCGAAGTGCCGATAGAACGTGCTCCGCGAATGCTCCGTCAGCACCACGACGCGCGCCCGGCGGTCGGTCGGATGGGGCTTGCGTTCAACATGCTCGGCAGCGACCAATCGATCGACCATCTTCGACGTCGATGCCGTAGAGATGCGGAGGTGCCGAGCGAGATCGTGCGGACTCACAGCGGTGCCCCGCCGCTCCCACTCGACCATCATGCGCAGTGCCCGCAGATCGGTGAGGTTCATCGCCATCTCGTCGCCGACCTCGCCGTGCATCCGGTCGAGGGCATCACCCAGACTGCGCAGCGCGAGGAGGGCAGAGCGCACGGATTCTTTCTGATCAGTCAATGCGTGGACACCCCCTCTGGCTCATGTGTATCATCGGAAGACAGCGATTAGCTAGCTAAACTAGCGAATTAACAGGGGAGCACGTACATGCCCGACACCGACTACGTTGTCCTCCTCGATGAGGCGGGAAACGAGATCGGAACTGCCCCGAAGGCCAGCGTCCACGGTACCGATACAGCACTGCATCTCGCATTCTCGTGCCATGTCCTCGATGATGAGGGACGCATTCTGGTCACCCGTCGCGCCCTCGACAAGCAGACCTGGCCCGGCGTCTGGACGAACTCGTTCTGCGGTCATCCCCGCCCCGCCGAGCCCGTCGTCGCGGCGGTCCGTCGACGCGCCGAGCACGAGCTCGGCATCACCGTCTCGTCCCTCGAGCTCGCGCTCCCCCTCTTCCGCTACCGCGCCGTCGATGCCAGCGGAATCGTGGAGCACGAAATCTGCCCCGTCTACACGGCGCGGACGAGCGACGAGCTTGTCCTGAACCCCCACGAGGCCGTGGACTTCACGTGGGTGCGACCCGAGGACCTCGCGCGTTCGCTCGAGGCGACTCCCTGGGCCTTCAGCCCCTGGTTGGTTCTGCAGGCGCAGCAGCTCGATCTGTTCACGGCGCACCGTTCCGTGAACGACCGTCGCCTCGCGTCATGAGTCTCGCGTCATGAGCCTCCCGTCATGAGCCTGATCGCCACCGGTCTGGTGGGCTCCGTCGCGCGAGCCGAGATCGATGCGGTGATCGACGGCGCCCTGGCCCGGATCGAGCATCGTGCTCAGCCGTTCGGCGGCGTCTTCGCCGAACTGGGCTCCGCGATCCACCGCTCAACACAGGGCGGCAAGCGCTTTCGTCCCGCGCTCGTCGTCGCGACGTTCGAGTCGCTCGGCGGCGACGCTTCCGCGAACGGCTGCGTCTATCCCGTCGCCGCGGCTTTCGAACTCCTGCACGCCGCGTTCCTCATGCACGACGACATCCTCGACCACGACACGATGCGTCGCGGCGTTCCGAACGTCTCCGGTCAGTTCCGGATTTACGCGACACAGTGGGGCGCGGATGCCTCGGGTGCCGCGCTCGTCGGCGATGCCGCTGGGCTCCTCGCCGGGGATCTCTTGTTGCACGAGTCTCAGCGTTTGATTGCGCTCTGCCCCGCTTCCGAGGACGAGCGCGTGCGTCTGCTGAATCTGCTCGACGAGGCGGTGCTGGTCTCGGCCGCGGGCGAGTTCGCGGACGTCGCCCATTCGGTTCTCGATGAGGAGCCCGCGGCCGCCGACATCCTGGCGGTCACGCACGACAAAACGGCCGTGTACTCATTCGCCGCGCCCCTTCGCGCGGGCGCTCTGTTGGCCGGGGCAAGCCCCGAGGTCGAAAAGATGCTGGCGCAGTTCGGCAGCCGGCTCGGTCTGGCATACCAACTCGTCGACGACCTGATCGGCGCCTTCGGCACGGATGAGCAGGCCGGTCGCCCGGCCGGTGCCGATCTGCGCGAGGCGAAGCAGACCGCGCTGATCGCCCTCGCCCGAGCCACCGCGTCTTGGTCACAGGTGAGCGACGCGCTCGCGCTCGCGCACACGGGCCCGATCGCGGTTCGGCACGCGCAGGACATGCTCGACGGCAGTGGCGCGCGCAACGAGCTGGAACGGCTCGTGAACAACGCCCTAGCGGAGGCGCGCGCCCTCATCGTGCCCGGATACGTGCCGCCCGCGACCGCGCGGATGCTCGGCGACCTCGTGACCGCTGTAGAGGCGCGTATTCCGTGACCGACCGTTCAGCATCCCGCGACACCACCGGGCTCGACCTGTACGACCGCACGGCCCGAGCCGCGGCCGAGACCGTCATCTCCCGCTACTCGACCTCGTTCGGCTACGCGTCTCGCTTGCTCGGTCCCCGCGTTCAACCGCACGTCCGCAGCATCTACGCGCTCGTCCGTGTCGCGGACGAGATCGTCGACGGGCCCGCGCGCGAGGCGGGACTGACCGCCGAAGAGGAGGCGCGCGAGCTGGACGCGCTCGAGGCACAGACGCTCGAGGCCATTCGCACCGGATTCAGCGCAAATCTCGTCGTTCACGCGTTCGCCCTCACCGCGCGCGAGTGTGCGATCGACGAGGCGCTCGTCCGGCCGTTCTTCGCCTCGATGCGCACGGACATCACCGTCACGGAGCACGACGCGGCATCCCACGATGCCTATGTCTACGGGTCGGCCGAGGTCGTCGGCCTGATGTGCGTGCAGGCCTTCGTGAACGCCGGCAGCGAGAACCCCGGACCGGCGGACCCCGAGATCGTCGCGGGCGCCCGACGACTGGGCGCGGCCTTCCAGAACGTCAACTTCCTGCGGGATGCGGGCCACGACAGCGACGCCCTCGGGCGCGACTACCTGGGACTCGACGGCTCGCCGACGACTCGGGCGGCCGTACTCGATGACATCGACGCGGACCTCGCGGCCGCGGCATCCGTCATCCCCCGACTACCGCGGGACTCGCGCCGCGCTGTGACATGCGCACACGACCTGTTCGCCGAGCTGAGCTCCCGTCTTCGGCAAGCGGATGCCTCGGTCGGCCGGGTGCGCGTGCCGAACCCCGTCAAGGCAGCTCTGTTCGCTCGGGCCGCGGCGGGGGCAGCGCCGCGCGCGCCCCGGACGCCGTCGAGGGAGAAAGCGCCCTCCCCCAGCCCGAACGTGCCTTCGACACAGGAACACCCCACCCAGGAACGACCGACGCGAGGAACACGCTCATGAGCTCCACCCAACGAGTCGTCGTGATCGGCGGGGGTATCGCGGGGCTCGCCACCGCCACCCTGCTCGCAGCGGACGGCCACTCCGTCACGCTCTTCGAGGCCCGGGATGCTCTCGGCGGCCGGGCGGGCTCCTGGGAGCACGAAGGGTTCCGCTTCGAAACGGGGCCGAGCTGGTATCTGATGCCGGAGGTGTTCGACCACTTCTTCCGGCTGCTCGGCACGAGCGCCGAGCGTGAGCTCGAGCTCGAGCGCCTGGACCCCGCGTACCGCGTCTACACCGAGGGCGATGCCGAGCCGCTCGAGATCCGCTCCGGCGTCGATCACGTCGCCGAGCTCTTCGAGGGGATCGAACCGGGAGCGGGCGCCGCGGTGCGCGACTACCTCGCTTCGGCGCAGGACGCCTACGAACTCTCGGTCACGCGCTTCCTCTACGACTCGTATGCGTCCACGAAGGGCTTGCGCGACCCCGCCCTGCTCCGCCGACTTCCCCAGTTACTCCCCCTGCTGACGCGCCCGCTGCATCGCCACATCGAGAGCCGATTCACCGACCCGCGGCTCCGCCAGGTCATGGGATACCCCGCCGTCTTCCTCGGCGGCTCGCCGTTCGACGTGCCGAGCCTGTACCACCTGATGAGCCATCTCGACCTGGGCGATTCGGTCGCCTATCCGATGGGCGGGTTCACGACGATCATCGACGCCATCGCGCGTCTCGCTCGCGAGCGGGGCGTCACGATCGAGACGGGCACACCGGTGGTCGCGATCGAGACCGCCGGCTCGCGAGCGGTCGGCGTGCGGGTTCAGGATGCTTCAGGAACGACCCGTTTCGTGCCCGCCGACCTCGTGGTGGGCGCGAGTGATCTCCACCACCTCGAGACCGAGCTGCTACCCCCGGAGCGCCAGACGTATCCGGAGTCCTGGTGGAAGAAGCGCACGCCGAGCCCGGGTGCCCTGCTCCTGCTGCTCGGCGTCGAGGGCGAACTGCCACGTCTGGCACACCACACGCTGGTGTTCACGAAGGACTGGCGCGGCAACTTCGACGCGATCTTCGGGGACGAACCGTACGTGCCCGATCCGGCGTCGCTGTACGTGTGTCGACCGAGCGCCACCGACCCCTCCGTCGCCCCGGCGGGCCACGAGAACCTGTTCGTGCTCGTTCCGATGCCGGCGGATGTGACCCTCGGCCACGGTGGCGTGGACGGCGCGGGAGGTCCCCGCATCGAGGCCGCGGCAGACGCCGTGATCGATCAGATCGCCGCGTGGACGGGTATCCCGGACCTCGCGGATCGGATCGTCGTCCGCCGCACAATCGCCCCCGCCGATTTCGCGAGCGACCTGCACACGTGGCGCGGCAACTCGCTCGGGCTGTCCCACACACTTCTGCAGAGCGCCGTATTCCGTCCGCGGAATGCTTCGCGCAGGGTCGAAGGACTGCTGTACGCCGGCGCAGACGTCCTGCCCGGGATCGGCCTCCCGATGTGCCTGATCTCGGCCGAACTCGTCCTCAAGCGCGTCCGCGGCGACGATGGAGCGGGAAGGGTGCGCGAGCCAGTTCTCGATGCCGTGGCAGACTGAACGTCGTGCCGGGCTTGTACCTTCTCGCGATCCTCGTCTCGGCGGGGGGAATCGCGCTCATCGACCGGCGCTTCCGACTGGCGTTCTGGGTGGCTCGCGGCCGGACCCTCGCAACGGTCGCGATCGGGGTCGCGTTCTTTCTCGCCTGGGATGCCGCGGGTATCGTGACCGGCGTCTTCGTGAAGGGCGGCAGCGCCCTCTACACCGGCATCATGCTCGCTCCTGAGTTGCCGCTCGAGGAACTCTTCTTCCTCGCCTTCCTCTGCTACCTGACGCTCGTGTGTTGGGCCGCGGCATTCCGCATTCTTGTTCGTCGGGACGGAACAGCGGCGCCCGCAGCGGGAACCGACGAGGGTACGCGCGGATGACCTACCCGCTGATCGTCGTCCCGTTCCTCCTCGTGGCGGCCCTCGTCACGATCCTGACCGCACGGCGCGAACGTTTCGCCCGTCGGATGGCCGCGTCGGGGCTCGCGGCGCTCGCGCTGCTCACCCTGACCGCGGTCTTCGACAACATCATGATCGCCGCGGGGCTGTTCACCTACCCGCCCGAACACTTGAGTGGCCTCTACATCGCCCTCGCGCCCGTCGAGGACTTCGCCTACCCGCTCGCGGCCGCCTTCCTGATCCCCGCTATCTGGACACTCCTGACGCCGAAGGAGCCCGCATGACCGGCGCGGAGCGAATCGGCGTCGGTCGAATCATCCGCACTCTTTTCGTGTCCTCACGGCCAGTGAGCTGGGTCAACACGGCGTTCCCGTTTGCGGCCGCGTACCTGCTCGCGACGCGCGAGATCGACGCGGTGCTGATCGTCGGCACGGTGTTTTTCCTCATCCCCTACAACCTGGCGATGTACGGGATCAACGACGTCTTCGATTACGAATCCGACATGCGTAACCCGCGCAAGGGCGGTGCACACGGGGCCGTCCTCGATCGACGCCTGCACCCCGTCACCCTGTGGGCCGCGGGGCTCTCGTGCCTGCCGTTCGTGGTGTTCCTGGTCTGGGTCGGCGGGCCGCTGTCGTGGCTCGTGCTCGCGCTCAGTCTGTTCTTCGTCGTGTTCTACTCCGCTCCCCCGCTGCGGCTCAAAGAGGTGCCGTTCGCCGACTCGGTGACATCCAGCATCCACTTCGTCTCACCCGCCGTTTACGGCTTCGTGCTCGCCGGAGTCGCCTGGACGCCGGGGCTGGTCGCGATCGTCGTGGCGTTCGCACTGTGGGGCGTCGCATCCCACGCCTTCGGCGCGGTGCAGGATGTCTCGGCCGACCGCGAGGCGGGTATCTCCTCCATTGCGACCGCGCACGGCGCCGCCTGGACCGTCCGCTTCGCGCTGGTCTGTTACGCGCTCTCGGGTCTGACAATGCTCGCGTCGGAGTGGCCGGGGCCGCTCGCCGGGCTGCTCGTCATTCCCTACCTCGTCGCCGTGTGGCCGTACCGCAGCGTCAGCGATGCCGCTTCGCACGAGGCGACGCGGGGGTGGCGTGCGTTCCTGTGGATCAACCAGCTCGCGGGCTTCGGCGTCACGCTCCTGCTCGTGTGGTGGTGGCTGCTCACGGCGTGAGTCGCCGCGCCCTGGGGCCCCTCACCCTGGGGCCTCACCCTGCGGCCCAGCCGGACCGCTCCCCTGGCACTAAATGCGGCTCCACGACGCGAGAGCTGACATCTACTGCCAGGGGAACGGGTCGTTTCGACAGGCTCAACGACCGGGCGCGGGCGTTGAGCGAGGCGCGGAGCGCGGAGCGCGGAGATGAAACGCGCCCACAGCACAAGACGGTGCCACCCGGAGGGGTGACACCGTCTCGTGTGCGACGTGGATTACTCGGCGGTCAGCTCGAGCAGGCGGTCTATGGCGTCCGTCAGACGGGCGTCGGCCTCACCGAACGCGGCCCAGTCGCCGGCCTGCAGCGCGGTGTCGCGCTCGAGCATCGCCTGGCGGGCGTCGTTCAGTAGCGCCTGCTCCTGAACGTCGACGCTCGTGCCGCCACCGTCGGACGGGTCCGTCGGTGGCGCGCTCGGGTCACCGGGCGTCGCATCCGGGTCGGGCTCGACCGTGCCGTCACCAGCATCCGCTCCCGAGTCGCCACCGAAGAGCGTGTCGAGTGCCTCGTTCAACGTGTCCTCGAAGGCGATCTCGTCGCCGAAGGCCACCAGCACCTTCTGCAGCGTCGGCAGCTGCGTTCCACCGGATGACTGAACGAAGACGGGCTGCACGTACAAGAACCCGCCACCGACGGGGAGCGTCAGCAGGTTTCCGTTCAGCACCTCGGACTGGCCCTGTCGCAGCAGGTTGATCTGCGACGAGACCACAGGGTCGGCATCGAACGTGTTCTGCACCTGACCGGGGCCGGGCACCGTCGTGTCGGCACTCACGACGAGCATTCGCAGCGCACCATACCCTTCGGCCTTCACACCGTTCTCGGATCCGGCGTCAGCGTCGACCGCGAGGTAACCCGTGAGGATGTTTCGCGAAGCCGTGCCCGTTCCCGGCGGGATGAACGTCGTGAACATCGAGAACGACGGCTCGTCCTGGCCCGGCATCTGCATCGTCAGGTAGTAGGGCGGCTGCAAGCGGGTCGAGCTCGAGTCCTGCGGGTCGGTGGGCGTGGACCACGCGTTGTCGCGCTGGTAGAACGACTGGGCGTCGTTCACGTGGTACTGGCCGAGCGTGGCGCGCTGCACCTTGAACAGATCGGTCGGGTACCGCACGTGGCTGATCAGTTCGGCGGACATCTCGCTGATCGGCTTGATCGTGGCCGGGTACACCTTCTGCCAGGCCTGGATGAGCGGGTCTTCGGGGTCCCACGCGTACAGCGTGACGCTGCCATCGTAGGCATCGACAGTGGCCTTGACCGAGTTGCGGATGTAGTTGATGTCGTCGATCGTGAACCGCGGGTTGAGGTTCGTCGTGTCGGCGATCGCATCCGACAGGCTGACGGTCCGCGAGTACGGGTAGGTCGACGCCGTCGTGTATCCGTCGACGATCCAGACGATCCGGCCGTCGACGACGCTCGGGTACGGGTCGTTGTCGAGGTCGAGGTACGGAGCGGCCTTCTGCACGCGGGTCTTCGGGTCGCGGTCGTAGAGGATCTGCGAGTCCTCGTTGACGTAGTCCGAGAGCAGGATGTCGGTGGACTGGAACTTGAGCGCGTAGATCAGCTTGTCGAACAACGTGCCGATCTTCGGGCCACCGTCACCCTCGAACGTGGTCTTCGTCTCGCTCTGACCCTCTTCCGAACCGCGCGGGTAGTCGAGCTCCACGGGGGTTGAGCCCTCGGGCGCACCCACGATCGAGTAGACCGGCGACTGCTCGCCGAAGTACACGCGCGGCTGGAAGTTCTCGCTTTCGCTGAGGAAGCCGGTTGCCGGGATTCCGCGTTCGAGGAAGACGGGATTGCCATCGCTCGTGCGCTGGTTTCCCGCGGCGACGACGAGGCCGTAGCCGTGCGTGTACACGACGGTGCGGTTCTGCCACGTACCGGCGGTGCCCAGAGCTTCCATGTCGAGTTCACGGACCGACACGACGGTGTCCTGAGACTCTCCGTCGATCTCGTAGCGGTCGACATCGAGCGGGTCGGTGAACTGGTAGTAGGCCCGGAACTGCTCGAGCTGGCGCACCGTCGGGCTGATGATCGCGGGGTCCATGATGCGGATGGATGCGGTGGTCTGCGCATCCTCGCGAAGGGCGCCGGGCTCGGCATTCGTCACGGCGGTCGTCTCAGTCTTTTCGAGACCATCGATGCCGTAAGCGACCTTCGTCATCTCGAGGTTTCGCTCGATGTACTGCTCCTCGAGCGAGAACTCATTCGGCGCGACCTGGAAACGATCGACGATCCACGGGTAGCCGACGCCCACGACGATCGCCGAGACGATCAAGAGCGCGGTACCGATGAGCGGGAAGCGCCAGCGGCCGATGACAGCCGTGACGAAGAAGAGCAGCGCGACGAAGATGGCGATGCCGGCGAGGATCGCCTGGCCGGGGATGACGGCGTTGACACCGGTGTATCCGGGTCCCGTGATCAGGTCACCCGTCTCGCTCAGCGTCTTGTAGCGGTCGAGCCACAGGCTCGCAGCCTGGACGACGAGGTACAGGCCGGCGAGGATCGCAAGCTGGATACGCGCGGACTTCGAGATCCGCAGCTCCCATCGCCCACCTTCGCGCTGACCGACACGGACCGAGCCGTAGAGGTAGGACACGACACCCGTGAGGCCTAGGCAAATCAGCAGAACGGCGGAGATGAACCCGAGCGCGGCGCTGTAGAAGGGCATCGCGAACAGATAGAAACCGATGTCCAGACCGAACTGCGGGTCGGTCGTCTCGGTCGTGACGCCGTTGACCCACAGCCACACGGTCTCCCACTGCGTGGACGTCGAGAAGCCCGCGAAGAAACCGAAGAAGACGGGGATCCCCCACATCGCCAGGCGACGGAGCGGTTCGACGACCTCTTGGTAGCGATCGAGCTGGCTCGACAGTCGCGCATAAACCGGTCGGAGCCGGTAGGCGAGCTGAATCGTCAGCCAGACGGGAACGGCCATCGCGAGGAATCCGATGACGAACATCGTCGCGCGGGCGAGCCATTGTGTCACCAGGACCGAGTCGAACCCGAGCTGCTGGTACCACATGAAGTCTGCGTACAGGGAAGCGAAGATGAAGAACCCGACAAGCAGTACGGCGATGATGACCAAGGAGATGGTCACAACGCGTCGTGTGGTGTTGGGGGCCGCTGGCTTCGGGGAAGTCGTGGTCACCCCACCAGTCTAGGCGCCCGGTTTTCCGCGACGTCCGCCCGGCGCCCGGGAAAACACCGGGTAACCGGCCACGTTTCGGTTACGGCGGCTCTCGACGCGCCCTCGGGCGCCGCTCTTATGGCCCTACGGCGCCGCGCAGGCGGGAACGGCGTCGAGGTCGCCGCCGTCGCGGATGGCGTCGAGCGCGGTGATGGCGTCGTCCAGGTCGGCGACGGAGAAGACACGTAGACCCGAGGGAATGTGTCCCACGACCTCGTCGCAGTTCGCCTCCGGTGCGAGGAAGAACTCCGCCCCCGCACCCCGCGCCCCGTAGAGCTTCTGTCGGATACCACCGATCGGTCCGACGACGCCGTCTGCGGTGATGGTGCCCGTGCCCGCGATCTGCAGTCCCCCGTTGAGTTCGCCCGCGGTCATCGTGTCGATGATGCCGAGGGCGAACATCAGGCCGGCGCTGGGGCCGCCCACGTTGTCGAGCTGGATCGTGACCTCAACCGGGAAGTCGTAGTCGACGATCGTCGACACGCCCACCTGGTAGGTCGAGTCGTTCTCGTTGAAGACGGGGGTGACGTCGACCGTTGCCTGCGCACCGTCGCGCTCGATCGTGAGCGCGACGGGCGCGCCCTCCGTCTCTTGGATGATGTCTCGCAGCTCCGTGACGTCACTCACGACCTGCCCTTCCGCCGCGAGGACGATGTCGTCCGGCTCGAGCACACCCTCCGCGGGTGACCCCTCGGGAAGCGAGTGGATCCGCACCCGCGAGTCGACCTGGTACCCCAGCTCGCGAAGTGCCGCGACCGTGGCCTCGTGCTGCGAGTCGACCATGAGCTGCGCGTTCTGCTCGGAGCGCTGTTCGCTGGTCTGACCCGCCGGGAATACGGAGTCGAGCGGCACGACCGCGCGAGAACGGTCGAACCAGGCGCCCATGAGCTCGAGCCACGTGGGCGTCCGCTCGCGGTTGCCCACGACCTGGACGGTCGTCAGGTCCAGAGCGCCCGTCGTCTCGAACGTCTCCGCGCCTTCGACCTCGATGAGCGGAACGGCCGCGCCATCCGCGCCCGTCGCCGTACCGAGCGTGTTGTAGACCGGGCCGGGCTGCTGGATCACGTACCCCGTGGGCAGGAACGTCAGCGTCGCCAGGCATACCAGGGCGATCGCGAGCGAGATGATGCCGATCCTTGTGGAACGCCGCAGGGGCGGTCGCTGCGCGGGCACGACCCGGACGTCTTCGTCGAACAGCGCCACGGTGGGACCTTTCTTCGCTCCGCAGGACGGAACGGGACTTCGGGCGCCGTTCGCGAACGGCGTAAGCGATGCCGGCTCAACCCCGGCGGGGCCGCAGTCGGCTGCGACTAGCGTAGAACCACCCACCCGAACGACGCTGAGAGGCGGCTGAAGTGCCTGGCGACGAGAACCCCGAGGACGACTTCGAAGAGCTTCTGCGGCGCATGCTCGGAGGCGGCGGACAGATCGATCCGGCGCAGTTCGAGCGGCTGACCGGCATGCCGCTGGACCCCGCCATGATGGCAATGGTCCAGCAGCAACTGCGCGGCGCGATGGCGGCCGGAGAGGGCATCCCTTGGGGTGTTGCGGAGCAGCAGGCCCTGCAGCTCGCTCGCACCGGCGGGCTGAGCGTGACCGACGGTGACCGCGTCGATCTGGACGGCGCGCTGACGCTCGCGAATCTGTGGCTGAGCGAAGCGACCGTCATCTCCGAACTCGCACAGACCCCCCGCATCATCACGCGCGCCGAATGGGTGAGCGCGACCCTGCCCGTCTGGCAGGAGTTCGCCGAACCCGTCGCGACGAGCATCACGGATGCCTTGACCCGCACGCTTGCAGAGCACGCACCGGAAGAGCTCCAGCCGCTCCTCCAGGGCGCGGGCAAGGTCATGCGCTCGCTCGGTGGATCGCTCTTCGCGACCCAGCTCGGCCAGGTCGTCGGGCAGCTCTCGACCGAGGTAATCAGCGGCGGCGACGTGGGCATCCCCGTGATGCCCGCCGGCGAAGCAGCCATCCTGCCGCAGAACTTCGCCGACTTCGGCCGCGACCTCGACATCGCGGACGATCAGCTCGCTCTGGCGGTCGCCGTGCGCGAGCTCGCGCACGCCCGCCTCTTCCGGCACGCGAAGTGGTTGCGCCTGCATGTGCTCTCGCAGGTCACCGAGTTTGCGCGCGGGATCGATGTCGACACCGATGCTCTCGAAGACCTCGCGTCCCGATTCGACCCCTCCCGCCCGGACGAGCTGCGCACCGCGCTCGAAAGCGGCGCTCTGCTGCCCGAGCACACCGAGGCCCAACGGGCGGCGCTCGCGCGCCTCGAGAGCCTCCTCGCGACGGTGGAGGGGTGGGTCGACGTCGTCACCGAGGACGCGACCGCGCGCTTGCCCAAGGCCGCGGCCATTGCCGAGACCGTCCGCCGACGCCGCGCCGCGGGCGGGCCCGCCGAACAGGCGCTCGCGTCGCTCGTCGGGCTGGAGTTGCGGCCCCGACGTCTGCGCGAAGCGGCCGCCATGTGGCGCGCGATCACCGAGGCCGTGGGTGTCGAAGCCCGCGATTCGCTGTGGGACTACGCCGACTTCATGCCCAGTTCCGAGGACATCGACGACCCGTCGCGGATCACCGAGAGCCTTCGCCGGCGCGCTCTCGGCGATGACGCCCCCGAGACGGAACTCGATGAGCTCGACGACGCGATCGCCCGGATCCTCGCCGGCGAGGAGTCGTCCGACCCGCGGGCGGATCAGGACGCGGGCGGGGACTCCGGTTCGGACGAGGACGGCGAGTCCGCGGTCGGCGGCGGAGCGCCTGACGGACCGGTGCGCTGACACCGTCCGTCCTCCACAGGGGCGGCTGAGCCCGGGCCTCTGCCCCGACCTGTGGAATCCCCTGCCGTCGACCTCCGGACACGACACAATCGCGGGATGACCGTGATGCTCCGTCTGGATCAGACCCACACCCCGCTCTGGCGCGATGCGACGACGATGCAGCTCGGCGAACATGCCCGGTCACGGTTGACGGATGTCTCGCCGTGGCAGGAGCGCCTCCTGTTCGAGCTCACGCGCGGGCTCCCCGATTCGGGTGTGGAGGTCTGGGCGGAGCTGCAGCGCGTTCATCCCCGCGAGGTCCGCGCCTTTCTCGGACGCCTGGGCTCGGCGCTCCTCCGGATCGATCTCGAAAGCCGGAGTGCTCCCGGAGGGATTGTGCTCGAGGCGCCACGGGGCGGCTCGGGCGACCCGCTCGTCGTCGCGATGCGCATGGCCCTCGAGACATCCTCGTACCGGGTGACGGTCATCGAAGAGGCCGATCCGGGCGAACACGATCGAACCGGAGATGAGGCATCCGGGGCGGATGTCGTGGTGATGCTCGCGCGGCACGTGCTCGATCCGCGGCGTGCTGCGCCGCACCTGCGCGCGGACCGCGTTCATCTTCCGGTCGTGGTCGGCGGCGCCGGCATCGTCATCGGGCCGCTGATCGTGCCGGGCGTGACGGCCTGTCTCACGTGTCTACACCTCGAGCGCCGCGATGCGGACGATGCCTGGCCCATGCTGGCGCTCCAGCTGCTCTCGGCTGGTGCGCCCGTGCCGTCACCCGAGCTCGTTCACGAGGGCGCTGCCGCCCTCGTCAGGACCCTCGCGGACCCGTGTTCCGCGGAGGGGCGCTCGGTGACGCTGAACGCGGCGGGCGAGCGGCGGCAGCAGGCGCACCGGCCGCACGATGAGTGCGGGTGCCGAGCTCCTGAAGGAAACGCGAAGGCTCCCGCTCAGCTCTCCCGTTCCCGGCGGACCACGACAGCGAGACAGAACGCCGTGCCCGCGTGAGAGCGACGTAGAGCAACCTGCGCTCCTCGTCGATCTGCTCGAGTCCGCGCGCGTACGAGATCGGCAACAGTCCCTCGGACAAACCGATCACGTGGACGTGATCCCACTCGAGCCCCTTGGCCGCGTGGATCGTGGCCAGGGTGACGGTGCGCAGCCCCGGATCGTGCTGGTCGCGCGCACGGGCCTGGAGGTCGTCCGTGAAAGCGCGCAGCGTCGTGCCCGGAGGTGCATCCTCCGCCAGACGCAGCAGAGTCGCACGCGCTTCCCACGCGTCACGGAGCGCCCCGCCCGCCGGGGGCGGCGTCTCGGTGTACCCGCGAGAGCGCAGCAGATCGCGAACGATCGGAACGAGTTCGCCCGAGCCGCCCGCGACGGATTCGCCGCGGAGCACCATGACCGCGTCGCGCACCTCGGGCAGCTCGAAGAACCGCTTGCCGCCCAGAACGCTCGCGGCGATGTCTTGGGCGGCTAGCGCGCGCTGCAGAGCCGCCGACTGCGAATGAGCCCGATAGAGCACGGCGAAGCCCTCGGCCGTCTCGCCCGCGTCGAGTCGTCGCTTGATGTCGCGGGCGACCGCCACGGCCTCGGCGTCGTCGTCGGGGTGCATCGCGGTCGTGGCCTGCGCGCTCGCCCCTCCCGACACGACGCGCGAGACTTCACTTGTGTCCCGTTCCGAGGGGTCAACAGGGACATAGGTGAAGTCTGGCGCGGGTTCGGACGCCGCCACGAGTTCGAGCGCGCCCGGACGACCGCGCATGAGCGCGTTGGCCGTCGCGAGAACGGCCGGTGCCGAACGATAGTTGCGCTCGAGGCGCACCATCAGGGCACCGGGGTGGTGACGCTCGAAATCCAGCAGAAAGCGCGGGTCGGCGCCGGCGAACGAATAGATCGTCTGGCTCGCGTCGCCGACCACGCAGAGATCATCCCGGTCGCCGAGCCAGAGGGAGAGCAGCCGCTCCTGGAGCGGAGAGACATCCTGATACTCATCCACCGTGAAGTGGCGGTACTGCTCGCGGACGGCACGCGCCACGCGCGGCTCGGACTCGATCATGCCGGCGCAGGCGAGCAGGATGTCTTCGAAGTCGAGCTGGCGCCGCTCGTCCTTGAGCTTTTCGTAGGCCTCGTGTAGACCGACCACCGCGTCGGGGCTCAGGCGACCGAGACCCGGACGGCCGGCGCGCGCATAGTCCTCGATCGTGCGGAGAGTGACCTTGCGCCATTCGATCTCGGAAGCCATGTCGCGAAGCGTCGCCCCGTCGAGCGTCAGACGCACGCGACTCGCGGCATCCGACAGCATGCGCACCTTGTTCGGCAGCACCGGCGGTGCGGACTCCCCGCCCGCAACCGTCGGCCAGAAGTAGTTCAGCTGCGCGAGCGCGGCGGCGTGGAAAGTTCGCGCCGAGACCCCCTCGATGCCGAGGGACCGCAATCGCCCCCGCATCTCTCCGGCCGCGCGGGTGGTGAAGGTCACGGCCATCACGCGCGGCGGTGAATACATCCCGCTATCGACGCCGTAGGCGATGCGGTGCGTGATCACACGCGTCTTGCCGGACCCCGCGCCCGCAAGCACGCAGACGGGTCCGCGGACGGCGAGCACCGCCTCGCGTTGATGCTCATCGAGGTCGTTCAGGGCACGCTCGGCGCCCTCCGAGACATCCGTCATCGCTCCGTGACCCGTTCGAGCCAGCGCTCGATGAGTCCGCGGGAGATGGATGACGGTCCGGGCAGCGTGACATCGCCGTCGCCGGCAAGCGCCCGGGCGATCTCGTCGGGCTCGAACCACCGCACATCCACGATTTCCGACCCGTCAGGACGCGCGGCCTCGGAGTTCTCGGTGGAGGCGAGGTACCCGAGCATCAGAGAACGCGGGTACGGCCAGGCTTGGGACCCGACGTATTCGAGCGCCGCGATACGCACGCCCGACTCTTCCTCGATCTCACGCACCAGGGACTCCTCGGCCGACTCCCCCGCTTCGACGAAACCCGCGAAGCACGAGTAGCGCCCCTCCGGCCAGGCGGCGTTCGACCCGAGCAGCAAGCGTGTGCCATCCGTGACCGCGACGATGACGGCGGGGTCGGTGCGGGGGAAATGCTCGCGGCCGCACGACGGGCAGTGCCTCGACCATCCGGCATTTCGCAGTTCGGTACGCGTTCCGCACGCGGGGCAGAAGGCGGCATCTCGGATCCACCGAGCGAGCGACAGCGCCTCGACGAAGAAAGCGGCGTCCTCGAAGCCGAGCGCGCCGCCCACCTCGCGCAACTCCGCCCACCCACCCGCGGGATCGACCGGTGCATCGTCCTCTTCCTCGAGCAGCGCCAGCAGAACGGGGCCCCTGGCATCGCGGCCGAGGAACGCCACGATGGCGTCCGCGCCCAGCGCCGACGCGGGAACGAGCACGATCACACCGGACTCGTCGAGCGGAGCGCGACCCCGCCGCAGCAGCAACACGCGGGAACCGGGCTCGGCCGCAAGAACAGCGAGACCGTCGGCAAGGTCGCGGTCGATCGCCGAGCGGTCGATCGCCGAGACCGGGGGCGTGATCACCCTGGGCAGGCCCGGGACCGTCATGGAAGACCTCTTTCGCGGGCGTGGCGCGGGTAGTGCGTGCGAGGACAGACCTACCCTGGGGGCATGACTGGCTCCCCCCTCACTTTAGCCGCGTCGGTGAGCGCAGCCCTGCCCGAGGCCGCGATCGTCTCGACGGCTGCCCTCTCCACAGGCGAGGGTGGACGCTACGACAGCGCCGTCGTCGGACTGGATGACGGATCGCACGTCGTCGTGCGCGCACCGGTGGATTCATCCGCCGCCAGCGACCTCGCCACCGAGGCGTTGGCCCTGCGCGCCCTGACCCCGGGCGCCCGAGCCCTGCTGCCCTTCGCGGCGCCGCGTCCGCTCGGCGAGGTCGCGCTCGCCGAGGGTCGGGCCCTCCTCACCGACCTCGTCCCCGGCTATCGCGTCGAGGCGGGCGACCTGCCCGCCGGACCGGGGGCGGCGACCTCGATCGGCATCGCCCTCGCGGCCCTGCACGCGCTGCCCGCATCGGTTGTTCGGGCCGAGGGACTTCCCGTCAAGACCGCTGACGAGGTGCGCGAGTCGGTCGTCGCTCTCGTCGAACGGGCCGCGTCCACGCGCCGGCTGCCCGTCGCCCTCGCCACACGGTGGCGCCGCGCGGCCGAGGACGAGGCGCTCTGGCGATTCGACCCGTGCGTTGTTCTCGGTGACGCGGTTGCATCGTCCTTCCGCTACGAAGACCGAGACGGCGTTCCGACCGTTTCGGGCGTGCTGGGCTGGAGCCGTTTCAGCGTCGGCGATCCGGCGGTCGATCTGCAGTGGCTGGCCGCCGCACCGGATGCCTCCGACGATGTCTACGCCGCATACGTCTCTTCGGCACACCGTTCGCCCGATCCAGACTTGCGCACCCGCGCTCGGCTGTATGCCGAACTGGAGTTCGCGAAGTGGCTGCTGCACGGCCACGAACAGCGCCGTGACGACGTCGTGGAGGACGCGGTCGTGCTGCTGGACGCACTCGTCGACGGACTGGGCGATGCCGCCACGCGGCTCGATCCGGTCGCCGTTGTCGGGGTGGACGACGCAATAGCCGTCCTCGCAGACACTCCCGTGACGAAGGCGAGCGCGGCGGACGACGGCAGCACCGCCATGCAGACCGACGCGTACGACCCCGAGATGGTTTCGCTGTTCGTCGCGGCGGCCCGCGAGCACGAGCCGGGCGATCGCGACGCGTCTTCGGCCGATGGCGAGCGCGCGGAACGGTCGTCTTCGCTGGGCGAACCATCCGCTGTCCCGGTTACCGACAGGGAGACCGCACCGATCGACGTGAGCAGCTGGAGCGAACTTCGTCAGTCCTCGGGCGTCGCGCCCGGCGCTGCATCCGCAGGCGACACCGGGTCGCCGGACGCTGCAGGCCCGACGGCACGGGACGGATCCGATGCGGACCCCTCGGATCCGGATGAGGAGATCGAGGCAGCACGGGCCTCGCGCGCCGCCTTCCAGCGCTGGGCGAGGTCGGCCTCGGAGTAGAGCCGGTCTCCCCGCAGGATGAGATCGTCGGCCACGTAATACAGCGCGACGTCGATCTGGCCCAGGGGGACGCCGCGGGCCTTGTGATAGGCCACTCGATAGAGGGCGAGCTGCAGCATCCGCTCCTCGCGCTCCGCGGCCGTCCGCGGCGGACGCCCCGTCTTCCAGTCCACGATCTCGATGCGGCCCTCGCGATCGTCGCGCCGGTAGACGGCATCGAGCTTGCAGATCACGACGCGGCCGGGGCCATCGGACTCGGCCAGGGCGAAGTCGATCTCGGTTTCGACCTCGAGCGGCTGCAGCGGCCCCCACTCCGACCGCTCGAAGTTCACACGAAGTCGCTCGAGGTCAGCGGCGTCTTCGGCGGATGCCTCGGATTCGGTCGGATCGTCATCGCGCTCCCAGAGCGCATCGTCGGTTGACGCACCCGCGCCACTCCGCCCCGACCGATGCTCGACCCACGAGTGGAACAGGGTGCCGAGGCGTGTCTGCCGGTAGGGCCGCTCGGGCATCGGACGCGCGATGGCGGCAACGGTTTCCGAGTAATCCGTGACGAAATCCTTGAAGCGGGATGCGGGGATGCGCGTCGGTGCCGCATGGCTCGGCCCCTGGGCACGCAGGTCGCGCTCGGCGAGCAGACGCGCGAGCAGCTCATCCGGTTCGGGGTCGGCACGCGTTGCCGCGTTGTCGACGCTCGCGGCGGCAGCGCGGACGATGGGACCCCGCGCACCCAGCGGGTCGAGCGGCCACGAAAGCACCTGTCCACCCCGTTCGTCGTACGGGTTATCGCCCGGGTCCGCGCCCTCGATCGGCGGCATCCCGAGCGCTTCCACCATCTCGGCGAGGTACGGACTAACGTTGCGCGGTTTGCTCTGCCCACCCCACTGCGAGCCCGTCAGCAGCAGGTCCGAGCGGGCCCGCGTGACGGCGACATAAGCCAGGCGCCGCTCCTCGGCCTTCTGGTGATCGCGCACCCCGTCGCGATAGGCGGCGATGGCCTTCCGCAATGCGGATCGGTCGGGATCTGCGCCCGGGCGCCAGTCCAGCACGGGCAGCGCATCCCGGTCGCCGCGGAACGCAGAGGGCAGGACGCCGAAGCCGAGCCATCCGGCAACCGAGCGTGGGGCCTTGGGCAGCTCGTCCTGCACGAGACGGACGACGGCCACCGCGTCCCACTCCAGGCCCTTCGAGCCGTGCACGGTCAGCAGCTGCACGACCCCCGGCTGGGGAGGCTCCGGACGCGGCATGAGCTCATCGGTCTCTTCCGCGTGATCGAGCCAGGCGAGCAGACTGCTGATCGAGCCGCGCTCATCGGCCGTCAGGAACGCGCGCACCTCATCGAGAAAAGCACGGAGCTGCGCCGAGGCGACGCGGGCGGGCCCGCGCGTCTCGTTCGCCGCCAGCTCGATATCGAGGCGCAGCTCGAGCTCGATCGTGCGGATCAGATCGGGGATCGGCTGGGCCACGGCTCGCCGCAACCGCCCGAGCATCTCGCCCGCCTCGCGCAGGCGAGCGCGCCCCGAGGGCGTGATGTCGGCGAGGAGGCGGTAGTCGTCGCGCACCGTGCGGACGAACTCGAGCGCATCGACGAGCGATGGTTGTTCGTCGGCGCCGGCCGATCCGCGTACTCGTGCCGCCAGTTCGGCCGGGAGCGGCACGAGCGCACCGTCGCGTCTCGCGAGCACATCCGCCAGGGCGTGCAGCGCGGCGAGGTCGGCCACGCCGATCGCGAAGCGGGGGCCCGACAGCAAACGGATCAGCGACGATCCCTGCGAGGGATCATGGACGACCCGGAGTGCGGCGACGACATCGACGACTTCGGGGGTCGTCAGGAGCCCGCCGAGCCCGAGGATGCGATGCGGCACGTCATGCCGCGCCAACGCCTCGGCGAACGCATTCATGTGGCGCTTGGTCCGGAACAGCACGGCGCCGGAGTGAGCGCGGGGACTGGCCGAGTCCGCCTGTACGAGCTCATGCCGCGCGCGTGCCTCGACAAACCAGCGCGCGACCGCATCCGCTTCGTCGTCGATCGTCTTCTCGAATCGACACTCGACCCGTCCCTCCGCGGCACCGGGTCGCGCATCCAAAGCGCCGACCGGCACCCCACGATGCTCCGCTCCCGCCACGAGCCGGTTTGCGGCGGTCAGGATGTTGAGGTCATTTCGCCAGCTGACCATCAGGCTGAATCGCCCGCAGGCGGTGCCGTGCGCGAAGGCCCCCGGGAAGGCGCCGAGATTGTCCGCGGACGCGCCGCGCCATCCGTAAATCGACTGATTGGGGTCACCGACGGCCATGACGGCGGAGTCGCGGAAGACCTCGGCGAGCAGCCGGGTCTGGATGACGGAGGTGTCCTGATATTCGTCGAGCAGCACGACGCGGTACTGCTCGCGAAGCTGGTCGGCAACCTCGGGCGCGCGCTCGATGATCTCGAGCGCGCCGGCGACCTGATCGGCGAAGTCCAGGGTGTCCTCCGCGCGCTTGCGCGTGGCGTAGTCGTTCACGAGGCCCACGAGAACGGGTAGCCCGCTCATCGCGGCGTGGAACTTCTCGATGTCTCCGGGATTGGCGAGCGCCGGGTTCGTCACAGGTTCGAGCGCCGTCGCCCATTCTTCGCCGAAACGAGCCACGCTCTCGGCGTCGGCGCGGTTGTCGAGCAGCTCACCGGCAAGGCGGTGCACGGCATCGACGACACTCGCGAAGGCCTCACCGCGCTCGGAGAGTCGCTCGTCCTCGGATGCAACCACGACCCGCCGTGCGAGCAGCCACGAGCCGGACTGACTCATGAGCGCAGCGTCCGGGTCGCGCCCGATCCGCGGCCCGTGCTCGCGCACGATCGCGTCGGCGAACGCGTTGTAGGTCGACACGCGGGGCCGCGACAACAGGGCCTCGCCCGCCACATCCTGCTCCGGCGGCACCGCCCCGAGCGACTCGGCGAGGTCGTCGACGAATGCGATCAGCTCGGCGCGTCGCGCGCGAGGCGACAGTGCGCCCGCCCTCGCCCAGAACGCCGCGAGGGTTCCGTCCGCGGCGAGGGCCTCGAGGTGCGGCAGCAGCCCGCGCCGACCGAACTCGTCGATGCCCGCCAGCCGCTGCTCGATCCGCTCGGCCAACTCGCCGGCCGCCTTGCGGGTGAACGTCAGCCCGAGCACCTCGTCGCGCCGCACGTGGCCATTCGCGACGAGCCAGACGACCCGGCCCGACATCGTCTCGGTCTTGCCGCTGCCCGCACCGGCCACGACGAGCGCGGGGCTCGGCGGCGCCTCGATCACGGCGCGCTGATCGGGCGTCGGGTCGGGCAGGCCGAGGGTCGCCGAAAGAACCGGGGCCGAGAGGCCCAGCCGGCCCGGCCATTCGGTGCTTCGCGCGGAGGAGGATGCCGGGTCAGCCGACACGATCGCACTCACGAGGCCGACACCGCCTTGATCGTGTGGATGCGGCACACGGCGAAGCGATCCGTTGTGCAATGTGTGTCGAGGTTCGCATCGAACCGCTCGGAGGACATCCCCTCGGCCACGTCGATGATGGTGCGCAGGAACGACGTCCGACGCGCGGCATCCATGGGGGCTTGACGCGCGAGGCGGTAGTGCGTGTTCTTCAGGGTCTTCGAGAGGACGAGCAGGCGGGCGCCCGCGTTGGCCGTCGGATCGGCGCCGGGCAGCAACCCCTCGAGCAGAGCGAGTTGGTAGGCCGCGAGCTGGGCATCTTCGGCGACCTTCTCGTCGGTGACCTTGTCTTCCGAGCGCCCCGTCTTGAGGTCGACGACGACAACCCGCTCCGAACCGCCCCCTTCCGCGACGTCGAGGGATTCGCCGCGGGCGGGCGGATAGACCTCGATACGGTCGACCGAGCCGCTGAGCAGCGCCAGCCTGCGGCCCTCCGGGATGTTCGGTTCCGCGTCGGGATGAGGATCGCCGTCACGGATGGCCCAGACATCCGGCGCCACCTCCCCACCCTCTGCGGCGCTCGCCGCGGAGTCCATGTCGATCGCGAGGCGGAAACGCGCCTCGGCACCGATGGCACGACCCTCTTCGCGGTGGAAGCGCTCGAGGTACGCGTGCAGTCGGTCCACGAGCAGACCCGCCCACGCGTGCTCCTTGCGGGACATCCACGGCGCCTCGAAGTCGAGTTCACCCCAGCGCCCGTCGACGACGGCCTGCAGGGCATCGCGGTCGCCGCTCGGCACCTCTTCCATGGCCGCGTGCAGGATCGTTCCGACCCCCGCCGACCACGAACGTGTGTCCCCGCCGAGGGCGCGGATCGCCCAGTCCAGCCCGCATGCGTCGAACGCGTCGAGCTTCGACGGCGAGACGTGCACCGGCGAACGGTTCGGATCGCGCAGAGGGCCGGTCGAGGATGCTTCGGCCATCCCGTACCACTGGTGCGGCGCCGCCCCGGGCACGCCCGCGCGGGCGAGTACGACGAGTTGACCGGTCGCGTGCGCGCGCACCGGGGCGGGCGCGACGGGCGTTGTGAGCGCACGCCGATGCTGGGCCACGAGTCCGCGAAGAGTCAGCGGATGATCCGCGGCACCGGACGCATCGTCCACGTCGTCGGGTTCGGGGAAGAAGCTCAACAGCGGGCTCGGGCCACGATCATCGTCGTCGACTGCTGTCACCGCGAGGCGGGTGCGCGCTCGAGACACGGCGCGGACGAGCAGCCGCAGCTCGTCGTGGAGCACCGCACGGCGCCGATCGAGCGTGTCCGTCGCCCCGGGCCCCGGGGAGCCGTCCGTAGCATCCGCTCCCCCGGCATCCGCCATTCCCGCCACATCGCCCAGCCGCCAGGTGTCGAGCAAACCACCGCGCAGGCGCACGTTCGGCCACACGCCGTCTTGAACGCCCGCGATGACGATCCCCTCGAACTGCGTGCCCAGCGCCGCCGCCGGCGTGAGCAAGGAAACCGTCTCGGCGACATCCGGCGACGTCAGCATGTCTTCGGGCACCTCGCTGTCGACCATGCGACGGAGGAACGCCTCGGGGGCCTCATTCGGGGATGTCTCGACAAAACGCTTCGCGGCATCGAACAGCGCGACCAGCGCGTCGAGCGCGTGGCCGCTTTCGGCCGACAGCGTGCCAGGTGTCGCGGCGAGTTCGTGCCACACACGAGCAAGCGGGCGCCCCCCGCCATCCCGCGCACGATCCCACGCGACCCACAGCAGATCGTGCACCGTCGCGCCGCGCTGGGCGTCGTCATGCAGCACGCGCAGCGTCGTGGCCAGGCGCTCGGCCGCTCGGGCCTCGGGCGTGTCGAGCAGGACAAGATCGAGGGGGTTCGCCATGGCCTCGTGTAGCAGCTCGCGGGCCGGGCGGGTGCCGCCGTCGGCGAGTTCCGCATGTCGCAGACGCGCGCGAAGTCGCCGGAGTCCGACCGCGTCGAGCCCCCCGAAGGGGGAGAGCAAAGCCGCTGCCAGCGCTTCAGAATCCCGCGTTTCGGGAGCACTCATGCCGAGCCGCACGAGCTGCACGAGATCGCGCACGACACCCTCGCTGCCGAGCGGCCGCGGCAGGCTGGACGAACGGGTCGGCACCTCTCGCGCGGCCAGTTCGGCCTCGAGCTCCCCGACCTGCCGGGTGTCATGGGCCACCACCGCGAGCGCCGACCACGGGACCTCTTCGACGATGTGCCACTCCCGCAACACCCGCGCGATGCGATCGATCTCTTCGTGCGGCGAAGGCGCGATGATCGTCCGCACGCGGGCATCCGGCGGGAGTTCGGGCCCCGGCGCCCGACGATGTTCGATGCGTCCGGACGCCCCGATCGCGGACGTCACCTCGCGCGCAATCCGTGTCAGCGTCGGGGTCGACCGGTGCTGATCGTCCAACACGTGCAGCGTGCCGAGGGCGTCGCAGAGCCGCGCGAACAACTCGGGCGAGGCGCCGCGAAACGAACCGGACCCGATGTCCGGGTCGCCGAAGGCCAGTACCGCGACGCCACGTGCCCGTAGGCCCCGAAGCATCGAAATCCCCCCGCGCGTGAGCTCTTGAGCATCGTCGACGAGTACGGCACGCAGTCGTGCCGGGGGGCCGAGCAGCGCCTCTCCCGCCGCACCCGGGGGCGCCGTCGCGAGGATCGCCGCTGCCTCACGCAACAGTTCGGCCGGATCGCGGTGATCGGAGCGCATCGCGCCCACCGTGAATCGGTAATCGGTCAAGAACTCCGCCGCACCCACCCACGCCTCGCGCCCGAGCCGACGTCCCGCCGCCGCCAGCTCGGCGGGACCGATGCTGCGCTCCGTGCACTCGGCGAGGAGCGCACGGAGTTCGGCACGGAACGTGCGCGATGCCCGCACCGCCGGACCGAGGGACGCGGGCCATCGCGAGATGCCGCGCTCGGCATCCCGTTCATCCCCCGCGAGCAGCTCGGCGATGATGCGGTCCTGATCCGGCGCGGTGAGCAGACGCGGGGGTTCACCACCGCCCTGCACCGACACGGCACGCACGAGCTGGAACGCGAAAGAAGCCATCGACCGGGCGAGGGGCCCCGGGGTTGCCATGCCCCCCACGAGCGCGAGCCGGTCGCGCAGCGCGGTGGCGGTCTGGCGGGTGGGTGTGAGGACGAGAACCTCGTCGACACCCACGCTCGCTGAGGTGAGCAGCCGCGCCACACGCGCGATCAGCGCCTCGGTCTTGCCGGTGCCGGGCGCCCCGATGACGACGCCCGAGGCATCCGGCGGCAACATCATGACGGCGGTCTGCGCCTCGTCGAGGTCGCCCACCCCGCCACCATGCATGCTCATCCCCCCACGCTAACGCGGGCTCCCGACACCGACCGCCCGACCGCCGCGCGCGGCACGAAGGCGGGCGTTCGCCCTCAGCGTGACCCAGCCGGGCGGCCCCGTCCCACCCGTGTCGTAGAGTTTCAGAGCAGACGGGCGTCGCGCCCGAAGAGCAGAGAGGCAGTCACCCGTGGAGATTCGCATCGGCATCGCCAACACCGGCCGTGAGCTGAACTTCGAGACGTCGGAATCCGCCGAGACCGTCCGCGCATCCGTCGCGAAGGCACTCGACGCATCCGCTTCGCACGTATCTTTCGCCGACTCCAAGGGCAATTCCTACATCGTTCCCACGGCCTCCCTCGCGTACGTCGAGCTCGGCACCGAAGAGGCACGCCGCATCGGTTTCGTCGGCTGACATGCTGATCGTCCTCGCGCTGGTCGCGGCCGTTGCGATCGGGTTGGCACTGCACCTCGCCCTCCCGTTGCGTCCGGCACGCGGCGTTGCGCTCGCTCCTCTGCTGGACGCGGCAATCGCTGCCGTGATCTATACGAGCCTCACCTGGCTCGGCCTGGCCGAGAGCAACCCCTGGCTGTGGGTCGCGTCGATCCTCATCCCGGCCGCCGTGACCGGGATCGTGCTCGTGGTGGTCTCGCGCGCCCGCGTCGCGCGCGATGAGCGCGAGCGCATCCGTCTCAAGCTCGTCTGAGAGGCCCGCGGCCGCGCTCAAGCGTTGAGGCCGACCGCATCCATCCGTCGCGAGTGCGCGGCCATGAGTTCGGTGAACACCGGCTCGACCTTCTCTTCGGCGGCACGATCGAGACCGACGGATGTCGTCAGCGCCGCCCGCGCGACGAGCAGGGTGTCTCCGACCAGGCGCCGCCCCCACATCGACAGCAGCGAACGCCATTCCTCATCGCTCGCGATCGTCGCTCCGATGATCTCGACGATCGCGCCACGATCATCGTCGGCTTCGAGGATGACGGATACTCGTCGCCCGGTATCCCCGTAGGTCGAGGCGAGCGCGTGGTAGAAATCGTCGAGGAGCCCTGCGGTCAGGTGCACGCTCAGCAGCGTCTCCATCGCACGATCGCCGCTCGTGACGCGACGAAACGCATCGAGCTGCTCACGGAAGGGCAGCATCACGGTCGTGGGGTCTTCATTCCGATCGCGGATGAGCGAGACGATCGCCTGGTGCTTCGTGAGCGCCGCACCGGCCGCGCGCGACAGCGCCTCTTTCTGCGCCAACTCCGGCGTCGAGGTGATCAGCTGCGTGAGCGTCTCGAAATATCCCAGCTGCAAATAGGCCGCCTGGCCCAGGAAGGTCTGCACATCCGGTGCGAGTTCGGAGAAATCGACCCGGGTCGTGCCGGAGGACTCACCCCGGGACCGGAGGGTCAGCACGCGACGCGGCGTGCGCCGACGGCGCAACCAATTGAACACGGGATCAGCCTAGCCGCGGGGGCGCACGGGCGCCCGGGCAAGCGCCGGGAGTGGCGGAAGAGGCGCGTCGCGGGCCCTCGGGTAGGCTGGGCGTCGTCCCGGCGTCGGATCGGGACCCCGCGCCTGTGGCTGAGTGAAGGGCGTGGTATCCCTTCTGCCCCACTGGGGCAAGCACCCAGGCAGCATCTCACTGCCGGACAGGCTCATATTGTGACGACCTTCGCCGAACTCGGTGTCGATCAAGACATCGTCGAAGCCCTCGCGAAGAAGGGCATCGTGGATGCCTTTCCCATCCAGGAGCAGACGATCCCCCTCGGGCTCCCCGGTCAGGACATCATCGGGCAGGCCAAGACGGGCACCGGAAAGACCTTCGGCTTCGGCATCCCCGTCGTCCAGCGCCTGGGACTCGACCCCTCCCCGGGCGTCAAGGCCCTCATCGTCGTCCCGACCCGCGAACTGGCCGTCCAGGTCTACGAGGACATGGACATGCTCACCTCGAACCGCTCGACGAGCGTCGTGGCGATCTACGGCGGCAAGGCGTACGAGGGTCAGATCGACCAGTTGAAGGCCGGCGCTCAGATCGTCGTCGGCACCCCCGGACGCCTGATCGACCTCAACAACCAGCGCCTGCTCAACCTCTCGAACGCGACCGAGGTCGTGCTGGACGAGGCCGACAAGATGCTCGACCTCGGCTTCCTGCCCGACATCGAGAAGATCATCACGAAGGTCTCGCAGATCCGTCACACGCAGCTCTTCTCGGCGACGATGCCCGGCCCGATCGTGGCCCTGGCGCGTCGCTTCATGACGAACCCCATCCACATCCGCGCGACGGACCCCGATGAGGGCCTCACGCAGGCCAACATCAAGCACCTCGTCTACCGCGCTCACTCGCTCGACAAGGACGAGGTCATCGCCCGCATCCTGCAGTCGGATGGCCGCGGCAAGACCGTGATCTTCACGCGCACCAAGCGCGCCGCGCAGCGCCTGTCGGACGAGCTCGGCGATCGCGGCTTCAACACCGCCTCCGTGCACGGCGACATGAGCCAGGAAGCGCGCGAGCGTTCGATGGCGGCGTTCAAGGCGGGCAAGAAGGATGTCTTGATCGCCACCGACGTCGCCGCGCGCGGCATCGACGTCGACGACGTCACGCACGTCATCAACCACACCATCCCCGATGACGAGAAGACCTACCTCCACCGCGCCGGCCGTACCGGTCGCGCGGGCAAGACCGGCATCGCCGTGACGTTCGTCGACTGGGACGATCTGCACAAGTGGGCGCTCATCAACCGGGCGCTGGAGTTCGGTCAGCCCGAGCCGACCGAGACGTACTCGTCGAGCCCGCACCTGTTCACCGACCTCGACATCCCGGCCGGCACGAAGGGTCGTCTGACCACGGCGCCGCGCACGCAGACCGTCAAGACGCAGGAGCCCGCGCGTGAGCGTTCGGGCTCGGCGCCGTCCGGTGATCGCCCCCGCCGTTCACGTTCGCGTTCGCGCTCCGGTGATGGCGCAGAACGAACGACCTCGGCCGCCACCACCGCGCCGACCGAGAGCGCTGTCGCCGCATCCGATGCCCCCCGCACCGAGGGGGGCGGAACGCACGATGGCGGTGGCAGCGAGCACCACGATGGACGCCCCGCACCGTCGCGCCGTCGTCGGCGTCGTCGCTCGGGTGGCTCCTCTGGCGCACCCAGCGCCCCCACCGCGTAAACACCGGCGCGTCTGGATCAGATTGAGCCCCGCGGGACGGCGCCAACCGCTATCTTGAGCGGTGGCGCCCTCAGGCGCCGATCATCCGATTGAAAGGCACACCCGTGCGCATCTTCACCGAAGCCGTCACCACGTCCGGCTACGAGTACCAGGGTTTCTGGGGCTCCTTCTGGGACATCATCTGGTGGTTCCTGGCTATCTTCATCTTCTTCGCCTACCTGATGGTGCTGTTCTCGATCATCAGTGACCTGTTCCGCGACCACAAGCTCAGCGGCTGGTGGAAGGCCCTGTGGATCGTCTTCCTCCTCGTCTTCACCTGGATCGGCGCGCTCGTGTACCTCATTGCCCGCGGCAAGGGGATGAGTGAGCGAGGCGCGGCGCAGGCGGAAGCCATCCACCGCGCGCAGCAGGACTACATCAAGCACGCCGCCGGAACGAGCCCGGCCGACGAGATCGCCAAGGCCAAGTCGCTCCTCGACGCCGGCACGATCACGCAGGCCGAGTACGACCAGATCAAGACCAAGGCGCTCTCCTGATCGCCTGACCAGCACCTGACACGACCCTCGCGGCCCTCACCCCTCTCCCGGGGTGGGGGCCGCGAGGCGTTTCGCCCCCGACATTCGGCCCTCGCACCGCTCCCCCGGCAGAAATCGGGCCGCCCGCCGTCCGCGAACCCCGATTTGTGCCAGGCGAGCGGGACTCTCAGGGGTAGACGGGCGCGACACCGGTGCCGAGCGCGATGATGCGCTCGACCATGTCGTCCGAGGTCGTGTTCTCGCCCGGCAGGTTCGGCTTGCCGAGGCCGTGATAGTCGCTTGAGCCGGTGACGATCAGGTCACGCCGCGCGACGATCTCACGCAGCACGGCGACACCCTCCGGCGTGTTCTCGCGATGATCGAGTTCGAACCCGGCCAACCCCGCGTCGATGAGTTCTTCGAGATACGGAACCGGCATCATCCGTCCCCGCCCGGCGGGAGTCGGATGCGCGACGATCGGCACACCCCCGGCGGCAACGACCAGGCGCACGGCGGTGAGCGGATCGGGGGCGTAGTGTCCCTCGTAATACCCCTCGCGCGGATGCAGGATGCCCTCGAACGCCGCGGACCGATCGATGGCCAGCCCGCGCGCGACCAGCGCATCGGCGATGTGCGGGCGGCCCACGGTCGCGCCGTCGGATGTCTGGGCGACGACGTCCGCCCACGACAGGTCGTAGTCGCGCGCGATGTTGCGGACGATCCGCTCGGCCCGACCCATCCGGTCTGTACGAACGCGTTCCATCTCGGCCCGCAGAGCCGCGTTATCGGGGTCGAAGAGGTACGCGAGGAGGTGGACGCTTCGCCACCCGTGCTTGGCGCTCAACTCCATGCCCGGCAAGAGGGTCATGCCGAGCGACGCGGTGGCCTCGGCGGCCTCGGCCCAGCCGGCGGTCGTGTCGTGGTCGGTCAGCGCGATCGTGCGGAGTCCGTACCGGTGCGCCGCGCGCACGACGGTCTCGGGAGGTTCGGTGCCGTCGGATCTCAGCGAGTGGAGGTGCAGGTCGCTCGGCCCCTCGAATCGCCGCTCGACTCGCCACTGCCCGCTCACCCCATGAGCGTACCCCGCACGTTGATGCGGAGCGGAGCGGGAGCCGGCTGGGGGCCTCGCGTGGGTCGTTCTCCCAGCCTCAGCTTCTAGAGTCGGAGCGTGCTGCGTGTGCTCGGGATCCTCATCGCCGTGCTGTTCGCGATCGCGACAGCGGTGCTGACCTGGCCCTCGTTCTTCCGTGTCGAGCAGACGTTCCCGATCGTTCAGATCGTGGCCTTCCGGTCGCTCGTCGCCGTCGCCTTCGCGATCGCCACGATCCTGATGCTGCTTCTCGCGATCGCCCGGCCCCTCCGAGGGTTCGCCCTCTCGATGGCCTTGATCGCGATCGTCGGGACGCTCGGCAACGGCGCGATCGTCGCGACGCGGGGAATCGGCACCACCGAGCTCCCCGCCGAAACGGAGACGAGCGTGCGCGTCATGACCTGGAATACAGCCGGCGAGGCGACGGATCCCGTATCCGTGGCGCAGACTGCCGTCGCGATGCAGGCGGACATCATCTCGCTCCCCGAAACGACGATCGAGACCGGGGAGCAGATCGCCGTTGCCATGCGCGAACTCGGGCGACCCATGTGGGCGCACCACGTCGAGTTCAACGTGGGCGTGGACACCTGGGATGCCCGATCCACGACACTCCTGATCTCCCCCGAGCTCGGCGACTACTCGATCATCGAGTCGTCGCAGGACGGCTCGAGCAACACGGCGATCCTCCCGAGCGCCGTCGCCATGCCGGTCGACGGCGAGGGACCGATCGTGGTCGCGGTCCACGCCGTGGCCCCGCGGCAGGACGATATGGAGCGCTGGCGCGAGGATCTCCGGTGGCTGGCCGACCAGTGTGCCACGGGCAACGTGATCATGGCGGGCGACTTCAACGCGACGATCGACCACATGGCACGGCTCGGTGTCGACGGCGGAACACTCGGGTACTGCCACGATGCGGCATCCGAATCCGGAAACGGCGGAGTGGGAACGTGGACGACCGACCTTCCCGCGCTCGCCGGTGCACCGATCGATCATGTTCTCTCGACACCCAACTGGAAGGCGACGGGATCGATCGTGCTGCGCTCGCTCGACGGGTCGGGCAGCGACCACCGGCCCCTCGTCGTCCAGCTCGAGCCCGTCGGCTGAGCGAGCCGCCCTCCCGGCGCCGGCGCGGCACGCGTGCGAGACTGGAACGATGAGCACGACAGGTGAAACCAACACGGTGTCCGACGGCGCGGCGACCGACGCGGACGAATCCGCGAGCGCTCGCGACGAGCGCGAGGCGCAGGCCAACACGAACCGACGCCAGCGATTCGGCCAGGGCTTTCTCGACACGATCTCGACCGGATGGGCCGACCGCCCCGAGCCGTCTCCCACAGCCCGCCCGCAGGCCGCCTTTGCCGCCGCGCGCCGCGCGGCGCTCTCGGCGGAGTTCCCGGGCAAACGTCTCGTGGTTCCCGCGGGCGGTGTCGCCGTTCGCAGCAACGACACCGACTATCCGTTCCGCGCTCATTCCGCGTTCGCGCACCTGACCGGGTGGGAGCGGGATGCCGAGCCCGACGCCGTCCTCGTGTTCGACCCGGTCGAGGACGGTCATACCGAGACCCTGTACTTCCGCGAGCGCGCGGACCGCAACACGGCCGAGTTCTACGCGGATGCCTCGATCGGGGAGTTCTGGATCGGACCACGCCCGGCCCTCGCGGGTGTCGCCACCGACCTCGCGCTCGACACGGCGCACATCGATGCGTTCGAAGCATCCGATGACGACCTCGTGGTCGGTGAGGACGAGCGCCTGACCCGCTTCGTGTCCGAGCTGCGGCTCGTGAAGGACGACTTCGAGATCGAGCAGATGCGTCTCGCGGTGCAGGTCACGGCAGACGGGTTCGACGACATCATCCGCTCGCTCCCCCGGGTCATCGCGCACCCCCGCGGCGAGCGCGTCGTCGAGGGCGTCTTCCACCTCCGTGCCCGCACGGACGGAAACTGGGAGGGCTACGACACGATCGCGGCATCCGGACCCCACGCGTGCTACCTGCACTGGACACGCAACGACGGGCCCGTCGTGCCCGGCGACCTCATGCTCATCGATGCCGGCGTCGAGGTCGACAGCCTCTACACGGCCGACATCACACGCACCCTGCCCGTCTCGGGTCGCTTCACCGAGGTGCAGCGCCGGGTCTACGAGGCGGTTCGGGAGGCAGCGGATGCGGGGCTGCGCGCGGCCCGCCCGGGAGCCCGCTTCCGCGCGGTGCACGAGGCCGCGATGTCCGTGATTGCGGCGCGCGTCGCCGAATGGGGCCTCCTGCCCGTGACGGCCGACGAGGCCCTGGCCCCCGACACGGGCGGACAGCACCGGCGCTACATGGTGCACGGCACGAGCCACCACCTCGGCATCGACGTGCACGACTGCGCACAGGCACGACGCGAGATGTACTACGACGGCGTGCTCGAGGCCGGCATGGTGTTCACGATCGAGCCTGGCCTGTACTTCCAGATCGACGACTTGACGGTTCCCGAGGAGTACCGGGGCATCGGGGTGCGGATCGAGGACGACATCCTGATGACCACGATGGGTCCCGTCAACCTGTCGGCGGACATCCCGCGCTCGGCGGACGACGTCGAAGCTTGGATGGCTCGGCTCGCGCCGCAGGTCTGATCCTCACGCTCCCAGCACGAACCTCCGCCGAGCGGAGGGGATCTGCCGAAGCGAGGGAGATCTGGCTCGAAAACTCCCTCCGCTCGGCAGTGGCCCTCCGCTCAGATGAGGGCTCAGAGCTGTCGGGCGCGGAGGAAGTCCGCGACGAGGGGCGCCAGAGCGGCACCCACCTCGTCCGCGGGGCGTTTCTGCCCCTTCACCTCGAAGGAGTGCCCACCACCCTCGATCCAGGTGAGCTGGGCATCCTGGCAGGTGGAGACGGCGCGCTCCAGCCCCTCGTGGGGCACGACGAAGGGGTCGTTGGTGCCCTCGACGAATAGTTGCGGCACGGCGATCCGCGGCAGGTGCTCGGCGCGCTCCTTGGTCGGGTCGCCGGGCGGATGCAGCGGATAGCCGAGGTACACGAGGCCCGCGATGCCGAGGGGCCGTTCGGCCTCAGTCACCGAGGCCAAGCGCCCTCCGTAGGACTTACCGGCCGCCCACACGGGCTCGCCCGCCGGCGCTTCGCCGCGAGCACGGTCAACGACCGCGCGCCAGGTGGCGATCGCGTGGGACGCGGGCCCCGGCATCCGTCGTCCCGCCTCGCGATAAGCGAAGTTGAACCGCACCGTGGCGATGCCCGCGTGCGCCAACGCCTCCGCGAAGCCGACGAGGAACGGGTGGTCGAACCCCGCACCGGCACCGTGTGCGAGGACGAGCGTCGCCCAGGCCGCCGTGGGACGCTGCGAAGCGATGCTGACCTCGGTCTCGCCCGTCGGAAGCGTGACGGGCCAACGCTCCACGCCGCGCGCTGCGGAGGAGATCTCGCCTTCGGAGGAAAGAGGCACCGGTGTCCGTCCTCCGAAGCGGGGATCTCCTCCGTTCACGAGCCGCTGCGGCGGTCTGCTGCGGGGTCGGCCGTGTCGTGGTCTGTCGAGTCCTCGGAGGCGGAGTCGGATGCTTCGGAGGGGGCATCGCCCGACTCGGCGGGCGGAGCAGACGCGACACGCTGGCCGTAACGCGGGGGTGCCTCGGGCGCTGCCTGCTCGATTCGCTCGCCGTAGCGCGGGGGCGCGGCGTCCGGCGGCAGCGGGGGCCGCTCGCCCGGTCCGGCCGTACCACCGGGCGCGGGCGGTGCCGGCGGTATCACGCCGGACCCGGGGGCCGGGGAGACGGCGGAGGGAGCGGGCGCGGATGCCGAGGCCCCGCCGCCGACACCCAGCACCTGCCGCGCCTTCGCGAGACTGTCACCCCCGACCGTGACCTCGTAGTGGTCCGCGAGCACCTGCATGACCGAGGCGAAATCGCGGCGTCGACGAATGAACGAGTACGTGATGATGCTGAGCAGCATGCCGACGGCCACGCCGACGAACAGCACCCCGACGAACGCCTGGATCGGAACGGACGGGCTGCCGAGCACGAGGATCGCCGAGAAGAACAGTCCGATGAGCAGGCCGTTCACGGCACCCGAACGTGCGGCGGTGGCATACCCCAGGCGTCCGGTGACTCGTTCGATCGAACGAAGACCCTGCCCGACGATCGCGATATCGCGCGCGGGAACCTCACCCGCGATGAGCGCCGAGACAGCCTTTTGCGCACCCTCGTAGGTCGGATAGCTCGCAATGGTCTCGCCGACGGCTTCGGCACGTTTGCCCGTGGGGGCGGGTCCCAACATACTCATCCGCCCATTGTCCCACGCGCTCCCTAGGCAGCATCTGTGTCGGGGCTACGCTGGAGCAGTGAGCACGCAAAGGGTCTTTGTCGCGCGCCTGGCCGGGTGCGCCGTCTTCGACCCCGCGGGAGACCGCCTGGGCCGTGTCCGCGACGTCGTCGTGGTGTACCGAGCGAGCGATCCGCCGCGTGTGGTCGGGCTGGTCGTCGAGATCCCCGGGCGCCGGCACGTCTTCGTGTCGATCGGACGCGTGACGTCGATCGCGACCGGGCAGGTCATCACGACGGGCCTGATCAACGTGCGCCGGTTCCAGCCGCGCGGCGGTGAGGTGCGTGTGCTCGCCGAGCTGCTCGGACGGCGCGTTCACCTGATCGACGGCTCGGGCGAAGCCGTGATCGAGGATGCGGCGATCGAACGTAATCGGCTCGGTGAGTGGGCCATCGGCCAGCTGTTCCTCCGCCGCCCGAAGACGAGTGCCAGCCCCTTCGCGAAGGGTCCGACGACGTTCGCGAACTGGACCGACGTGCGCGAGCGGATGGCGCCCGGCGAGTCGCAGTCCGTCGAGCAGCTGGTGGCGTCGTATTCCGAGCTGCTGCCCGCCGACCTCGCCAACACGCTGCTCGACCTGCCCGACGCGCGGATGATGGAGGTCGCGGGCGAGCTCCCCGACGATCGTCTCGCGGATGCCCTCGAAGAGATGCCCGAGGACGACCAGGCGCACATTCTGGAACAGCTCGGCGACGAGCGGGCCGCGGACATCCTCGATGCGATGGAACCGGATGACGCGGCCGACCTGCTCGCCCAGCTTCCCGAGGGCCGCTCCGAGCAGCTGCTCGATCTGATGGAGCCCGACGAGGCCGACGACGTGCGCGCACTGCTTGCCTACGGTCCCGACACGGCGGGTGGTCTGATGACGCCCGAGCCGATCGTGCTCTCGGCCGACGCGACGGTCGCCGAGGCGCTCGCGCTCATCCGCCGACACGAGCTGCACCCCGCCCTCGCGGCCGCCGTGTTCGTCACCCTCCCGCCCTACGAAACCCCGACCGGCCGCCTGCTGGGTGTGGTGCACTTCCAGCGGATGCTGCGCTATCCCCCGCACGAGCGCCTCGGCGCCATCATCGACGACTCGGTCGAGCCCGTGCACGCCACCGCCTCGGCGGCCGAAGTCGCCCGTCTGCTCGCGAGCTACAACCTCGTCTCGCTGCCCGTCGTCGACACCGCCCACCGCCTGGTGGGCGCGGTGAGCGTGGACGACGTGCTCGACTACCTCCTGCCCGATGACTGGCGCTCGCACGATGCGGATGCTTCAGCATCCGGTCCCGCGAGTCGTTCGGCCGGATCGAGGCGCCGCTGATGGCGCGCACGTCTCGTCGGGTCACGCTGGACGCGCCACGCGGGCGCGCCGGCGTGCTGTCGCGCACCCCGCAGCCCTCGCGTGACCGGTTCGGGCGCGCGACCGAGTGGATTGCCCGCAAGATGGGCACGCCGTGGTTCTTGCTCGGGCTCAGCCTGTTCTGCGCCCTCTGGATCCTCTGGAACACCATCGGGCCGGTGCGCTTCGACTCCGCGTCCAACGGCTTCACGGCCCTGACCCTGGTCCTCTCCCTCCAGGCCTCGTATGCCGCTCCGCTCATCCTGCTCGCGCAGAACCGCCAGGACGACCGCGACCGCGTCCAGATCGAGCAGGACCGCCAGCGCGCGGAACGAAACCTCGCCGATACCGAGTACCTCGCCCGAGAGATCGTGGCTCTTCGGCTGGCGCTCACCGATGTCAGCAGCGATGTCGTCACGAAGGACGTTCTCCGTCATGAACTCCGCAACGAGCTGAAGACGCTGCTCGAGGGTCTCGAGGCACGCAGCGACACATTCGATGCGCAGACCGCGGCAACCGATGAGCGCTGACAGCGATGACCCCGGATTCGGGCTCGGCGTCGATCAGAATCTGACCGACGCCGTGCGAACGGCGGTGGGGGCGGTGACCGACCCTGAGCTGCGCCAACCGATCGGTGACCTCGACATGCTGCGCCAGATCGCGGTCACGGATGGAATCGCGGATGTCGGGATCGCCCTGACGATCGTCGGATGCCCCGCCGCGACCCGGATCGAATCCGACGTGCGCCGGGCCGCCGCATCCGTCCCCGGCGTGCTCGATGTGCACGTGGACGTCGGCGTGATGACCCCGGCCGAGCGCGCCGCCCTCACCGACCGCCTCCGAGCAGGTCGTCCCCGTGGCATCCCGTTCACGGCCGAATCCCTCACCCGGGTGATCGCCGTCACGAGCGGCAAAGGCGGGGTCGGCAAGTCGACCGTCACGGCGAATCTCGCCGTGGCTCTGGCCGCGCGGGGGCTCCGAGTGGGCCTCATCGATGCCGATGTGCATGGCTTTTCGATCCCGGGCCTGTTGGGCCTGGTCGATGCCGAGGGCCGAACGGTCCGCCCGACCCGCATCGACGACCTGATCCTGCCGCCCGTGGCCTACGGGGTGAAGACCGTGTCGATCGGCATGTTCCTGCGCGAGGGCGACGAGGGTGCGGCCGTCGCGTGGCGGGGACCCATGCTGCACCGCACGGTGCAGCAGTTCCTCACCGACGTGCATTTCGGCGACCTGGACATCCTGCTGCTCGATATGCCGCCCGGCACGGGCGATGTCGCGATCTCGGTCGGTCAGCTGCTCCCCCACGCCGAGGTCGTGGTCGTGACGACGCCCCAGGCCGCGGCATCCGATGTCGCGATCCGCAGCGCTCTCGTCGCGCGCCAGACGGGGCAGCGCGTCATCGGGGTCATCGAGAACATGGCCGCACTCACCCTGCCGGATGGCACGGTGCTCGACCTCTTCGGTTCGGGTGGGGGTGCGCAGGTCGCGGCAGCACTGTCCGCATCGGAGGGACCGGATGCATCCGGTGACGTCCCCATGCTGGCGTCGATTCCCCTCAGCCCGGCGCTGCGCACAGCGGGCGACGCGGGCACTCCGCTCACGGCAACGGGCGACGAGACGGATGCCGCGGCGGATGATCCCGCTCGGCGTGCCCTCATCGACCTGGCCGCCCGGCTCGCGGCGGTCCCCCGCGGTCTGGCCGGGCGCCCCCTCACCGTGACTCCGCACTGACCCCGAAGACCCCGCACCGATTTCGAAGACGCCGCACTGATCTCGAAGGAGAGCCATGGCATCCGACACGACCATGACCATGACCACGACCGTCACCACGACGCATGGACCGGTGCGGGGCGACACCGACGGCACCGTTCGGTCGTGGAAGGGCATCCGGTACGCCGCCCCGCCGATCGGTCCGCTGCGCTGGCGCGCGCCGCAGCCCCCGGAGCCGTGGACCGACGTGGCCGACGCCACCCGCTTCGGGCCCATCCCCGTGCAGACGGCATCGCCCGCGATCCGCCTGCCCGAGGACGCCGTGCAGAGCGAGGACTGCCTGACCCTGAACGTGTGGGCGGCAGAATCGGTTACGCCGGATGACCCCCGCCCGGTCATGGTGTGGGTGCACGGCGGCGCCTACATGTTCGGCGCGACATCCCAGTCGTTGTACGACGGCCGCTCGCTGGCGGCGAGCGGCGAGATCGTCCTCGTCACCGTCGGGTACCGCGTGGGCGCGCTGGGTTTCGCCGACCTGTCGGCGTTCTCGACCGACAGCGAGACGTTCGAGACCAACGTCGCACTCCGCGACATCCTGTTCGCCCAGGAATGGGTTCGCGAGAACATCGCGGGCTTCGGCGGCGATCCCGCGAGCGTGACGCTGTTCGGCGAATCCGCGGGTGGTGGCATCGTCACGACGCTCATGACGTCGCCCGCCGCGCGCGGCCTGTTCCACCGCGCGATCGCCGAAAGCTCGCCCGCGACCTCGGTGTACGGCCGGGTCCGCGCGGAACGCGTGGCGCGGGAGCTCCTGCAGACCGTCGAGGCCGACCCCGCGGACATCTCATCGTTTCGCGAGATCCCGGCCGAGCGCCTCGCCGCCGCCGCGATGACCGTGTACGCCGCCACGCCCGTGGACGAGCCGGGAACCCTGGCGTTCACGCCCGTCGTGGACGGCGTCCTGGTGCCCGAGCATCCCGTCGACGTCTTCTCGCGCGGCGACGCTCTGCCCGTGCCCTTGTTGATCGGCACCAACCGCGACGAGACATCGCTGTTCACGAGGATGAAGTCGCCTCTGATGCCCGTGTCGCGCGAGGCGATCTTGGAGATGTCCGCGGATCTGCGGACGGACCGCCCCGATCTCGATATCCCCACCGATGCCGAGATCCAATCGGCGTACGCCGGCCTGCGACTGAAGCAGCAGGGCCCGGCGATCTCGCGCGATCTCGGATTCCGGATGCCGACGCTCTGGGTCGTCGAAGGCCACGCTGCGGTCGCACCAACGTATCTGTATCGCTTCGACTGGTCGACCCCCATGCTGCGGGTGCTCGGAATCGGCGCGACCCACGCGACCGAACTGCCGTACCTGTGGGGGAACATGCACGGCAGCAAGAAAGACATCACCTTCCGCCTGGGCGGGATGCGCACGGGCCACCAGCTCTCGCGACGCTTCCAGCAGCGCTGGATCGGGTTCGCGGTGAGCGGCTCACCCCAGGCGGAGGACTCCGTGACGTGGACGCCCTACACAGCGGCGGAGCGCGCAACGCTCGTGATCGACCGCGTCGACCGCGTAGAGCCGGATCTCGACCAGGACCTGCGCGCGGCATGGGGGGAAGAAGTGCTGTCCTTCACCTGACTCATCCGCGCCGTCCCGCCAGCGGTTCGGTGCTCAGCGGCTCGGCGCTCAGGTGGCTTCGGAATCGTAGGGTGTCGCGTCCGATGCGGAGGGGGATGCGGATGCCGTGGCCGTTGCGGCCGCAGCCGCTCCCCCACCCCCGAGGGCGGTCGTCGCCGGCCGGGGCGCCCCGGGACTGACGGGCTTCAGCGGGGGCTCATCGAGCAGCGCCTCACGGATGATGCGCCGCGGGTCGTACTGGCGGGGGTCCAGCTGGCGCCAGTCGACGTCACCGAAGTCCTCACCCATCTCATCCCGCACGCGCGTCTTCGCGCCGCGCAGGAACTCCCGCAGCCGGTTCAGCAACTTGGCCAGACCCTCGGCGTACCGAGGCAACCGCTCGGGTCCCACGAGCATCGCGGCGATCACGCCGATCAGCAGAAGCTTCTCGATCGTCAGCCCGAAGAACATGACTACAGGTTACTCGCCGCGCCTGCGGTCAGAGTCCGCAACTGCCGCGTAATCTAGGGAAAATGGACAAGCGCGTGAGCGGACAGCAGGCCAGCTGGCGATACGCGACGGAACAGGTCACCGAGCCCGATCCGATCGCGAAGGCCCGCGCGCACTCGCTCGAGTTGGGCATCATCCCCATCGATCCTGCGATCGGCGCACAGTGCGCCGTGCTCGCAGCCGCCTCGGACGCCCTCAATCTGGTCGAGATCGGCACGGGGGCCGGGGTGTCGGGCATGTGGCTGCTGCGAGGCAGCTCCCGAGGAATCCTGACGACCATCGACGCCGAACCCGAGCACCTCGCCGCCGCGCGCAAAGCGTTTGCAGACGCGGGTATCCCGCCCGCACGCGCACGCTTCATCACCGGACGCGCCGCGGATGTCCTGCCGCGCATGAACGAGTCGGCATACGACATCGTCCTGATCGACGCAGATCCCGAGCACATCTTGGAGTACGTCGCCCACGGCCTGCGTCTGGTGCGCGTCGGCGGGACGGTGCTCATCCCCCGTGCGCTGCAGAACGGGCGCGTCGCGGATCCTGTCCAGCGCGACCCGATCACGACCGCCTTCCGTTCACTCATCCAAGAGACGCAGGGCTCTCAGGCGGTCATGCCCGCCCTGTCGATCGTCGGCGACGGCCTGCTGCAGCTGACCAAGATCACGGAGTAGCGCCGCACACGTCGCCGAATGTACGGCTTCCGCGCGAGTGCACGACCTCCGCACCGTCCCGAAGGCATGCATTCGCGCGAAAGTCGTGCGCTCGCGGATATAGGGATCCGGATGCGGGTGCCCCGGGGACGCAGAAAGGCCGGTCCCGCGAACGGAACCGGCCTGACGACGAACTCTACGCGGAGACAACTCCGGAGAGCACGTCGTGAAGCTCCTTGGCTTCGGCGTCATTGACCGAGACCACCAGACGCCCCCCACCTTCGAGCGGCACCCGCACGATAATCAGGCGCCCCTCCTTCACAGCCTCCATCGGTCCGTCGCCGGTCCTCGGCTTCATGGCTGCCATAGCGGCCCCTTTCGTCGCGAAATCTAGCTCGGACTAGTTTATCGTGCCCACCGACACAAATCGGCCGAGCGGTATATCAGGGGACCTGCCAGTACATGTTTGCCAGCCCATACATGTTCCAGATCCACCACCATTGCCCCACGAGGCACACGGCGAGCGCTCCGATCCGCCAGATGATCGAGCGTGGGGCAGCGACCGCGCCCCAGAGCGGCGAGAGCGGAAACAGCAGCCGGAAGACGCTCGACTGGGGGAAGAACACCGCAAACAGGTAGACCAGGTAGCTCGCCGCCCACAGCCGCACCTCGACCCCGAGACGCCGCACGTGCGGCTCGAACAACAGCAGCGCGGTCGCACCGAGCATCAGCACGACCGCCGCGACGATCCCGACTCCCGCGGGCGCCCCCCACGACCGCAGCCAGAACTCGGCACCCGCGAACCAGCCGTGGAAGGGGATGAACACTCCCCCGTCCGCGACCCAGTTGCGCCGCCAGGCCAACTCCGTCGCCAGATATCCGCCTGGGTTCCCCGTCACGATCGCGACGATGACCTGCCACGCGAAGCCGGTCAGAACGGCCAGGGCTCCGAGCGCCAGGATGTGCGTGATCTCGATCCTGCGGAGCGGCTCACGGTCGCGCCGAAACCACCGCCAGAGACCGAACAGTCCGAGGAAGAGCGCGAACGCGAGCACCCCCGGTCGGGTGAAGGCCATGAGCGGGATCAGCGCATAGAGCCATCCGTAGCGCCGTCGCTGCACGCACCAGATCGACAGGAGCAGCCACAGCAGGAACAGCGACTCGGCGTACGCGACCTGGAACAGGGCCGCCAGGGGCGCGGACGCGAACAGGGCGACCGACCACAGCGCGGTGGTGTCACCGATGCGCCCGCGCGTCATCTGGAACAACACCAGGCAGCAGCCGAAGCCGGCCGCGATCGCAACGAGGAACGCGCCCGCCCCCCAGTAGCCGAAAGGGATGCCGACCACATTCGAGAGGAAGGCGTAGATCGGCATGAAGGCCCAGGCGTTCTCGGCGACGGCGCCCGTGTCGGTCAGCGGGAGCTGCGCCGGGTAGCCACTGACCGCGATCAGCCAGTACCACTGGGCATCCCACCCGATGACGAAGGCCCCGAGTCCCGGGCCCGTCCCGAAGCGCGAATCCGGGCCCGACATCGCGGACGCGAGCAGCATCAGACCCGTTGTGACCAGCCGCGCGGCCAGGTAGATCAGCGCGACCCAGACGACCACCCCCGGCCCTCGCGGCGGGCGTAGCAGCAGTGCGTCTTCGTCGGGGTCGGGGGCCTCGCGCCCGCTCACGCCGTCAGCCACGCCCGCAAACCGCGCGCCACAGACTCGATCTGGGCGATCGACACCCGCTCCTCGTCGTGGTGCGCGAGGTGCGGGTCACCGGGGCCGTAGTTGACGGCGGGCACCCCGAGCGCGGAGAAACGCGCGACATCCGTCCACCCGTATTTCGGTCGCGGTTCGGCGCCGACGGCCGCGACGAACTCCCGGGCGAGCGGGGCGTCGAGTCCCGGGCGTGCGCCCGGCGCGAGGTCGACGATCTCGACCTCGAAACCCTCGAATACAGCACGAACGTGCTGTTCTGCCTCGAGTTCGGAACGGCTCGGGGCGAACCGGAAGTTCACCACGACCTCGCAGAGATCGGGGATCACGTTGCCGGCGATCCCTCCCGAGATCGAGACGGCGTTCAGCCCCTCCCGGTAGTCGAGCCCTTCCACCGCGATCGTCTGCGCTCGATAACGAGAGAGCCGTTCGAGGATCGGAGCGGCCTGATGGATCGCGTTCTCGCCGATCCACGAACGCGCCGAATGCGCCCGCATGCCGTAGGTACGGACGATCGCCCGGAGGGTGCCGTTGCATCCACCCTCGACCTCTCCCTCGGACGGCTCCCCGAGGATCGCGAAGTCCGCCTGAAAGAGATCCGGCCGGCTGCGCGAGAGCCGATTGAGTCCGTTGAGGCTCGAATCGACTTCCTCGTGGTCGTACCACATCCAGGTGATGTCGACCCGGGGTTCGGCCAGCTCGGCGGCGAGCACGAGTTGCACCGCCACGCCGGCCTTCATGTCGACCGTGCCGCGCCCCCAGATGCACTCCACACCATCAACCACCACATCGCGCGTCGGCAGGTTGTCGTTGATCGGCACCGTGTCGATATGGCCCGCGATCACGACCCGCTGGTCCCGGCCGAGCATGGTGCGTGCCACGATCGTGTCACCGTCGCGGAACACCTCGAGGTGCGGCAATGCCGACACCGCGGCATGGATCGCGTCCGCGAGGGGGGTCTCATCCCCCGAGACGCTCGGGATGTCACAGAGCACCCGGGTGAGCTCGACGGGCGATACGGACAGGTCGAGCTGCGGCATCCCCCGAGTGTACCGGCGCTGTCGTGGCCGCCCCGGGCCCGCGCGATTCGGTAGCGTGGGAGGCATGACTAGCGAGCGGTGGGTGTGGGGCGAGGGACTCGCCACGATGTCGAGCAATGGGACGGTGCTCGACACCTGGTACCCGAACCCGCAACTCGGACGTGTGCCGACCGGGCGCGATGCGGCGATCGCGGACGACAACGTCGACCGCCTGGCGGCCCCCGACGACCGCCGCGGCGTCACGGTCGAGGCCGTGACGGTCGAGATCGACCTCGATGCACCTCCCGCATCGACCTCCGACGCCTACTTGCGTCTGCACGTGCTCTCGCATCTCTTGGCGGCGCCGAACGAGGTCAACCTCGACGGGATCTTCGGGCACCTGCCCGTGGTGGCGTGGACGAACGCTGGCCCGATGCATCCGGATGATGCCACCCGACTGCGTCCCCTGCTGCTGCGCGATGGCATCCAGGTGGGCTCGCTCGATAAGTTCCCGCGCCTGACCGACTACGTGACTCCCGTCGGCGTGCGGATCGCGGATGCCTCGCGCGTGCGCCTGGGCGCGTACCTCTCTCCTGGCACGACGGTCATGCACGAGGGCTTCGTCAACTTCAATGCGGGCACGCTCGGATCATCGATGATCGAGGGACGCGTTTCGCAGGGCGTCGTCATCGGCGACGGCAGCGACATCGGCGGCGGCGCGTCCATCATGGGCACACTGTCGGGCGGCGGCACGCATCGCATCGCGATCGGCGCACGCACCCTGCTCGGTGCGAATGCGGGGGTGGGCATCTCGCTCGGTGACGACTGCGTCGTCGAGGCCGGACTTTACGTGACCGCCGGGACCAAGGTCGCGCTCGTCGATGCCGCGCCTAGGGCCGACGGCACCGTACCCGTGGTCAAGGCCGCCGAGCTCTCGGGCAGCGACGGCATCCTGTTCCGACGCAACTCCGTCTCGGGTGCTGTCGAGGCGTTGCGTCGCGCGGGCGTCGGCGTGACGCTGAACGAGGCTCTGCACGCCTGACCCCTCCCGCGGCCGCCCTGCGAGCCACAGCGACGGTCCCTGAGCCACAGCCACGGTCCCTGAGCCTGTCGAAGAGTCCGGCCCCCGATCTGCGACATGACACACGCCGCGACGGCGTGCCAGAATTATCGCGTGGTGGGCGGTCGTCGCCCATGGGAAACCAATGGCTACGTTTTTCGATGCGTCACCGATGGTCGGTAGCAGCGAAGTGAGGAGCATCGCGTGGCATCTTCCCGAGCGCGTGCGAGTGCGGCGCTGCTGCTCCTCGCGGCCGCAGTCTCGGTCGTCGTCGGAGCCGGGTTCGTCAGCGCCAACGGACGCGCCGACCTGACCGCGCTCGGCGCATTCAACACCGCGCGCAATGACCTCATTGACGCGCGAGACACTCTCGCATCCGAAGTGGCTCGCTCCGCGCGAATGAAAAAGACCGCAACGGATGTCTACGCCTCGGCGCGAAGCGTCGTCGATGTCGCCGACCCCGCCCTGTTGTCTGATGCCACGACCCGCGACGCGGCTCTCACGGCGCTCGAATCGCTCGTCGCTCATGCCGGTCTGACTGTAGCTGTCGATGGAACCGCCACCGTGTCGATGTCGGTGAGCTCCAACTCTGCAGCGTCCTCCGTGCCCGTGCCGCCACATGATCGAGACGCTCGCTACCGACAGGCGGCCGACATGCACGCCGAGGCGATCGACACGTGGGACGACGTCGATACTCTTCGTGCCGAATCGGCGGCCCTCAGCGCAGAGCTCACCGGGGTGCGAAAAGCCGCGGAGGCCATCGTGACCTCCGCGCACGCATACGGTGCGGCGACGGCGGTGCCCGAACTCACGGCGCCCGAAGCCGCCGCAGCCTATGCCACAGCCGTCGCAGCCCTAGAATCCGCGGCTCCGACCGAGTTCGTGGCGGCGCTCCGGTCTTATCAAGAATCGTGGCAGGCCGCCGTCGCTTCGCACGATGCCGAGACCGCGAAGCGCGCTGCGGCGGCGGCTGCGGCAGCAGCCGCTCGTGCCGCGACGAGTGCGGGCGGGCAGCGCGCATCGTGCACGGACGGCCCGACACCCACGTACATCCGCGGGATCCTGGTCGTCAACAAGTCCTACGCGATTCCGCCGTGCTTCGGCGGCGGGCTGACGGCAGAGACACGAAACGCGTTCGAAGCGATGCGCGCCGAGGCAGCGGGGCTCGGTTTGCGGCTGGTCATTTCGAGCGGGTACCGCTCCTACGCGACGCAGCAGTCTCTCTATGGCCGCTTCGTTGCTCGCGAGGGCGTCGCGGGAGCGGATCGACACTCGGCGCGACCGGGGCACAGCGAACATCAGTCGGGTCTGGCGTTCGACCTCAACTCGATCAGTGAAGCTTTCGGATACACCGGCGAGGGGGTGTGGGTGCGAGACAACGCGCACCGCTTCGGCTTCATCGTTCGTTACCCTCCGGGCAAAGAGGGCATCACCGGGTACATCTGGGAACCGTGGCACCTGCGGTATGTCGGCGCTGCCGCATCCGACATCTACGCCAGCGGACTCTCGCTGGAGGAGTATCTCGGAGTGTCGTCGCAGTACGCGGGATGACGGGTCGGGCATATCTCTCTCACAGGCTCAGCAACCGGGAGGGCCCTTTCGGTGACGGTCCTGAGCGGCCACAGCGACGGTCCCTGTGCCTGTCGAAGGGCGCGCCCGAAGCGCCGCGCGCGTAGGGTGGCGCCATGAGCAAGCGGATGCCGAAGGCCCTGTACAAGAGCGAACTGAAAGCCCTGCAGGCGCGCCTGGTCGACATGCAGGCCTGGGTGCAGGCAACGGGAGCGCGCATCGTCGTGGTCTTCGAGGGGCGGGATGCTGCGGGCAAAGGCTCGACGATCAAGCGTGTCTCCGAGTACCTCAATCCGCGTGTCACGCGCATCGTCGCGCTGCCCACGCCGACCGAGCGAGAGAAGACGAGCTGGTACTTCCAGCGCTACGTCGCGCATCTGCCGGCGGCCGGCGAGATCGTCCTGATGGATCGGTCCTGGTACAACCGCGCGGGCGTAGAACACGTGATGGGTTACTGCACGAACGCCGAATACCACCGGTTCCTTCATCAAGCACCGATCTTCGAGCGGATGCTCGTGGAGGACGGCATCATCCTGCTCAAGTACTGGTTCTCGGTGTCGGATATCGAACAGGAACGCCGGTTCCACGACCGCGCCAGCGACCCGATGCGCCGCTGGAAGCTGAGCCCGAACGATGTCTCATCCATCACCAAGTGGGAGGACTACTCGCGGGCCAAGGACACGATGTTCGTCCACACCGACATCCCGGAGTCGCCGTGGTTCGAGGTCGACAACGAGGACAAGCGGCGCGGGCGTGTCAACATGATCGCGCACCTGCTGTCGCAGATTCCGTCCGAGCCCGTCTCGCGCGAGGACATCGTGATCCCGGAGCGCCCGGCGTCGGGTGGCTACGAGCGACCGCCGCGGGACGACGACAATGTCGTGCCCGACTACGCCGCCGAGGTCATCTCCCGCGAGGGCTGATCAGACGCCTGGGTAGTTGCGCTCGGGCGCACCCGTGTACAGCTGCTGCGGGCGGCCGATCTTCGTCTGCGGGTCGAGCTGCATCTCGCGCCAGTGCGCGAGCCAGCCCGGCAGACGACCGATCGCGAACAGCACCGTGAACATGCGGGTCGGGAAGCCCATCGCTTTGTAGATCACGCCGGTGTAGAAGTCGACGTTCGGGTAGAGGCGACGCTCCTTGAAGTAGTCGTCGCTGAGCGCCAACTCTTCGAGCTCCTTGGCGAGATCCAGCAGCGGGTCGCTGACGCCGAGCGCCTCGAGCACCTCGTCCGCCGATTCCTTGACGAGCTTGGCCCGCGGGTCGTAGTTCTTGTAGACGCGGTGACCGAAGCCCATGAGCTTGACCCCGTCTTCTTTGTTCTTGACCCGCTCGACGAATCGCGCGACGCTCTCGCCCGAGTCGCGGATCCGCGCAAGCATGTCGAGCACGGCCTCGTTCGCGCCGCCGTGCAGCGGCCCGTACAGTGCGTTGATGCCCGCCGAGATCGACGAGAACTGGTTCGCTCCGGTCGATCCGACCAGGCGCACCGTCGAGGTCGACGCGTTCTGCTCGTGGTCTTCGTGCAGGATCAGCAGGCGCTCGAGCGCCCGCGACATGACGGGGTTCGGCTCGTAGATCTCGCTCAGAACACCGAAGTTGAGCTTCAGGAAGTTGTCGACGAAGCTCAGCGTGTTGTCGGGGTACAGGAAGGCCTGGCCGACGCTCTTCTTGTGCGCGTAGGCCGCGATCACGGGAAGCTTGGCCAGCATCCGGATCGTGTTGAGCTCGATGTGCTCGGGGTTGTTGGGGTCGGACTCGCCCTCGTAGTACGTCGAGAGAGCCGACACCGCCGACGACAGAACCGACATCGGGTGTGCCGTGTGCGGCAGCGCCGAGAAGAAGCGCTTGAGGTCTTCGTGCAGCAGGGTGTGATGACGGATGCGGTCATCGAACGCCGCGAGTTCGTCCGCGCTCGGCAGCTCACCGTAGATGAGCAGCCACGCGATCTCGAGGTAGCTGGAGTTGCCCGCAAGCTGCTCGATCGGGTAGCCGCGATAGCGCAGGATCCCCTTGTCACCGTCGATGAACGTGATGGCCGACTTGGTGGCGGCGGTATTCACGAAGCCGTAGTCGAGGGTGGTGTGCCCGGTCTGGCGCATGAAGGTCGAGATGTCGACACTCGGCGTGCCGTCGCTCGCCTGCAGGACGGGGAATTCCGCCGTTCGATCAGCGATGGTCAAGAACGCCTTCGTGGGCTGCGGTGCTTCCGTCGTGCCCGATTCGTTCTGCGTGGCGTCTTCATTGACATCGTTGCTCACGGCGCCTCCTTGCGATTGTCGTCGTCTGGGGGTTCAGCCGCGGCGGGCGGCTTTCGTTCGGTGCGACGCTGATGGAGCGGCGACCGGAACGGCGGCGTCGAGGCTGATGGGCCCCAGACATCCGCGTCGTTACAGCCTAGTGCGCCACCGCGCCTACTATCGAACTACCCAAACCGTCGGCGGATTCAGTGGTGGATGTCTACGAAACAGTCGAGCGGAGCCGAGAAGCCGCGCTGGCGATGCGCTCGTCCGTCGCGGTGAGCGAGAGCCGCACGTGTTGCGGAAAGTGCTCGCCATAGAAGACGCCTGGGCCCGCGAGGATGCCGAGATCAGCCAGTCGCCCCATGCTGTCCCACGCGTCGAGCCCCGCGGTGGCCCAGAGGTAGAGACCGGCCTCGCTGCGGTCGATCGTGAACCCGGCTGCCTCGAGCGCCGGCTTCAGTGCGGCACGGCGGGCGCGATACAGCTCCTTCTGGGCAGCGACGTGCGCGTCGTCGCCGAGGGCCACGAGCATCGCCGCCTGCACCGGACCGGGCAGCATGAGCCCGAGGTGCTTACGGACGTTCGCGAGGCGCGCGATGAGATCGGGGTCGCCCGCCAGGAATGCCGCGCGATATCCGGCGAGGTTCGACTGTTTGCTGAGCGAGTACACGGCCAGCACGCCCGTCGGATCGCCTCCCGTGACTCGGGGATCGAGAATGCTGGGGATGGGCTCGCTCACCCACGGGCCGGCCCAGCCCAGCTCGGCGTAGCACTCGTCGCCCGCGATGACGGCGCCGAGTTCGCGGGCACGGGCGACAGCGTGAGCGAGCTGCTCGACACTTAGCACCCCGCCGTCGGGGTTGCCGGGCGAATTGAGCCAGACGAGGCGCGTCCCGGCGGGCCACTCGTCGGGTTCGTCCGACGCGAACGGAATCGCGCCAGCGACGCGGGCGCCGATCTCGTACGTCGGATACGCGGCGCGCGGATGGATCACCACATCGCGTTCGCCGAGCCCCAGGAGCGTCGGCAGCAGCGCGACGAGCTCTTTCGAGCCGATGGTCGGCAGCACGTTGCGGAGTTCGAGCCCGACGACACCGCGTCGGCGGTCGAACCACTCGGCGATCGCCTCCCGAAGGGCGGGCGTCCCGACCGTCTGCGGGTACGCGTGCGCATCCGTGGCGTCGGAGAGCGCGCGACGAATGATGTCGGGCGTGGGATCGACCGGTGAGCCGATCGAGAGGTCGGCGATACCATCCGGATGCTGCCGTGCCCGTGCCGCGTAGGGCTCGACCTGGTCCCACGGGTAGTCGGGGAGGCCCAGGACCCCCACGCTCAGTGCTCCTGCGGAGGGAGCGCCTCGATGACGGGGTGATCCTTGTGGATCACACCGACCTTGGCCGCGCCACCGGGCGAGCCGATGTCGTCGAAGAACTCGACGTTGGCCTTGTAGTAGTCGCTCCACTCGGCGGGCAGATCATCTTCGTAGTAGATGGCCTCGACCGGGCACACGGGCTCGCAGGCGCCGCAGTCGACGCACTCGTCCGGGTGGATGTACAGCGATCGTTCGCCCTCGTAGATGCAGTCGACGGGGCATTCGTCGATGCAGGCACGGTCCTTCACATCGACGCACGGGAGGGCGATCACGTAGGTCACCCGACCAGTCTATGTCGGCGTGGACGACCTCAGATCCGGCCGGCGCCGCCGTCGACGGACGCGTCGACCGCCGAGACTGCGGCGGGCCGGGTCGACGTCGGGAACTCGGGCCAGGCCACGATCAGCACGGCGACGAGTGGACACGCGACCGTCCACACCACCGCGGCCATGCCAGCGGGGGCGATGACGGATCCGCCGGGCCCCTCCCCCGAGAACACGATGACGGCCAGCGTTATCCCCACGCCGGCGGCGACCGAGGCCCACCGATCGGCGAGCAGACGGATGGCGAGCATCAGCGCCGCGGCGCCGACGATACCCAAGACGAGGCCGACCGGAATGCCCCAGATCGTCGCCGCGTGGGCGACCGTGCCTACGACGCCGAATACGGCGCCCGCGAGCGCGGCGATGAACAACGTCGGGATACGTGAGACGAACTTCGGCATGGGCTCGACGATACCCCGCCTGAGTCAGGGCTCAGACGGCCCAGCCCGCGAGCCTCAGCAAGGCTGCCGTCACTGCTGCCGCCGCGACCACCACCAGGAAGGGAGCGCGGATGGCGAGCAAACCTCCGGCGACGAGCACGGCAGGCACCCGCGCATCTACGGCGAGTGCCTGGCCCGCGCCGAGGGTCTGCACGGCGACCAGGGCGGCGAGCAATGCGACGGTGAGCAGGTCGGCGATTCGCGCGGGCCGGGGGGCCTGCACCCACGCCGCGGGTAAGAGGTACCCGACCGCTTTGAGGGCGAGACAGATGACGGATGCGAGCAGCACCGCGGTCCAGAGCGTCATGGCAGTCCCTCACGTTCGGCCACGTCGAGCGGCTCCGGCGGGGGCAGGTCGTTCCGTCCGAGCCAGTTGAACCAGCCCACGACGATCGCAACTATCGCCGCGAGCAAAACCGGCAGTCCGGGCATCAGACCGGGTGTCAGGGCCGTTGCGACGACGGCCGCAGCCGCACCGACCGCGATCGCCTGTCGGCCCCGCAGACGCGGCCAGAGAAGGGCGAGGAAAGCGGCGGCCGCCGCCGCGTCGAGGCCGTAGGCCCGCGGATCGCCGAGAACATCGCCGAGCAGGGCTCCCAGCAAGGTCGTGACGTTCCAGCCGAGGTATATCCCGATTCCCGTCAGCCAGAAACCGAGCGTGCGGGCGTGGGGCGTGGTCTGGGCCAGCGAGACGGCGGTCGACTCGTCGATCGTGAAGTGCGCTGCCCCGGCGCGGGTGAGGACTCCGCGGCCGATGACCGGAGACATCCGCATTCCGTACGCGACGTTGCGCACCCCGAGCAGCGCGGCCGAGGCGATCGCCGCGGGCGCCGCCGCGAGTCCGCCGGCCCCGATCACGCCGACGAACGCGAACTGCGAACCGCCCGTGAACATCACGAGGCTCAGCACGCACGTCTGCCAGACGTCGAGCCCGGACGCCACCGAGAGCGCACCGAACGAAACCCCGTAGACGCTGGTCGCGAGCGCGACCCCGAGCGCCTGTCGGCGGGCACGCCGGGCCTCGGGATCCGGGGGGGCACGCATACCCCGAGCGTATCCGCGTCGAGCGTTCGCGCTCGCGGTCCGATCACGACCCGGTGGCCCGCGGCGAGAGGACTTCGGCGCGAAAGGAGGACTCTGCGTATGCAGCCGCCCTCCCCCGGCGCCGAAATCCTCCGGAGGCGGTGAAGCTCAGCCCTGGCGCTTGAGGCGTGCCGTGGCGCGGGCGCGCTCGTTCGCGTCGAGAGCAACCTTGCGGATGCGGACGATCTCGGGCGTCACCTCGACGCATTCGTCGTCGCGGGCGAACTCGAGGCTCTCTTCCAGCGTCAGCAGGCGCGGCGGCGTCATCGACTCGAAGGTGTCGGAGCTCGCGGCACGCATGTTGGTGAGCTTCTTCTCTTTCGTGATGTTGACGTCCATGTCATCGGCACGCGAGTTCTCGCCGACGACCATGCCCTCGTAGACCTCTTGCGTGGGCTGAACGAAGAACGACATGCGCTCTTGCAGCGCAATGATCGCGAAGGGGGTGACGACACCCGAGCGGTCGGAGACGATCGACCCGTTCTGGCGCGTGACGATCGCACCGGCCCAGGGCTCGTAGCCGTGCGAGATCGCGTTCGCGATACCCGTGCCGCGGGTCGTGGTCAGGAACTCCGTGCGGAAGCCGATCAGGCCGCGCGAGGGAACGATGAACTCCATCCGCACCCAGCCGGTGCCGTGGTTGGACATGCTGTCCATGCGGCCCTTGCGGGTCGCGAGCAGCTGCGTGATCGCGCCGAGGTACTCCTCGGGTGCGTCGATCGTCAGGTGCTCGAACGGCTCGTGCGTCTTGCCGTCGACCTGCTTCGTGACCACCTGGGGCTTACCGACGGTGAGCTCGAAGCCTTCGCGGCGCATGTTCTCGACCAGGATGGCGAGGGCCAGCTCTCCGCGACCCTGCACCTCCCAGGCATCCGGGCGTCCGATGTCGAGGACCTTGAGCGAGACGTTGCCGATCAGCTCGCGGTCGAGGCGGTCCTTGACCATGCGCGCCGTGAGCTTGTGGCCCTTGACCTTGCCGACGAGCGGCGAGGTGTTGGTGCCGATCGTCATCGAGATCGCCGGGTCGTCGACCGTGATGGCCCGGAGGGGACGGATGTCGTCGGGATCGGCGATCGTCTCACCGATCGTGATGTCGGGGAAGCCCGCGATAGCGACGATGTCGCCGGGACCGGCGTCGTCGGCAGGGTAGCGCTCGAGCGCGCGGGTCTTGAACAGCTCGGTGATGCGAGCGTTGCTGGTCGAACCATCCGCTCGCACCCACGCGACCGTCTGGCCCTTCTTCAGCGTGCCGTTGAAGACGCGCAGCAGCGCGAGGCGGCCGAGGAAGGGGCTCGAGTCGAGGTTCGTGACCCACGCCTGCAGCGGGGCGTCGTCCTCGTAGGACGGCGCCGGAACGTGCTCGAGGATCGCACCGAACAGGGGCTCGAGGTCGTCGTTGTCGGGCAGGTCACCGTTGGCGGGACGGTTGAGCGAGGCAGCGCCCGCGCGACCGCTGGCGTAGACCACCGGCACGTCGAGCAGGGCATCGACATCGAGGTCGGGCACGTCGTCGACGAGGTCGGACGCGAGCCCGAGCAGCAGGTCGTGGCTCTCCTCTTCAACCTCGGCGATACGCGCGTCGGGGCGGTCGGTCTTGTTGACCAAGAGGATGACGGGGAGCTTGGCCTCGAGTGCCTTGCGGAGCACGAACCGGGTCTGCGGGAGGGGCCCTTCAGAGGCATCCACCAGCAGCACGACACCGTCGACCATGGACAGGCCGCGCTCGACCTCGCCGCCGAAGTCGGCGTGGCCCGGGGTGTCGATCACGTTGATCGTGACGGGACCATCGGTCGCATGCACACCCTTGTAGGTGACCGCCGTGTTCTTCGCGAGGATCGTGATGCCCTTTTCGCGCTCGAGGTCGTTCGAGTCCATCGCGCGCTCTTCGGTGTGCTCGTGCGAACCGAACGATCCGGTCTGGCGGAGCATGGCGTCGACGAGGGTGGTCTTGCCGTGGTCGACGTGCGCGACGATCGCGACATTGCGGAGATCGGAACGAAAGGCACGCGCCATGAAAAGGTCCTTGCAGTGATGGGAAGTGTGAGAGACGGTCCCTGTGTTCGACAGGCTCAACAGCCGATGTCGAAGGGTCCAATCCCCCTGAGCCTATCGCAGGCGGCTGTGAGCCCGGCGAGCGCCCTGTTGGGCTCCGCGCGAGGGTGCCTCTTTGTTCCCGCGAGGGTGCCCCTTTGTTTGCGCGAGGGTGCCTCTTGTCTAGCCCAGTTCCCACTCTCGTGGTGGAAAAGGGCACCCTCGTGGTGGAAACGGGCACCCTCGCGGTGGAAACGGGCACCCTCGCGGTGAGAACGAGAGCGGGGCGAGACCCCGAAGGATCCCGCCCCGCCCGGACAATGAGCGCAGATTACTCGGCGGCCCAGCCCACGAGCGTCCAGTCGATCGTCTCGAACTGCGTCGCGCCGTAGTTGACGAGACCGTCCTGCACGGCCCACACGTTCGGGAGCGGCGCGATCGGGAACATCGGGACGTAGCCCCAGATGGTCTCGTTGATCTCGTTTGCGATCTCGATGCGCGCTTCGGGGTCGAGTTCGGCGTTTGCCTGATCCCACAGGTCACCGAGCGCTTCATCGGTCGTGGCGGTGAAGTTCTGCTCGGAGTCCAGCGGGTAGAACAGCGGTTCCGATGACGAGATCGGGAACGCGGTTCCGACCCACGAGAAGCTGACCATCTCGAAGTCGCCCGGGATCACGTAGTCGCTGAAGTAGCCGGCGACAGGAACCGAGACGAGCTCGACGGGGATCCCGAACTCACCGAGGTCGGCCTGGACCTGCTCGGCGCGCTGGATGTTCGTCGCGGTGTCGGCGGGAACGGTGACGCTGAGCTCGAGCGGCTCGCCGTCCTTCACCCACGAGTCGCCGTCCTTGCTGTAGCCGGCCTCTTCGAGGAACGCCGCACCCGCTTCGGTGTCATACGGCAGAGCCGCGTCTTCGTAGCCTTCCTGACCAGCCATGAAGATATAGTCGCCCTGCGTGACAGCAGGCACTCCGACCGGCGTGTTGGCCGCTGCCGAGATCTGCTCGCGGTTGACGATCGAGGCGACCGCCTTGCGCACGTTGACGTCGGAGAGCGGGCCCTCCTTGGCGTTCATCGTGACGTGGGTCCACGTCAGGCCGTTCGTGGCCTGGATGTCAGCGCCGTCGACCGTCTGCGCGGTCTCGTAGAGGTCGGCGTTCGACGAGATATAGAGAGCGTCGACCTCACCGTTCGCGAACGACGAACCCTGCTGGTCCTGGCTCACAGCCTTGAACAGGATGCGGTCGAGCTTGGGGGTCTCGCCCCACCAGAGCGGGTTGCGCTCGAGAATTACGACCTGCGCGTCGGAGTCGATCTCGGTGAAGACGAAGGGTCCGCTCGATGGCATGCCTATCGCATCGAACCCCTCGTTGAAGACGGCGGGGTCGCTCGCGATGCTCTCCTTGACCACGCCCGTCAGCAGACTCTCCCAATCGACGAAGGGCCGCGAGAAGGTCACCAGGACGTCAAACTCGTCCGCTCCCGCCTGCACGGAGGCGATGTCCTCATAGCCCACCGTCGACGCCGGTCGGTAGGTGTCGTCAACACCGTTGAGAGCCCGCCAGGTCGCTTCGTAGTCGGCGACGGTGATGGGCGTGCCGTCCTCCCAGACCGCGCTCGGATTCAACTCGATCTCGACAACCAATGGGTCTCGGCTCGTCACTTCAACGGAAGATGCGTAGTCTTCGTCCAGCTCGGCTACCCCGTACTCGTCGATGATGAGCGGCCCACCTGTCGTCGGCGCGACGATCGACCGCGTGTCAGCCTCGATGCCCGAGGCGAGATAGGTGTTGAACGTCAGCGGGAAGGATGTCACGGCCAGGTGCAGGTCGCCGCCTTCGGACACGCTCGCGGCATCGGCACGAGTCCAGGCCGTGGCGGGCAGCTCCGACGGAGGAGGAGGAGGCGTGGGCCCGTCGCTCGGAAGGATCGTTCCGCCGCCGATGCAGCCGGTCAGCGTAAGTGAAAGGGTGGCGACCGCGCCACTGAGGCCGAGCGCTCTCGCGATTCTCATGGGCTGTTATCTCCTCCCGCCAAAGTAACACCGAGGTCCGTAAGCAGCGGATCCGCTCGCGTCGCTTGCCAGACGGACCCGTCAGGTCTACGGGTGCGCGACAAGCACTGCTACCACGGCCCAGATGGCGATGGCGACGAGCGCGATCAGAGCCGGAACGTCCCAGCTGCGACGGACGACGGATGCTGAACGCGCGGCCTCCGGCGCCGGCAGCTCAGGCACGGGATCACCCTCCGTCGCCGAGATCCACTGTTCGCGTATCAGCTCCACGTCACGCAGGGCGGGAGGCTCGCGCCGCTCTCCCCCACCGAGACGAAGTCCCGGCCGGGCGGGCCGTCCGGCGACTGGACCGCCGAAACTCGCGATGTTCTCGCCCGAACTCAGGCCGAAGCGCACCTGCCAGCGCAGCTCGATGTCGCGCACGGCGCTCCAGGGAAACTCCACGATCCGCAACAGGTTGTGCACGCGAACGCCCTCGGAATCCGTCCGGATGTGCGGGGCGTAGACCAGCACGTAAACGAACCAGAGCACCAGCAGCACCCAGGGCGCCAGCAACATCATCTCGCCCAGCCCGGCACGCACGGCCGCGTCGACCAGCAGCGCCAGGGCGACAACGGCTCCGGCGATCGCCCCGATCGTGGCTGAGGGGGCGCGGAAGACCCGCACATCCCTGCGTCCGCCGACAGGTTCGTTCGGCGCAGACGGCGAGGACATGCCCGTCACACGCCGCCCAGCGGAATCGATGCACCCGGGATCGCCGCGAGCAGTCGCCGCGTGTACTCCTCGGCGGGATTCGCGAAGATCTCATCCACCGTGCCCTGTTCGACGACCTTGCCGCGCTCCATGACGCACACCATGTCGGCGGCGACGCGGACGACGGCCAGGTCGTGCGTGATGAACAGGTACGTCAGCCCGAGTTCGCTCTGCAACTCGGCGAGCAGCTGCAGGATCTGATCCTGCACCAGCACGTCGAGTGCCGAGACGGCTTCGTCGAGCACGACGACATCCGGCTTGAGCGCGAGAGCGCGCGCGATCGCGACGCGCTGCCTCTGCCCACCCGAGAGCTCGTTCGGATAGCGCGACTCCAGCGACTGCGGAAGAGAGACCTGGTCCAACAGCTCTGCCACACGAGCTCGACGCGACGCGCGGTCGCCCACCTTGTGGATGTTGAGGGGCTCCGAGATGGTGTTGCCGATGTTGCGGAGCGGATCGAGCGATCCGTACGGGTCCTGGAAGACCGGCTGCATCTGCCGACGCACACGGAAAACCTCGCGGCCACTGAGCTTCGCGATGTCCTGGCCGTCGATGAACACATCGCCCGACGTCGGATCCTCGAGCTTCAGCACCATCTTCGCCACGGTGGACTTGCCCGAGCCGGACTCCCCCACCAGGGCGAGCGTCTTGCCGCGCGGAATCTGGAACGAGACGCCGTCGACGGCACGGAAGGCTTCGCTGCGGAAGCCACCGAGGCGGATCTTGTACTCCTTGACGAGGTCGCGGACCTCGATCGCGGGAGCGGCCGGCGCAGCATTCGCGCTGGCCTGTTCGCGCGGGCGCGTCTGGATGCGCTTGGACGCCAGGCTCGGCGCCGCGGCGACGAGACGCTGGGTGTACGGATGCAGCGGGTTCTCGAGAATCTCGCGGCTCGGGCCCATCTCGACGATCTCACCCCGATTCATCACGACGATCTTCTCGGCCCGCTCGGCGGCGAGGCCCAGGTCATGCGTGATGAGGAGCACCGACGTGCCCTTGTCTCGCGTCAGCGTGGCCATGTGGTCGAGAATCACCCGCTGCACGGTGACGTCGAGGGCCGACGTCGGTTCGTCTGCGATCAGAAGCTTCGGGTCGGCGGCCAGACCGATGCCGATCAGGGCACGCTGGCGCATACCCCCGGAGAACTGGTGCGGGAACTGGTGCATGCGCTTGGCAGCATCCGGAAGTCCCGCCTGCTTCAGAACCTCGATCGCACGCGCCTCGACGTCCTTTCGGTCGGACGCGATCCCGTTAGCCCGGATCGCTTCCTTCACCTGGAAGCCGATGCTCCACACCGGGTTCAGGTTCGACATCGGGTCCTGCGGGACGTAGCCGATCTCACGCCCGCGGATGCGCTCCATCTGCGTGGCGTTGAGGTCGGTGAGTTCGCGGCCGTCGAGCTTGATGCTCCCGCCTGTCACCAGACCGTTGCCCGGGAGGAGGTTGACGACAGCCGAGGCGGTCGTGGACTTGCCCGAGCCGGACTCCCCCACGATTGCGACGGTCTCGCCGGGGAAGATGTCCAGGCTCACGCCGTGCAGCACTTCGTTCGCACCGAATGCGACGGTCAGGTCGCGGATGCTGAGAAGCGGGACGTCGGTGCGCTCGCTCATCGGCGGGCCCTCGCCTTCGGGTCGATGGCATCTCGGAGAAGCTCGCCGAGCACGATGAAGGCGAGCACGGTGACCGTGAGCGCGATCGACGGATAGATCAGTGCCATCGGCGCGACACGCAGGGACTGCTGCGCCTGGCTGATGTCGTTACCCCACGACATGGTCCCGCTCCCGAGGCCCACACCAAGGAACGCGAGTGTCGCCTCGGCGACAATGGCAGCCGCGAGCGAGATCGTGGCGACGACCAGCACGGGGGGAAGGGCGTTCGGGACGACGTGCGCAACGAGCGTCCGGAAACGCGACTGGCCGAGCGCGCGAGACGCCATCACGAAGTCCGCCTGGCGCACACGCAGGATCTCGGCCCGGATGATGCGCGCCGTCGACGCCCAGGCAAACCCACCGATCGCGAAAGCGAGCGTGAAGACCGTGCGGTTCTGCGAAAAGACGCTCATGACGACGATCGCGGCGAGGATGTAGGGGATGGCGAAGAAGATGTCGCCGATGCGCGAGAGCAGCGAGTCGAGCCATCCGCCGTAGAAGCCGGCAAGTGCGCCGAAGATCAGGCCCACGACCGTGCCGATGACGGTGGCGATCAGGCCGACCGAGATCGAGGTGCGCGCGCCCCAGACGATGCGCGACCAGACATCACAACCCTGGAACGTGTAGCCGAGCGGGTGGCCTGCGGCCGGTCCACCGTTGCTGTTCTCGAGGAAGCACTGTGAGTTCGGCGGGACTTGCGTGAACAGGGTCGGCGCGAAAGCCATGATCACGATGATCACGACGACAACGCTCGACACCCAGAAAGTCGGCCGGCGACGCATGTCTCGCCAGGCATCGAGCCACAGGTTGCTGCGCTTCGCGGCAACCTTGACCTCATCGACCTTGATCGTGGCGTCGCGAACAGGGGCGACGAAGTGCGGGGCAGGAGTGAGATCACTTGGCATAGCGGATCCTCGGGTCAAGCAGACCGTAGAGCAGGTCGACAACGAGATTGACGAGCACGTAGACGACCACGAAGACGGTCACGAACGAGACCACGGTGGGACCCTCCTGACGCGTGATGGCCTCATACAGCGTGTTTCCGACACCGGGGACGTTGAAAATACCCTCGGTAACGGTCGCACCGACCAACAGCACACCGAAATTGGTGGCCGAGTTCGTGATGACGGGCAACAGCGAATTGCGCACGACGTGCACGGGCACAACGCGTCGCCGCGACAGGCCCTTGCTATACGCGGTGCGTACCCAGTCCTGATTGAGTGTGTCGATGGTCGAGGCACGCATCAATCGCATGCTCGTGGCGTACAGGCTCACCCCCAGCACGATGGCCGGGAGCAGCAGGTCGAGCCATCCGTTCCGCGCCCCGACCGTGGGTCGGAACCAGCCGAGCTGGATAGCCAGGAAATACTGCGCGAGGAAGGCGAGCACGAAGATCGGCACTGCGACGAAGACCAACGCGACGACGAGCGATGCGTTGTCGAACAGCTTGCCCTTCCGCAGAGCCGAGAAGGTGCCGATGATGATGGCCAGCGCGAATTCGATGACAAGCGCCATGATCGCGAGTCGCGCCGTCACCGGGAAGGTGCGCAACAGGATGTCGCCGACCGGCTGACCCGAGAAGCTGACGCCGAAGTCGCCCCGCAGCACACCGGTGATGTAGTAGAAGTACTGCACCAGGAACGGGTCGTCGAGGTGGTATTGCTCTCGAATCTGAGCGAGCAGAGTGGGGTTCGGGGTCCGGTCGCCGAAAAGGGCGAGGATCGGATCCCCGGGCATGGCAAAGACCATGAAATAGATCAGCAGCGTCGCCCCGAAGAACACGGGTATCACCTGCAGCAGTCGTCTGAGGATGTACGCGAGCACCCTCACTCCCTCCGGATACGGGGCGAGCGCTTACCCTGTTGGCGCGCTAACCCGCTAAGAGCATCGTGCCGCGTCGGGTGGGCGAACGCGAGCCCTGGGGAACATGTCGCGAGGCGGTGACGTCGCCGCCACCGCCTCGCGAGTCAGATCGGGAGTTAACCCTTGGTGATCTCGTGGTACAGCGGAACCGAGTTCCAGCCGAATTCGACGTTCTGGACCATCTCGGTGTAGCCACCGGTCACGTTGGAGTACCAGAGCGGCGTGGCGGGCAGGTCCTGCAGCAGGATCGACTGTGCCTGCTGGAACAGGTCGTTGGCCTCATCCGGGTCCGTGGACGAGATGCCTTCGGTGAGCAGCGCGTCGAACTCTTCGTTCGAGTAGTCGCCGTCGTTCGAGCCCGCGTTGGTCGCGTACAGCGGTCCGAGGAAGTTGTACAGACCGGGGTAGTCGGCCTGCCATCCGGTGCGGAACGCGGTGGTAATCGTGCGGGAGTTGACGAGCTCGCGCAGTTCGGCGAAGGTCGGATAGGGAGCACCCGACGCCTCGATGCCGAGCACGTTCTTGATCGAGTTGGTCACAGCGTCGACCCAGGCCTGGTGGCCACCGTCGGAGTTGTACGCGATCTGGAACGTACCCTCCCACGGCGAGATGGCGTCAGCCTCGGCCCAGAGCGCCTGCGCCTCCTCCTCGTTGTATTCGAGCACCTCGGCGCCCTCGAGCGAGTCCGACCATCCGTCGATGACGGGCGACGTGAAGTCGCTCGCCGGCGTGCGGCTGCCCTCGAAGATCACGTCGGTGATCTCGGGACGGTTAATGGCCATCGAGATCGCCTGACGACGGAGCTGACCCTCTTCGCCCTCGAAGTGCGGGAGGTACTCCGGCACCGTGAAGGACTGGAAGACCGCGGCGGGCTGGTTGACAGCCGTGCCGCCGACGCCCTCGAGGTCGGACTCGAAGGTCGCGAGCGCGCCCGTCGGGATCTGGTCGACGACGTCGACCTCGCCCGCAAGCAGGTCGGCGTACGACGCATCCTGCGACGCGTAGAAGACGATGGTCAGGCCACCGTTCTGCACCTCACGCACCCCCTGGTAGTCGGGGTTCTTGACGAGGTCGATCTGCACGTCGTGCTGCCACGCGCCCTCACCGTCGAGCATGTACGGGCCGTTGCCGATCGGGTTCTCACCGAATGCGGCCATGTCGTCGAACGCGACATCCGGCAACGGGTAGAAGGCCGAGTAGCCCAGGCGCAGCGCGAAGTCCGAGGCGGGCTTGTTCAGCGCGATCGTGAAGGTGTAGTCATCGACCTGTTCGAGGCCCGTGAGTTCCGAGTCCTCGTCGTAGCTGAAGCCCTCGATGTCCTCGAAGAAGTAGCTGTTCAGCTGCTCGTTCGATGCGAGCGCACCGTAGTTCCATGCCTTGATGAAGTTGTCGGCGGTGACTTCCTCGCCGTCCGTGAAGGTCTGACCTTCCTTGATCTTCACCGTGAGGTTCTGCGGGTCATCGACCGTGATCTCTTCCGCCATGTCGTTGACGGGCGAACCATCCGCCTCGTACGAGACCAGGCCCGCGAAGATCGCGTCGAGGATCTTGCCGCCGCCGACCTCGTTGGTCGTCGTGGGGATGAGCGGGTTCTCCGGCTCAGAACCGTTCGTGGTGATGATCGCGTCGCTTGCGCCGCCACCGTCGGTGTCGCCCGAGTCATCGCTGCTCGCGCAGCCGGCGAGCGTGAGCCCTCCGACGGCGAGGAGCGCGATCCCCGACAGGGCAATCTTGTTGCGCTTCACTTGTCCTCCTGTTAAGAGTGCTGTTACGCGCAGGGTCATAGTTGTGATTCTGCGCGGGATAGGGAAACCCTAGGCATCCTGGTCCGATTGCTCCAAATCATGAGCAAAACCGTTACATAGCCTTAACTCAAGCTGCCATCTATATGGCAATCTGTGGAAGTGGATCCCGCCAGCCCTACATCACTCGACCGCAGCGCACGGGTTCGACTGTGGTGGGAGATCGGCATCGTACTGGCCCTATCGGTCGGACGCTCGGCTCTCTATTCGGTGCTGCAACTCGTGCAGTCGTTGGAGCGCGAGGAGTCGCTCGGTCAGCAGTCGACCTCGGTCAACCCGGGGGCTTCCGTATCCGAATTCTGGCCCGTGCTCTACCAGTTCCTGTCGCAGTTCTTCGCGCTGGTGCCGGTGGCGCTCGCGATCTGGCTGCTGTGGGAGCCGGGGAAATCGGCATTCACGCGCATCGGGCTCGACTTCCGTCGCTTCGGTGGAGACTTCGGGCGCGGTGTTCTGCTCATCGTCGTGATCGGCGTGCCGGGTCTGGGGCTCTATGCGCTCGGGCGGGCGCTCGGGATCACCGTGCAGGTGGATGCTTCGCCATTGGATGCTTCGTGGTGGACGATTCCCCTGCTGCTGCTCGCGGCCGTGCGCGCCGGCCTGACCGAAGAGGTCATCTTCATCGGGTACCTGTTCGACCGGCTGCGTCGGCTCGGGTGGGGGTGGTGGACGATCATCCTGTCGACCGCTGCGCTGCGTGCGGCGTACCACGCGTACCAGGGGTTCGGTCCGATGATCGGCAACTTCGTGATGGGCGTCGTGTTCGGCTGGTGTTACCGGCGCTGGGGGCGCGTCATGCCGCTCGTTATCGCCCACACGCTGATCAACGTGATCGCGTTCGTGGGGTACCCGCTGGCCGCAGCCCTGTGGCCCGGGGTTTTCGGGGTTCCCGCCGGCCCGTCGCCCGCGCCGACCGGATCCCTGTCGCCGACCCCGACCCCCTAACCCGCCGGCCCCCGCGCCCCGCGCCACTTTCCCCGAACCGGCACATTCGTCGCGAGCCGGGCCGGATTCCGTTCCGGTTCGCGACGCAATTGCCGGTTCGCGCACGGAGACGGGGCGGGAGGGCGGACGCAGCACACGGGTCCTCCACCGGACGGGGATCGTCCGGTGTTTCCGCCGATCGCGACCGAGGGACCGGCGGACGGTCGCCAGCTCACCAAGGTGGGCGGATGCGAACACCACCTCGAGCGCCGCAACGCACAGCATCCCCGCTGCTGCTCTCCCGCGATCAACGGCAACTTGGCGATCGGCTCTACGCGCGAGCCCATCGCGGAGAGCTCGTCGCGGTGCGACCCGGCGTCTACGCTCCGGCGGACTGGTGGGCAGACCTCAAGCCATACGAGCGCTATCGAGAGCGCGTTCATGCCGCCGTCTTGGCTTTCCCGGATGCGTTGTTCTTCCGCGAGTCGGCAGCCGCTCTACACGGTCTGCCACTTTTCGGCGAGGCATCCCACATTCATCTCTTCGACGGGCAAGCGAGAGCGACAACGACGTTCGGCGATGTCGTCGTGCACGCCTCGAAGACCCCTCGCGCAGCGGTTCGCATGGAGGGCGAGGATGCACTCGCAACGGGACTACTCGAGACGATCGTTGACACGGCACGAGCGTTACCGCCGGCGTACGGGCTGGCTCTTGTGGATGCCGCGCTGCATATGGGGGTGTCCCTCGACGCCCTGAGCGCGATTGTTGCCTCCGACAGCAACCGACGGGGCACGCGGAAGCTGGCGTGGGCGTTCGAGTTCGCCGATGCGCACTCGGAGTCGGTCGGCGAATCCGTGAGTCGCGCCGTGATCCATTGGCTCGGATTTCCCGTACCGACGCTGCAGCAGAGGTTCTGGTCGGAGGGCCGCGAGGATCGAACCGACTTCTGGTGGCCGGATCATCGAATCATCGGCGAATCGGACGGGTACGGGAAGTATGCGGCCCACACGGCGACCGAGGCAGTACGAACCATCGTCGCGGAGAAGCTCCGCGAAGATCGATTGCGTCGTCAAAGCCGGGGATTCGCCCGATGGGACTGGAGCGATGCCCACCGCGTGAGGCCCGTGCGAGCGAAGCTGCTCGCCGCGGGGCTGCCGGTCATCGGTCCGCCGAACACCGCGATGCTCGCGACGCTCCGCGGCCGCACCCCCTGACCTCCACCCCGCCCATCTCTCACCGAACCGGCAGATTTGTCGCGAACCGGTGCGGATTCCGTCAAGGTTCGCGACGGATCTGCCGGTTCGAGGGCGGGGCGAGGTGGGCGGGGGCTAGGCGAAGGCCTCGACCGGCGGGCAGGCGCACGCGAGGTTGCGGTCACCCCACGCGTTGTCCACTCGGCGCACCGGCGGCCAGTACTTGTTCCGCACCAGCGCGTGCGTCGGGTACACCGCGCGCTCGCGGGAATACGGATGCTCCCACTCACCCGCAATCGCCGACTCGGCCGTATGCGGGGCGTTCACCAGCGGGTTGTCATCCGCCGGCCACCCCCCCGCCGCGACGGAATGCGCTTCGGCGTGGATCGCGATCATCGCCTCGACGAACCGCTCGAGTTCGGCCAGGTCCTCGCTCTCGGTCGGCTCGACCATGAGCGTCCCCGCTACGGGGAACGACATCGTCGGCGCATGGAACCCGTAGTCGATCAGACGCTTCGCCACATCGTCTACCGTGATCCCCGTCGCTTCGCGAAGAGGCCGCAGGTCGAGGATGCACTCGTGCGCGACCAGCCCGTTCTCGCCCGTGTACAGCACGGGGAAGTGGGCACGCAGCCGCGCCGCGACGTAGTTGGCGGCGAGCACCGCGGCGGCCGTGGCATCCCGCAACCCCTCGGCCCCCATCATCCGCACGTAGGCCCACGACACCGGGAGGATCCCCGCCGACCCGTGCGGCGCGCCCGAAACCGGCGCACCGTCGAAGACGAAGCCGCCCGCGTGGTCGGGACGCGGCGAGAACGGATGCCCCGGCAAGAACGGTGCAAGGTGCGCTTTCGCCGCGACCGGCCCGACGCCCGGCCCGCCGCCGCCGTGCGGGATCGCGAACGTCTTGTGCAGGTTGAGGTGCGACACATCGCCGCCGAGGTCGCCGAACCGCGCGTACCCGAGCAGGGCGTTGAGGTTCGCGCCGTCGACGTAGACCTGGCCGCCCGCGTCGTGCACGGCCTGCGTGATGTCGAGCACATCGTGCTCGTACACGCCGTGCGTCGACGGGTACGTGATCATCAGCGCCGCGAGGGTCGCGGCGTGCTCGGCGATCTTGGCGCGCAGGTCGCCGAGGTCCACGTTGCCCGCCGCGTCGCACGCCACCACGACGACCCGCATGCCGGCAAGCACCGCCGATGCCGCATTGGTGCCGTGCGCCGAGGACGGGATCAGGCAGACATCACGCCCGAGGTCGCCGCGCGAACGGTGGTACCCGCGGATCGCGAGAAGTCCCGCCAGCTCGCCCTGCGAGCCCGCGTTCGGCTGCAGCGACACGGCGTCGTATCCCGTGACCTCGGCGAGCCAGGTCTCGAGCTGCTCGATGAGACCCAGGTATCCGCGCACGTCCGCTTCGGGGGCGAACGGATGCACCCGCGCGAACTCGGGCCACGACACGGCCGCCATTTCGGTCGCCGCGTTGAGCTTCATCGTGCACGAGCCGAGCGGGATCATGCCCCGATCGAGCCCGTAGTCGCGGTCGGCGAGCGTCTTCAGATAGCGCATCATCGCGGTCTCGCTGCGGTGCGCATGGAATACCGGATGCGTCAGGTACTCGTCCTCGCGGAGCAGATCGGTTGGGAGTGCGCCGATACAGGCACCTTCGGCGCCGGAACGGGCACCCTCGCGCGTAGAACGGGCACCCTCGGGTGTGGTGGAGACGGCTCCGTCGGGCAGACCGAATGCCCAGGCGACCGCGGCCAGATCGGCCGGGGTGGTGGTCTCGTCCACCGAGACCCCGACTGTCGCGTCGTCGACCCACAGCAGTTGGTAGCCGCGCGAGCGGGCGCGCTCGATCACGCGAGCGGCTTCCCCCGGAACGAAGACGCGGAGTGTGTCGAAGAACGAATTCGACGCGAGCGTGAGACCGTACCCCCGCAGCACGGTGGCGAGTGCATCCGCCTTGCCCGCGACATCCGTTGCGATCGCGCGAAGCCCTTCGGGACCGTGATAGACCGTGTACATCGCCGCCATGACGGCCAGCAGCACCTGAGCGGTGCAGATGTTCGACGTCGCCTTTTCGCGACGGATGTGCTGCTCACGCGTCTGCAACGCGAGACGGTAGGCGGGGTTTCCGGCGGCATCGCGAGAGACACCAACCAGGCGACCCGGCAGCTGGCGTGCCAGGCCTTGGCGCACGGCGAGGTAACCCGCGTGCGGTCCGCCGTAGCCGAGCGGAACGCCGAAGCGCTGCGTCGTGCCCGCCGCGATGTCCGCGCCGAGCGAGCCGGGCGAGGCGATGAGCGTCAGCGCGAGCAGATCTGCCGCGACGACCGTGAGCCCGCCCTGCGCCTGCACGGCGGCGATGATGCCAGACGGGTCCCAGACTCGGCCGGACGCCCCCGGGTACTGGATGAGCGCGCCGAAGGTCTCGGGAAGGACGGATGCTTCCGTCTCTGAAGCGAAGTCGATCGTCCGCACCTCGATCCCGAGGGCGGTGGCCCGCGACGCCAGCAGAGCCCGCGTCTGCGGCAACGCGTCGGCATCGACCAAGAACACCTTCGACGTCGATTTCGATCCGCGCCGGGCGACGAGCATCCCCTCGACCACGGCGGTGGACTCGTCGAGCATGGACGCGCCGGCGATGTCGAGGCCCGTCAGGTCGGTCACCATCGTCTGGAACGTGATGAGGGCCTCGAGCCGACCCTGCGAGATCTCGGGCTGATACGGCGTGTAGGCCGTATACCAGGACGGATTCTCGAGCACGTTCCTCTGGATGACCGACGGCGTGAAGGTGTCGTAGTAGCCGAGCCCGATCATCGGGCGCGCCGCGCGGTTCGTCGAGGCCAGTTCGCGCAGTTCGGCGAGCGCTTCGGCCTCCGTCGATGCGGGCGGGATATCGCTCGTCGTGCGCTCGCGGACGCGGATTGCGCCCGGCACGGCGGCATCGAGCAACGCGTCGACGCTCGGATACCCGAGGACATCCAACATCGCAGCCTGGGCCGCCGCATCCGTCCCGATATGGCGCGCGGCGAAAGCGCCCGGCACCGTGCGCCCGGCGGGCTCTCCGTGCGACACGGTCATGAAGCCTGGCCCGTCAGGCCGATGTAGGCGGCGCGGTCGAGCAGCTCGGCCGGCGCGGACGCGTCGATGCGGATCTTCAGCAGCCACCCGTCCTCGAAGGGCGACGAGTTGATCAGGCTCGGGTCATCCGCGACCGCGTCGTTGACCGCGACGACATCGCCCGTCAACGGCGCGTAGAGCTCGCCGACCGACTTCGTCGATTCGATCTCACCGCACACCTGCCCGGCGCTCACGCCCGAGTCGACGGTCGGGAGCTCGACGAACACGACGTCGCCCAGCTTCTCGGCGGCATAGTCGGTGATGCCGACCGTCGCGATATCGCCGTCGATCGAAATCCACTCGTGTTCGGCGGTGTAGGACAGGGCGGTGAGATCGGTCATTTTTTCCTCCGATAGAACGGGGTGGCTGTGACGGTCGCGCGGATGCGCGTACCGCGGACATCTATGTGGAGCACGGTCCCCGGCGCCGAAACGGCCGGGTCGACGTAGGCGAGAGCGATGGGATGCCCGAGCGTGGGGCTGAGCGCACCGCTCGTGACCTCGCCCACCTCGGTCGCGACGGCATCGCCGCCATAGAACACGGCATAACCCGCGCGCCCGGCTCGGCGGCCTTCGGAAGCGAGGCCGACGAGCACACGAGCATCCGGAGCCGAAGGCGCGCTGGCGCCCTCTCGACCGACGAAGTCTCCGTCGCTCGCAACCGCGCGAGCGAGTCCGGCCTGAGCGGGACGGATGCTCGCCGACAGCTCGTGACCATAGAGCGGCATTCCGGCCTCGAGCCGGAGGGTGTCCCGCGCGGCGAGCCCGGCCGGCACGAGTCCGAGCGGTTCGCCGGCCGCGAGGAGTGCGTTCCACAGTTCCTCGGCGCGCGCGACAGGCACTGCGAGCTCGAATCCGTCCTCGCCGGTGTAGCCCGTCCGTGCGACGAGCACCGGGGCTCCGTCGAACCGTGCGGCCGCGGCGGCGTAGTAGCCGAGGTCGTCAAGGCTCGGCGCGAACTCGCCGAGGCCCTCGGTCGCGGCGAGGATCGCGGGCGAAGCCGGGCCCTGCACCGCGATGAGCGCGAGGTCATCGGACACATCCTCCACGCGAAAGCCCGCGGCGCCCGCCACGAAGCCGAAGTACGAGTCGGCGTCGGGCTCGGATGGCGTCGGTGAGGCGGGAGGCGGGACGGATGCCGCGCGCTCAGCGAGTGCGGTGGCCACGGCATCCCGATTCCCGGCGTTCACGATGACCACATAGTGGCCCTCCGCCAGGCGGTAGACGATGACGTCGTCGACGATTCCACCGCCCTCGGTCAGCACGAGACCGTACGAGGCCTTGCCGACGCGCATAGCCGACGAACGACCCGACAGGGCATAGTCGAGGAACTCGCCCGCACGGGCCCCGCTCACGATGAACTCGGCCATGTGCGAGATGTCGAACAACCCGGCGGCCGTGCGCACGGCGTGGTGCTCGGCGAGTTCGGAGGTATAGCGCACGGGCATCCACCATCCGCCGAAGTCGGTGAACGATGCGCCGAGTCGCTCATGCGCGGCGGCGAGGACGGTGCGCCGAGGCTCGGACGGCGAGCGCAGGGCATCGCCCGGTGGGGCCGTTGTCGGCGGGGTGGGGTCTGGCATGAGTTCTCCCGTGGTGGTGCGGGCGGGCGCCGATCGACGCCCGGTGAACTCCCCCTCTGTCATGTGCCTGAGAGTTTCGCCGAGACATCGATCAGGATGACTCGGTTTTCACCGTCGGCGGATCCGCTCGAAACGGATCTCTTTCCAGAGTGGCCCGACCCCCGCGGTACGCAATACCTGAGAGATTGGCGGGGAGGCTTGCTCCTTCGGTGCCCGGCGCGAAGCGGTGCCGGGGCTCTCCCGCAAGGGGTCATAGGGCCGATGTTCAGTTATCGCCGTGCAGTTATTGCCGACCATGGATGGTCTGACGCGGCCAGCATACCCACCGCGGGGCCTCGGGACGCACGTGGAGCGGCGCGGCGCGGGCAATCGGTCGCTGAGCCTGTCGAAGCTACGCACGATACTGAGGATCCGCTGCTCCCTTCGACAAGCTCAGGGAGCGTGACGCCGGGCCCGTCAGCGGGTGCAGGTGCCGGACGACACCGGGCTCTGCCATCCCGCGGCGCCCGCGACGATCGGGGCGAGTTCGGTGGACGTGGACGCGTAGCCGCGGCTTTCCCGCTCTCCGCCGCGCGCGAAAACGAGGCCGGCCACATCGCCATCCGCGGTCAGCAGCGGCCCTCCCGAGTTGCCGGGCCGCACATTCGCATCGAGCGTGTAGATCTCGCGAAGGTTCGAGGATTCGTCGTAGATGTCCGGCACCGGCACCGTCCCCACCGCGAGGACCGCGGCCGACATGGACTCGAAGGGTCCGCCGTGCGGATACCCCTGCACGGCCGCCGACGAGCCCGCGGACAGCACGGGGGCGACATCCAGAGGTTCCGCGTCAAGATCGTCGACGGCCACCACCGCAATGTCACCGACCGGGTCGAAGTAGACGACCCGTCCGTCGCGCGCCCCGCGTCCGGGCAGCTCGACAACCGGCCGATCGACGCCCGCGACGACGTGAGCGTTCGTCACGACACGGTCCTCGGAGATGACAAAACCCGAGCCACTCGAGCTCAGGCCGCAGGCGTATGCCACTCCGGTAATACGAGCGACGGATGCCGCGGCCTCCGCGAGTTCCGGATCGTCGAGCTGCACGGGGGGCTGGACCGCCGCGGTGCCCGGCAGCAGCAGACCCCCGAGCGTGGGGATTGCGTCGCCGAGCACGGCGCCGCGCAGCTCTGCGAGTCCCGCTTGGAGGGGACGCGGCACGATGCTCTCGATGACGGTGAGTACGCGCGACGAGGCGATCGCGGTCGAGACGACGGGCGTTCCGGTCGCCGCGAGTCCGGAGCCGACGAGCGACACGGCGAGCGCCGCGGCCACGAGCGTCAGCCCCCCGCCCAGCAAGCGATCGACGCCGCGCAGTGGGGTGCGGTCGACGCCGCGCCGCAGGGCGTTGCCCGCCGCAGACCCGAGCGCCGCGCATCCGGCCAACAGCAGCAGCGTGGCCACGATCACGGCGAGCGCGCGCCACATGGGCCAGGGCAGAGCGGCCGTCACAAAGGGCATCAGCCAGTACGCCGCGACGGCTCCGATACCGAGCCCGACGAGAGTCCCGAGACTTGCGAGCAGACCCCGCTGGAACCCGATGATCAGCGCGACGAGAAGCAGAACGAGCACGACGACGTCCACAACCTGCATGCGCCTGCCCCTCTCCGCCTCCGGTCTCGCACATCGAGCGGCCGGGCGCCGGACTCAGGATAAATCGCGTCGCTGAGAAGTCCCGGCAGGTGTCGCCGCGCGCCTGCTCGCCACTCGATCGTCGAAGTCGCCGCATGTTGCCGAGCCAGCCCCTTGTGTGCGGGCAACACCGGCGCTCTCGAGATCAACCGGCGCTTTCGGCACGAGCGGGGCTCAAGCCGGGAGCGGACACCGGGCGGCGGGCGGCGTCGCACGAGGTTTGCCTTCGAGTCGACATGACACTAAGATCGTCGAAGGTTAGAGTCACACTGACTCAAACAAGCCTCGCCCTCGAGATTACGAGTCAGCACACCATGAACACAGCACCCGCAGCCACGGTCGCTGAGTCGCGAACGCCCGCAGGTCCAGCCGTCGCCACCGCTCCTGCCACCGCCGCCACCGGCACCGGCACCGGCACCGAAGCCACGCGTGTCGCGGTCTCGACCGTGATCTTCACCCTGCGGCGTCGTGCCCAGGATGACTCGGCAGCACTCGTCCTTCCCCTGGTGCGCCGCACACGCGATCCCTACGACCGGCTCTGGGCGTTGCCGGGCGGATGGCTCGACGCGACCGAAGGACTGGATGCCGCGGCATCCCGAACCCTCGGCGAAACCACGGGTCTCGCACCGAGCTACCTTGAGCAGCTCTACGCTTTCGGCGACGTCGACCGCTCCCCCAGCCGCGTCGTGTCGATCGTGTACTGGGCCCTGCTGCGTTCCGCAGAGGTGGACGCACAGGTGGCGGCCCACGCCGCGGGCAAGGACGCACCCGAGAACGTGGCCTGGTTCGACGCGGCTGATCTACCGAAGCTCGCCTTCGATCACAACCAGATCGTCGACTACGCGCTCTGGCGACTGCGCAACAAGGCCGGCTACTCGCGCATTGCGCACGGTCTGCTTGCCGACGAGTTCACGCTCGCGGAGTTGCGCGAGGCATACGAGTCGATCCTCGGCCGCAAGCTCGATCCCGCGAACTTCCGGCGTCAGGTCGAGAACTCCGGAACCCTGATTCCCACCGACGGCTTCCGCACCGGCAGCCACCGTCCCGCCCGCCTATACCGCTACAACCAGGATGTCGAGTTGGCCGAGCGCGGCCCGCTCGCCGCACCCGCACCTGCGCCGTCGCCGGCACCGAGCCGCGCATCCTTCGATTCGAGGACGACATGAACGCCACACCCCTCACCCTCAGCCCCTCGGTCACGCTCGACTCGTCGGTCGATCATGAGATCCAGCGGATCACCGCGGGACTCTCGGATGCCGAAACGTGCAACACCGACCTCGCCGCGGGACCGTGGAACTTCGACGGGCGCCCCGGATACGGTCCGGGGTCATCGATGGGCGATGTGATTCCCGCCGGTTCGCCGCGACAGGGTGAGCTACCGGTCGCGTACCGCGAGGCATCCGAAGCCGACCTACACGAACGCATCCTGGCCGCCAAACGCACACTCGGCGACCGCGTCGTGATTCTCGGCCACTTCTATCAGCGCGAAGAGGTGGTGGTCCACGCGGACTATGTGGGCGACTCGTTCCAGCTCGCCAACGCCGCCCAGGCACACCCCGAAGCCGAGGCGATCGTCTTCTGCGGGGTGCACTTCATGGCCGAGACCGCGGACCTTCTCTCGCGCCCCGAGCAGGCGGTCATCCTGCCCAACCTCGCCGCTGGCTGCTCCATGGCCGATATGGCGAACATCGATCAGGTCGAGGAATGCTGGGAGCAGCTCGAGGATGTCTATGGCCCGATGGATGCCGTGGATGCGGACGGCCTGGTGCCGGTCATTCCGGTGACGTACATGAACTCGTCGGCAGCCATCAAGGGGTTCGTCGGGCGGCACGGCGGGATCGTCTGCACCTCGTCGAACGCGCGGACGGTGCTCGAATGGGCTTTCGCGCGAGGCCGTCGGGTGCTTTTCTTCCCCGACCAGCACCTCGGCCGCAACACCGCCAAGGCCATGGGCGTTCCCCTCGAGCAGATGCCGATGTGGAACCCGAACCGCCCGCTCGGCGGCAACGACGAGGCCGCGCTCGACGACGCCCGCGTGATCCTGTGGCACGGGTTCTGCTCGGTGCACCGCCGCTTCACGGTCGATCAGATCGAGAAGGCGCGGGCCGAGCATCCGGGCGTCCGCGTGATCGTGCACCCCGAGTGCCCGATGCCCGTCGTCGACGCGGCGGACGAGGCCGGGTCGACCGATTACATCCGCAAGGCGATCGAGACCGCTACCGAGCCGATGACCTTCGCCATCGGTACCGAGGTCAACCTCGTGCAGCGGCTCGCGGCGGAGCATCCGCAGCACACCATCTTCTGCCTCGACCCGGTCGTCTGCCCGTGCTCGACGATGTATCGCATTCACCCCGGTTACCTCGCGTGGGTGCTCGAGGAACTCGTCGGCGGCTCTGTCGCTGGCTCGGGCACGGTCGTCAACCGCATCACGGTCGCCGCCGACGTCGCTGAGCCCGCACGCATCGCGCTCGAACGGATGCTGGCGGCCAAGCCCGCGCCCCAGGTGACGGCATGACGAGCGCCATCGTCGTCGGCAGCGGCATCGCCGGACTGACCGTCGCGCTGCACGCCGCACGCGCGGGCGTCGAGGTCACGCTCGTCACGAAGGACGTGCTCGAGCACGCCAACACACGGTACGCGCAGGGCGGCATCGCGGGCGTCATGTTCGCCGACGATCGGGCAGCGGATCACGCACGCGACACGCTGTCCGCGGCCGCGGGTCTCGGCGACCCCGCCGCGGTCGACGTACTCGTCACCGAGGGGCCGGAACGCATCCGCGAGCTGATCGCGCTCGGCGTCGCCTTCGACCGTGACGCCTCGGGCGCCTTCGTCAAGGGCCTCGAGGCCGCGCACTCGTACCCGCGCGTACTGCACGCGGGTGGAGACGCCACGGGCACGGCGATCGAGACCGCGCTCGTCGCGGCCGTCCGCGCCTCGGTCGTGGAGATCATCGAGCACGCATTCCTCGTCGATGTGACGCTCGACGACGGACGCGTGAGCGGTGTCGACCTGCTCACGAGGGAGGGCCGGCGGATGCTCCGGGCCGACGCCGTCGTTCTCGCCACCGGAGGTGCGGGTCAGCTTTTCGCCCACACCACCAACCCCTCCGTGGCAACGGGCGACGGCATCGCCGCGGCGCTCCGGGCCGGAGCCGAGGTTGCGGATCTCGAGTTCGTCCAGTTCCACCCGACGGTGCTGGCAGAGGGCGAGCCGTTCCTCATCTCGGAGGCCGTTCGCGGTGAGGGCGCAACCCTGATCGACGACGACGGCCGCCGCTTCGTGTTCGACACGCACCCCGACGGCGAACTCGCGCCGCGCGACGTCGTCGCCCGCGCCATCGCCCTGCGCATGCTCGAACAGGATGGGCGGCCCGTCCACCTCGACGCAACACGGCTGGGCTCGACGGGACAGAGTTCGACAGGACAGGGCTCGACAGGACAGGGCTCGACAGGACTGGGCTCGACAGGACAGGGCTCGACAGGACAGGGCGCGACGGCATCCTTCCTGACACGTCGCTTCCCGACGATCGACGGAGCCGTCCGCGAGCGGGGCCTCGACTGGGCACGCGAACCCATCCCGGTGACACCCGCGGCGCACTACCTGATGGGCGGGATCGTCACGGATCTCTCCGGGCGGACGAGCCTGCCCGGCCTGTATGCGGTCGGCGAGGCGGCGCGCACGGGCGTGCACGGCGCCAATCGTCTGGCGTCGAACTCGTTGCTCGAGGGCGCGGTGTTCGGCGCGCGGGCCGCCGCCGCCCTCGCGACCTCCGGTCCCACCCCCATCGCCCCCCGTTCCGCTCCCCTGGCAGTATATGGGGCTCGACGGGCCGGGACACCCCAACTTCTGCCAGGCGAGCAGCCCGCGACCTTCACGCGGAGGGCGCTGCAGCGCGTGATGTGGGAGAACGTGGGGGTGGTGCGCGATGAGCGCGGCCTGCGGCGAGCGCAGGACGTCGTCGACGGATGGCTCGCGCAGCCGCGGACTCCGCGCTCGCAGGCCGAGTTCGAGGACGAGAACCTGTTGCAACTCGCGGCCGCGACCATCCGTGCCGCCATCGCGCGACGGGAATCTGTCGGCGCGCATTACCGCAGCGATGACCCGAGCCTCTCTTCCCCCGTCGGCATCGCATTCCCCGCTCTCGTCGCAGGCGCAGGATGCTGACCCGCGCCGCGATCGATCGCGCCGTCTCGGCGGCGCTCGAAGAAGACGCACCCTGGGGCGATGTCACGAGCCAGTTCCTCATCCCGCCGACCGCGGTCGCGCGCGCCGAGTTGGTCGCGCGGGACCACGGCGTCTTCAGCGGCGGTGAGGTCTTCGCGGCAGCGTTCCGGCTGACAGATCCCGCGATCCGCGTCGAGCTCACGGTGGCCGACGGCACTGAATTCGCCCCGGGCACCGTCCTCGCGGTCGCGGAAGGCCCCGCGCGAGGCGTGCTGACCGCCGAACGTGTCGCCCTCAACTTCGTGCAGCGGATGTCGGCGATCGCGACGCTCACGGCGCGATTCGTCGCCGAAGTCGCACACACAGGGGCCCGGATCGTCGACACGCGCAAGACAACGCCGGGGCTGCGCGCGTTCGAGCGGCACGCCGTCATGAGCGGCGGCGGCCACAACCACCGGCACTCGCTCTCGGACGCCGTGATGGCGAAAGACAACCACCTGGCTGTGCTGCAACGCAGTGGCCTCTCGGTCACGGCCGCGCTGCAGGGCGCGATCGCACGACTGCCGCACACGACGCATGTCGAGGTCGAGGTCGATCGCCTCGATCAGATCGAGCCCGTGCTCGCCGCCGGCATCGGCACGATCCTGCTCGACAATTTCTCGCTCGGGGACCTGCGTCGCGGTGTTCAGCAGGTCGCGGGTCGCGCGCTCGTGGACGCGAGCGGCGGCGTGCGGCTGGACACCGTGCGGGCGATCGCCGAGACGGGCGTGGACATCATCTCGGTCGGCGCTCTGACCCATTCCGCACCGGCTTTGGATCTCGGGCTCGACATCCTCGTGGACGATCCGCACCGATCCGAGGACTGAGACCGGATGCTCTACCTCGACAACGCGGCGACGACCCCGGTGCGGCGCGAAGCCCTCGAGGCGATGATTCCGTACCTCACGACCGAGTTCGGCAACCCCTCGAGCCACCACACGTTCGGCGAACGGGCGGCCGCCGCGCTCGCCGACGCGCGCGGCACCGTCGCTCGCGTGCTCGGGATGCGGCCGAGCGACGTCGTCTTCACATCCGGCGGCACCGAGGCGAACAACCTCGCGGTCAAGGGCATCTCCATCGCCGCGCATCTCGCCCGACCCGCCGACAGTGCAGCTGACGTGCGTGGTCGCCGCCACATCATCACGACGCCGATCGAGCACGAGTCGATCCTCGAGTCCGTCGACTACCTCCGCAGGGTGCACTCCTTCGCGGTGACGCAGCTGCCGGTTGACGCGGTCGGCCGCGTCGATCCGGGCGATCTCGAAAAGGCGCTCCGCGACGAGACCGCACTCGTGACCCTCGGGTATGCCAACAACGAGATCGGCACGATTCAGGATGTCCCGGCCCTGGCCGCCATCGCGCGCGCCCGGCGTGTTCCGATCCACGTCGACGCGGTGCAGGCCGCCGGATGGCTCGACCTGTCGGCCGCGACACTCGGCGTCGACGCGATCTCGATCGCCGGGCACAAGGTCGGCGCTCCCCCCGGCACCGGGGCGCTGGCCGTCCGCGGACGCGTTCCGATCGAGCCCCTGCTCCACGGCGGAGGTCAGGAGCGCGGTCGTCGAAGCGGCACCGAGAGTGTCGCCGGCGCGGTGGCGCTCGCAACCGCGCTCACCCTCGCCGACGCCGAGCGTGTCGAGGCATCCACCCGAGTCGCCGGGTTCCGCGACGCGTTCATCGCGAAGGTTCTCGACGCCGTCCCGACGGCACGTCTGACCGGCCACCCCGTGCACCGCCTGCCCGGCACGGCCAGCTTCACCTTTGCCGGAACGAGCGGGGAGGCCGTTCTGCTCGAACTCGAACGGCGCGGCATCGTGTCCTCGAGCGGGTCGGCGTGCGCCGCCGGCAGCGACGAGCCCTCGCATGTGCTGCTCGCGATCGGGATACCGGGCGAGGTAGCCCAGACATCCGTCCGCTTCACCTTCTCCGCCCGGATCGGGACGATGGATGGCGTTGCCGACGCTCGGACTCTGGGTGACGCCGTCGCGGCATCGGTCGCGGCCGTACAATCAGCCGCGTGACAATCAGCCGCGTGACAATCAGCCGCGTGAGCACGACGAACGATTCCGCGGGTCGCCCCGACGACGCGGTGGTCACTCTCGTCATCGCGGGATTCGACGTCGCTCCCTACGCCCGCGAAGCACTCGAGTCCGTCCGGGGGCAAACGTTCCCCGGTTGGCACGCCATCCTGATCGACGACCACTCAACCGACGGCACGCGCGAGATCTTCGCGGACGCGGCCGCATCCGACGACCGGTTCGCCTTCGTTGCGCAGCCCGAGCGTCGGGGCCTCGGCGCGGCACGCAACGCAGCCCTTGATCGCGTGCGCACCCCGTTCGTCGGATTCTTGGATGCGGACGACGTGCTCGTTCCGGGGGCGCTGGAACGCCTCGTCGGCACCCTCGAACGCACCGGGAGCGACTTCGTGGTGGGTGCGTACGCGCGCCTACGCCCCCGATCGGGTGTCGAACACGACGCCGACATGAGCACGGCGGCCATCTCCCGCACCGCCTACGAGGTCGGTACGGTGCAACCATGGGTCGCGGCCGCAACAGATCCCGAACGCACGGCGACGACGATCGAGGAGCACCCCGAAGCATCCGGCAACATCGTCGCCTGGTCGAAGGTCAGCCGCACCGACTTCTGGGTGCGGTCGGGACTCCGCTTTCCGGAGGGGCGCCTCTACGAAGACCAGGTCTTGGCCCAGGCGATGTACGCCCGCGCGCGTGCGTTCGACGTGATCCCCGACGTGGTGGTGCACTGGCGGGTGCGACCGGATGGTTCATCCATCACGCAGCGCGAAGCCGAACTGCCCGTGCTGCGCGACGCGCTGGACGCGATGAGCGCGGGCCTGGGGGTGTTGCGCGAGGCATCCGCGACCCGAGCAGTGCAAGCTCGTGCGGCGCTGATCCTCGCGATGGACGTGCCCCGTCTCGCGTCGATCGCGCGAGAGCACCCGGACGATGCCTATCGCCGCGCCCTCGGGGCTTTCGTGCGGGACGTCTGGGACGTGGCCGACGAATCCACCCGCGGACGCGTCGACCGCGATGTCGCGATCACCATCGACGCCGCGTCGCTCTGGTAGCCCCCTCGGTCGTTGAGCGAGCGCAACGAAACGAAACGCCCCGCGCGCCCCGGACCGGGAGCCGATCAGTGCGCGATGACCGGCTCAGCCGTCGTCGCCCCCGGACGTCCGTGCGCCAGCGAGATACCGTCGCCGCGGCGGCGGTAGAGCAGCGCGGCGATCACGAATCCCGTCGCGAAGAAGCCCGCACCCCACCAGTACGCCACGGTGTAGCTGTGGATCGCAGCCTCGGCGAGCACCTCCGGGCTCTCCGGCCCGTTGGCCGCGACGTACGCGGTCAGGGCGGTCGCGGCCAGCGTGTTCAGCAGCGCGGTTCCGATCGAGCCCCCGACCTGCTGGCTCGTATTGACCATGGCCGAAGCGACGCCCGCGAACTGCGGGTCCACTCCGAGCGTCGCGGTCTGCATCGCCCCGGGCATGATCGACCCCATCGCGAGTCCCATCACCATGAGTGCGGGCAGGATGTCGCTGGCATATCCGCTGTCATGGCCGAGACGCGTCAGGAGGATCATCGCGATCACGCCGAAGATCATGCCGATCGGCACGATGATCTTCGGTCCGAACCACGGCAGGAAGATGTTCGTCGAGAGCTGTGCCGCCAGCACCAGCATGACGATCATGGGCAGGAACGACAATCCGGTCTGCATCGCCGAGTACCCGAGCGAGACCTGGAGGTAGTACGTGACGAACAGGAAGACGCCGAACAGCCCGGCTCCCGCGATCAGCACCGAGATGTAGGACGCACCACGGTTGCGGTCCAGCACGATCGGGAGCGGCAGCAGCGGGTGGCGCGAGCGGCGTTGCCACAGCACGAAGACGACGAGCAAGACGCCCGACCCGGCGAGCATCCCCCATGACAGGGGCGAGTCCCATCCATCCGTCTCGGCGTTCGAGAACCCGTAGACGAGCAGGAACAGGGCACCCGACACGGCGAGCGTGCCCGGGATATCCAGGGTCGGACGGGGACCCGTGCGGGTCACGTGCCCGACGAAGAGGATCGCGCCGATGATCGCCACGAGGGCGATGAAGACGTTGATGTAGAGGTTCCAGCGCCAGTCGAAGTACTCGGTGAGGAATCCGCCGAGTAGCAGGCCGATCGCTCCCCCGGCGCCGGCGATCGCCCCGAACACACCGAAGGCACGGGCGCGTTCGCGCGGGATCGTGAAGGTCGTCGTCAGCATGGCGAGCGCGGTGGGGGCGAGCATGGCGGCGAAGACACCCTGCAGAGCACGGGCCCCGACGAGAACCCCGAACGTCGGCGCGGCACCGCCGAGCGCAGACGCGATCGCGAATCCGATCAGGCCGATGATGAACGTGCGCTTGCGTCCGATCAGGTCGGAGAGCCTGCCGCCCAACAGCAGCAGGCTGCCGAACGCGAGGGCGTATGCCGTGACGACCCACTGGCGGTCGCCGTTCGAGAACCCGAGGTCGGCCTGCGCAGCGGGCAGGGCGATGTTGACCACGGTCGCGTCGAGCACGACCATCAGCTGTGCGAGCCCGACCGTCGCGAGGGTCCACCACCGGCGGGACGAGGGCGCGGTCGCCGCGGGAACGGCGCTCGTGGAGGAGGAAGTCTGTGCCATGCGGAAACCATATACGAGAATCATCCGTTCCGGATACCAAACGTTCTGGATTAGGATGGAGAACAGCAGGAGAACGGTCACGCAGTCCGTCGACACCCGCGACCCGAACAGGAGAGGACCGCAATGACGCAGCCCGCACCCGCCCACGGAGTCACAGCAGCGCCCCGCCCGGGCCGCAAGAGGGACCACTCTCGAGACCCCGAGATCCTGCAGGCGGCGATCGACATCCTGGCCGAAGAAGGATTCGACGGCATGACGATAGACATGGTCGCGACTCGCGCGAAAGCCGGCAAGGCGACCCTCTACCGACGTTGGCCCTCGAAGGCTGAGCTCGTCCTGGACGCGATCGGATGCATGAAGGCGGCCGACCTCTCCCCCGACAAGCTGCCCGACACGGGCACCCTGCGCGGCGACCTCATCGGCATGATCACGTCCCGCACCGCCGAAGATGCCGAGCGACGGCTGCGCGTCATGGCGGGGGTCGCGGCGCTGCTCACCCGCGAGCCCGAACTGACCGATGCCGCGAGTGCCGTCCTGATGGCACCTCGCATCACGGCGATCCGGGGGCTACTGCAACGCGCGCTCGCGCGGGGTGAGATCCGAGCGGACGCGGATCTGGATGCGCTCGCCGAGCTCTTGCCGGCCATGGCAGCGTTCCGGGGGCTCGTTGAGCGCAAGCCCATCGACCGGGAGTATCAGATCTCGTTGATCGACGGCATCCTGCTGCCCGCCGCAGGAGTTCTGCGCCGCACGCCCTGACGGCGTTCGCTCAGACGAGGCCGCTGGATGCCTCGACCTGCCGTATCGCCAGCTCGGCGTACAGCCCACCGTCGGCCATCAGCTCCGCGTGCGTGCCGCTCTCGACGATGCGACCACCCTCGACGACGTGGATGACATCGGCGCCGACGACCGTCGAGAGGCGGTGCGCGATCGACAGCGTCGTGCGACCCCGCGCCGCAGCATCCAGTGCACGTTGCACGACCCGCTCCGAAACGGTGTCGAGGGCGCTCGTCGCCTCGTCGAGCAGCAGCACCGGGGGATCCTTCAGCAGCACCCGCGCTATCGCGATCCGCTGCTTCTCGCCACCGGAGAGGCGGTATCCCCGCTCCCCCACGACAGTGTCGTATCCGTCGGCGAACCCCTCGATCACGTGGTGGATGTTTGCGGCGCGGCAGGCATCTTCCAGCTCTGCCTGCGTCGCGTCCGGCTTGGCGTACGCGAGATTCTCACGCACCGTCGCGTGGAACAGGTACGTCTCTTGCGACACGATCCCGATGTTCTCGATGATCGACGCCTGCCGCAGGTCGCGCACGTCCGCGCCGGCGAACAGCACGGAGCCGGAGGATGCCTCGTACAGCCGCGGCGCCAGGTACAGAATGGTCGTCTTGCCCGCCCCGCTGGGCCCCACGAAGGCCACATGCTGGCCCGGCTCGGCGACGAAGGACACCCCGTCGAGCGTCGGTCGTGTCGTGCCGGCGGCGTCGGGGTAGCGGAAGGTCACATCACGGAACTCGACGCGCCCGAGCGGACCGGGAGCGGCCTCGACATCCGTCGCCACGGGCGACTCGGTGATCGCGGGGTCGAGATCGAGGTATTCGAAGATGCGTGCGAACAGCGCCTTCGACGTCTGCAGGTCGAGCGCCACGCGCATGAGAGCCATCAGCGGGAACAGGAGGCGCGCCTGCACGGTCGTGAACGCGACGATCACGCCCGCCGAGATGTCCGCGCTCCCGCCCGTGATGAGCAGACCCGCGACGAGGTAGATGATCGCCGGGACCGACGACATGATGATGCTGACGATGCCGAAGAACCACTGGCCCGACATCGCCTGCCGAACCTGCAGCACGACCTGATTGCCGTTCTCGACCGTGTAGCGCTCGATCTCGGCGCTCTGCCGGTGGAACGCCTTGGCCAGCAGAATGCCCGAAACCGACAGCGTCTCTTGCGTGATCGCGGTCAACTGCGAGAGCGACTCCTGCGTCTCGGCGGCGATCTTGGCGCGCACCTGGCCGACTTTGCGCTGGACGAACACGAGCCCCGGCAACAGGCCGACCGCGATCAAGGTGAGTCGCCAATCGATCAGAACCATCGCCACCACCGAAGCGATCACGGTGACGGTGTTGCCGAGGATGCTCGTCAGCGTGTTGGTGAGCACTCCCGCCACTCCGCCGACATCATTCTGTAGCCGGGACTGGATGACGCCGGTTTTCGTCCGCGTGAAGAACGACAGGTCCATGGCCTGCAGGTGGGCGAACAGTCGAACCCGCAGATCTCCGGTGACGCGGTTTCCGACGGTCGAGGTGAGCCAGGACTGCAGCACGTTCAGACCCGCGGATGCGACGAACAGGCCGATCATGAGGGCCACGAGTTCGACGAGCAGACGAAGGTTCGGCCCGGCGTCGCCCGCCGGAAAAAGTGCCGAGTCGAAGATGACCTCGATGATCAGTGCGGGGACGACTCCGATCGCGGCACTGACCACAACAAGGGCGGCGGTGACGGCCAGGCGCGCTCGATACGGCCGGAAGAGCGCGACAATGCGCCTCCCCAGGTTCGGGATATCGGGGGCGTCGGCATTGCGTTCGCGCTGTGCGTCAGCGTCCACCCCACGGGTCAGACCCCCGCCGAAGCCCCCGCGTGGCATGCTCATCCGCTCAGCCTAATCCGGCCCGCGGACGCTGGATCGGGCGCGGCTAGGATGGCGGCATGAGCTCGACACCTGACATCCCCACGCCCAGCGATGACGACCAGCTCGACGATCTGCGAGAAGAGAGCCGCGACGAGATCGAGGCGCCCGAAGAGAAGCTGCTCGAGGGTATCCTTCCGGTTCCCGAACCGACCGACCCGATCGGCTCCGCTTTCGAGGACGATTCCGACCGCGCGTAGGCAACACGCGTCGGCGCGCTTTCATCGCGCGTCAGAAATAGTATGCGTGAGCGGGAATTCTGCGCGCGTGGTCGCCGTTGCTGTCGTAGCTCGCCATCCTCGGATGGCTGGCTCGCTCTGCCTCGAAGGCCACGGCGACGATGCACGTCCTCGACGAGAACCGGCCCCGTCCCCGCTTTACCCGAAGGAATCCCTTGACGCTGCAGGACTCACCCCCGGAAACCGCGTCCGCGCCGACCACCCCCGCCGTGAAGACCGGACCGGTCATCGCGCTGCTCGTCGTCGCCGCGTTCGTCGTCATCCTCAACGAAACCGTCATGGGCGTTGCGTTGACGCCCATCATGGAACACCTCGGCGTCACGGCCGCGACCGGGCAGTGGCTGACGACCGGCTTCCTTCTGACGATGGCCATCGTCATCCCGCTGACGGGCTTCATTCTCGAACGCTTCCCGCTCCGCAACGTCTTCTTCGCGGCGATGATCCTCTTTTCCATGGGCACGTTGATCGGCGCTCTCGCACCCAGCTTCGAGGTGCTGCTCGCGGGTCGAATCGTTCAGGCTTCGGGAACGGCCATCATGATGCCGTTGCTGTTTACGACGGTGCTCAACGTCGTGCCGGCCTCGCACCGCGGCCGGATGATGGGTGTCATCACGATCGTCATCGCCGTGGCTCCCGCGGTCGGTCCGACGGTGTCGGGGCTCATCCTCTCCGTCGCGACCTGGCACTTCTTGTTCTGGTCGGTCCTGCCCATCGCTCTGATCGTGCTCGCACTCGGAGCGGTCTGGGTGCGCAACGTCACCAAGACCCGGCCGGAGGCACGTTTCGACGTCCTCTCCGTGGTGCTCTCCGCCGTCGGTTTCGGTGGTCTCATCTTCGGCCTCAGCAGCATCGGTGAGGCCGCCGCCGGTGACGCGCCGGTGCCGGTGTGGATCCCGCTGGTCGTGGGAGCTGTATCTCTCGTGGCGTTCGTGCTGCGTCAGCTTCAGCTGCAGAAGGTGGACGGCGCCCTGTTGGACCTGCGCACCTTCCAGAGCAAGACGTTCAGCCTCGCTGTCGTGCTCGTGGTGATCGTCATGGCCAGCCTGTTCGGTTCGCTGATCCTTCTCCCGATCTACCTGCAGCAGGTGCTCGGGCTCAACGTCCTCAGCGTCGGCCTGATGCTGCTCCCCGGCGGCGTCCTCATGGGCGTGATGGCTCCTTTCGTGGGAAGCGCATTCGACAGGTTCGGCCCGACCCCGCTCGTCATCCCGGGCATGGCCATCGCCGCCGCCTCGCTGTGGGGCATGGCGACCTTCGACACGGGGACCACGATCGGCTGGGTCATCGCCGTGCACCTCGGCCTGAACCTCGGCCTCGGTCTCGTCTTCACCCCGCTCCTGACCTCGGCGCTCGGATCGCTTCCCCCGCGCCTGTACCCGTACGGCAGCGCGACCGTCGGCACGATGCAGCAGGTCGCCGGGGCCGCGGGCACCGCACTTTTCGTCACGCTCATGTCGGTCACTGCCGCGGCAGCCCTCGCGGACGGAACCGATCAGGTCACCGCGACAGCGTCAGGCGTGCACACAGCGTTCTTCGTCGGCGCAATCCTCGCCTCCGCAGCAGTCCCTGTCGCCCTGTTCGTGCGCAAGCCCGCCGACATCGTCGACGCCAGCAAGACACCCACGCACTGAGGCGCCTCACGCGAGTTGCAGGTGCTGTCAAGCCCCTGGGGGCATGTGGCGAACCCCGCGTAGCGTCGCCCGCATGACTGATCTCACAGGAAAACGCATCGCCTTTCTCGCAACCGACGGCTTCGAGGACAGCGAATTGACCTCACCCTGGGCGGCTGTCACGAACGCGGGCGCGGCCGCCCTCATGATCGCACCGGAGGGCGCTTCGATCGAGGGCAAGAACGGCCACAAACAGGATGTGGACGAGACCTCCGCCTCAGCGGATGCAGACTCGTTCGACGCGCTCGTGCTCCCGGGCGGCGTCGTCAACGCGGACCACCTGCGCATGGACGAAGCATCCATCGCCTTCGCGAAGGCCTTCTTCGAGGCATCCAAGCCGGTCGGCGTGATCTGCCACGGCTCGTGGCTTCTCATCGAAGCCGGTGTCGTGGACGGACGCACGATCACGAGCTACCCGAGCCTGAAGACGGATCTGAAGAACGCCGGCGCCGAATGGGTGGACGAAGAGGTAGTCGTCGACCAAGGTCTGGTGTCCAGCCGAACCCCGGACGATCTCCCCGCGTTCAACACTCAGGTGATCGAGGAAATCGCGGAGGGCGCGCACGCCGGGCAACACGCCTGACCGACTGAGGGTAGCCTCGGCCCACGAACTGCTCGCCGAGCACTACGGGATGCCGCGACTCAGCTGCAGCAACCACCGCCGCAGCACGAGGTCGCGGCATCCTGAGTGTTCGCGGCGAGCAGGTTCTGCTCGTCCGAGACCGGCCGGAGGGTCTGGAGGGGCGCGCTCTGCGTGGCGTTCTGGGAGGTGGTCATGGTGTCCATGCTAATCACGCAATACCGATAGGGGCGCGTCGAGGCTCTAGCACGACGCATCCGCTCCGCACCAGACCATGCGTGAGACGGCGTGGCCACCCTAGGGTCGCCTCATGGATGACACGACGAACGACGGCAATGCCGACGGCACGGAGATGACGAAGAAAGAGAAGCGACGCGACCAGCTTCTCGCCGCACCCGACGCGGTGGAATCCGACGCGGCTCCGCGCATCGAGGTCTCGGAGCACGACGGCAACACCCGAATCGATATCGCGGACGCGGCCGCGGTCCGGCCCGGCGCCCCGCCGACGTCCGAGGAAGACGCCTGACGGGGAGGCCGGACGCGACTCGCGCCGGACGGATGCCTAGGGCTCCAGCACGACCTTGATGCAGCCGTCTTCCTTCTTCTGGAACGTCTCGTACATCTCGGGCGCACGCTCGAGCGGAACGCGGTGCGTCGTGAGGTCCATGACACCGAGCGGATCGCTCGAATCCTCGACCAGGGGCAGGATGTCATCGATCCAGCGCTTGACGTTGCACTGGCCCATGCGCATGCTGACCTGCTTGTCGAAGAGTGTCTTCATCGGCAAGATGTCCGCGTCGCCCGCATACACACCACTCAGCGAGACCGTGCCGCCACGACGGACGATGTCGATCGACGCGTGCAGCGCCGCCATCCGGTCGAGCCCCGCCTTCTCCATGAGAGGTCGTGCCACCGCGTCGGGAAGCAGCCCGATCGCGCTCTGCGCGGCGTGCACGCCCGGATTTCCGTGCGCCTCCATGCCCACGGCGTCGACAACCGCGTCGGCCCCGCGCCCGTCCGTGAGGTCGCGGAGCTCGTCGACGATGGTGTCGGTGAGATCGTAGGTCAGCGCGCCGTGACGCTCGGCCATAGCCCGGCGTTCCGGCACCGGGTCCACGGCGAGCACCCGGAAGCCGTGGTGCACACCCACGCGCGCCACGAATTGCCCCACGGGTCCGAGACCCATGACCGCCAAGGTGCCGCCGTCGGGAACATCGGCATACTCCACGCCCTGCCACGCCGTGGGCAGGATGTCGCTGAGGAACAAGTAGCGATCGTCGGGAAGCTCGCTGCCGACCCGGATGTGGTTGTAGTCCGCGTGGGGCACGCGCAGGTACTCGGCCTGCCCGCCCGGCACCTGGCCGTAGAGCTTGGTGTAGCCGAACAGCGCGGCGCCACTTCCGTACTCGCGCACCTGCGTCGTCTCGCACTGCGACTGCAGCCCGCGGCGGCACATGAAGCAGTGCCCGCACGAGATGTTGAAGGGCACGACGACGCGGTCGCCCACGGCGAGGTTGCTGACCTCGGAGCCGACCTCGACGACGACGCCCATCGGCTCGTGGCCGAGGATGTCACCGCGGCCGAGGAACGGGCCGAGCAGTTCGTACAGATGCAGGTCCGAGCCGCAGATGGCTGTGGAGGTGATCTTCACGATCGCGTCGGTGGGGAATTCGATGCGGGGGTCCGGGACCTCGTCTACCGACACGGATCGCTTGGCCTGCCAGGTGAGCGCCTTCATGATTCCTTCCTTCGCACAACGGGTATCGATGAGTCCCCCACGTTCGCTGCTGCAAAAAGACTTGGCCAGGCGGTTGCGTCGACGGACTGGGGCAGCGACAATCCCCCGCGCCCGAGTCGGAGCACCGAACGGGCGCGACTCGCCGTCGCCTCGCGCGGCCAGCGGCGAGTCGCGGCCGCTAGACCCGCACCTCACGTGTCAACCCCCGCACGCACCCGCGCAAAGCGCGCAACAATCGAGTACCGCCCTGATCCGGAATGAGGATGATGTCTCGCAACGTCCGCGTCATGCACTGCCCGCCCGAAGCCGTCTTCCGCGTGCTCGAGGACGGTTGGCTCTACCCGGCATGGGTCGTCGGAGCATCCCGTATGCGCGATGTCGACGGCCCGTGGCCCGAGGCAGGTGGCCGTCTGCACCACTCCGTCGGAGTCTGGCCCGCGCTCATCGACGACGAGACCGCATCGCTGGAGTGGAACCCGCCGCACCGCATGGTCATGCGGGCCAAGGGCTGGCCGATCGGTGAGGCCCGAGTGACGATCGACGTCAAACCTCGGGATGAAGGATGTGTCGTCCGCATCCAGGAGCACGCCGTTGCCGGTCCCGCGACGCTCATTCCCCGCCCGATCGCCGACGCGATGCTGCGCTGGCGGAACAAGGAGACGCTCCACCGCCTCGCCTACTTGGCGGAGGGCCTGAGTTCCTCGTCCGAAGAGTCCACCGCGGACGAAGAGGGCACGGGCGCCGTCGACGGCGACACCGACCCGCGCGGCGGCGATTCGGCGTGAGTGGGACGCGCGGGGTCAGCGGCTCAACCGAGGTCGATGCGGTCATCGTCGGGGCGGGCCCGAACGGACTTGCCGCGGCGGTAACGCTCGCTCGCGCGGGGCTCTCGGTGCGTGTCTTCGAGCGTGCAGACCGTGTCGGCGGCGGCAGCTCCTCCCGCGAATTGACTCTGCCCGGTTTCCTCCACGATGTCTGCTCGGCGGTGCATCCGCTCGCTTTCGAGTCACGCTTCTTCCGGGAGTTCGACCTCGCCGGCCGCGTCGAGTTCTACACACCGGATGTTTCGTTCGCCCACCCTCTCGACGGCGGCGCCGCGGCAATCGCCTATCGCGACCTCGAACGCACCCGCGAGGGACTGGGATCGGATGGCGCGGCGTACGCGTCGCTGATGGGACCGCTCGCCACTCGGTCCGGCCACGTCGCCGACCTGACGGGCAACTCGCTGCTGCGGGTGCCGACGAGCCCCGTCACGGCACTCGCGTTCGCCGCCGCGACACTCGAGCAAGGCACTCCGGCCTGGAACGCCCGGTTCCGGGGCGACGCCGCGCCCGCACTCCTGACCGGCGCGGCGGCGCACACCTCGCTCCCCCTGCCGAGCCTCGCCTCGGCGGGCGCGGGACTCGCGCTCACCGCATACGCCCACGCGCGAGGCTGGCCGATCCCGCGCGGCGGCAGCCAGGCAATCGCGGACGCGATGCTCGACGACATCCGGGCGCATGGCGGCATCGTCGAGACGGGCGTCGAGATCACCAGCCTCAACCAACTGCCGCGAGCCCGAGTGACGATGCTCGATCTGACCCCACGCGCGCTCGTCGCCCTCGCGGGTCCGCGTCTGCCCGACCGCTACCGTCGAGCGCTCGCGAACTTCCGGTACGGCAACGCCTCGGCCAAGGTCGACTTCGCGCTCTCCGAACCGGTTCCGTGGACTCATCCGGACGTGCGTCGTGCCGGCACGGTGCACCTCGGCGGCTCGCGTGCAGAGATCGCCGCCAGCGAGAACGAGGTTGCGAACGGACGTCTGAGCGGACTGCCGTATGTCCTCGCGTCGCAGCCCTCGATCTTCGACGACACCCGCGCGCCCGATGGCATGCACACCCTGTGGACGTACACGCACGTGCCGGCCGGCAGCACGGTCGACCGCGCCGAAGCCGTGATTCGACAGATCGAGCGATTCGCGCCGGGATTTCGGGACACGATCGTCGGCATGTCGTCGTGGACCGCGGCGGATCTGCAGCGGCACAACCCGAATTACCCCGGAGGAGATATCGCGGCGGGAACGCCGGACCTGTTCCAGCTCATCCGTCGCCCGGTGCTCAGCACCGATCCGTGGCGCACCCCGCTGCCCGGCGTGTACCTGGCCTCGGCATCCGTCGCCCCCGGGCCCGGCGTGCACGGACTCGGGGGCTGGCTCGCCGCGCGGAGCGCCCTTCGCCACGAGTTCGGGCTCGAGGCCTGGCCGGACCTCTCGCTCGGCGCCTGAGCGCGACGGCTGCGCTCGCGCCGATAGGCTTCGGCGTGTGGATGAGATCGAGAACTTTGCAACACAGCTCGAGAAGCTGACGGGCGATCCGCTTGCGGATGCCGTGCAGGGTCATGTGATGATCGCGTCGGTCTCCGAGCCCAGCGGCCGCGCCCGGTATCAGGCGTGCACACTCGAGATCGTGGGCGAAGCACCGGGTATCCCGCCCGTCCGCGTGACGACGGAGGTTGTCACATCGCAGAAGCATTGGCCTCGCGTCGGCGAGGTCCTGCCGGCCCGGATCTCGACTTCTCAGCCCGAGCGGATGGACATCGACTGGGACGCACTCGCGCGAGACTGAATCTGCCCTCACCTCGACCTCAGCCGAGCGCCGCAATCGGCACGAGCGTCACATCGCGCAGCACGCCTGCGTCCACGGTGAGCGTCATCATCGTGCGGTGCGGCTGGCGTCGACGATCGGTCGGTGAGCCCGGGTTCAGCAGGCGAAGACCGCCCGGCGTGACGGTGTCCCACGGGATGTGGCTGTGCCCGAAGATCAGGACGTCGGTGTCGGGGAACGAAGCATCCGCCCACGCGTGACGACGTTTCGCGTCGCCGGTCTCGTGGATGACCGCGAACCGCACGCCCTCGATCTCGCGTCGTGCGATTTCGGGGAGCCGTGCGCGCAGGTCGGCGCCATCGTTGTTGCCGTGCACACCGATCAGCTCGCCGTGTTGTGAGAGATCGTCGAGGACGGAGACTTTCGTCCAGTCCCCGGCGTGAATGATCAGGTCGGCGGCGTCAGCGGCCACCCGCACCTCGTCGGGAATGCCCCGGGACCGATCGGGCACGTGCGTGTCCGAGATCAACAGCATCCGCGTCGCCATACGTCGACGCTACGCGGTCGCTGCCGGCGGCCGGTCGGCACCGACGACGCCGGCGAGCGCCGAGCCATCACCCAGTTTGCTCGCGCTGATGACGCTGACCCTGCCGTTCGTCTCGAGCACGACGGCCGCGACATCTGCGATGTCTCCCGTTCCGGAGCTGCGGATCGCCTGCAGCACCTCGGACTCGGCGAGCCGTGCGCGCCGCAGGGCATCGGGCCGCACGGCGCCGTCCGAGAAGAGCAACATCGGCTCCGAGGTCAGGAAGCGGCGAGCCCCGCGCCAGTGCGAAGAGATCCACGCGATGGCGAATTGCAGGGCGGCGATCAGGGCGAACGCCGTCGCGCCGTCCGCCCACGACACCGTGGAGCTGAGCAACGCCGTGGCGAGAATGGACCCGAGCGCAACCGTGACCACGAAGTCGAAGACGTTGAGCTGTGCGAGCGTGCGCTTGCCGGAGATCCGCAGCACGACGATGACCGTGACGTAGGCCGCCGTTCCGAGAACCAGGATGCGTCCGAGATCGGACCAGGAATCGAACCACATGCGTGTCGCCTCCGTTCGGTGAGGGGGTTGGCATGCTCCAGAGTTCCGAAAAACTGCAGGCGGCGCACGGGGGTTGCCCTCGATCCCGGGCCGTGCTTCACACCGAGCGGTAGACCTCTACGGATTCCGGACGCTGCTGCGCGGCAAGCACGAGGGCCAGGATGCCGAGGCCCAGGGTGCCGGCGAGGCCCGCAAGCGTGCTCATCAGCACGTAGAGATCGGCCAGATTCGCGATCGCATCCGAACCGAGAGAGACGAACACGATCTGTGGGACCGCCCACGCAAACGCCTGGAAACCCAGAATCACCAGCGGCGCCCAGCACCATGGGGCCGGCACGACACCGGCGCGGCCGATTTGCGTTGCGGCGACGAGGGCGGCGCCCGTCTGTACGACCAAGGCCACGTACGCGTAGGTCGTCCACGCCCCGAAGGTCGATTCGTCCTGCGAGAACACCAGGTTGGCGGCGGTGTCGACGAGCGGCCACACAGCCACGATCGCCATGGTGACCACACCGAGTGGCCGGCGAGCGACGACACTCCCGTGCGCTGAGGTCCCGATGGCGAACAACAGCACCGCGGCGGCGTAGATCACCCCCGTGACGATCACCATCATGTTCCAAGCCGAGAACGGACCGAATCCTCCCGGCAGGCTCGTGCGCAGCATGCCGAGCACGCCGCAGGCGATGAGCCCGACGCCGCCGATCATCCAGGTTCGTCGTCGATCACGCATACGACCAGGGTAGTCACGGCCTACGCGGCGCCGCATGCGCCCGGAGGCACGGCGCCGCGCGGTGCGTTGGTCGTGGCGGCGGTAATTCTCAAAGGAATATCGAGCTCGTGGGGCCCAAGAACCGCGCTTTTCGGACCCGGAGAGCCCGACACTCCTTTCAGAATTACGGCGTCCGGACCCCAGCAGGACCATGCGCCCGAATCGACCGACGGATGCGTCAGGCCGTGCGCACGCGCCTCCGCACGACGATTGCAGTCAGGCCGGCGAGCATCAGCAGGAGCGCGATGCCGAGCGCCGAGCTGTCCGCGCCCGAACCGGTCTCGGCGAGCGAGCCGTTCGTGACGATCCGGATGCTGGTCCAGCCGAGCAGTTCGCCGTCCGCCGCGTAGACGGCCAGACGGTGCATCCCGAGCGTCGCGTTCGCCGGAATGGTGACCGTGATGCGTCCGGCGCTGTCGAGCGTGCCCGACGCGATCTGCACGGGCGTCGAGTACATCCAGACCGTGACCGACGTGCCGGCGTTCTGCGCTCCCGTGTTGATGCTCACGCGCCCGCCCGGCTCGGCGGACATCGGTGCCGTGACGTCGCCGTTGTTGGCCTCGACCAACTGTTCACCGGCGAGCGGCGCCCCAGATCCCGTCTGCGGCAGACCGGGCGTTCCGGGGGTGCCGGTGCCCGGGTTGCCTGCGCCCGGGTTCCCCATGCCCGGGTTCCCCATGCCCGGGTTCCCCGCGCCCGGGCCTCCCGGGGTCCCGGGATCCACGGCGCCGCCAGGAACCGTGCCGGTCCGCAACGACCCCGACGGTTCGCCGTCCTTGAGCCACCAGGCGGCTCGGGCGAACCCGGCTACAGACGAGGGCGCCGTCGCGAACCCCTCGTTGTTGCCGTTCGGCATGCTCCCCGGGCGGGCGAAGTGCGCGATCGAGGGTTCGGCCGTGCCGTTGAGCGTGATCTGTGCGGCCGTGCCGTCACACCCGTCGTCGCACACTGCCCAGAGCACATCGAGCACCGTGTCGTAGTCGAGCGCCATGACTCCGCTGAGGCCCGGGTCGAGCGTTGCGACGAGCTTCGATGTGCCGTCGGAGTTCAACGCGAAGGCGAACACGCCGCCGCCGTCCTCGACCGCGACGAAGAACAGCCCGTCGCCGTGGCCCGGGTAGCGGCTCGGGTCGTAGGTCTTCTTCGTGTCGTCGTCGACCAGGCCCGTCAGATCGCCGTCGGCAACCCACTCGACCGCCTCGATGCCGAGGTTCGCTCCGACGCTGGGCAGCTGTGCCGTGAGGTCCCATTCCTGGGTGGCCACGACATCCGGTCCGGGCGCGTTCGGGTCGACCCGCAGGACGACGTTCTGGTTGACGCCCTTCGCGCTGTTGTCGCGCTCGGAAGCGAGGTACACCCAGCCTGCGCCGCCCACGGTGATGCCCTCCGTATCGGGGCCGGCCGCCGAGGGGTTCGACGCGTCGCGCTCGAACCGGGCGCGTTTGCCATCCGCCCAGCCGTCCGCGAAGGTCACGGACCCGTTCGCCCCGACCTTCAGCTTCCAGAACGTGCCCGTGCCGTTGTCGACCGCCCAGAGGAGGGTTCCCTCCGACGTCGCCTGGGTGTCGAGTCCCGAGCTGTCCACGAGGAACATGGGCGCCTCGTCGAGGACGGTGACATCGGCCGACCCCGGCCAGGCTCCGACCGGGATCTCGCCGACACAGACGTTTGCGGCGCCCTTGGTCGACTCATCCGTGACGGCGAATGGACCGGATGTGTCGGGGCAGCGCCCCCACGTGGTCGCAGCGTGGTCGGCACCCCAGGTCGTGGAGTCGCGCAGCGCGTCACCCTCGAACAGCCGGACCGTGTCGTCCTTTCCGAGTCCGAAGCCCAGGGTCTCGCCCTCGATCACGAGGTAACCGAAAGCGGGGATCGTGGTGTCGGCCGGGATCTCGTATGCGTGGGTGTCGTCGTCGTCCTTCACGACGATTCCACTGACGTCGAGCGGGGTCGAGGTGGGGTTGACGAGCTCGATCCAGTCGCCGGGCTCACCGCCATCCGATTCGACCTCGTTGATGCGCACGGGGTTGCCGCACGCGTTCAGCAGACCCTTTGTCGAGACGCCGAGGTCGACGAAGTCACCGACACCATCCGCGCAGCGGGCCCAGACACCCTTCGCGTGCGCGGGATAGGCGTTCTCGGCGACCGTCACGTTCTGCGCGTTCCGCAGGGTGACGGTGTCGCCGCCACCGAGCCCGAACACGAAGTTCTTCGGCTGGTCGAAGACGAACAGCGCACCGGGCGCCAGCGTCGTGCCGGAGGGCAGCGGCGTCGTCTCGGCCGCGTGGCCCACGGGGTCGCTGTCCATGACCGACCAACCCGAGAGGTCGACCGCAGCCGAGCCCATGTTGATGATCTCGATCCAGTCGGTGGTGTCGCCGTTCGACTCGATCTCGTTGATCTGCACATCGGGCAGCACACACGAGTTCGCGGCCCCGGGCGTCGGGTAGGCGAGCACGAACGGACCCACACCATCCGGGCAGCGAGCGAGCGTCGCAGCCGCGGCATCCCCATCGATCGCCGCGTGTGCCGACCACGGCTCCGAGTCGTCGATCATCATGCCCTGGGCATCGTAGAGGCGGATGCGGTCGGCGCTGCCGATTCCGACGGCGGCCGTGAACAGGCTCGGGGCGCCACCGGATAGACCGCTCGTCGTCTCGTCGACCACGAGGTACTCACCGCCCCCGATCGAGGCGCCCACCGGGAACTGCCAGCGGTGGTCGTCGGAGTTGTCGCGGATCTCGTACCCCGAGATGTCGAGCGTCTCGGTGCCGGGGTTGTAGAACTCGACCCAGTCGGCGGGCTGCGAATCGATCTCGTTGATCAGGATCGAGCCGGGTTCGACGATCGTTGCGCAGTCGTTCGCGGCGCCGGGCGTGGCGACGGTGGCGGGCGCCCACGCATCCGTCCCGTCGGGGCAGCGCGCCCAGACGGCGAGCGGCGCGGTGTTCTCGTACGCGTACGCGTCGACCTCCGTGCCCGAAGCGTCGTACAGCACGACCTCGTCCATCTTGCCCAGGCCGAAGGGAAAGTCGGTGTCCTTGACGAGCAGGAGGAATCCGCCCGCCGCGATCGTCGTGCCCGTCGGCAGGGTGCCGAACTCGTCACGCTTGTCGTCCGAGACCCGCCAACCGGCCAGGTCGACGGCCTCGGCGCCGCGATTGAAGAGCTCGATGCGGTCGGAGTAGCCCGAGACCTCGTCGTAGTAGATCTCGTTGACGACGACATCGGATGCCGTGGGCTCCGGGTCCGTCGAGCCCGACGGCTCCGGCTCCGGGTCCACGACCACGAACGTGTTGACGGCGCCCTTCGTCGGCTCGCTCATCAGCGCCCATTCGTCGGCGTCGTTCACACCCCACGTCGTCGCGGCGTGAGCTGTCCACGCGTATTCGTCGACCAGAGCCTCAGAGGCATCGAACAGGCGCACAGAGTCGCCGCCACCCAGCCCGAAGTCGAAGTTGCCGACGTTGTCCTTCAGTTCGTCGAGCACGAGGAATGCTCCGGGTGCGGCGGTCGTCCCGGTAGGGAACGTATAGACGTGCGTGTCGTCCGAGTCCTTGACGACGTAGCCATCCAGCATGATCGGTGCATCGCTCGGGTTGTAGAGCTCGATCCAGTCACCGGGAGCACCGCCCGAGGACTCGATCTCGTTGATGCGGATGCCGGGTTGATCGGCGACTGCGGCGGACGGAACGGCGACGATGACGGCACCGGCGGCGACGCCGAGTGCGCACACCATCGTGGCCGCGAGTCCGGAAAGCATGCGGGGCATGAGGCTCCTGATAAAGGCGAGAGGGGGTCCCGTCCACACCATCGACACCGCCTATACGGTCAGCGACCGCCCGTTGTCCTCCGGGTGAACGCTGGGTGACCCGCAGTCGCGCGGGGTGAACGAACCGGCATCCGCGTGGAGGGCGGCTGGTGGTAGCGTGAAGGCTCGGCCGAATGAGAGGGGATGCGCGATGCGAGAGCTCTTCGCCGCGTTCCTCAGCCTCGTTCTGCTTGCGTCGGGAGTCACCCCCGCACTGGATTCCGGTGCGACGATCGGTCTCGTCGTCATCATGATCGCGGCCGTCGCAACACTCGCGACACTCGCCCATCTGGTTCGCCTTGACGCATCCGGACCCGGCACGCACATCCGCCCGGACGGGTCGATCGGCATCGCCACGACACCGGCGCAGAGTGATCCGGATGCCGCGGGCCACTCCCGCCCTCGAGCCCCGGGACTCGCGGCCTCGGCCGCATAGCCCTCGGTAGCACGCCCCCGTCCCACGGGGTGCTTCGCCGACGTCTGTCGCGGCCATACGCCGCCTACCCAGACTCGACGATCGGAACCTCCGTGGACCTTTTCGCCCTGCCCCCGCTCGCCGCCACTCTCGACGCCGTGTACGCGGCGATGATGTGGCTGACCGACCTCCTCCAACCCGTCGCGGGCGACACAGCTGCCGCCGCCGCGATCGTGCTCCTGACCTTGATCGTGCGCACGGCGCTGATCCCGGTGGGCATCTCGCAGGCGAAAGCCGAGCAGACGCGGGCCCGTCTCGCCCCGCGCCTGCGCCAGATTCAGAAGCGCTACACAACTGACCGAGAGCGCCAACAGCGCGAGATGATGAAGCTCTACGCCGACGAGAACACCTCGCCCTTCGCCGGTTTTCTGCCGGTGCTGGCGCAGGCTCCCGTGGTGGGCATCATCTACGCGCTGTTCCTCCGCGCCTCGATCGCGGGCCATCCGAACGCTCTCCTGACGGAGCAGCTCGCGGGTGTGCCGCTCGGAACATCGGTCTTCGGATCGCTCGGCACATTCGATCCCTCAACCGGGGTCGTGTTCGGGATCCTGATCGCGATCGTGTGCGTGGTGGCCGAGATCACGCGCCGCGCGTTTCGCCCGCGCGTCGCAGCGGCGGAAGCTGCGGAAGCGGATGCTTCACCCCTGACATCCGTCGGCGCGCAACGCGTGATCGGGCTGCTGCAGTACGCGACCGCCGTCGTGCTGCTGTTCGTACCCCTCGCCGCGGCGCTATACCTGACGATGACGGTCGCCTGGACGCTGGTTCAGCGCCTGTTCCTGCGCCGCCGCTATCCGCTGCCGCAGGTGTAGCCGCGGCGTCCGTCGTCGAGCCCGCCGGTTCTCGTCGAGCCCGCCGGTTGTACACCGCGCACAACCGCCGGACTCGCCAGCAACCGGCGGACTCGGCGCGAGAGCGTCGCGCTCAGGATGTCGCGGACCCGGCTCCTCAGAGGTCTTCGGGCGACAGGTCGCCCTCTCCCTCGTCGCCGAGGTCGGCGATGAGAGGGCTCTCGCCCTGGGACTCCGGCTGGTCGAGCCCGGCACGAACATCCGTCGCGGGAATGTCGTCGTCATCCGCCGGGATCTCTGCAGGATCGGCGCCCGTCGCGGTCGCGGGTTCCGCGAGCGGAGCCCGGGTCTCGATGAGCCGGCCATCCCATTCCGCCTGTGCCGGATCGGCGTCCGGGTTCGGAGCCATCGAGGTGCCGTTGTCGCTGAGCGGCTGATGGGGCACCGAGGTGCCCGCGTCATCCGTCATGCCGTTGTTCGTCATGTCTTCTTCCTTCTCTTCTCGAGTCCGGCGACGCTTGCTACGCGAATTCGTCCGCTTCGGGACCGACGTCGTCCAGCTCGGGCGCGTTCGGGTCCTCCTGCCCCATACCCGCGGCATCGATCGCCGGGGCGGCCTCGCCATCCCGCGGTCCGGTCGTCTCTGGGTCTGCGATCTGCTGTTCTTCCGCGGGGTCTCGCGTGTCCGACATGTCGGTTCCTTCCGATAGGCGAACACCGAGCGTCGCATCGGAGCGGATGCCTCGCGCCCGGGTTGACGCGAGCCCGGTTCCGCAGTACCCGGTGCCGCACCTTGTACCGCGGGCCCCCGCCCCCGCGAGTGCGCAGCTTGCGCGCGAATACACGGCCTCCGCACGGCGCCGAAGTCGTGCACTGGGGGCTATCCCGTACGCTCGGCGGCAAACACGCCGTGGCCGGGTGCACAACGTGCTGCCCCCGAGTCATCGATAGTGTGCGGGCATGGAAACCGAATCCCAGATGGGCACCACGCGCTACCGCGTCTACATGATCATCGGCGTCATCGCGGCCCTCGGCTTCATCGCCACCGGAATCTGGGGCATCGTCGGCAGCAACGAACCCCGCTTGGGGTGGATCATGCTCGTCGCGGGCGCCGCTATCGGCGTGCTCTCGGTCGTGCGACTCCGCTCGGCCTGAGCGCTCAGCGCCCGACGACGTACACGTTGTCGAACAGGCGCGTTTCCGTTGTCGGGGATCGGCGCGCCGTCGACCACGAGACCGTAGGTTCCCGCGGGACCCGAGACTTTCATCCCGCCGGCCCCGCACCCGATGACCCAGTCCTGGTCATTGGGATAGACCAAGAGGGACACGCCTTCCCCGTTCGCGCGCCGTCCCACCCAGAAGCCGACGCCGTCGTTCTCGCCGGCAAACCGAGCCGAAGACGGCTCAATACCATTGTCCCGAGCCAGGATCACGGCCCGCATCTCGTCACTCGCCTCGACGTCGCGATCCAGTATCGAATATGACGTCCCCATCCACGATCAGCCGCTCAGCAAGAGCATCGCCGCCAGCGACGCGAGGACTACGCGCGGAGTTCGTCTCATCCATCGACTCCAACACATCGCGCACCCAGAGCAAGCACGCCACTTCGCTCAGCGCCCGGTAGCCTGGGCAGCGCCCTTCCGGCATCCGCGACGACGAAAGGCGAACGGTGAACATCACGCTCCTCCGCCGATTCGTGGCGCTGACCGCTGAAGACCTGCACGCCCCACGCACGGCGCAGGCGCTCGGCATCCCGCTCGCATCGCTGTACACGTCGATCGACAAGCTCGAGGCAGAGGTCGGGCATCCGATCGTCACCCGCAGCAAGTCCGGATGGACGCTCACACCCGCCGGCAAGCTCCTCCTTGTCGAGGCGAAGCAGCAGATCGCGCACGCCCCCGCGCCCGCGGCCAAGACGGGCGGGCCCGCGGGCGGCAAAGCGAAGGCATCGAAGGGCAAGGGCCGCGCGCCGGTCGTCAAGGGCGAGCCGAAGCCGTTCAAGAAGCGACAGGGTCGTTAGTCAGGACGCCGGTTCGAGCCATCCGGATGCCGCGGGCGCTGCTGTCTTTACAGCTCGGTGACCCGGCCCGACTCGACCCGCCAGTGCCGATCGGTCTGCACGGTATCGAGCATCCGACGGTCGTGCGTCACCAGCAGCAGCGTGCCCACGTATGACTCCAACGCCTTTTCGAGCTGCTCGATCGCCGGCAGGTCGAGGTGGTTGGTCGGCTCATCGAGCACGAGCAGGTTTATGCCCTGCGCCTGCAGCAGCGCCAGGGCAGCCCGCGTGCGCTCGCCCGGTGAGAGCTCATCCACCGCCCGGTTCACGTGATCGGCCTTCAGCCCGAATTTCGCGAGCAGGGTGCGGACCTCTCCCGACGCGAGGGAGGGCACGAGTCCCTCGAACACATCCGCGAGCGCCCGGGTGCCGGTGAGAAGCGAACGCGCTTGGTCGATCTCGCCGACCTGCACGTTCGCGCCCACGCTCGCGGAGCCCTCGTCGGGTGCCTGCCGCCCCAGCAACGCCCGAAGCAGGGTGGACTTGCCGGCGCCGTTGGGCCCGGTGATCCCGACCCGCTCCCCCGCGTTGACCTGCAACGACACCGGCCCGAGGGTGTAGGTTCCCTGCCGGAACACCGCAGAGTTCAGCGTCGAGACGACGGTACTGGAGCGCGGTGCAGCGCCGATCGTGAATTCGAGCTGCCATTCTTTGCGCGGCTCATCGACTTCGTCGAGCTGCGCGATCCGGCTCTCCATCTGGCGCACCTTCTGCGCCTGCTTCTCGCTGGACTCGGTGGCGGCCTTACGTCGGATCTTGTCGTTGTCCGGTGACTTCTTCATCGCGTTGCGAACGCCTTGGCTCGACCACTCCCGCTGCGTGCGAGCGCGCGACACGAGGTCTGCCTTCTTGTCGGCAAACTCGTCATACTTCTCGCGCGCATGGCGTCGCACCGTCTCGCGCTCCCCGAGATAGGCGTCATACCCACCTCCGAAGACGCGGTTGGATGCCTGGGCGAGGTCGAGCTCGAGCACGCGCGTCACGGAACGAGCGAGAAACTCGCGGTCGTGGCTGACCAGCACGACTCCCCCACGCAGCCCCCGAACGAATGCCTCCAGTCGTTCCAGACCGTCGAGGTCGAGGTCGTTCGTGGGTTCGTCGAGTAACACGATGTCGAAGCGAGAGAGCAGCAGGGCGGCGAGCCCGACGCGGGCCGCCTGCCCGCCCGACAGGGATGTCATGAGGGCCTGACCGACGGATGTCTCGCCGGGATCGAGGCGCAGGTCGAGCCCCAGATCGGCAAGCACGACGGGGATCCGTTCGTCGAGATCGGCCGCGCCGCTCGCCAACCAACGGTCGAGCGCCGCCGAGTAGACATCCGCCGGATCCGCGTCGGTGCCGGTCGCGGGAGCGGGGTCTCCCAGAGCGGATGCCGCGGCATCCATCGCCGCCGTGGCCTGCGCGCACCCCGTGCGGCGGCCGATGTACTCGGCGATCGTCTCGCCCTCGACCCGCTCGTGCTCCTGCGGCAGCCAGCCGACGAAAGCGTCGGCGGGAGCCAGCGAGACCGTGCCGGCCTGGGGCTCGTCGATGCCCGCCAGCAGCCGCAGCAGGGTGGACTTGCCCGCGCCGTTCGCGCCGACGACGCCGACGACGTCGCCGGGCGCGACGGTCAGGTCGAGGTTGTCGAAGAGCGTGCGGTGGCCGTACCCGCCGGCCAATCCGCGCGCGACGAGTGTTGCGGTCATGGTTCGATTTTGCCACCCGGGCGGGACCCACCCTCACCGCGAGGGTCCCGCTGGGACGCTACGCCGAAAGCCGTGGGTAGTCCGTGTAGCCCTCGGCGCCCGCACCGTAGAACGTGGCCGGGTTCGGCTCGTTCTCGGGGTGACCACCCTGCCACCGCTCGACGAGGTCGGGGTTGGCGATGGCCAACCGCCCGACGGCGACCGCATCGGCGGAACCCTGCGCGACGAACTCGATGGCCTCATCCTTCGTCGTGAGCTTTCCGAACCCGCTGTTTGCGATGAATGTGCCCCCGAAGTCGGCACGCAGCGCCTGCACGAGATCACCGGCCGGCTCGGCGTGCAGAACGCTCAGGTATGCGAGACCCAGGGGCGCGAGGCCCCTCACGACAGCCTCGTACGTGGCCTTCACGTCGTCGGCATCCGTCTCGAATACGTCCTGGATGTTGTGGGCCGGCGACAGTCGGATTCCCACCCGCCCAGCGCCAACAGCATCCGCGATCGCCGAAGTCACCTCGACGACGAACTTCGCACGCGCCTCGGGCGATCCGCCATACGCGTCCGTGCGCTGGTTCGAGACCGGCGAGAGGAACTGGTGCAGCAGATATCCGTTTGCCCCGTGCACCTCGACGCCGTCCAGACCTGCGTCGATCGCACGAACCGCGGCGGCGACGATCTCGTCGCGGACCTGTGCGAGTTCATCGGTCGTCAGCGCGTGCGGCACCGGGTAGGGCTTCTTCCCGAGGGGCGTACGCACCTCGCCCTCGATCGCGATCGCACTGGGCGCGACGATCCGCGAGGTCCCGGTGATGTCTGTGTGTGAGACGCGGCCGCCGTGCATGAGCTGCATCACGATCAGCCCGCCCTCGGCGCGCACGGCATCCGCGACGGCACGCCATCCCGCGGCCTGCTCTTCGGTGACGATCCCCGGCTGGCCGGGGTATGCCCGCGACTCCGCCGTCGGGTAGACGCCCTCCGTGATGATCATGCCGAGCCCAGCCCGCTGCGCGTAGTGTTCGGCGACAAGAGCTCCAGGCACGCCATCCTCGCCGGAACGGGTGCGGGTGAGCGGCGCCATCACGACACGGTTTGCCAACGCGAGATCGCCGGCGGTCAGCGGGGAGAACAGATTCACAGGTGGAGCCCTTCGACAAGAAGCCGGGTCACGATGTGCGAACCGACCTGACCGGCAACGAGGCATCCGGTCGTGATATTCCCCGCCCGCGATGCCCGTTTGCGTCCAAGACGCAACCCCCAACGCGGTCGAGTACACCCGCGTACCGTCGATGACATGACACGGGACGATCTGGACGGCTGGGTGCGCGTTCGCGGCGCCCGCGAGCACAATCTGAAGGATGTCGAGATCGACATCCCCCGCGACGGCATGGTCGTCTTCACCGGCGTCTCGGGGTCGGGAAAGTCGTCGCTGGCGTTCGGCACGCTCTACGCCGAGGCTCAGCGACGCTACTTCGAGTCCGTCGCGCCGTACGCCCGTCGGTTGCTCAACCAGGTCGGCGCCCCGGACGTGGACGAGATCACCGGGCTCCCGCCCGCCGTCGCCCTGCAGCAGCGCCGGGGCGCGCCGAGCTCCCGCTCCACCGTCGGCACGATCACCACGCTGTCGAACCTGCTCCGCATGCTCTATTCACGCGCCGGCACGTATCCCGCCGGAGCGTCGCACCTCTCCGCCGAGGCCTTCTCGCCCAACACCGCGTCGGGCGCGTGCCCGCGCTGCCACGGCCTGGGCACGGTGCACGACGTCACGGAAGAACTTCTGGTTCCCAACGACACCCTGAGCATTCGCGAGGGCGCGATCGCCGCGTGGCCCGGCGCCTGGCAGGGCGCGAACCTGCGCAGCATCGTGCGCGGACTCGACATCGACATCCAGAAGCCGTGGCGAAAGCTCCCCCGCAAAGATCGCGACTGGTTGCTGTACACCGACGAACAGCCGTCCGTCTTCATCGAGCCCGAAGAGGGCCGCGTCGATCACGGCTACTACGGCAAGTTCTGGAGCGCACGGGCGCACGTCATGCACGTGCTGGGGCAATCGCAGAGCGAGCGGATGCGCGAGAAGGCCATGCGCTTCGTTCGCAGTATGCCGTGCCCGGAATGTGAGGGCAGCGGCTTGCGTCAGGACGCGCGAGCCGTGACGTTCAACGGACTGTCCATCGGTGAGATGAACGCCGTTCCTCTGGCTCAGCTCGCGACACAGCTCCGAGCGGGCGCGGACGCGGCGGTCGCCGCTGGAGACGGGGAGGCGGCCGAGCGGATTGCGACCGATGTCATCTCGCGGGTCGAGGTTCTCCTCGATCTCGGCCTCGGTTACCTGAGCCTCGGCCGCAACTCCACAACGCTCTCGCCCGGCGAGGCACAGCGCCTGCGCATCGCGACGCAACTGCGCTCGGGACTCTTCGGCGTCGTGTACGTGCTCGACGAGCCCTCCGCGGGTCTGCATCCCGCCGACGCGCAGCCTCTCCTGCGCGTCTTGGAGCGGCTCAAGGACTCGGGAAACTCGCTGTTCGTCGTCGAACACGACCTCGACGTCATCCGTCGCGCCGACTGGGTGGTCGACATCGGGCCCGCTGCCGGGGAGGGCGGCGGACACGTGGTCTACTCCGGTCCGGTCGAGGGTCTCCGTGAGGTCGACGCGTCCGTCACCGGTCGCTACCTGTTCGATTCGTCGGCGCGCGAAGATCGCGCGGCCCGCTCACCGAGGGGATGGCTGCACCTGCGCGGTGTGTCGCTGCACAACCTGCGCGAGGTGAACGCGGACATCCCCCTCGGCGTGATGACGGCGGTCACGGGAGTGTCCGGGTCGGGCAAGTCCACACTCGTCACGCGGGTGCTCGCGCAGGTGGTCCGCGATCATCTCGGGGGCGAACCCGACGAGTCAGACGACGCGATCTTCGACATCGAGGTCGAGGATGCGACGGGTGTCGACACCTTCGACCGCTTGGTCGTCGTCGACCAGCGACCCATCGGCCGCACGCCCCGATCGAACCTCGCGACCTACACCGGCATGTTCGACGTCGTGCGCAAGCTCTTCGCGGCGACCGACGAGGCCCGATCGCGCGGCTACAACGCGGGGCGGTTCTCGTTCAACGTCGCGGGCGGCCGATGCGAGACCTGCCAGGGCGAGGGCTTCGTCTCGGTCGAGCTGATGTTCCTACCCGGGACATATGCTCCCTGCCACACGTGTCACGGCGCGCGCTACAACGCCGAGACACTCGAGGTCACGTATCGCGACAGGTCGATTGCGGATGTTCTCGGGATGACGGTCGCGGATGCCGGGGAGTTCTTCTCGGACTCAGCTCCCGCCGCGCGCAGCCTCGAGATGCTGCGCCAGGTCGGCCTCGGCTATCTGCGCCTCGGTCAGCCCGCGACCGAGCTGAGCGGCGGCGAGGCGCAGCGTATCAAGCTGGCGACCGAGTTGCAGCGCGCGCACCGCGGTCACGCGCTGTACCTGCTCGACGAACCGACCTCGGGCCTGCACCCGGCCGACGTCGAACTCTTGCTCGGGCAACTTCAGCAACTCGTCGACGCGGGCAACTCCGTCGTGCTGGTCGAGCACGATCAGTCAGCGATCACGTCCAGCGATTGGGTCATCGACATGGGGCCGGGCGGCGGAGACGCGGGCGGCACCGTCGTTGCAACCGGCACGCCCAGCGAGATCGCACGGGGCGACGGCGCAACGGCCTCACACCTGGCGGAGTGGATGGCCCGAATTCGCCGGGTCTGACCGGCCTGGCCGGGCCCGATCCGGAGGAGCGCTTCAGTCCCAGTCGAGGTAATCCTCGATGGCCCAGGACGTCGCGCCCACGTGGGTGGCGGGGAACAGATGTCCACCGCCCTCGATCGGGACGACACTCACGAGACCCGGGGCGGATGCCTGCAGCGCCTCGCCGTTCGCCGGAGGGGTCACGTCATCCTCGGTGCCCTGCACGACGAGCACCGGCAGTCCGTCGGCGAGCGGCGGGGCCACATCCGCCGCCTCGACGCCGAGCAGCAGCACGCCATTGACCCGAGCGTGGTGATCGAGCGAGACGCGACGCGCGACCGACCCGCCGAACGCGTGACCGCCGACCCAGGCGTCCTCGATGCCGAGGTGGTCCATCACGTCGACCACGTCCTGGGCGAGGTCACGCGCCGCCCCGCCCATGGCATCCGTCTTCTCGGCGGAGTCGCGCAGGCCGATCCGGACGACGCGGAAGTCTTCCTGCGCCACCGAGTGGGCCAGCGAACCCAGCGCGTCGATGTCCGCCCCGCGATCGGCGATCAGCGCGAGTGCCGGCCCGTCTCCCTCTACGGCGAAGGGAATCGCGCGGCCGTCGGGTTCGAAGATCTGGGTCTGGGTCATCGTCGTGGCTCCTCTGTTTCCAGCTACCCAGGGTATCGCCGAGCGCGACGACGAACCGCCCGTCGTGTGTCCGCGTCAGCGTTGGTGACGGATGCCGAAAAGGTAGTACGCGGCGGGGCCGATCCAGTTGACCAGGATCACCGGGATCCAGACCGGCTTGGGGCCGAGCACCTCGTCCGCGTCCCGCCGGGCAAGATCCCAGAACGCCAGGAACGCGAACACCACCTGAAGGACGCCCGCAACGGCCATCCCCACCTTGGCTCCCGCCGAAACCGCCTTGACCTCAGCGAGTACCTTGACGCCTTGGGAGAGGACTTCTTTGGTCTTGGCCGTGTCGATTTTGGCCATGTCGATCTCCTTCGATGGCGCGGTTCGTGGGGGTAGGTCCCACCGTAGTCCGCGGGTCGCCGTCGCACTGGGGCTTGACTTACCTGCGGATCGCGGTATGCGCGCCGCCTGACAAACCGGACACCATGCCAGCAGACATCGACGAGTGGGAAGCGTCCGTCGCAGACGTGTGGGAAGAGTCCGACTCCCTCAGCCGCGATGAGGCTGTCGCGGCCATGCAGGAGTTGGCTGACGCGTGCCCGGCGGGCGACGGCCGGGGCGCTTTCGAACTCGCGGTGCAGTACGGATCGACCCTGCGCAATTTCGGCCGACTCGACGAAGCCATCGCCGTCTTGAGCGCCGCCCCCACCCACGAATCGACGGGCTCGGCACCTCGTGTCGTGTTGGCTCTGGCGCTTCATAGCGCAGGCCGCAAAGACGAACCGCTCCGGGTGGCCGTCGAGGCGCAAATCGACGCGATGCCGCAATATCAGCGCTCGATGCGCAACTATGCCGCCGCGCTAACCGAGCCAGCGACTCCAGCCGACCCGAGTGCCCCATAGGGCGGCATTCCACGACGTCCTCGCCGTGCTTGGGGGCATCACGGCACGGCGATGAAATCGCGCAACCACTCATCGACTTCGCGCATCACCGCGACATCGATCATTCCCGCAATGTCGAACAACCGTTCTCGTGCGACAGTGCGGGGCTGCTCGGTCATGGCATAGGTCGCGCCGGGCAAGTTGAGGTTCTGCCCGGTGAGCATCACGTGGTTCGGCCAGCCACGGTCACGCGTCGTGCACGGAACGATGATGGCGAGGGTATCCGCCTGCTCCAGGTAGAGGTCGCTCGCAATCACCAGCACGGGCCTGCGGCCGGACTGCTCACGTCCACGGACCGGGTCGAGTTCTGCCCAGACCACCATGCCTCGGCGAAGCTCAGACATCATCGTGCAGCGCGCCTACGGCGAGATCCCACGACGCGAATTCATCCCAGTACCCGGCATCAGCACCGCGAAACGCTCGCCCGAACGACTCCATGCGGCGGCGACGCTCATAGGCATCAAGCAAGCTCTCGATCAGCCCAGCAGCTGGAAGCCCGCGCTCTTTGGCGTCACGGTTGATGCGATCTCTGAGCTCGGTGGACACCTTGATCGTCGTCATACTCATGCACCGAGTATACCAATCGGTATTCGCACAGTGGTACCGATTGAGGGTGCCTGATCGTGGTGGAACTCGACCGTCTGACGATCGCGCGAGACATCCACCACTCGCGGAGCGGCTGGGTGAAGTCGAGAGCAGACAGAGGCGGCTGCGGACTCAGACCATAATCCTGCTCGACGAAAGCGCACAGGTTTGCACTCACAGTCAGAGCGTCAGCCCCCTCCTCCAACCAGCCCCTCAGCGGGTCGACGAGGTCGTCGCATTCTTCGTCATCCTCCGGCCTGTTGTCCGAGTCGACATCGACCCCGAGAAGGTCCCACTCACGAAGCATCTCCGCGATAGTGAGCGACGTACCGTCAAAACGTGATCGCCCCATTGCGTCCACTCAGTTGTTGAAGCGGAACTCCACGACATCGCCATCCTGCATGACGTAATCCTTGCCCTCGAGCCGCGCCTTGCCCTTCGCGCGGGCCTCCAGCACCGAACCGGTCTCGACCAGGTCGTCGAACGAAATGACCTCGGCCTTGATGAAGCCCTTCTCGAAGTCCGTGTGGATCACACCCGCCGCCTGCGGGGCCTTCCAGCCCTTGCCGATCGTCCACGCGCGCGACTCCTTCGGGCCCGCCGTCAGGTACGTCTGCAGGCCGAGCGTGTCGAAGCCGATGCGGGCGAGCTGGGCGATGCCGGACTCTTCCTGACCCGTCGAGGCCAGCAGCTCCGCAGCGTCCTCGGGGTCGAGGCCGATCAATTCGGACTCGATCTTCGCGTCGAGGAAAACGGCCCGGGCCGGCGCGACCAGGGCTTCCAGCTCGGCGAGGCGTGCAGCATCCGTCAGCACGGCTTCGTCGACGTTGAAGACGTAGATATACGGCTTCGAGGTCATCAGCCCGAGCTCTTTGATAGCGGCGAGGTCGAGACCCGCGTGCGACAGCAGGACTCCGCGCTCGAGCGCATCCTTAGCCGCGACCGCCGCTTCGAGCACGGCGGGGTCGGCCTTCTTGCCCTTGACCTCTTTCTCGAGGCGCGGGATCGCCTTCTCGAGGGTCTGCAGGTCGGCCAGCATGAGCTCGGCGTTGATGGTCTCGAGATCGTTCTTCGGGTTGACCGCGCCCTCGACGTGCACGACGTCGTCGTCGGTGAATCCGCGGACGACCTGGGCGATCGCATCCGCTTCACGAATGTTCGCGAGGAACTGGTTGCCGAGCCCCTCCCCCTCGCTGGCGCCGCGGACGATGCCCGCGATGTCGACGAACGAGACCGTGGCGGGCAGGATGCGCTCGCTGCCGAAGATCTCGGCGAGCTTCGTCAGGCGCTTATCCGGCAGGCTCACGACCCCGACGTTCGGCTCGATCGTCGCGAACGGATAGTTCGCCGCGAGCACGTCGTTCTGGGTCAGTGCGTTGAAGAGGGTGGACTTGCCGACGTTGGGCAGGCCGACGATGCCGATAGTGAGAGCCACGGGCATCGAGTCTACGGCGGCGGGCCGGGCGATTCCTCCGAGCTCATGCGCTCAGCCGCGCAGGACGGTCCGGAATGCGTGCGTCACGTACGGCATGTCGATCGAGCCGTCGGCCTCGGGCGATGGATGCTGCGCGACATGCTCGGCCACCTCGCGCTCGATGCGCGCGCGCTCGGCGGGCTCGACCGTGATGACATAGCTCCGCGACCGGACCATGTCGATCGCGGCCTCGGGCGACATCCGCCGCGTCCAGGTCCATTCACGGCGCTCGAGGGTCTCGAACGGCTCGGCCACACGCGGGCCCCCGTCTGCGATGAGCTGCTCGGCGTTGCTGCCGTGCATGATCTCGGTCAGGCGCGCGACCCACGGCACGTTCTCGTCGCGGATGTTCCACACGAGGCCGAGCACGCCGCCGGGCGCGAGGACCCGTCCGATCTCGCGCGACCCTGCTTCGGGATCGACCCAGTGCCACGCCTGGCCGAGAACGACGGCGTCGACGGATGCGTCGGGCAGAGGCATCCGTTCCGCCTGTCCCTCGACGGTCCGCACGTCGGGAAGCCCGGCGCGTAGCTGGTCGAGCATCGCGGCGTCGGGATCGACGGCGACCACGTCAGCCGCGAGCGCGAGCACGGCGCGTGTGAGCTTGCCGGTGCCGGCACCGACGTCGGCGACCCGCAGCGGGGTGCGGGTAGCGACGGGTGCGAGCATCCATTGCACCGCCGCAGCCGGGTACTCGGGGCGACCGGCCTCGTATGTAGCGGCTGCGCGACCGAACGACGTGGACATCTGCTCGCGATCGCTCATGCGCCGAGCCTACGTCGGGCGTCTGCAGCTCGGCCCGCGCCGGGTCGTCGCCACGGCCCGTAAATCGGAAAGGAATATCGCCTGCCGTGGCAGCCATATCGGCGCTCAGGGGGCCTTCCGCGCCCGAGATTCCTTTCAGATTTGCGCCAAGACCCCGAAACCCACCGGCAGCACGGCGCGGCAGGCACGACTCGGGCGAACATCTCGGAGGAGGAACCGAGCCCCGAGCCCCTCAGCGCGCCCCACGAGCACTCACCAGCCCCGTCGCACCTCCGCGATGTTCGGGTGGTGGCCCGGCAGCGCGACACGCCGGGCCTCCTCGCCGAACCCGGCGCGCCTCCGCTCACGCCGGCACCAGCCACGCGAGGGTGGGGACGTGCCCCTGGATTTCACCGCCATCGACTTCGAGACGGCCAATTCCAGTCCCGCGTCCGCGTGCGCCGTCGGTCTGGTCCGGGTTCGCGCCGGCCGCGTCGTCGCGAAAGCCGGGTGGTTGATCCGCCCACCCACGGGATACGACGAGTTCAACCCGTTCAACACGCGCATCCACGGCATCCGGGTCGAGGATGTCGCGGGCTCTGCCGAGTGGACGCACCAACTCGACGCGCTCTGCGCATTCGCCGGCGCCGACGTGCTCGTCGCCCACAACGCCGGGTTCGACATGAACGTCCTCCGCCGCGCGTGCGCCGCCACGGGCGACGATTGCCCTCCGTACCGCTACCTCTGCACGCTGCAACTCGCGCGCAAGTCGTACGTGCTCGACTCGTACCGACTGCCGATCGCCGCAGCCGAAGCCGGCTTCCCGGAGTTCGCACACCACAACGCCACGGCGGACGCCGAAGCGTGCGCACACATCGTCATCGACACCGCGCGGCGGCACGGAGCGACGGATGTCTCGCACCTGGCCGAACTCGCGGGCATCAAGGTGGGCCGGCTCGTGCCGTCGGCACCGGCGCCCGTTTCGGCCGGCCCGACCTTCGCCCCGATCGCGCTCGAGGCCGCCGTCGCCTGAGGCCCGCGCCCGAGGCCGCCGTCGCCAGAGGCCGCCGCATGAGGCCCCTGCCTGAGACCACCGCCCGACTCCTTTGCTCGTCCCTCGAGCCCGGGGCGCGCGGCGCTCCGTGCGATGTCGCACCCCCCTGCCACCATGAGCGCATGGACATTCTGATCCTTCCTCTCCTGCTCGCGACGCTCGTCGTCGGCGCTTTCATCGGCTGGCTCGCGCGCGGTGCTCGGGCACAGACCGACATGGCTGCACTCCGCGCCCGCACGACGGGAGCCGAGTCCCTCGTCGCCGGGCTGCGCGAGCAGCTCCAGCTTCAGCGAGGCGCCGATGCAGAGCGTGCCGAGCGTGAGCGGCGCGACCAGGCGGTGCTGCGCGCTCTCGCGCCCGTGCAGGAGTCGCTCGATCGGATGCAGCGGCAGGTCGTCGACCTCGAACGCGAGCGTGGGGCCCAGTACGGTGCGATCGCCGCGCAGCTGCGGCAATCGGTGGAGTCCGACGAGCAGTTACGGCGCACCACCGAATCACTCGCCGGCGCCTTGCGCTCGAACGGCACGCGGGGTGTCTGGGGCGAGACGGCGCTCCGCCGCGTGGTCGAGGCCGCGGGGCTCACGCGTCACGTCGACTTCACGATCCAGACCTCCGTGACGACGGATGCCGGAACCGGCCGACCCGACATGGTCATCCGGCTGCCCGGCGGCGCTTCGGTGCCCGTCGACGCGAAGGTTCCGCTCGATGCGTACCTCGAGGCATCCGCCATTCCCGTTACCGCGACGGGCGAGCAGGCCGAGCGTCGCCAGTCCCTGCTGCAGCGGCATGTGCGAGCGGTTCGCGCACACGTGGACGCACTGGCAAAAAAGGCGTATTGGACGGGTGTCGAGTCGAGCCCCGAGTTCGTGATCTGTTTCATTCCGAACGAGTCGCTGCTCGCGACCGCGCTCGACGAAGACCCGACCCTGCTCGACTACGCCTTCTCGCGACGGGTCGCGCTCGCGTCCCCGGTCAACCTGTGGGCCGTGCTCAAGACGGTCGCTTTCTCATGGACGCAGCAGGATGTCTCGGCCGAGGCCAAGCGGCTGTTCGAGCTCGGGTCGACCCTGTATCAGCGGCTCGGCGCCCTCGCCGGGCATGCCGACTCGCTGCGCCGCGCGATCGAACGCACGGTCGAGAGCTACAACCGGTTCGCGGGTTCGCTCGAGACGCGGGTCCTGGCGACCGCGCGCCAGTTCCCGGGTATCGACGACACCCGGCTGCTACCCGAGGCCACCTCGATCACGACAACCCCTCGATCCTTGACCTCAGCGGAGCTGATCGACTCTGACGAAGACGGCGACTCCGAAAGCGCCGATCTTGCCGATCAGGCCGAAGACGACGGCGAACCCACGAACACCGCCGCACCGGTCGCGCTCGCCGACCTCGGCGAGCTGCGTGATCGGCTTACGAGCCCCCGCCGGGAATGAGGCTCATGAGGGCGACAACCGTGCCCGAAACGACGACGAATGCGCCGACAAGCCACCAGGCGCTGACCTCGTGTCCCTCTTCGCGACGCACGCGCAGCAACACGTCCTGGCGACGGGCGGGGTCGATCGCATCAGCGACGACGGCCTGGGCGCCGGTCTGCGGGTGAGCAACGCTCGACGATGCTGGACCCGACGCTGAGGCGGGAACCGCCTTCGAATTGGGCGCCGCTGGGGAGCCCTGAACTGCCGTGAAACCCTGTGCAGTCATGCAAAACCGTCCCGTGTGTGCTGTGGATGGATGGACCACCGTCAACGCTGACTGGCACACCCCATCCTGCCAGACCGATCCGAAAAGGGCCCAGAGCCGCGGCCCACCGGAGCGGTCTGCGTTACAACCACTTCGACGTGAGGTGCTCCGACGTGATGCGGCGAAGCGTGCCCGAACGGCCGCGCAACACGACGCTCTCGCTGTAGATGAAGTCGCCCTCGCGCCGCACACCCGCCACCAACTGACCGTCGGTCACGCCCGTTGCGACGAAGATCGTGTTGTCTCCGGTCACGAGCTCGTCGGCCTCATAGACGTAGCCGTCCGTCTTCAGTCCGGCATCCGCGCCCTTCTGCTTTTCGAGGTCATCGCGGGGCCACAACCGACCCTGGATGTGTCCGCCGAGTGCCTTGATGGCACAGGCCGTGACGATGCCCTCCGGGCTGCCGCCGACCCCGACGCACATGTCGGTGCGGGCGTTGTGTCGCGCCGCATTGATCCCGCCGGCAACATCACCGTCGGACATCAGGCGCGTTCCGGCCCCGGCCTCACGGATGTCGGCGATGAGCTGTTCGTGGCGCGGCCGGTTCAGCACCGACACCACCATCTCGTCGATCGGCTTCCCGAGCGCCTTCGAGAGCAGACGGATGTTCTCACCGACCGGAAGACGGATGTCGACCACACCCACGCCCGCGGGCCCCGTCACCAGCTTGTCCATATAGAACACCGACGACGCGTCGAGCATCGTGCCGCGGTCCGAGACGGCGATGACCGAGAGCGCGTTCTGACGACCGGCGGCGGTGAGCGAGGTGCCGTCGATCGGGTCGACCGCGACGTCGCACTGGGGACCTCGGCCGTTGCCGACCTTCTCGCCGTTGAACAGCATGGGCGCTTCGTCCTTCTCGCCCTCGCCGATCACGATGACGCCATCGAAGTTCACCGTCGTGAAGAAGGCCCGCATTGCGTCAACGGCAGCGGCGTCCGCGGCGAGTTTGTCTCCGCGGCCGATGAACGGCACCGCTCGAATCGATGCCGCCTCCGTCGCGCGAACGAGTTCGAGGGCGAGATTTCGATCGGGATGAAGGGGGCTCATGTCGCCGGTGATGCTGACCATGCCGCCAGCCTAACGCCGGCATCGCAGAATACGTCGGGCTTTCGACGGCCCGAACCGCGAAGGAATCGCCCTTCTTTACAGTCACGCAAACCCCGGGGCCGAGCACGCCGATAGCACCGGCCCAGACCCAATACGCGGCCCGATCCGTGGCGCCATCTCCGGGACAGAGAGGCGGGCTTCGCTAGAGTGATAACGCACCCTCCCGATCTGTGAGAGCCGCACCCTCCCGATTCCTAAGGAGCACCTCGATGCCCGTCGCCACCCCCGAGCAGTACGCCGACATGCTGGATCGAGCCAAGGCTGGAGGCTTCGCCTATCCCGCCATCAATGTCTCGAGTTCGCAGACGATCAACTCCGTTCTGCAGGGCCTGACCGAGGCGGGCTCGGACGGCATCCTCCAGGTCACCACGGGCGGTGCCGATTACTTCGCCGGCCAGACCGTCAAGGCCCGCGCCACGGGTGCGCTCGCATTCGCCCGGTTCGTTCACGAGGTCGCCAAGAGCTACCCGATCACGGTCGCCCTGCACACCGACCACTGCCCGAAGGAAGCCCTTCCCGGCTTCGTTCTTCCGCTGATCGAGGCGTCGGAAGAAGAGGTCAAGGCCGGACGCAACCCGATCTTCCAGTCCCACATGTGGGATGGATCGGCCGTGCCCCTCGACGAGAACATCGAGATCGCCGCAGAGCTCCTCCCCCGCATGAAGAACATCAACGCGATCCTCGAGGTCGAGATCGGTGTCGTCGGCGGCGAAGAGGATGGCGTGAAGCACGAAGGGTCCAACGACGCGCTGTACACGACGGTCGCCGACGTGACCAAGGCTGTCGAGTCTCTCGGTCTCGGCGAGAACGGCCGCTACATCGCCGCCCTCACCTTCGGTAACGTGCACGGCGTCTACAAGCCCGGCAACGTCAAGCTCCGCCCTGAGCTGCTCGGTGAGATCCAGGCCGGCATCGCGGCGAAGTTCGGCACCGGAGCGAAGCCCCTCGACCTCGTCTTCCACGGCGGCTCGGGCTCGACGTCCGAAGAGATCGCCCTGGCGGTCTCGAACGGCGTGATCAAGATGAACATCGACACCGACACCCAGTACGCGTTCACGCGCTCGGTCGCGGGCTTCATGTTCAGCAACTACGACGGCGTCCTGAAGGTCGACGGCGAGGTCGGAAACAAGAAGGCCTACGACCCCCGCGCCTGGGGCAAGGTCGCCGAGTCGGCCATGGCCGCGCGTGTCGTCGAGGCAACGCAGCAGCTCGGATCCGCCGGCAAGTCACAGGGCTGATACCCCGCATCTCAACGACCGGATGCCCCGGGCCCGACTCCTCACGAGGACCGAGCCCGGGGCATCCGTCGTCCTACGCCGGCGCGCGGTACCCGTCGAGCAGTCCCGGCGCGCCCTCCGGCGCTGCAATGACCTCGATCTCATCGCCCGGCCGCACGGCGCCGGACCGCACGACACGGAGGTAGGGGCCGAGGCGGCGTTCCGCGGAAAAGCGCTTGACCCATCCTCGTTCGTCAGGCCCGCCGAGCCAGCGGGCGAAGGTCTGGCATGGCGTGCGAGGCATCGTCACTTCGAGCACGAGTGCGTCACCGATACGCCACCGCTCGCCGATGCGCGCGGTGTTGACGTCGAGACCCTCGACCCGCAGGTTTTCGCCGAACCAGCCGGGCGGCAGCTCGCGGTCGAGCTCGCGCTCCCAGTACAGGGCGTCCTCTTGGGCATATGCATAGACGGCCTTGTCGAGTCCGCCGTGGTGTTTGCGGTTGGCCTGCACGTCGCCGCGGATGCCGTAGGGGCCGACCTTCGCGCCACGCGCGACGGGGCGCTTGTCGATGGCGGTCACGCCCGCGGTGCCGGCTTCGGGACGCAGCTGATGGACGACGCAGACGGCGAGCACACGAGGCATCCGCCCATCGTAGGCAACCCAATCCACCGCAGGACCCACTTCAGCGCTGCGTCGGCCTCAAACCGAGGCAAATTGGGACACCCCTCCAGTAGATGTCCCAATTTTCGGCTGTTTGCCGCCCGCTTAGCAAGGGAGAGTGGGACACACACACCAGAAAGTGGGACATGGAGTCGCCGAGGTGGCGTGACGAGCGGGGTCAGCCGACCGAAGAGACCAGCGCGTTCCAGATTGCCGGGTCGCTGAACAGCGGCACCATGAGCAGCACGCTGGCGGTGAGGGTGAATACGACTCCACCGACGAGCGGGATCCACCACGACAGGCGCCCGCGGCGGAGGTTCAACCACGTCAGTGTGGCGGTCAGGAGCCACCCGAGCCCCAGCACGAAGGCGGCGGCGAGGCCCCATCCGCGACCCCCGCCACTGAATTCTGCGTCGACACTCATGACGTCGAGCAATGTGTTGGCGTAGGTGGAGTACTCGGTGAAAGCCGGGATGGATGTGAGGACGTTGAAGAGTCCGTAGCCGAGCAGAGCGAACGTGATGATGCGATCGACCGTACGCGGACGTCGAACGGGACGAGAGGGACCCGATGCGTCCGGCGCCACGGGAGCGGGAGCCCCCGGCTGCAGCGCCGGAGGTGTCGTCGATGCCGAACCGTACGGCGGAGCGGGCGGAACAGGCGCCGTGGGAGTGTCCAGCGACTGCCCGGACGACAGCGCATGGGTGGCATCCGGTTGCTGGATACGAGCCCGCTGCTCTTCGGGCGTGGCGTACTCGCCGTACTCGGGACGTGTCGGACGGTCGGGCGCCGCACCCGTCACGCGGTGGTCCCCCGGCCGCCGAGTGCGCGCTCGTCGCGCTGCCCCGACGAATCGTGTCGGAGCTCCTTCGGGAGCGAGAAGATCAGGTCTTCTTCGGCCGTCTTCACCTGCTCGACATCGCGGTAGCCGGCGGTCGCCAGGTCAGCGAGCACCTGATCGACGAGGACTTCGGGAACGGATGCGCCGCTCGTGACGCCGACGGTCTCAACACCGTCGAACCACTCCTGACGCATCTCGTCGGCGTAATCGACGCGATACGCGGTCTTCGCGCCGTACTCGAGGGCAACCTCGACGAGGCGGACGCTGTTGGAAGAGTTGGCCGAACCGACCACGATGACGAGATCCGCGCCCTTTGCGACCTTCTTGATCGCGACCTGACGGTTCTGGGTGGCATAGCAGATGTCGTCCGAGGGCGGATCCTGCAATTGCGGGAAGCGCGTGCGCAGGCGGCGGACGGTCTCCATCGTCTCGTCGACCGACAGAGTGGTCTGCGAGAGCCACACGACCTTTGAGGGATCGCGCACCTCGATCGTGTCGGCCTCGTCGGGTGAACCGACGAGGGTCACGTGCTCGGGTGCCTCGCCCGCCGTCCCCTCGACCTCTTCGTGGCCCTCGTGACCGATCAGCAGAATCTCGAAGTCGTCACGGGCGAAGCGCACGGCCTCGCGGTGCACCTTGGTGACGAGCGGGCACGTCGCGTCGATCGCCTGCAGACCCCGGTCAGCGGCCGCCGACACGACCGCGGGCGAAACACCGTGCGCACTGAAAACGATGTGCGCGCCGGGCGGAACCTCGTCGACCTCATCGACGAAGATCGCTCCGGCCGCCTCCAGCTCGGTGACGACGTGAACGTTGTGGACGATCTGTTTACGCACGTAAACCGGCGCCCCGAAGCGGTCGAGAGCCTTCTCGACGGCGATGACGGCTCTATCCACACCCGCGCAGTATCCACGGGGTGCAGCCAGCAGCACCCTCTTGTGTCCGTTGACCGGGATATCCTGAAGACGCCCTGCGCGTCCCGGTACTCGGGGCAGGGGCATGCGGACGACGGGGGTGCTCACTCCTCGATTCTACGGGGGCCTACCTGCGCCCCGGCCGGGAGGAGCCAGATGACGGACGCTTCGACGCCGCTCAGCGGAACCGCTTCGAATCAGGTCGGCGGAAAAGCCCCGGCCTCCGCAGGCCCAGCGTTCGCTCCGCCCGGCGGAACGGTGCACCCGCGCGACTCGAGCCCGGATCATCCGTGCTCCGTCTCGGCTCTCGGCACGGTCGTGCGCGACTATGTCGCCAAGCTCGGTTCGCCCTGGATCGAGGGCGAGGTCACCGAGTGGAACGTCCGTAACGTCGGCACCTTCGCCCGCCTACGCGATCTCGAGGGCGATGCGGTCATCTCGCTCACGATCTGGTCGCGCGTGCGCGATCGACTGCCGAAGGACATCAAGCCGGGCGACCACATCATCGTCTGCGCCAAACCCGAGTACCGCCTCAAGTCGGGCGATCTGTCGTACAACGTCTCGTCCGCCCGGCACGTCGGCCTCGGTGACCTCCTCGAGAACCTCGAGCGCCTGCGGTCGAAGCTGCGCGCCGAGGGGCTGTTCGACCCCGACCGCAAACGTCGCCTGCCCTTCCTCCCCCATCTCGTCGGACTCATCACGGCCAAGAATTCGGATGCCGAGAAGGACGTACTTCGCAACGCCGAGCTGCGCTGGCCGCACGTGAACTTCCGCGTCGAGCACGCGACCGTACAGGGCGATCAGTGCGTCCCGTCCGTCCTCGCGGCGCTGCGCAAACTCGACGACGACCCGGCCGTCGACGTGATCGTGATCGCGCGTGGCGGCGGCGATTTCCAGGACCTCCTCGGTTTCAGCGACGAGCGCCTCCTGCGCGCGGTGGCTGAAGCGCGCACCCCGGTGGTGAGCGCGATCGGGCACGACGCCGATCGGCCGCTGCTCGACGAGGTGGCGGACCTGCGAGCATCCACCCCGACCGACGCAGCGAAACGGATCGTCCCCGACGTCGCCGAGCAGCTCGCCATCGTCCGCCAGGTCCGCGGTCGCCTGGCCGCTCGCGTCGCCCAGAAGTTGCAGCACGAGAGCGTGCACCTCGAGCAGCTGCGCTCACGACCGGTCCTCAGGCAGCCCGAACGGATGCTTCAGGATCGGGCGTCCTCGATCGAGCAGCACCTCGCGCGGGGGCGCGCGACGACGACCAGGGCGCTCGCCCGCGGCACGACGGACGTCGCAGAGCTGCGCGCCGGGCTCCGTGCGCTGAGCCCGCAACACACCCTCGATCGGGGATACGCGATCGTCGAGGTCGCCGGTGAGATCGTCCGAGACGCGGCGAGTGCGCCTCAGGGCGCCGATGCCCGCGTGACCGTCGCCCGGGGGCGGTTCGCCGCCACCTCTCTCGGCGAGGTAGAGGCGTGATCGCGCGCCGTAGGATGGACGTATGACCGAGCAGGGAGCCGATATCAGCGCGCTCTCCTTCGAGCAGGCACGGGACGAGCTGCAACAGGTCGTCGCCCGCCTCGAACAAGGCTCTGCAACGCTCGAAGAATCGCTGCGGCTCTGGGAGCGCGGCGAAGCGCTCGCCCGCCGGTGCGAGGACTGGCTCCTCGGCGCGAAACAGCGTCTAGACGCCGCATCCGCTTCGACCGATGCGCCCGCAGCCGGCGGTGACGCGGGATGACGTCGGAGCGCAATCCGCAGCGTGTGGTCGCCGAGCTCGGTCGGCCCGAAACGCCCGACGAGACCGCGGCGCGCAAGGCGGAGTCGTCGCGGGTCTACCGGTCGAGCCAGACGTTTCGCAACCTGATCGCGGCGATCATCGTCACGGTCGTCGTCGTCTTCATCGTCATCTTCGGCGTCCCGCGCGGCGAACTGCCCGAGCGCGAGAGCATCGACCCGGCTCCGATTGCCGAGCAGGCGACGGAAAGCCTGGGCCGGAGCGTCATCGTACCCGCCGTTCCGTCCGACTGGCGCGTCAATGTCGCCGAAGTGTCATCCGACGGGGGGTCATCGTCCTGGTCGATCGCCTACGTGCCCGACGATGAGGGTTTCATCCGGTTCGCGCAAGCTTTCGACACGGACGAAGTGTGGGCACGCAGCGCCCTTGCCGGATCCTCCCCGACCGACTCGGTACAGATCGCCGGCATCGAGTGGGACGTCTTCGAACCGGCCGACCCGAGTCGCGCCGCGAACATCTCGTACGCACTCGGAACGCAAGCGGGCTCCGATTACGTGCTCCTGTACGGTGCGGTGAGCCCCGAACAGGCCGCCGAACTGGCGACGATCGTGGCCTCAGATGTCGAACAACTCCAGGGAGCCAGTCGATGAGCGATAACCCGACGCCCGCACGCGCCTGGGCCGAGATGCTGCGCGGTAACGCGCGCTTCGTGGCCGGTGAGCCCCGACATCCGCGCCAGGATGTCGAACGACGACACCAGACGGCCGCCGCTCAGCGCCCGCGCGCCGCTCTCTTCGGATGCTCGGACTCGCGCCTCGCTGCCGAGATCATCTTCGACAAGGGTCTCGGTGACCTTTTCGTCGTGCGAAACGCGGGCCAGGTCATCTCGGACTCCGTCGTCGGGAGCCTGGAGTACGCTGTCGCGGTGCTCGAGGTGCCCCTGATCGTCGTTCTCGCTCACGACGAGTGCGGTGCCGTGCGCGCCGCGATCGACAGCACGGGCATCGATGCCCCGGCACTGCCCGCGCAGGTATGGCGCCAGATCGCCCCGATCGTTCCGGCCGCACGCCGCGTTCTTGCCGCCGGTGCTGCCCAGGGCGTGACCCCCGCGACGATCGACACCGAGGCCGTCGGCCGCGAACACCTGCGCGCGACGGTCAGCGAGCTGCTGCGGACGTCCGAGCTGATCAGCGAGGCTGTTGCGGAGGGTCGCCTGGCGATCGTGGGGGCCAACTACCGACTTGCCGAGGGCACGGCTGTGCCCGACGTCCTACTGGGCGCCGCGATGGACGCGGACGCCTGAGACCCGGAGGAAACGAAGACGTGACTGATACCGCAGCCGGCACCGAAGCTGGCACCGAGTACCGCATCGAGCACGACACCATGGGCGAGGTGCGGGTTCCCGCGTCCGCGCTCTATGGCGCCCAGACGCAGCGAGCGGTGGAGAACTTCCCGATCTCGGGCGACAGCCTCGACCCCGCTCAGCTGATCGCGCTGGCGCGCATCAAGAAGGCCGCGGCTCTCGCCAACAAGCACCTCGGCACGCTCGACGGTGCGATCGCGGACGCCATCGCGGGCGCGGCGGATGAGGTCATCGGCGGCGGCGCGGCCGATCAGTTCCCGATCGATGTGTACCAGACGGGCAGTGGTACGTCGACGAACATGAACATGAACGAGGTGCTTGCAACGCTCGCCACCCGTTCGCTCGGCTCGCCCGTGCACCCCAACGATCACGTGAACGCCTCGCAGTCCTCCAACGACGTCTTCCCGACGTCGGTGCACGTCGCGGTCACGCAAGAACTCCTGCACGACCTGATCCCCGCGCTCGACTACCTCGCCGTCGCGCTCGAGGCAAAGGCCGAACTCTGGAAGGGCGCGGTCAAGTCGGGCCGCACGCACCTGATGGATGCCACGCCGGTCACTCTCGGCCAGGAGTTCGGCGGCTACGCCCGTCAGATCCGTCTCGGCATCGAGCGTCTGCACGCCGTCGTCCCCCACGTCGCCGAGGTTCCGCTCGGCGGCACCGCCGTCGGCACGGGTATCAACACCCCCGCCGGGTTCTCGCAGAAGGTCCTCGAGCTGCTCGTCGCCGAGACCGGGCTGCCGATCACCGAGGCGCTCGACCACTTCGAGGCTCAGGCCAACCGCGACTCGCTGGTCGAAGCATCCGGCGCGCTCCGCACGATCGCGGTGTCGCTGACGAAGATCAACAACGACCTGCGCTGGATGGGATCGGGGCCCAACACGGGCCTCGGCGAGCTGCACATCCCCGATCTGCAGCCCGGGTCCTCCATCATGCCCGGCAAGGTCAACCCGGTGATTCCCGAGGCAACGCTCATGGTGTGCGCGCGGGTCATCGGCAACGACGCGACGATCGCCTGGGCGGGCGCCTCGGGTGCTTTCGAGCTCAACGTCGCGATCCCCGTCATGGGCACGGCGCTGCTGGAATCGATCCGGCTTCTGGCGAACACGATGCGCGTGTTGGCGGACAAGACGATCGACGGCCTCGAGGCGAACCTCGACCGTGCCGCCGCGTTCGCCGGAATGTCGCCGTCGATCGTCACGCCGCTCAACAAGCTCATCGGATACGAGGCCGCGGCGAAGATCGCCAAGCACTCCGTTGCGAAGGGCATTACTGTCCGCGAAGCGGTCATCGACCTCGGCTACGTATCGCGCGGCGAGATCACGGAAGAGCAGCTGGATGACAAGCTCGACCTGCTCTCCATGACCCACCCCGGATGAGAGCTTCCTTACCCGTGCACACCGGAGTGCAGCGGGACCGGATAATGAGCGCATGACACGCGAGCGGCGGCCGATTCCGGCGAGGGCGCTGATCGTCGGCGCCATTCTGGCCGTCGCGGCGCTCGGTCTCACGATCGTCGGCGGGGTGACCTTTCTTGCTCAGCGGGATCGCACCCTCACCGACATCGACGAACGACTCATCTCGCAGATCGACGCGCTCAACCAGGTGGACGAGCTCCGCGTCGTCGTCGAGGGGGGTGCGGCCGCCGCCACGCAGGACACACCCGACGACTTCACGGATCTCTCGTCGTACCTGCGGGCCGCGGTTTCGCGTCTCATCCCCGGTCGGAACGAAGCGTCTATCGCCGTCATCGACGGCAGGATCGCATTCCGCAGCGCCAACGCCCTGAGTCAGCAGATCGCCGACGATCCGGAGTTCGTGGCCGGGGCCGTTGAACAGGCGCGGCCGGCCGACCAGGCGGTCATCGCGAGCGCCACGATCGACTCGACCGACCTGCGCTACATCGCCGTGCCCACGCCCGTGCCGGGCGATGACCGCGTGGGTGTCTACATCCGGGCCGTCGACGTCACGCGCGAACTCGAGCCCGTTACGCTGTCGCTCCTGACGTACACCGCCGCGGCACTCGCAACGCTCGCCGCGATCGGCATCGTCGGATGGTTCGTCGCCGGACGCATCCTCTCCCCCATCCGCCGCATGCGCGAGACCGCCGATTCCATCACGCCGACCGACCTGCGAGCGCGCATCCCCGCCGACGGCAACGACGATATCTCGGACCTCAGTCGCACGGTGAACTCGATGCTGGACCGCCTCGAGGGGTCGATGGACAACCAGCGCCAGCTGCTCGATGATGTCCGGCACGAGCTCAAGACGCCGATCACGATCGTGCGCGGCCACCTCGAGATGATGGATGTCGCCAACCCGGCGGATGTCGCGAGCACCCGTGACATCGGCATCGCCGAGCTCGATCGCATGACACGTCTCGTGGAGGACATCGACCTGCTCTCGTCCGCCGAGGGCGATCAGTTCGAGATCTCGCTGGTCGACGTCCGCGAGCTGACCGAGCGGATGGGTGACCTGGTGGGCGGGTTCCCGGGGCACAGCTGGAGCGTCGCGGGCATCGCGCGGGGCGTCATCGAGGGCGACTACGACCGCCTGCTGCAGGCCTGGCTCCAGCTCGCCGACAACGCCGCCAAGTACACGCCGCAGGGTTCCCCGATCGAAATCGGCAGCACCCTCGATATCGACACGGTGCATCTGTGGGTTCGGGATCATGGTCCGGGCATCCCGCCAGCGGCACGACGCCGGATCTTTCATCGCTTCGCGCGCGCAGATCACCGTACAGTGGGGGGATCGGGGTTGGGCCTCGCGATCGTCGATGCGATCGCGAAGGCACATCTGGGGACGTGCGCCGTTACTGACACCGATGGGGGCGGCGCGACTTTCACGATCACTCTGCCGATCACGCAGGGACGCAGCGAGCTGCTGCCGTCTCCCGTACGCGCCGGGGACGTGGTGTTGCAGAGGGAGGCAACGGGGTGACGCACATTCTGATCGCGGAGGACGAACCGCGTATTTCCGCATTCGTCAGTCGCGGGCTCGAGGCCGCCGGCTACACGACGACGATCGTCGAGAGCGGTGATTCGGCGCTCGAATTCGCGCTCGGTGGCGATGTCGACCTCGTATTGCTCGATGTCGGACTCCCCGGCATGGACGGGTTCGAGGTCCTTCGTCACCTGCGCGGCCAGGGGGCTAACGTGCCCGTCGTGATGTTGACGGCCCGCAGCAGCACCCGCGATACGGTTCAGGGTCTGGATGCCGGGGCGAACGACTACGTCGCCAAGCCCTTCAAGTTCGACGAACTCCTCGCCCGGGTCCGCTCCCGTCTGCGCGAGAGCGTCAACACCGGATCCATCGGCATCGTCCACGGCGACATCAGCCTCGATCCACTCACACGACGTGCTCGGGCCGGTGGCCGAGAGTTCGATCTGTCCGCCCGCGAGTTCGCCCTCGCCGAGCAGTTCCTGCGGCACCCGGGCCAGGTCCTGAGCCGCGAGCAGCTCCTCAGCCGCGTATGGGGGCTGGACTTCGATCCGGGCTCCAACGTCGTCGACGTGTACGTGCGGTACTTGCGCAGCAAGTTCGGCCCCGAGCACATCGCGACCGTGCGCGGCGCCGGCTACCGCTGGGAGTAAGTCCGCGGCCCGGATTCCCGTCGTCAAGCAAAGGGACGCGGCGACACAGGCGGTCTTTCGCGATCCTCGGTCGTTGAGCGAACCGTAGGTGAGTCGAAACGACACCCCGTCTCGGTCGTTGAGCGAGCCGCGGGCGAGACGAAATGAACCCCCGGTCAACCCCCCGAAGATAAGACATTTTTCATCTCTGACCGGGCCGAATCATCCCTCTGAATGTCGGTGGCCCTCGGCAGAATAAAGGTATGGAAAGCCTCGTCGACACCCTGCGCGAACTGGTCGCGCACGTCGGCGAGGTCGTCGATACGGTGCACCGCGAGGGGCTCGTGGCCGCGGCATCCGACGATGATCAAGCGCTGGTTCTGGAGCTTCTCGGTCGCCTCGGGCGTCGTGCCGATTCGCTGATGATCGAGTCGGTGTCCGAGGTCACGGCGCGATCTGAGTCGGTGGTGCGGGAGGAGCGGCTGACATCGCGACTCGGATGCCGCAGCGTGAGCGAACTCGTGCAGCGGACGACGCGCCTCGGCCCCCAGACCGCCGGTCGCTTCGAGCGCGCGGCACGGGCCACGCGGCAGGGACGCTCGGTCTTCTCGGGTGAACTCGAACCCGCCGCTCTTCCCGCGATGCGCGAGGCCCTTTTGGATGGCGAGGTCGGGCTCGACGGTGTTCTCGCGGTGGCCGAACCCCTCTCATCATTGGTGTCCGGGGTCTCGCGTGAGGCGCTGTTGATTGCCGACCAGGTGCTCGCCGCCGAAGCGCGCGGCGAGGGACCCGACGGTGCACCGCCGCTCTGCGCCGATCTGCTCAAGGTGCAGGCCCGGGTGTGGGCGGTCGTGCTCGATCAAGACGGCGCCGAACCCCGCGAACACCAGGCGTTGCTGAAGCGCGCGGTCACTCTCGGCCCCGCGCGCGATGGGCTCGTGCCTATTCAGGGTCGACTGTTGCCCGAGGTCGCGGCGCAGCTGCAACGCATCTTCGACGCATCCCTCTCGCCGAAGGTCACGGGCGATGGCGTGCGATTCGTCGAAGCGGATGCGTCGGATGCTCCCGCGCCCCTCGATGACCGCCGCCGCCCGCAGAAGCAGCACGACGCGCTCGCCGGTGCACGACACGTCGGGTGCGCCGGAACAATTCAGCGCGTGACTCTGGGTGGCAACGGCCGCATCCTGCGCCTCGGCACGGAAGAGCGCGTGTTCAACCGGTACCAGCGCCGCGCGATCGCGCTGCGCGACGGCGGATGCATCATCCCCGGATGCGGCGTCCCCGCCGGATGGTGCGAAATCCACCACGTCACGGGCCACGCCGAGGGCGGCGCGACCCACACAGACAACGGAGTACTCCTCTGTTGGTACCACCACAGATTCATCGACCGAAACGGCTGGTCGATCCGCATGAACCGCGGCGTACCCGAAGTCCGCGCACCCTCCTGGATCGACGCCCGGATGCTCTGGCGCCCCGTCACCCGCTCCCCCACCCGCCTACGCGACCGGGTCGTCCGACAGACATGAAGCAGGCGATACCTCCTGCGGCTCTTCACGAACGAGGGTGTCACGCTGATCTGTATCCGTCGCCGATAACCCGTATCCGCGCGTCCACCCCTCGCCGCATGCAGCACGCCCACCAGGCCAGAAAGCCGCCCGGCCAGCACGGCCGGAAAACGATGAAGCCCCCGGCGCTTGGGGGGATGCGCCGGGGGCTGAGGCGCGTGATCTGGGGGACGTGCGCCTCGTTCGTCAGCCGCACCCGTCGGGATGGGATGGCTGGCATTTCGATGATCAGCCACGAACTGGGGGGATCTTTTGGCGGATCATCGTCCCGCTCTCGCGGGCATATTCAGATTTCTCTTCCACAAATATGACAAGCGGGAATGAGAGGAGGCGGGGAAGGCGATGAGAGTTCTCTCATGACATTGAATACATCCGCCTTCCCCACCTCCGTCTCGTCAGGCCAGTTCCCCCGCTTCGAGAAGGTCTGTCACGAGAGCCGCGATCTCTGAGCGCTCCGACCTCGACAGCGTGACGTGGCCGAACAGCCCGTGGCCCTTGAGCGTCTCGATAACCGACGCGACGCCATCGTGGCGGCCGACGCGAAGGTTGTCGCGCTGCCCGACATCGTGCGTCAGCACCACCCGCGAGTTCTGACCCATGCGGCTGAGCACCGTCAGCAGCACGTTGCGTTCCAGCGACTGCGCCTCATCCACGATCACGAACGCGTCGTGCAGTGAGCGTCCACGGATGTGCGTGAGCGGCATGACCTCGAGCAGCCCACGCTCGACGACCTCTTCCAGGACGTTGCCCGACACCACCGAACCGAGGGTGTCGAAGACCGCCTGACCCCAGGGGTTCATCTTCTCCGCCTGGTCACCGGGCAGGTAGCCGAGCTCCTGCCCGCCGACGGCGAACAGCGGACGGAAGACGATGATCTTCTTCTGCTGCTGTCGCTCCAGCACCGCTTCGAGGCCCGCGCACAGGGCCAAGGCCGACTTGCCGGTGCCGGCCCGGCCACCGAGCGAGACGATGCCCACCTCCGGGTCCAAGAGCAGGTCGATCGCGATCCGCTGCTCGGCCGAGCGTCCGTGCAGCCCGAACACGTCGCGGTCCCCGCGGACGAGGCGGAACTCCGACGGTCCCGTCATGCGCCCGAGTGCCGACCCTCGCTCCGAGTGGATGATCAGGCCGGTGTTGACCGGCAGACCCGTAACGGTCTCGTGACTACCGACCTCGCTCTCGTAGAGGTCGCTCAGTTCATCGCCCGACAGGTCGATCGAGGCGATTCCAGTCCACCCCGAGTCGACGGCCTGCTCGGCGAGGTACTCCTCCGCCTGGATGCCGAGCGATGCCGCCTTGACGCGCATGGGAAGATCCTTCGAAACGACCGTGACGTGCTGGCCGTCCTGCGCGAGATGCATCGCGATGGCGAGGATGCGGCTGTCGTTATCGGCGAGTCGCATGCCCGAGGGCAGGACGCTCGGGTCGGTGTTGTTGAGTTCGACACGCAGCGTGCCGTCCGCTCCGACCGGCACCGGGAAGTCCAGACGTCCGTGCTCGATCCGGAGTTCGTCGAGGTGACGGAGAGCCTGACGCGCGAAGTATCCGATCTCGGGGTCGTGCCGCTTGCCCTCGAGTTCGGTGATGACGACGACGGGAATCACGACATTGTGTTCGGCGAATCGGAAGTACGCCCGTGGATCGGAGAGCAGGACGGATGTATCGATCACATACGTGCGGAGAGCGGAATCCGACCCGATCGAGTCGGCACCCTCGTAGCTCGTGTCGTGCGTGATCGCCGCGCTGCTGGAAAGCGTGTCCTGCTGGCGTGCTGCCCCTGTGGTCACAACCTGCTCCCGACCCGGGTGAGTACCCGGCATCCGCAAGATCGGCCACCGTGAGGTAGCGAGTCGCACTCTGGTGGCCGACTCGACCGGGCTACTTGCCCGATGAGATGAACGTACGACCGCGACTCTCTCAGCCGCGAATCGACACGCCCCGCCGGAGGTTACGCCTGCGTTAATTCCGCGCGGCTACCAGGTGCGCGCGTGCGCGAAGTCGGCGAGCGCGTCGCCGAGCATGACCATGCTGTCGGCGACGGTGCCGACGTGCGGTGCGATGCGCACGGCACCGCTGCGCGTCGTGCACGTGACGCCGTGGTTGGCGAGCGAGGCGGCGAGAGCCGCGACATCCTGCGTGGGCGGTGCGAGCGTGACGATTCCTGCGCGGTGCACCGCTTCGCGAGGCGTCAGGGTCGGGATGTCGTAGCGCTCCGCGAGGAAGAGGACCTCGCGTGTGCGGGAGGCGAGCGCCTCTTCGATGTGCTCGACGCCGGTATCCAGCACCTCGCGCAGCGATGCCGAGAGACGTGCGGCGGCGATGTGGTCGGGAACGCTGACAGTGAACGCGTTCGCGCCGGACGATACGGGGGGCACGTCATCGATCGGGAGTGCGACATCCGTTCCCGTCGCTCCCGAAAAGACGGGCGTGAGCTCCGCGAGCGCACGGTCGCTGAACCAGGCGAAACCCGTGCCGCGGCCGGCACGCAGCCATTTGTAGCCGTTGCCGCATACGACGTCGGCCGCTTGGTAGTCCGCGGCGACCATTCCGAAACCCTGCACGGCGTCGACGATCAGCAGGCGATCGCCGATGACATCGCGGATCCCGGCAAGATCCGCACGGTACCCCGTCCGGAAGTCGACGAGGCTCACCGCGACCGCGGCCGTGGAGGACGTGATCGCGTCGCGCACGACCTCGGGCGTGACATAGCCCGCCGGCGGATCGATCCACTGCGGATCGACGACGTGCAGAGCCTCGTGTGCGCGGGTAGCGGCGACGGTGAGGCTCGGGTACTCGCCCCGAGAGAGCACCAACCCACCGGTGACTCCGAAGACCGCCTGCATGATCCCGTGCGTCGTGGATGGTTGCAGGGTGACGTTGTCTACGTTGCCACCCAGCAACTCGGCAACCAGGGAACGAGCGGATGCGGCGTGCTCTACGACGTTGTCGATGCTCGATCGGCGACCCGTCGCGAGAAGTTCCAGGTCGGCGGTGTTCTCTTGACGCACCGCGGGCGACAACGGACCGAACGACGCCCAGTCCAGATAGCCGGGCTCGAGGTCGAACGACGCCCCGTAATCCTCGATGGTTGCCACCGACCTATTCTGCCACGCCGAAAGCGGCGCAGGTCAGCTACCGAATCGGCGCTCTCGCCGGGCGTAGTCGCGGATCGCACGCAAGAAGTCGACCTCGCGCAGATCGGGCCCCAACGCCTCGACGAAATAGAACTCGCTGTGAGCGCTCTGCCACAGCAGGAAGTCGCTGAGGCGCTGCTCTCCCGAGGTACGGATCACAAGGTCCGGGTCGGGCTGTCCGCCGGTGTACAGGTGCTCACCGATCTGCTCGGGCGTGAGGCTGGCGGCCAGCTCCTCCAACGACCCCCCACCCTCGTCGTGCTTGGCGATGATGCTCCGCACGGCGTCCACGATCTCGCTGCGTCCGCCGTAACCGACCGCCAGGTTGACATGCATCCCCGTGTTGCCGCGCGTGCGTTCGCTCGCCTCGTGCAGCACACGCGCCAGGCCCGGCGGCAGGTTCTCGGAGCGCCCCACGTGTTGCACACGCCAGTCCCGCTCGCGCGAGAGCTCATCTGCCAGCTCGGCGATGATGTCGAGCAGGTCCGCGAGTTCACGCGACTCACGCTTGGCGAGGTTGTCGTGCGAGAGCAGGTACAACGACACCACGCGTACCCCGACGTCGTCGCACCAGGTCAGAAATTCGCGCATCTTCGCCGCGCCGGCGCGATGACCGTGGGCAGCCGAGTCGTAGCCCAGTTGACGGGCCCACCGACGGTTTCCATCGATCATCATCGCCACGTGATGCGGCACCGGGTCGTCACGCAGGCTCCGGCGCAGACGCCCCGTGTAGAGACGGTACAGCGGCCCACGCCCCTGGTTCGACCCGCCCGTGCTCACCCCCCTACGGTAACGCTTACGCTGGAGGCGTGAGCCGTCGCCCGCGATCCCACTCCCCCGAAGTCCCGTCGCTGCCTCTGATGGAGGCGGCCGCCGTCGACGCGCATATCGACATCCGGCCGACCTGGCGCGGCTGGATCCACGCGGCCACCTTCCCCCTCGCGATCGTCGCGGGCATCGTCCTGATCGTCCTCGCCGAGGGCACCACCGCGAAGTGGGCGTCAGCGATCTTCCTCGCCACGTCGATGCTGTTGTTCGGCACCTCGGCGCTGTATCACCGCTTCGATTGGAGCACCCGCGCGAAGGGTGTGCTGAAGCGGATCGACCACGCCAACATCTTCCTGCTCATCGCGGGAACCTACACGCCGATCTCGGTGCTCGCGCTTCCCCCCGCGAAGTCGACGCTGCTGCTGTCGCTGGTGTGGGGCGGAGCGCTCATCGGCATCCTGTTCCGAGTCTTCTGGGTCGGCGCGCCTCGCTGGCTCTACGTCGCCCTCTATCTCGTGCTGGGCTGGGCCGCCCTCATGTATATCGGTGACCTCTTCGCGGCCAACGCGATCATGATGACGCTGGTGCTCGTCGGCGGGCTGCTCTACACGGTCGGCGCTATCGTCTACGCGCTCAAGCGCCCCAACCCGTGGCCCGGGCATTTCGGATTCCACGAGATCTTCCATGTGTGCACGGTGCTCGCGTTCCTCTGCCACTGGACCGCGGCGCTGATCATCGCGCTGGACCCCGTCTACGGCTGACGCCCGACAGCCGCCGTACCCTCACACGCGGGGCGGGGCGTCCCCGTCTGCGCGATCGTGGACGTCGTCTGCGCCATCGACGAACTGATCGTCGGTGTCCGATGCCTCGACGGCCGCTGCAGCCTGCTGTTCGGCATCGAGTTCCGCGTCGATCTCGGCACGGTAGCGGGCACGACGGATGCGACGCTGCATGTCCCACACCAGCAGCACCACGGCGACGACCAAGACGGCGACGACCGCGAAGCCCAGGAATCCGGGTGTGACGAGTTCAGGATCCGGCTCAACGACCGGTGTCGGTGAGGGCGTAGCGATCGAGACGATCCACGAGAACGCGAGCATGGGGTCCTTCCGCACGGCGACCGATCCCGAGATGGCACGGGCGGCACCCGGCAACGCATAGCCTGGTACTACTAGCCTAACCAGTCCATGAGCCAGTCGCCGAGCCGGAAGAGAGGGGCCAGACGATGACGATCCAAGCCCGTCTCGACGAGCGGTACGGTCGCGGCCGGAACGGCCGGCGTCGATTGTTCGCCTGGATCACGGTCGGTGTGCTCGCCGTCGCCACGACGGGCGCGCTCGCGTGGTCGACGGTGTCGACGGCGGCATCGGATGTCGACGCAGATGTCCTGGGATTCTCGCTCGTGGATCAGTACACGGCGACCGTGTCTTTCCAGATCACCGGACAGGCAGATCGCGAAATCGCGTGTGCGATCGAAGCCCTCGACGAGGACTTCGGAATCGTCGGGTGGAAGGTCGTCGTGTACCCCCCGAGCGGCGAGGAAGCGCGGGCTTACGAGGTATCCGTCCCCACCGTCGGGCTCGCGACGACCGGTTTGGTGAACTCCTGCTGGCTCCCCTAGGCTGACCGGATTACAGCGTGCGCCCTGGCTCGATGCCGGGGCGTTCGGTATATGGGCGACGTGATGCCCTGAACCCTTACCGCTCCGGCACGAACACGAACCACAGAAGGAGAACGCCGTGTCCACCGACGCACCCGTGACCTTCCTCACGCAGGACGCCTACGACCGCCTCGACGCAGAACTCGAGACGCTCGCGACGGACGGCCGCGAAGAGATCGCCAAGCGCATCGAATCTGCCCGCGAAGAGGGCGATCTCAAAGAGAACGGCGGATACCACGCAGCCAAAGACGAGCAGGGACGCATCGAGGCGCGCATCCGCAACCTGCAGCAGCTGCTGAAAACCGCGGTTGTCGGCGATGCCCCGACCTCGACCGGCACGGTCGTGCCGGGAACCGTCGTGACGGCGAAGGTCGCCGGGCGCGAACTGCGCTTCCTCCTGGCCAACCGCGAGCTGGCCTCGGACTCGTCCCTCGACGTCTACAGCGAGGCGAGCCCGATCGGCGCCGCCATTCTCGGCAAGAACGAGGGCGACACGACGAGCTATGCAACGCCCAACGGTCGCGAGATGACCGTCGAGATCATCAAGGTCGAGACCTACACCGGCCAGTAGCCCCCGGGAGCGTCATTTCGTCTCGGCCCTGCGGGCCTCGCTCAATGACCGGTCGTTGAGCGAGCGCAGCGAGACGAAACGCTACTCCGGGGTCAGTCCGGGACGACGACCGGGTGGAAGCCCGCGTCCTTCAGCGTCTGCAACGTCAGCGCCTTGTGCTCTTCGCCGCGCGTCTCGACGCTGATCTGCAGCACCACCTCGCTGATCTGAAGCCCTTGGCCGTGACGTGTGTGCAGCACCTCGATGACGTTGGCACCCGCCTGTGCGATCAGGTCCGAAACGCGCGACAGCTGTCCCGGACGGTCGGGCAGAGGAATCCGCATGCTCATGTAGCGTCCGGATGCCGCGAGCCCGTGTGCGACGACCCGCTGCAGCAGCAGGGGGTCGATGTTGCCCCCCGACAGAACCGAGACGGTCGGCCCGTGCGCCTCGACCTTGCCCGCGAGGATCGCGGCGACACCGACGGCTCCGGCGGGTTCGACGACGACCTTGGCCCGCTCGAGCAGCACCAGCATCGCCCGGGCGATGTCGTCGTCCGTCACCGTCACGATGTCGTCGACCAGCTCTTGGATCATCGCGAACGGGATGTCGCCGGGGCGGCTGACCAGGATGCCATCGGCGATCGTCGGGCGCGTCTCGACCTCGATCGGATAGCCGGCTCGCAGGGACTCCGGGTACGGAGCCGAGTTCTCGGCCTGGACCCCGATGATCCGTACGGTGCGACCCGCGGCGGCTGCCATCGCTTTGACCGCGCCGGCGACCCCGGCGATGAGGCCTCCTCCGCCGATGGCCAGCAGGATCGTGTCGACGTCGGGCATGTCCTGCACGACCTCGAGCCCCAGCGTTCCCTGGCCGACGATGATGTCCCGATGATTGAACGGCGGGATCAGGACGGCGCCCGTGCGCTCGGCGAACTCCGCCGCCAGTCGCAACGACGTGTCGACGGTCGGGCCTTCGAGGATCACGTCGGCGCCGTACCCGCGCGTCGCGAGCAGTTTGGGCACGGGGACGCCGAGAGGCATGAAGATCGTGGCGGGGATCCCCAGGGCCTGGGCGGCGAGCGCGACGCCCTGCGCGTGGTTGCCGGCGGACGCCGCGACGACACCGCGAGTACGCTCCTCGGGCGTGAGGCGGGAGAGGCGGTAGGCGGCACCGCGGATCTTGAATGACCCGGTGCGCTGCAGGTTCTCGAGCTTGAGATGGACGGGAACCCCGAGCACCTCAGAGAGGTGCTGCGAGTACTCAAGCGGGGTGTGGCTGACGACACCGCGCAGCCCCTCGGCGGCGCCTTCGTATTCCGAGAGCAGCGGCATGGTCAGCTCGCGCGGTTCGACGGAGGTCATGCCTGGGTCCCCTCGGGTCGGGTGGTCGGTCGAGTTCTGGGTCGCGTGTTCTTCGTTCGTGGCACGGTACTCCAAATCAGTTCGCCCGCCACCGCGCTATCCGGTCTCTCCCACCCTCGGGAGCCGATGTACACGGCGAAGACGTTGACGAACGCGGCGAGCGGCACGGCGAAGAGTGCCCCGGGAATACCTCCGACGAGCGCGCCGCCCGCAACCACGAGCACGACGCCGAGCGGGTGCACCTTGACGGCCGCGCCCATGAGGATCGGCTGCAGGACATGCCCCTCGAGTTGCTGCACGCCCAGAACGACGATCAACATCAGCACCGCGATGAACGGTCCGTTGTAGACCAGCGCCAGGAAGACGGCGACGGCTCCGGTGACGACGGCCCCCACGATCGGGATGAAAGCTCCCAAGAACACCAGAACGGCGACCGGGATGGCGAGGGGAACACCCAGCAGAGCGGCACCGAGCCCGATACCCACGGCATCGATGGAGGCGACGAGCAGCTGGGTGCGCGCGTAATTGACGACCGTGACCCACCCCGCGCGCGCGGCACCGTCAACGGGCTGTCGCGCGGCACGCGGGAACAGGCGCACGGTCCACCGCCAGATGCCCCCGCCGTCGGCGAGCGTGCAGAGCAGGATGAAGATCGCCAGAAGCGCGCCCACGGCGACGTGCCCGAGGGTGGAACCGACCGCGAGCGCTCCCGAGAGCAGCAGTTGGGCCTGCTCCTGGGTGAACGCCCAGACCTGTGCGAGCGCGTCGTCGATCTGCCCGGATGTCAGGTGCAGGGGCCCGTCGATGAGGTACTGGCGGAACTGCTCGATCGCCTCGACGGTGCGATCCTGCACGCTTGCCCACTGCAGCCCTACCTGCCATACGACGAGCCAGATGAGCCCCGAAACGATGGCGAGTGTGCTCAGCACCGAGATCACGATGGCGAGCCAGCGGGGCACGCCGCGGCGCAGCAACCAGGTGAAAGCGGGCCAGAGCAGGGCGGTGACGAGGATCGCGACCAACAGCGGGATCACGATGACCTTGAGCTGGATGACGAGCCACACGACGATCGCGACCGCGGCGGCGATGACGATCAGGCGCCAGGCGTATGCCGCGGCGAGGCGCAGCGCCTGTGGCACGGCGGGGCTGAGGTCGCTCGAAACAGTGCGCTCCCGAATCACGTCAACGAGTCGTCGGCGCAGAGATTCGGGGGTTTCGTTCACCCGGCAAGTCTAGGAGTCGAAACGAAGCCCGCGCTCTCTCATCGCATAGCATCCCCGCGGGGATGTCGTACGCCGGGGATAGGCTGGCGCCGATGAAACAGTCGCTGAGCGCGCGCGAGGCGCGGCGGATGGCGCTCGCCGCTCAGGGGTTCGGGCGCCGCGTCCCGGCGACCCCCGGCACGCGCCAGCTCAACGCGACTCTGGGACGGATGCACACGCTGCAGATCGACTCGGTCAATGTCTACGCGCGGTCGCACTACATGCCCCTGTTCTCGCGCCTGGGCCCCTACGACACGGCCCTGCTCGATCGTCTGCTGTTCGCCCGGCGCGCCCCGTATGTGGAGTTCTGGGCACACGTCGCCGCGTTCATTCCAGCGGCCGACTGGCAGCTCTTCCGGTTCCGGATGGAGGACCACCGCGCACGGTTCACGGCGCCGGGCACATGGTTCGCCGAAAATCTGCCCATCGTGGAGTGGGTGCGCGCCGAGCTCCGCGCCCGCGGCCCCCTCCGTCCGGCCGAGATCGAGCACGACTCGCGACGCGGCGCGCGTGGGCCGTGGTGGGACTGGGACGGCGTCAAACGGGCACTCGAGTATCTGTGGCTGATCGGGGAGGTGGCGGTCGCGGGTCGTCGCGGCTTCGAGCGCCGTTACGCCCTCGCCGCGGATGTCATTCCGGCGGAAGCGATCGAGCGCGAGATCGAGCGTCCCGATGCGATCCGAGAGCTCGTCGCTCGCGCAGCATCCGCGTACGGTGTCGCGACCGAGGCCGATCTGGACGACTACTGGCGGCTGCGCGACCGCAAAGCCGTCAAGCGCGCGACGGCCGAACTGGTCGAGGCAGGCGAGCTCGTGCCGGTCACCGTCGAGGGCTGGGACCGCGGCGGCAAACCGCTACCCGCGTGGGCACATCGCGACGCAGCGCTTCCCCGTCGCATCGACGCCGCGACCATCCTGACGCCGTTCGACCCCATGGTGTGGTTCCGTGATCGCGCACAGCGGATGTTCGGCTTCGACTACCGGATCGAGATCTACACACCCGCTCCCCGACGCCGCTACGGCTACTACTCGTTGCCGGTTCTGATCGACGACGAACTCGTCGGGCGCGTTGATCTGAAGGCCGACCGCGCGGGTTCGCGGTTGCTGGTGCAGTCGGCGTGGTGGGAGGACGGTCCGATCCGTCCCGACGCCGCGCCTCGCCTGGCCGAGGTCCTGCGGGATGCTGCTCGATGGCAGGCTCTCGACGGCATCTCAGTGGCGAACTGGGGTGACGCGACGGGCGCATTGGCCGATGTGCTGCGAGCACCCCGGCACGAAGCGGGCACGGAAACGGTGTCTCTCGCGCCGGACGAGCCCCAGACGGACGAGCCGGACGCCGCGTCTGCCATCGAGCAGGGATCGGGCTCATGACCCCCCGTCGGCGTCTGGGCCGCGGCGCGATCATCGCGACTGCCGCGGCGGTCCTCGTCCTCATCGGTGCGGTGATAGCTCTCGTCGTGTGGTTCACGGCCCGCGGTGACTCGCCCGAGGCCGGCGCACAGCGGTACCTCGACGCGCTCGCCTCGGGTGACGCGGACGAGGTTCGTGCGACTCTCACCTCGTCGGCGCTCCCGGACGCCGCGACCCTGGAGGCATTCGGAGCGGCAACCGCCTACCTCTCCGACCCCGAGGTCGCCGGAGTGGAGACATCCGGGAACGACGCGGCGACAGTCTCGGCGGCATACTTCCTCACGGGTGGAATGCACGCCGTGACGTTCACGGTCCGGCTCGAGGACGGACAGTGGCTGGCCGACGCGGACGCGCTCGGCAGCATCGCGGCAACGACGACGATGGGTGACGCGGTGACGATCGGTGATGTCGTGCTCGAGGCATCCGCGCCCCTGGTCGCCCTCCCCGCCGTCTACGATGTCGTCGCGGCACCGGCCGGCATCCTGACGGGCGAGGCGGAGGTCGTCGTCGCTCCCGGGGCAACGGCGGACGTCACCGTTGAGGTTGCGCTCGCACCGGACGCGAGCGCGACGGCACAGCCCGCCGTGGATGCGTACCTCGAGGCGTGCACGGCATCGTCGGCGGATACTCCGGCCACGACGAGCCCCGCGTCGTGCGGCATCAGCATCCCCTGGGGCGCCGACCTGGCCAGAGCCGAGGGTTACGTATTTCGGATCGAGACGCTTCCTACTGTCACACTCGACGCCACCGGCGGCTTCATCGCGAGCGGCGGGTCGTATGTGGTGACGGTGTCGGGCCAGACCCGCGCGGGCGAACCCGCTTCTTTCACCTACCGCGACGATGCCTGGACGCTCCGCGGCGCCCTGACCTTCGAAGGCAGCGAGCTGATCCTCCAGGCCTGGTGAGCGCGAAACTTCACCTGTGTCCTTGTTTGCGCCTGAAAAGGGACATAAGTGAAGTTTCGCGCGTTTGCTAGAAGCTGCCGCCCATGGTGTGCAGGCGTTCGATCCGATCCGGGATCGGCGGATGCGTCGAGAAGAGACGCGCGAGGGCGTTCGGACGCAGCGGATCCGCCAGCCACAGGTGCGCCATCGACGTATTCGCCTTCGTCAACGGTTGAGCGTGCGCCTGCAGTTTTGCGAGCGCCGACGCCAGCCCGTCCGGGTTTCGTGTCGTGAGCGCGGCCGTCGCGTCGGCGAGGTATTCACGTTGGCGTGAGATCGCCGCCTGCACGGCACCCGCGAGCAGGGGCGCAATCACGGCGGCGACAAGACCGAAGATCAGGAACACGATCTGCGCCTGGCCATTGCCGCCGCTGCGTCGGGCACCACCGAACAGCGTCAACCGCAGGAAGACGTCCGCGAGCAGCCCGATCGCGACGACCAGACCGAAGACGATCAACGAAACCCGGATGTCGTAGTTGCGGACGTGTCCGAGCTCGTGCGCGAGCACTCCCTCGAGCTCCTGATCGTCCATGATGTCGAGCAGGCCGGTCGTGACCGCGATCGCCGCCCGCTCGGGCGTCCGACCTGTCGCAAAAGCGTTCGGCGCAGCATCCTGCACGATATGAACCTTCGGCATCGGCGTACCCGTCGCGATGCACAGGTTCTCGACCATGTTCCAGAGGCGCGGGTTGTCCGCCTTCTGAATCTCCACCGCGCCCGCCAGCGCGAGCGCTTCACGGTCGGCGACGAAGTACTGCAGCGTGGCGTACCCGACCGCACCGATCACGACGAACGCGGTGATCCACCAATCGTTCGACGCGAGCCATCCTGCGAGCACACCGAGGCCCCCGATGATCAGGACGAACGCGATCATGATGAACCATGTGTTGCGCTTGTTGCGCGCGATCGCGGAGTACACGGCTGCCCCGCCCGATCAGGCCGTGATGGCTGTCACGTCAGAACTGAACGCGCGGCGGCTCGGAGATGGCGGCGCCGTTCTCGACCTCGAAGAACTCGCGTTCCTGAAAACCCAGGTTCCGGGCGAAGAGGTTGTTCGGGAAGATCTTGATCTTGGTGTTCAGCTCGCGCACGCCACCGTTGTAGAAGCGGCGGGATGCCTGGATCTTGTCTTCCGTGTCGACGATCGACTGCTGCAACTGGAGGAAGTTCTGACTCGCCTGCAGTTGCGGGTATGCCTCGGCAACGGCGAACAGGGACTTCAGCGCCTGCTGCATGTGCCCCTCGGCGACTCCCGCGTCCGCGGGGCCCTGCGCCTGGAGCGTCTCGGCCCGGGCCCGCGTCACGCTCTCGAAGACCCCTCGCTCGTGCGCGGCGTACCCCTTGACCGTGTCGATCAAGTTGGGCAGTAGATCAGCTCGCCGCTTGAGCTGCACGGTGATGTCGCTCCATGCCTCGTCGACGCGCACGTTCAGCTGCACGAGCGAGTTGTACGTCGCCCAGAGGTAGATGCCGACGATGGCGATCAGGGCGACGACAATCAGGACCGGAATGAGCCATTCCCACATGGGTGTCTCCAGAAAGCGAGGTAGTCAGACGCGAGTTGTCGTACGTTGGCCCATCCTACCGACGCATCCCGGCGAACCCCTGGGAACTATTCGCCCAATACCCGGTCGAGGTATGCGTTCGCGAAGCGCCGGTCGGGGTCGAGTCGGTCCCGGAGCGCCACGAAGTCCGTGAAGCGCGGATAGCGCTCGGCGAAGTCGGCGGCACCGAGCGCATGCATCTTTCCCCAGTGCGGCCGCCCGCCGTGCGCCAGCATGATCGGTTCGATCGCCGCGAAGTACTCCGTCGGGTCTTCCCGCCAGTAGCGGTGTACGGCGATGTATCCGCTCGCGCGTCCGTGCGCCGTGGACATCCACAGGTTGTCCGCCGCTGCCGCGCGCACCTCGATGGGAAACGACACGCGCAGGCCGGATGCGTCGATCGCGGCCTGCACGTCGCGGAATGCCGCGGCGAGATTCTCGAGCGGGACGGCGTACTCCATCTCGCGGAACCGGACGGTCCGGTCCTGCGTGAACACGCGCGTCGAGAGATCGGTGTACTCGCGGTCGCCCGTCAGGCGCGTCGCGAGCCGGTTGATCGGGGGCGCTACCGCGGGCACGAGAGACGCCGACCCGCAGGTCATGCGGTAAAGACCGTTGGCGAGCAGCGTCTCGTCCAGCCAACGCGAGGCGCGCGGCAGCGGCGAGCGAGGCGCGCTCTCGGGCAGACGCGTGTTCGTCTTGGTCAGGGCGACGTCGGTGTGCGGAAACCAGTAGAACTCGAAGTGATCGGATGTCTCGGTTCGCGCGGTCAGCTCCGCCACCACGTCATCGACCGGTTCGGGACGCTCGACCGCGCGCAGCACGAACGCGGGTACACATTGCAGCGTGACATCGACCAGGATGCCGAGGGCGCCGAGCCCGAGCGCCACCGCGGGCAGCATCTCGGCGTTCTCGTCGTCGCTCACGGTGAGCAGTTCGCCCGTTCCGGTCACGAGGGTCGCCCCCACGACCTGCGTCGAGATGCCCCCGAAGCGCAGTCCCGTGCCGTGCGTGCCGGTCGAGATCGCCCCCGCGATCGATTGGCGATCGATGTCGCCGAGGTTCGCCATCGCCAGCCCGAAGGGGGCGAGCAGTCGCGGCATCTGGTGCAGTCGCGTACCCGCGAGGACGCGAACGCGCGCCCGCTCACGATCGACCTCGACGATGCCGCTCAGCTCATCGAGGTCGAGCAGAACGCCCGGCGCGACGGCGATGCCCGTGAAGCTGTGGCCGGCGCCCACCGCCTTGATGCGCAGTCCCCGCGCGATCGCGGCCTGCACCGAGCGGACGACGGCCGCGGTGCCCGCGGGCCGCTCGACGCGCTGCGGACGGACGGCTGCGGTCCTGCCCCAGTTGCGCCAGGTGCCGCCGATGCGGGTCACAGGAACGCTCGCCCTTCGCCGCGGTAGGTCGGCAGGGCCTGGACGATTGCGTCGCCATCCACCAGCTGGACCTCGTCGGTCCGCTCCAACTGCTCGCCGCTCTTGGAGGGCCGCAACCACACCCGATCACCGACGGCGAGCGCTCGCGCGCTTTCACCCTGCAGCGGCGTCTGCACCTCACCCGCGCCCTCCCGGTCGAGCGCGCACAGGCCCGTGGGCCAGACGGGCAGCGGCTGGCGGGAAGCGAGCGGCGGTCCCGACGCGATCCATCCGCCGCCGAGGATCGTTGCGATATCGGGTGTCGGCCGCCGCACCACGTCGTACGCGAAGGCGAGGGCCGGTGCCGGCGCGAAGGCGCGGTAGCGATCGAAGAGGTGTCCGGCGAGGAGCCCGCTGCCCGCGGTGACCTCGGTCACCGCGGCGTCGGCAGCGGTCAGTTCGAGCGATCCCGTGCCGCCGCCGTTTACGAACTCCAGGGGTGCGATATCGCAGAGCGCGGCGACGATCGCGCCCGTCGCTCCCGCAACTCCGCGATCGACCGGCCCTGCATCCACCGGATGACCCCGTCGCCGCGGCCGTCGTGGTCGGGCTGGCCGGCGATCTGAGCTTCGTACATCATGAGCCCGACCAGGTCGAAGCCCGGCCGGATGGCGATGGCCTGAGCGAACTCCCGCACCTCGGCGACGGTGTGGAGGGGCGATCGACGCACGCCGATGTGCCCCAGCGCGGGCGCGCGCCACGACGCATCCGCGTCGATCGCGACGCGGATCCGGGGGCGCGTACCGGGAGCTGCGACGGCATCGACGAGATCGAGCTGCGTGGGATCGTCGACCATGAGGGTCACGCGGGACGCCAGCTGGTCGTCGGACGCGATTCGAGCAAGGCTCGCTCGGTCGGCGCTCGGATATCCCATGACGACGTCGTCGTGCGTCTCGGCGAGCCACAGTGCTTCCGCGAGCGTGAACGCCAGGATGCCCCGATAACCCGGAAGGCGCAGCACGGCGTCGATAACCTCACGGACGCGCACGGACTTGCTCGCCACGCGAATCGGGACTCCGCCGGCGCGAACGAGCATGTCGAGCGCGTTGTAGCGGAGCGCGCCGAGATCGAGGGCGCCCACCGGGGCCGGCAGGTGGGCTGTGGCGGCGGTGAGCCGTGGCCAGTACGCCGCCGGCCTCATCCAGGGCGTGGGATCGCCAACCGGGTCAGGGGGCGTGGGCGCCGTCAGATCGAGCACGCCCCCAGCCTAGAGCCGCGTGAAGTTCGGTTCCGCTCGGTCATCGCGACCGCTGAGCGAATTGCGGTGCCCTGTGTGTGTGAAAACTCTCATCTTCTCGGTGTGGTTTCGGCGTGATTTGGGGGCTTTTCGGGGCGTGAATGTCGGTGGTCATCCGTAGAGTTTCGAACATGCATTCGAACACTCGTGGGGTTGATGTCAAAGCTCGGGACTTCGCGGTCCGGTGCGCTGAGGCGATGCGTGTGGCCGAGCAAGGACAGGCCGCACTGGCCCGCATTTTCGCGGAGGCAGCCGCGGAGGGGATGCACCGGGTCGCGGAACTCGCCTCGCCCTCGTCGCGCGAGGCGGAACTGCCTTTTCGTTCATTGGCGGCGGAACTGGGGGCCGCAACGAACATGTCCGACCGGACGGTGCAACGCCGCATGAACGATGCCGCGGTGCTGGAGGAGTCGTTCCCAGCCACGTTCGACGCGTGGGATGAAGGACGGGTCGCTGGTGGGCATGTCGCGGTGATCATGGAACACGGCCTACCACTCACGGATCCTGACGCGCGGGCCGTGTTCGAACGTGAAGCGCTGGTCCGGGCTGAAGGGACAACGCCGGGACGCCTCGGGGCGTCGCTCGCGCGGCTTGCGGAGTCCCTGCAGCCGCGCCCGCTCGCGGAACGGCACCAAGAGGCGCGCGCGTCGCGAGGTGCGTGTGTTCGGGACATCGGGGATGGGATGGCGGAGTTCAGCACCATCCAACCCGCCGTCCTCGCCCACGGGATGCACGACCGGATCACGCAGCAGGCCCAGGCGATCAAGAACGCCGACCCGACCGACAGTCGCACCGTGGATCAGATTCGTGCGGACCTTGTCGCGGACATGCTCCTCACCACCACGCCCACCGCGGACGGTGGTGCCGGGTTCTCGGACGGGTTTGGTGGTCTCGGGGCGATCCGCGGAATCGTGAACGTCACAGTGCCCGCGCTGGCGCTGGCCGGCGTGACCGACGAGCCGGCCGAACTGGTGGGCCGATGCCCGATCGACCCGGCCACGGCCCGCCAGCTCGCAGGTCACGCGACGGGGTGGGATCGGGTTCTGGCTGACCCGATCACCGGGTGCGTGCTCGCCGTCGACCGCTACACACCGTCCGCGGACATGAAACGGTTCCTGCGGGCGAGGGATCAGCACTGCCGATTCCCTGGATGCCGGCAACCCGCCCACCGGTGCGACCGGGACCACACCCTCGACTACGCGCTCGGCGGCGAAACCGCCTGCTGCAACCTGGCCTGCTTGTGCAAACGACACCACACCCTGAAGGGCGAGACCGCCTGGACGGTCAGACAACTCGGCGGCGGAGTTCTCGAGTGGACGTCGCCGGGTGGCCATGTCTATATCGACAAACCACCACCCGCGCTGGCCATCTTCACCCCGAACACGGATCCACCCCCATTCTGACGGCGGCTCCGGTCACTGAGCCTGTCGAAGTGACCCGCTGCGCCGTCAGGGAGTGAGGGCTCCACGGCAGCTGCTCCAGGTCCCAGCAGTACCCCCGGTGGGACTCGAACCCACACTTGGGCGATTTTAAGTCGCCTGCCTCTGCCGATTGGGCTACGGGGGCGTGACCTTGCGGCCGCTTTCTGCACCGCGGTCCCCTCCAGTATCCCCGACCGCAGTGGCATCAGCCGAGCGCGAAACATCCATCCCCTGCGTCTCTCGCGCCGTCTTCGCCCACGACCGCCGCCCGGATAGCTGTCGGAACAACCCGACGGCGAGCACCGGGAACACGATCCACGAGTACGCCGTGTACGGAATGACGAGCACGAGGGCCACAAACGGCGAATACCAGCGGCCCCCGCGCAACGCGAGCGTAACCACGCCGGGCCCGAACGACAGAGTCATGAAGAAGATCAGGATCCACCAGTGCGAGGGCCGGTAGGGCACCCCGCTCAGGAAGGCGAAGACTATCGACACGACTAGCGCGAATCCCGTCAGCAACTGAAGCGCGGGCGTGAGCAGGTAATAGACGTTGTCCACGCGGGCGAGAAACGGCACCCGCAGACGCGGGACGCCGCGCAGCAGCGCGAGCGCCTGCCAACTACCCTGCGCCCAGCGCACCCGCTGGCGGTAGAGGCGGCGGAGCGAGTTGAGGCCCTGCTGGTCGATGGCGACCGAGTTGTCCTGCACCCCGGCCCATCCGGCCTGAATGAGTCGCACGCCAAGGTCCTGATCCTCGGTCAGCCGATCGCGCCACGGGCCCGAACCGTCGTCGATACTCGCCAGCGCGGACAGGCGGTTGAACTGGCCGTTACCGCCCATGTTCGCCGTTCCCCACCACGCACGACCGGCCTGGAAGACGAGCCCGAAGGACGAGAACTCCACGTCCTGCGCCCAGGTGAGCCATCCGCGCCGGTTGTAGATCCGGACGAGGGATTGCACTCCCCCGACGCGGCCGTCGTGGAAGTGCCGCGCGGCCGATCGCGGAGCCTCGGGATCGAGTCGACCGTCGGCGTCCACCACGGCGACGATCACGTGGTCTTCGTCCCACATCGAGAGGGCCGGGTTCTCGCGAAGCTCCGAGCGGACATGCGCGTACGCCGCGTTCAGGGCGGCAGCCTTGCCCTCACGGGCGTGCGGGGCGGCGCGGGTCAGGACGTTCAAGCGCGGATCGTCCATCCCGGCAAGGATCTCGCCCGTGCGGTCGTCGGAGCCGTCGTTGATGACCAGAAACATCGCGTGTGTCGCGGCAACGTGTCGCAGGCGCGCGACGCTGTCGGCGATCGTGACCTCCTCGTTGAGCGCCGGAACGAGGAACACCCAGAGGAAGCGCTCCTCGCCGGCCCCGCCGGGGTCACGACGCACGTCACCGCGTACCCGACCCCGAAAACGCGCCGCGAGCACGAGCAGTGTCGTGACCGATACGAAGGACGACACAGTGATCGCCAGCACCATCCAGAACAGCACCTGCACCCAGAGCGGCAGGCCCGCAAAGATGTCAAAGAACACGGACAAGCGCCTCGCTCACCAGGAGTCGCCCCACGGATGCACGAGGCCGAGCTCGATCGGATCCTCGCTGCCCGCCGCGCGCAGTACCGAGAGCCGGTCGAAGCCCGGGGGCCCGAACGGCTGCGGCGGACGGGTGTTGAAGATGACGTGCTCGAGTCCCCGCACGATGCGCTCGGCGGCCTTTCCATCGCCGTAGGGATTGCGGCGACCGATCGCGAGAGCATAGGCGCGATCGTCGTCGAGTAGCCGGGATGCGGCCGCGACGATCCGCGCCGTGTCGGTGCCGACCAACTGCACCGTTCCCGCCTCGACCCCCTCGTGCCGTTCCGTCGTCTCGCGAACGCAGATGACGGGTGTGCCGAGCGAGGGGGCCTCCTCTTGAATGCCACCGGAATCGGTTATGGCGATCGTGGCGCGCTTGAGCAGCTTCGCGAACTGCTCGTAGCCCATGGGCCCCACGAGCGAAACATTCTCTTCGTTCGAGAGACGCGCGACCATGACGGCCGCGACATCCGGATTCGGATGCAGCGCGACGACGAACCGGACATCCCGGTGCGACATCGCGAGAATCCCGACGGCATCCGCGATGCGCTCGAGCGGCGCGCCCCAGTTTTCGCGGCGATGCGCCGTGACGGCAACGACCCGCGGGCCATCCACGTCCTCGAGATCCGCGAGCTGGGGATATTCGTAGGGCACATCGAGGCTCGCCGCAATGTGCAGGGCGTCGATCGCGGTATTGCCGGTCACGAAGATGCGTGAACCGGCGATGTGCTCGCGGATCAGGTTCTCTTTGTTCCGCTCCGTCGGGGCCAGGTGCCACGCGGCGATCCGGCTGATCAGCTGACGGTTGAGCTCTTCGGGGAACGGCGACAGGGTGTCGTTCGTGCGCAAGCCCGCCTCGACGTGCACGACCGGTAGATGCAGATGGAACGACGCGAGAGCAGATGCCGCGGCACTCGTCGTGTCGCCGTGTACAAAAGCGGCGGCCGGGTAGCCGGTGGCGTACGGCGCCTCGGCGGGCGGGAGCGGCGGACCGAAACGGTCGTGAAGAAACGCCTCGAGCCGCACCAGCACGGCCGAGAACAGCGTGTTCAGCGTACGCGGGGCGGGCGGCAGATCGAACGTGGCGTCCGGGGTGATGCCGCCGATCGCCAGCACGTGCGCGACGAGCTCCGCGTGCTGCCCCGTCGACACGACGATCGGCTCGAAACGCGTGCTATCACGCACCGCCACGATGAGCGGCAGCATCTTGATCGCCTCGGGGCGCGTGCCGACGACGAATACGGCATGCAGCTTGTCGTGAGGCGTGGTCTCTTCCATGCGCCCACGTTATCGACTCGCGAGCCCGCGAGCCCGGAGGTCAGCGGGAAGCCGCCGCCTTCTTCGCGGGGGCGGACTTCGCACCCGTGACAGTGTCGGCGGGCTTGTCCGCGGCGGGTGCCGGAGCATCCGTCTTCGGCGCAGCCTGAGCCGGACGCGGACGCGCCGCGAACTCCTCGAACACGTACCGCGGCGTCTGCACCGTCTCGAGGTTCACGAGGTCGCGGCCCAGCCAGAAGTTGTTCCACCAGCCGCCGAAGACGCGGAGCTTGCGCTCCCACGACGGGATCGCGAGCATGTGGTAACCACGGTGCGCAAGCCACGCGAGGAAGCCCTTGATGGCGATCTTGTTGGATTGGAACACACCGTTGTAGAGGCCGAGACCCGCAACAGCGCCCAGGTTCTTGTGGATGTAGTTCTCGGGAAGCTCGCCCCGCAGGACGGCGGTGAGGTTCTTCGCGAGAAGCTTGGCCTGGCGCACGGCGTGTTGAGCGTTCGGCACGCAGTAACCGCCCACACCCCCGCCCGTCAGGTCGGGAACGGCCGAGACATCACCGGCGGCCCAGGCCCCCTCGACGATCTCGTCATCGGTACCCACGCGCAGGTCGGGACGCGTACGGATGCGTCCGCGCTCTTCCACCGGCAGGTCGCCGCCGCGGACGACCTCGGGGTTCGCCATGACGCCCGCGGTCCAGATGATGATGTCGCTCGGGATGACCTCGCCGGTCGACAGTTCGACATTGCCGTCGACGGCACCCGTGACCTGCGTGTCGAGGTGCACGTACGCACCACGCTTGGCCAGGTCGGCAAGCACCCACTCACTGGACTTCAGCGAGACCTCGGGCATGATGCGCCCCATCGCCTCGATCAGGTGGAAGTGAGTCTCGTCGAAGGTCAGCTCGGGGTAGTTCTTCAGCAGCGCCGAAGCGAACGAGCGCAGCTCGGCGAACACCTCGATACCGGCGAAACCGCCGCCGACCACGACGACCGTGAGCAGACGCTCGCGCGCGGGGCCCGGGGGAAGTAGCGCGGCCTTGTCGAAGTTCGACATCAGCTTGTCGCGGATGGCGACGGCCTCTTCGATCGTCTTGAGCCCGATCGCGTTGTCGGCGATGCCCGGGATCGGGAACGTGCGCGACACGGCGCCGGCGGTGACGACGATCTGGTCGTACTGCTCCTGCCACGGCTCGCCGACGGCGGGCGTGATCGTGGCGGTCTTGTGCGCGTGGTCGATACCGGTCACCTTCGCCGTGACGACCTTGGTGCGCTTCAGATGACGACGGAGGGCGACGACGGAGTGACGCGCCTCGATGGATCCCGCAGCGACCTCCGGAAGGAAGGGCTGGTACGTCATGTACGGAAGGGGGTCGACGATCGTGACGGCGGCTTCACCCTTGCGTAGGTGCTTTTCGAGCTTCCACGCGGTGTAGAAGCCTGCATAGCCGCCGCCGACCACGAGAATCTTCGGAACGCTGTTCGTCGGCCCCGTGTCGGTGGGCCCAGTGTTGGTGGGGTCCGTGTTCGTGGACTCGGTGTTCGTCGCGGGCACGGTGTTAGTCACGTGAAGGGAACTCCTTGACAGTTCAACTGCTCGGCGTGCGTGAATCGCGCGCCGTTCTGACTCGCCGGGCAGCTGCAGTGACGCCGAGCGACACCAGGATACCAGCCATGGTTATCGCAAAAAGCGGGAGAGAGCCGAAGATCAGGGATTCATGCGACGGCAGCAGCGGCGAACGGGCCGGTGTCGCCGCATCCGCGGGCGGCAACGCCTCCACCTCGACGGGGACCGCGGTCTGATCGGGCGCCGGTCCCGAGTCCGCGCGGCGGTAGAGCCGAATCCACTCCTGGAGGCTCCCCATGGGGTTCTCGGTCACCGTGGCGACATTGGCCGAAACGGCGCCCGCCGCATCCACGATGCCGGCGCCGTAGAGCCGGGGATCCGTGCCCGCGGCCGGCTTGGCCGTCGTTATGATCCGGTTGATCACGTTGGCGACGTCGAGCTCGGGATGCGCCGAGCGCACGAGCGCGGCGATGCCGGCCACGATGGGCGCGGCGCCGCTCGTGCCGCCCCATTCGACGATGCGGCCGTCGGCCGACACACCCAGCAGTTTTTCGCTGGGCGCCGAGATTCCGATCGTGATGCCCTGCGTGGATGCCTCGACGCTGGCGTTGCCCTGCGGGTCGACGCCGCCGACTGTCAATACCCCGGGAATCGTCGCCGGAGCTCCGACACGCGTCGTGCCCGTTCCGCGATTGCCCGCCGCGACCACCACGACGACATCGTTGTCGAACGCGTACTCGAACGCGCTGTCCCAGAGCGGGTCCCACCCCAGCGTGTTCGTCGTGAAGGACAGGTTGATGACAGTCGCGCCGTTGTCGACCGCCCAATGGATCGCCTCGGAGACCTGCTCGACGAACGGAACGGGGGCGGATGATCCGAACCCGAGCGAGACAGACAGCAGTTCCGCGTCGGGGGCCACCCCGACCATCCCCTTGCCATCGGCCGTTCCGCGCGCTGCGGCGAGCGACGCAACCCACGACCCGTGATTGGAGTCCACGACCCCGACGGGCGTGCGACCGTCCGAGCTGCCGAGACCCGAGACATCCGTTCCACCCGCAACCGCACCCTGGAACTCGGGCGGACCCGAACCGATGCCCGTGTCGATGATCGCGATCGTCTGCCCCGCGCCCCGGGTCGTCTGCCAGGCAGTGCGGACGCCCAGCGAATCGAGCCAATACTCCGCCGCGCGCACTGGATCTGCCGTGTCGTCGGGAACAGGCGATGCCGCGGCCGGGGGGCCGAAGACGACAGGCGTTGCGGCGATAACCGTCGCGAGCAGCAACGCAAGAACACGTGAGGCCTTCACGAAACCGAACCCGGCGTCTCGCACTCGCACACGGCGGGCGACCAGCGCGAGCGCTCGAGTGCCCGGTCACCGATCGGGTTGACCCCCGGTCCCGCCGCGAGTGCGTGACCGGCAAGGGCATGCAGGCACTTCACGCGGACCGGCATTCCGCCCGCCGAGATGCCGGCGATCTCGTCGACCTCGCCATAGTTCGATCGGTCGACGAGGTAGGCGGCGTGCGCGCGGGCGTACTCGGCGGCGATGTCGTCTTCGACCAGCAGATCCTGCAGCTCAGCCATGACGTGCGTCGCTTCGAGCTCGCTCATCGCCGCCGTGGCGGCCGGATGCGTGAGGTAGTAGAACGTCGGGAACGGACTACCGTCGGGCAGACGCGGCAACGTGGCGACGACCGTCGGGTTTCCGCACACACAGCGCGCGGCGATGCCCAGGACTCCTCGAGCGGGCCGGCCCAGTTGCGCGCCGACGACCGCGAGTTCGGCCTCGGTGGGCGCGGCGAAGGGCGGTGTCGTCACCTCATTAGGGTATCCGCCGAACATGCAGAGAAAGGTCCGTCTCCTACGGGGCGGGACTCTCGCTGGACGGTTCGGGGTCGGGCACACCGATCGTCGGTCCCATCACCGTCTGGGCGAGGCCAGCGGTCGTCACCGATGCCAGCAGCTGCGTCATCCAGTCGGTCGGCGTCTCGACCACGTCCGCGCTCACGGGCTTCTCCGTCGTCGGCTGCAGATCGGCGGGAAGATCGTTCACGACCAGGTAGGCGACCTCGCCGGGACGCATGTAATACAGCCGCTCGCGCGCCTGTGTCGTGATGTAGGCGGGATCACCCCAGCGTTCCTGCTGCTGTTGGAGCTGCTCGACCTCTTCTTGACCAGCGACGACGGATGCTTCGAGCGCGGCGATCGACTGCCGCTGCTGTACGAAGTTGCCGAAGGTGGGCACGAGCACGAACGCCGCCAGCACCACGAGGCTCATCATCACGACCATGAAACCCGAGAGGCGCACCCCGCCGAGCCAGCCCCGAACATCGACGCGGCGCGTAGCGGCGTGGCGCCCGGGCGGACGCGACGGGGAGGGCCGCGAAGCGGATGGACGGCGGGTCGAGCCGCGAGGAGCGGAAGGCCGGGAAGCGGAAGAGGGGGGAGCCGGTCGTTTCGCCATGTCTCCCCCCTCTTTCACTGCTGCTTCGGTGCGTTACCCCTGGTAGCGGGGGAAGGCCGAGCGACCCGCGAATACCGCGGCGTCGCCGAGCTCTTCTTCGATACGCAGAAGCTGATTGTATTTCGCGACGCGCTCGCTGCGGGCGGGCGCGCCGCTCTTGATCTGACCCGAGCCGGTCGCGACGGCGAGGTCGGCGATCGTGGTGTCTTCAGTCTCACCCGAGCGGTGCGAGAACATCGTCGTGTAGCCCGCGCGGTGCGCCATGTCGACGGCGTCGAGCGTCTCGGAGAGCGTTCCGATCTGGTTGACCTTGACCAGCAGCGAGTTGGCGACGCCGCGCTTGATGCCATCCGCCAGGCGGGTGGGGTTGGTCACGAACAGGTCGTCGCCGACGAGCTGGATCTTCGATCCGAGCTTCTCCGTGAGGTGCTTCCAGGCGTCCCAGTCATCCTCGGCGAGGGCGTCCTCGATCGTGATGATCGGGTAGGCGTTCGCGATTTCGACGTAGTAGTCGGTGAGCTGCTCGGCTGTCCAGTTCTTGCCCTCGAAGACGTAGGCGCCGTCGCGGAAGAACTCGGTCGCGGCGACATCCATCCCGAGGGCGATGTCGGTTCCCGGCTTGAATCCGGCCTTCTCGATGGCCGTGATGAGGAAGTCGAGGCCCTCGCGGTTGCTCGGGAGGTCGGGGGCGAAGCCGCCCTCGTCGCCGAGGCCCGTGGCGTAGCCGGCCTTCAGCAGCTCGCCCTTGAGGACGTGGTACGTCTCGGTGCCCCAGCGGAGGGCCTCGGAGAACGTCTCGGCACCGATCGGCGCGAGGAAGAACTCCTGCATGTCGATGCCGTTGTCGGCGTGCGATCCGCCGTTGATGACGTTGAACAGGGGAACGGGCAGGACGTGCGCGTTCGGGCCACCGAGGTAGCGGAACAGGGGCAGGTCGGCCGAGTCGGCCGCGGCCTTCGCTACGGCGAGGCTGACGCCGAGGATGGCATTGGCGCCGACGCGGCTCTTGTTCTCGGTGCCGTCGGTGTCGATCATGATCTCGTCGACGATGCGCTGCTCGCTGGCTTCGATGCCTTCGAGGGCCGGGCCGAGCTCGTCGATCACGGCATCGACGGCCTTCAGAACGCCCTTGCCGCCGTAACGGCTCTTGTCGCCGTCGCGCAGTTCGTACGCTTCGAACGCTCCGGTGGATGCGCCGGAGGGAACAGCAGCCCGCTGAACGATTCCGTCATCGAGCAGCACCTCCACTTCGACTGTCGGGTTGCCTCGCGAATCGAGGATTTCGCGGGCGCCTACTGCCTCGATGAGTGCCACGTGTTTGACTCCTTGCTCGTGCACTGCGGGTGGTGTTCGGAGCGTCGTCGGTCCTCCGTCAGTCTAGCGAGGTGGTCGCTCCCGCACAGGGCGTGCGCTCGTCGTTCACGCCGCGTTACGGCGCCGATGCTCCCGTAAGGACCGCCAGGGCGAATCCGTCCCATCCCTTCAGCCCCACCGTCTGCAACGCCGTCGCCTCGAAACGCGCATCGGCACCCAGCATCTCGAGGGCAGCGCGCGTGCCGGCGACACGGGGGTCGGTCGTGTGCGGATCGACGATGTCGCCCTCGCGTCCGATGTTGTCGAGTACGACGACGGTGCCCGGTCGACCGAGCCGAGCCGCCCAGTCGAGGTAGATCGTGTTGGACTCTTTGTCCGCGTCGATGAAGACCAGATCGAACGGCTCGGTGGCCGATGACTCAGCTCCGACAAGCGTGGGCAATACCTCCGCGGCGCGCCCGACGAGGATCTCCACGCGCTGCCCCACGCCGGCTGCGTCGATGTTGACACGCGCCACTTTTGCATTGCGGGGCTCCGCCTCGATCGTGATCACGCGACCGTTCTCATCGAGCGCCCTGGCGAGCCAGATGGTCGAGTACCCGCCGAGCGTCCCGATCTCGAGCACGCGTCGCGCGCCCGCGATCCGTGCGAGCAGGTGCAGCAGCTTCCCGGCGACCGGTGCCACCTCGATCGCGGGAAGCCCCGCCGCGCTCTGAGCCGCCACCGTCGATTCGAGCGCCGCGTCGTGTCCGACCAGCGTGTCGACCAGGTAATCGTCGGCGCTTCGCCAGTTCGCGGGGGTGGATTCGGCCATCAGGTGTCGTGCTCGATGATGCCGGCGGCCTCGCGGTCATCGTCGACCCCACCCGGCGGATATTCGGCGAGTTCGGGTCGGTGACGCAGGAACAGGATGCTCGCGGTCAACCCGCCCCAGACGATCAGGATCGACAGGACCAGGAAGGCGATTGCCAGCGGGGTCATGACCGTGCTCCCTTCGCGCGGGCCGCCGTGTCGCCCGGCGCGGCGCGTCTGGCGCTCGCGGGCGGATACTCCGGCCACGCGGTGAAGTCATCCGGCGAGCGCTTCCACCGCAGAACGGAGAGCACGACCGCGCCGACGACGAGCACGAGCACCGTGCCCCAGCCGAAGACGAGCAGGTACCAGGGCGGCATCCCCCCGTACCCCTCGGTGATCAGCACGACGATGCGCGAGATCAGCATGTAACCGAGCACGAGCGGCGCCAGCACGCTGACGAGCAGCAGCCAAACACGACCCACGCGGAAGGTTGAGAGGGAGTCGAGGTGGTAGCGCAGCTCGGGCCCCTTGCGCGCGACCCACAGCACGAGCACGGTCGTCAGGATCGCGGATGCCACGATGCCGATGTTATTGGCCCACTGGTCGACGACATCCAGCGCGAGGAGCCCCGTTGTCGTCGAGAAGATCAGCATCGACAGAATGGCCGAGACGATACCGACGGAGAGCGCGGCGCGGCGGGTCGAGAGTCCGAATTTCTCCTGTACCGCAGCCGAGACGACCTGCAGCACCGACACGAGCGACGTGAACCCGGCGAGGGTCAACGACCCGAAGAACAGGCACCCGAAGATCGGCCCGCCCGGCATCTGCGACACGATCGCGGGGAACGTGATGAACGACAGGCCGACGCCCGTCAGCCCCTCGAGTTCGTCGATCGCTACGCCCTGGCTGAACGCGAAGAACCCGAGCGTCGCGAAGACACCGATGCCCGCGAGGATCTCGAAGGAGGAGTTGGAAAACGCCACCACGAGACCCGGAGTCGTGAGGTTCGAACGGCGCTTGCGGTACGAGGCGTAGGTGATCATGATGCCGAACGCGATCGACAGGGAGAAGAAGATCTGGCTGTACGCCGCGATCCAGACGTTCGGGTCGGCGAGCGCCGTCCAGTCGGGGGTGAAGAGTGCGTTGAGGCCCTCGGCTGCGCCGTCGAGGAAGAGCGCGCGCACGACCAGGATCAGGAACGCGATCACCAGGACGGGGAGCGCGATGACGTTCACGCGCTGCAGTCCTTTGGCCACACCGGCGGCGAGGACCACGATCGCCAGGATCCAGACGATGGCGAGCGGAATGAGCACGCCCGGCACGAATTCCGTGCTGAACCCGGGGTCACCCGTCTGAAGGTACTCCCCCGTGAAGAACGCGGCCGGGTCGTCGCCCCAGCGGAGGTCGAACGAGAAGACGAAGAAGCTCAGCGACCAGGCGATGACGACGGTGTAGTACAGGCCGATCACGAAGGCGATGGTCACCTGGAACCATCCGAGCGATTCCAGCCATCGGCCCGATCTGCCACCCAAACGACGGAACGCCGTGGGCGCGGCGCCGCGGAAGCGGTGGCCGATCGCGTAATCGAGGAACAGGATCGGGATGCCCGCCGTGAGCAGCGCGATCAGGTACGGCACGAGGAATGCACCCCCGCCGTTCTCGTACGCGACGCCGGGAAAGCGCCAGATGTTGCCGAGCCCGACGGCGGACCCGATTGCCGACAGGATGAACCCGACCTGACCGGTCCATTGTTCGCGAGGCCTGTCATCGGGTGTCGTCGCTCCGGCATCCGTTTGCTGGTCTTTCTCGAACCGCGCCATGTTGCTCCCGCGTTGTGAGTTTCGATCTCCGGAATTCGTGGTGAGCACGCTATCAGCCGCATCGCCGCCGTCGCGAGGGCTTGCGTCACACTCTGGCGGGCACCGCGCTCCGGCTTTCCACGGCGGCGACGACGACCGGCAACAGCGCCTCGGCAGTGCGTCCATAACCGAGTGCGCTCGGGTGGAAGCGATCGACACCGAACATCTCGTCGGGCTGCTCGAAGAACACCCTGCCGACCGCGCTGCGGAGCGACACCGCGGTCGCGCCGGATTTCTCGGCGATCGCGGCCTGAGCTGCGGCCAGTTGTCGGGACATCTGCGATCCCAGTATCCGCAGGGGTTGGGGCACGGGCCGGAGCGCCCCGAGGTCAGGGCAGGTGCCCACCACGACGGGAATGCCGCGTGCGCGCAGCCGCATGATCGCCGTGCGCAAATGTTCGGCCGACACCGATACGGGGATGCGGTGGGTCACATCGTTGCCGCCCACCACGATCACGGCGACATCGGCGACGTACCGCTCGGGCAGCCCGTCGATCTGCTCCGCGAGCGCGGACGATTCGGAGCCGACGATGGCCGCGGTCCGGAGCCGCACGGGTTGGCCGATGCGCCCCGCCAGGCCCTTGGCGAGACGGGCGCCGAGCGTGTCCTTGCGGCGGTCCGCCCCGAGACCTGCCGCGATCGAATCGCCGAGGACGAGCAACTCGACCGGGCGACCCGGCAACTGCTTGCGCCACACGCGATCCGAGCGCGGCGCAAGTTCGCCGAGCGGCTTACCGATCCGCCGCCGGGCGACAGCCGCCTGGCGCGTCAGAAGCATCCGCGCACCAACCGCGACCCCGAAGCTCGCGACCGCCACGAGAGCGAGCGATCCACCGACCCTCAGGGCGACGCGGGAGCGGCTCATACCCGCGATCACACCCCGGCGAGGTGAACGCCGTCTGTCGCGCGAGCGACGCGTGCGTTCCGCGATCGCTCCCTGAGCCTGTCGAAGGGAGCAGACAGGCATAGACGGGCCGGCCGCGCCACTTCGACAGGCTCAGTGACCGGGGCGTCCGCGTCTGGACAGCGCGCCTATTTCAAGGGCTTGAGCTCGATCGTGGCTGCCGTCGCCCCGGTCGCGACCGTCGCGAGGGCGGTGTATCCATCGGACACCGCGCGCTCGAGGGTCGGCTTGAGGTTCTTGGTCCGACGCTCGAGCCGCACGCGCGCGCCCTCGGCGACGAACGACGCCTTGAGGGCGAGCAGCTCGGCGACCGGGACGTCTGCGTCGTGCACCAAGACGACCGCGGTCGCCGCGGCATCCTCTCCCGCCTCGACCAGATCGACGATGCGCTCGAACCCGATGGAGAATCCGACTGCCGGGACATCCGAGCCGAGGAACCGGCCGATCATCCCGTCGTAGCGTCCGCCGCCGCCGAGCGAATAGCCGACGCTCGGGTGCGCGAGTTCGAAGATCGTGCCCGTGTAATACCCCATGCCCCGGACGAGGAAGGGGTCGAACGCGAGAATGCCCGATCCCGACGCGAGAGTGCCCGTTGCGGCCGCGAGAGTGCCTCGAGAGGCAGCGACAGCCTCTCCGACACCCACCAGATGTTGGATGACCTCGTCGGAGATCCCCTCGGGAAGAGCCCGACGAATCTGCTCTTCGCCATACGGCAGGGCGTCAGACGTCTGCGGACGGCGCAGGAATTCGTCGAAGGCGTCCACGGCCGCGGGCGTCGCGCCGCGCTCGCGGAGCTCGGCCGCCACACCGTCGGGGCCGATCTTGTCGAGCTTGTCGATGGTGATCAGCACGCCCGCACGCTCGGCATCCGCGAAGCCGAAGCTCGCGAGCATCCCATCCAGCGCACGTCGGTCGTTGATACGAACGGTCGCTCCCGCGAGCCCCAGGGCGTCGAGGGTGTCGAGCGTCGCGGCGATCAGCTCGGCTTCGGCACGGGGCGTCGCATCGCCCAGCACGTCGATGTCGCACTGCACGAACTGGCGGTAGCGGCCCTTCTGGGGACGCTCCGCGCGCCACACGGGCGCGATCTGCACGGCACGGAACACGGCTGGCAGCTCGGCCCGATGCGAAGCGTAGAAGCGGGCGAGCGGCACGGTCAGGTCGTAGCGGAGGCCCAGGTCGGCGAGCGCGGCGGGGTCGTCTGCGGCGGCACGGATGCCGTCGGCGTCGAGACCCCGGCGCAGGATGCTGAACGAGAGCTTCTCGTTGTCGCCGCCGATGCCCGCGTGTAGGCGCTCGTAGTCCTCGACGACGGGTGTCTCGATCTCGTCGAACCCGTGCGCGCGGTAGCGGTCGCGGATGACGGCGAGCACACGCTCGCGGCGGGCCTTTTCGGCGGGGAGGAAGTCGCGCATGCCGCGCGGCGGGTTCACGGATGCCACGGCCCTATCCTTTCATCCGCCCGGCCCGCCCTGTTCGCGCGCGCCCGCCCCAGACCCGCACGTCGATCCGTTCACCTGGCAGAAATTACGAGTTCGACGCCTCCAGACCCACCTTTTCTGCCAGGCGAGCAGGCCCAGGGCCGCGACGACGGCGGGCGGACGAAGGTCAGGCGGGGCCGGCAGCCTCGGCGGCGCGGATGTCGGACTCGAGCGTCCGCAAGCGCTCCCGCAGAGCTCGTTCGGCATCCCAACCCTGGGCCCGAGCCTGCACCACGAGGGCAAGTAGCGCGTCGCCGAGCTCGGCCTCGGAATCCGGGCCGGTCGTGACGGGCGCCACGACGGGGGCGGGCACCAGTCCCGACACCTTGCCCAACAGCTTCTGCGCCAACGCGAGCGACGGCATCCCCGAGGGCGCGCCATCCAGCACACTCCGCCGCTCGCTCTTCTCGGCCGCCTTCGCGGCGTTCCAGAGCACCAGCACCTGCTCGGGCGTCTCGGCGACATCGTCACCGAAGACGTGCGGATGCCGACGCACCATCTTCTCGGTCAGCCCGTCGGCGACATCCGCGATGTCGAAGGGGTCATCCGCGTCGCGTGCCGCGATCTCGGCGTGGAACAGCACCTGCCACAGCAGATCGCCGAGTTCCTCACGCAATTCCGCGCGCGAGCCATCCTCGACCGCGTCGACCAGCTCGGCGCTCTCCTCGATCAGATACGGAACGAGATCGCGATGCGTGATCTGCTGGGTCCAGACGCACCGATCGCGGACCAGCCGCATCGTCTCGACTGCTGCCGCCAGCGCCTCGGCACGGCGCGCGGCGCCAGCGTCCTGACTCTCCATCGCCCCATCCTGCCCCACGCGCCGAACGTATGTCCGGCGCCGCGAAACGCTCAGGCAAGCTGGCCACCTGTGGGCGTCGACGCCGGCGGCACATCGATATCGTCCGACTCGACGTGCGCGAGGTGACGGAAGTGCCGTGCTCGCAGCGACACCAGGACCGCCGCGATGACCAGCGAGACCCCGGAGCCCGCGAGCACACCGAGGGTCGCCTCGTCGCGGACGAGCGGATCACCGGCGAACGCCAGCTCGGACAGCAGCAGCGACACGGTGAATCCGATGCCACCGAGCGCTCCGGCAGCCAGAAGATCCGCGAACGACAGGTGGGGCGTCGCTCCGCGATTGGCGAGGCGCAACGAGATCCAGCTGAACACCGAGATACCGATGATCTTTCCGACCGGGAGTGCGACGAGGATGCCCCAGAAGGCGGGCGAGAGCTGAGCGGGCGACACCATCGGGATGACGACGAGTGCGGCCGAGAACGCGAACAGGGGCAGCACGATGCCGTTGACCCAGGGCTCGAGTGTGTGCCGCGTGCGCAGGGCGGGGCCCTGCGCGAAGGCCAGGCCGAGCGCAACGCCGGCGATCGTGGCGTGCACGCCGGACAGATACACCGCGACCCACGTTGCGATGCCGAGCACCACCAGGATCGCGGCGATCGGCACGCGTGCGCGGGTGTCGAGGCGGCGGCTCAGTAGGCCGAAGATCACGACGAGGACGGCGGAGAGGCCCAGCAGGGCGAAGTTGACATCGGTCGTGAAGAGCACCGCGATGAACAGGATGCCGACGATGTCGTCGAGAATCGCGAGAGCCAGGAGGAAGATCCGGATGCCGGAGGGCAATCCCTTGCCGAACACCGCGAGCACCCCGAGGGCGAAGGCGATGTCGGTGGCGGTCGGAATGGGCCATCCGCGCGACGCATCCGAACCCGCGGCGAACGCCAGATAGATCACGATCGGGATGAGCACGCCACCCGCGGCCGCGATCGCCGGTTGCAGCGCCTTCTTCGCCGAGTTGAGTTCGCCCGCCGTGAGTTCGAACTGCAGCTCGATCGCGACGACGAAGAAGAAGACCACCAACAGGCCATCCTGGATCCAGTGCCCGACCGACATCTCGAACACGCCCGGGATGCCCAGGTACGTCTCTTTGACGGCTTCTGCACCCGCACCGAGCGGGGAGTTGGCGATGATCAGCGCCGCGACGGCAGCCGTCAGAAGGATGATTGCGGGGAATCGTGCAGAACGAAGGAGGGCCACGGGGTCCTTTCGGGGTTGGGGGCCACGCGGTTTCACCCGCGATGTTCGGTGGGCGCGCTTTGACCACCGCCGACCAGACTTCCCGGCACACCAGTGGTCCACTCTAACGCTTGCCCCGACAATGTCCCCTGCACGCTGGCGGTACGCCGAAGCCCAGCGTGACGAACCGGTAACACTCCCGCACTACCCTGAAAACCATGCCCGAACCCACAACCACCGAAGCAATCGATCTCGTCGGGCGCTTCGACGCCGGTCAAGAATTGCCCCAGTCGATGCGTGCGGACGTGCGGATGCTGGGTGCCCTGCTCGGCCAGGTGCTCCGCGAGAGCGGCGCGCCCGGCCTGTACGACGACGTCGAGCGGTTGCGGGCCGCGACGATCCAGGCGTACACCGACCCCACGTCCGAGGCCTTCGAGCGTGCCGAGGCCACCGTCGAGTCCTTCACGGTCGAGCGCGCCGACGAGGTCGCTCGCGCGTTCACCTGCTACTTCCACCTGGTCAACCTCGCGGAAGAGCACCAGCGCGTGCGCGTGCTGCGGGAGCGCGACGGGCGTCCCGAGAAAGAGAACGCGACGGACTCGATCGCAGCGGCCTTCGCGCGCCTCGCGGAAGAGGTCGGCGAGGAGACCGCCCTCGACCGATTGCAGGGCCTGCGGTTCCACCCGGTCTTCACGGCGCATCCCACCGAGGCCCGCCGCCGCGCGATCTCCTCGACCGTGCGGCGCATCGCGACGCTGCTCGAGACCCTCGACTCTTCTCGGGATGGAGGTGCCGACGAGCGACGGGCGCGCCGCGGCATCCTCGAAGAAATCGACACGCTCTGGCGCACGGCGCCGCTGCGCGCCGAGAAGCCCTCGCCCACCGATGAGGTCCGCGCGATCATGGCGGTTTTCGACGAAACGCTCTACACCGCGGTGCCGCACGTGTACCGCCGCGTGGATGACGCACTCCAGGGTCCCGAGGCGGGTCGCCGCGCACCGATCGTGCGCCCGTTCGTGCGGGTCGGCTCGTGGGTCGGTGGAGACCGCGACGGCAACCCCTTCGTCACCGCGAAGGTCACCCGCAAGGCCGCCGCGATCGCCTCCGAGCACGTGCTGCTCGGCCTCGAGCGCACCGCATCGCGTGTCGGCCGGTCGCTGACGCTGGATGCCGACACCACTCCCCCGAGCCCGGCGCTCGTCGCCCTCTGGAATCGACTGCGCGCAGCGGACGAAGACGCCGCGGCCGATATCGCCAAGCGCTCGCCCAACGAGCCGCACCGACGCATCCTGCTGCTGCTCGCCCGCCGCATCGCCGCGACCCGCACCCGTGACGCCGACCTCGCATTCCGCGACCCTGACGAACTGCTCACCGACCTGCGGGTCGTGCAGGATTCGCTCGTCGCCGCTTCTGCGGAGCGCCACGCGTTCGGCGGACTGCAGCAGCTCATCTGGCAGGTCGAAACCTACGGGTTCCACCTGGCCGAGCTCGAGGTCCGGCAGCACTCGCAGGTGCACCGCACGGCTCTCGCCGAGCTCGAGGCCGGGGGCGCGCTGAGCGAGACGACCGAGGAGGTTCTCGAGGTCTTCCGTGCCGTCGCCTTCGTGCAAGAACGCTTCGGTCCGCGCGCGGCCGGACGGTACATCGTCTCGTTCACGCAGTCGGCGGAAGACCTCGTGAACGTGCGGCGCCTCGCCCGTTACGCTGTGGGACCGGACGCGAAGGCCCCGGTGCTCGACGTCATCCCGCTCTTCGAGACCTTCGCCGATCTGCAGGCGGCGCCGGGCATCCTCGCCGAGATCGTCACGCACCCAGAGTTCGCCGAACGACTCGAGAGCACCGGACGGCGCCTCGAGGTCATGCTTGGTTACTCGGATTCGTCGAAGGATGTCGGACCCGTCGCCGCCAATCTCGCTCTCTATGAGGCGCAGGCCGCGATCGCCGCATGGGCACGCGAAGAGGGCATCGAGTTGACCCTGTTCCACGGTCGCGGCGGCGCGCTCGGGCGCGGTGGCGGACCCGCCAACAGCGCGATTCTGGCCCAGCCGCCGCACTCGGTCGAGGGGCGCTTCAAGCTCACCGAGCAGGGAGAGGTCATCTTCGCCCGGTACGGCGACCCGGCGATCGCGATGCGGCACATCGACCAGGTCGCGGCGGCCACGCTACTGGCGTCTTCCCCGTCGATCGAGCGACGCAACGAAGAGGCAGCCTCGCGGTACGCGAGCGTCGCGGCGACGATGGACTCCGCATCCCGTGAGCGTTTCTTCTCGCTGGTCCGCGCACCCGGATTCGCGCCGTGGTTCGCAACCGTCACACCGCTCGAAGAGGTCGGTCTCTTGGCGCTCGGCTCACGCCCGGCCCGCCGCGGACTGTCGGTGGAATCGCTCGAGGACCTGCGAGCCATCCCCTGGGTGTTCGCGTGGACGCAAGCGCGCATCAACCTCGCCGGCTGGTTCGGCCTGGGCACCGCGCTCGATGCCGTCGGCGACGAGGCGCTGCTGCGCGAGGCGTACGACGAGTGGCCGCTGCTGCGCACGATGATCGATAACGTCGCGATGAGCCTCGCCAAGGCCGATCCGCGGATCGCCCGCCGCTACCTGGCGCTCGGTGACCGCGACGAACTGGCCGAACTCGTGCTGGACGAGATGGAATCGACGCGCAACTGGGTGATCCGCATCACCGGCGGCGGCGAACTCCTCTCGAACAAGCCCGTGCTCCAGCGCGCCGTGAAGATGCGCAGCCCGTACGTCGACGCGCTGTCGATGCTGCAGCTGCGTGCCCTGCGTGCCCTGCGCGCCTCGGCCGCGATCGGTTCCGGGGCGGATCCCGAACAGCAGCGTCTGCTTCTGCTCTCGGTCAGCGGCGTCGCGGCGGGCCTGCAGAACACCGGCTGAGCCTCGCCGTCGCGTGGCGGTCGGACGGATGTCGGAGGCCCGGCCTAGCGTGTTCGCATGATCAAGACACGAGAAGACGTCAGCGACCTCGCCGCCGAGATCTGCCCTGTCTGCGACGACACACGTGTACGGGTCGTGGAGGTCAGATGGTTCGTCCTCGAGCTCGACCGGGACGAAGAGCTGCGCGGCGAAGAAACCCGTCGCGGCAAGAACAGTGACGATGAGCTGTACGAAGATGAACCCGCGCTCGAATTCCGCTGCATGTCCTGTGGTGCCAACTGGGCCTGACGAACGAGGGTCCGGCGTCAGTCGACGCGGCGGTCCTGCCTGTGGCGCGAGAGGCTGCGGCCGTAGCGCTCGGTGAGTTGGACCATCAGGTCGGGTGTCGCTCGGTCGAGGCCGAACACATATCCGGGAAAGTCGAGCTCTTTCTGAGCCGCCCAGATCTCGTCATGGCGGTCGGGTGGATACAGCCCGAGCGGGTGCCCCACTGCGATCCAGGCGATCGGTACGACGGTCTCGGGCGGGAGTGTCGTGCGCAGGTGCACGATCGCGCCGATCCGTACCTCGCAGCGGTCGCCGATCCGCGCACCGTTGAACACGCGTGTGCCCGTCGCGAGGAACACCTCGGAGCCGATGACCGCGCCGCTCACCGTCGCGCCCGGACCGATCAACGTGTGATCCCCGATGTGCACGGGGTCTGCCGATGTGGCCCGGATGACGGCGTTCTCCATCACGATGACGCAGGCGGCGAGCGTGATCGGGCCCCCTTCCGCCGTGATCACGGCGCCGTGCAAGACCTGACAGTCGGGGCCGATCTCGACATCGCCCGAGATGACGGCGGTTTCGGCGATGACTGCCGTCGGATCGATGCGGGGTCGTGCCCCGAGGTGCTCGAACAGCATGCGCACAACCTACTCCGCTCGCCTCCCCGCTCGCCTCCTCTGCTTGCGTTCCCGGGCACCCTCGCGGCCGGGAACGGGCACGCCCACACCACGTGGGGCGTCGAAATCACGGTGGGGCGCGGGACACCACGCCCCACCGCGCCCCGGGCGCCCCAAGTCACGCAATGGACCGCACGAACGTGCGGTGCGGCGGCACGCCGGCAACTATCGCGCGGGAACGGTCAGGCGGAAGCCGCGGGCGCGGACTCGTGTGCCCCACCGGCCGCGGGGACCTCGGGCGTCGGCTACGGCGTGGGCTCGGGGAACAGCGCCGTCAGCAACTGCTCTGTCCAGGCGATCAGCTCGTCGTCCGAGAGCGCGTCGTTGCCCGACCGTGCATCGCCCGACCGTGGCATCGGCACCACGAGCGCCTCGCCACCCGACATGAGCTTGGCGCCGGGGTAGAGCCGCTGCATCCGCACCCGCAACGAATCCGGCAGGTGCGCCGGGGCGACCCGCAGATTCGGACCCATGGCAACGACATCCGTCAGGCCGGAGCGGGCGGCGCGGCGGCGCAGGCGAGCGACGGCGACGATGCCCGTGACCTCGGCCGGGGCCTCGCCATAGCGGTCGCGGAGTTCTTCGACGACGAGGTCGATAGCGTCGGGGGCTGCGGTCGCCGTCGCCGCGGACGAGAGCTTCTGGTACGCCTCGAGGCGGAGGCGCTCACTGTCGATGTATGACTCGGGAATGCGCGCCCGCACCGGCAACTCGAGGCGGAGCTCGGCCGGCCCCTCGACGTCGTCGCCGCGGAACGTCGCCACGGCCTCGCCGATCATGCGCAGGTAGAGGTCGAAGCCCACGCCCGCGATGTGTCCCGCCTGCTCGGCACCGAGCAGGTTGCCGGCCCCACGCAGCTCGAGGTCCTTCAGCGCGACCTGCATGCCCGAACCGAGATCGTTGTTGACGGCGATCGTCTCGAGTCGATCGGCCGCCGTCTCGGACAGCGGCTTCATGTCGTCGTAGAGGAAGTAGGCGTACGCACGCTCGCGGGCACGGCCGACGCGTCCGCGCAGCTGGTGCAGTTGCGACAGGCCGTACTTATCGGCGCGATCGATCACGATCGTGTTGGCGTTCGAGATGTCGAGACCGGTCTCGATGATCGTCGTGCACACCAGCACATCGAACTTGCGCTCCCAGAAGTCATCGACGACCTGCTCGAGCGCGTGTTCGCCGAGCTGTCCATGGGCGACCGCGATGCGCGCCTCGGGCACAAGTTCGGCCAGGTGCGCGGCTACCCGTTGGATCGACGAGACCCGGTTATGCACGTAGAAGATCTGCCCCTCGCGCAGCAACTCGCGGCGGATCGCGGCGGTGATCTGCTTGTCGTTGCGGGGTCCGACGTACGACAGGATCGGATGCCTGTCCTCGGGCGGCGTCGCGAGCGTGGACATCTCGCGAATGCCGGTGACCGCCATCTCGAGTGTTCGCGGGATCGGTGTCGCACTCATCGCGAGGATGTCGACGTTGGTCTTGAGCTTCTTCAGCGCGTCCTTGTGCTCGACACCGAACCGCTGCTCTTCGTCGATGATGATGAGCCCGACATCCTTGAACGACACCTTTTCGGTCAGGATACGGTGGGTTCCGATCACCATGTCGACGGAGCCATCCTCGAGGCCCGCGATGATCTCTCGCGCCTCTTTGTCGGTCTGGAAGCGCGAGAGTGCTCGCACGCGCACGGGGAACCCGGCGAACCGCTCGGCGAACGTCTCGAGGTGCTGCTTGACCAGCAGCGTCGTTGGCACGAGCATCGCGACCTGCTTGCCGTCCTGAATCGCCTTGAACGCCGCGCGCACCGCAACCTCGGTCTTACCGAACCCGACGTCGCCCGACAGCAGGCGGTCCATCGGGATGGGCCGTTCCATGTCGGCCTTGACCTCGTCGATCGTCTGCAACTGGTCGGGGGTCTCGGCGAACGGGAAAGCTTCTTCGAGCTCGCGCTGCCACGGGGTGTCGGGGCCGAAAGCGTGACCCTTGGCCGACATACGCGCCGAGTAGAGCTTGACGAGTTCGACGGCGATGTCGCGGACGGCCTTGCGGGCCTTGCCCTTGGCCGCTGCCCAGTCGCTACCGCCCATCTTCGACAGCGTCGGGGCCTCCCCCCCGACGTACTTCGACAGCAGGTCGAGCTGATCGGTCGGCACGAAGAGCTTGTCGCCGGGAAAGCCGCGCTTGCTCGGGGCGTATTCGACCACCAGATACTCACGCTTGGTCTTGACGGGGTTGCGCCCGCCGGACGAGACCTCGCGTTGCACGAGCTCCACGAAGCGACCTATGCCGTGCGTGGAATGAACCACGAAGTCGCCCGCCTTGAGCTGCAGCGGGTCGACGACGTTCCGCCGTCGCGATGCCAGTTTCCTGACCACGCGCGAGTCGGAACTGATCGTACGACCGTAAAAGTCGGACTCGGTGAGCACAGCGATCTTCGCATCGGCGAACGAGAAGCCCGCCTCGATCGGTGCCTGCACAAGCTGAGCGACACCCGGTTCGGGTGGCTCGGCGACATCCTCGACGATCCGAGCGGCGAACCCCCGCTCCGACAGCACATCCCGCGCACGATCGACCAGGCCTGATCCTGCTGCGGCGACGACCACACTCCAACCATCCGCCAGCAACTCACCGACGTGAGCCGTGGCCCCGTCGATGTTGCCGTGGAACGAGGGGATGCCTGCTCCCGCGAATCGGACGACCGAGGTGCCCACGGGATCGAACACGCCATCCGCGACCGCATCCACGGCACCCGAATCGAACGCGCTCAGCGTCCACCACACTCCACCGCGCTCGGACGAGGCCTCGCGCAGACTCGGCAGAGTCAAAAAGTCACCCTTGCCGAGGTCGATCGGCGTGTCTGCGCCCGCCGTTGCGGCACTCCAGGCTGCTTCGAGGAACTCGCGGTTCGTGTCCTGCAGTGTGATCGCGCGCGCGACCGCGCGTTCCGGATCGACGAGGGCCACCGCGGTGCCCGTCGGGAGATAGTCGACGAGCGGGACGATGCCGTCCGCCAGGACCGGCGTGAGTGACTCCATGCCCTCGACGGCGATGCCCTCGGACATCCGCTCGAGCATTCCCGCAAGCCCCGGCAGCTCGCCCTGCAGCAAACGGGCCCGTTCTCGGACCTCGGCCGTCAGCAGCAGCTCTCGGCTCGGCGGCAGGGCGATCGAGTCGATCGCGCCCGGAAGCGAACGCTGATCGGCGACCGCGAACGCGCGGATCTGATCGACCTCGTCGCCGAAGAACTCGATGCGGCAGGGATGATCGGCTATCGCCGGGAAGACATCCAGGATGCCTCCGCGCAGCGCGAACTCTCCGCGACGCGAAACCATGTCGACGCGCGTGTAGGCGAGTTCGACGAGTCGTTCGGCCAGCGACGTCAGGTCGTGGCCGCGTGTGCCGACCGCGAGTTCGACGGGTCGCACGCTCTCGAGGCCCGACGCGATCGGCTGAAGCGCGGCGCGCACCGACGCCGTCACGACGAGAGGCCGCGCCCCATCCCATTCGGCAACCCGGCGCAGCACCTCGAGCCGGGCACCGACGGTCTCGGGGCTCGGGCTCAGACGCTCGTGCGGCAGGGTCTCCCACGCGGGGAAAGACAGCACCAGGGCGTCGGGCAGATACGCCGCGAGCGAGGGGCCGAGCTGGTCCGCGCGACGTCCGGTGGGCGTGATGACGAGTAGCGCGGGCGGGCGACCCGACGCCGCGCGGCGCTCGACGAGGGCGGAGAGTACGGGGGCGACGAGCCCCTCGTTGAGCGAGAGATCGGCGTCGCGGGATGCCTCGTCGAGGCCCTCACGGAACGCTTCTGAGCGCGCCAGGGCGCGCGTGATTCCGTGAATTGACACATGACCAGTCTACGAGCCCCCACCGACACCGCGCCGTTCGCGACCCTAGGATGAGGGCATGAGCGACCAGACGCCGCCCACGGATGCGCCCTCCGCGAGGGACTACCCACTCCCCCCGACCGTACCGCCCGCCGCACCGCCGATCGAGCAGCCCGCCGCGAGTCCGGTAACGCCGCCGGTAGCGCCTCCCATCGCTCCCCCGGCACCCCCGTACCCGAACCCGCCCTCCGCGGGCGGATCGTATCCGGGCCCCCAGCATCCGTCGCTCCCCGGTCTGAACGCCGGCTACCCACCCGCCGGCATGTACCCGGGCTCGTATCCCGCCGCCGGCGCACCCGCCGCCGCGCCCGCGGCGAAGAAGCCGGGCGGCCTCGGGCTCGTCGCCCTACTGCTCGCTCTCGGGGCCGCTGTCGTCGCCCCGATCGTGGGTGCCGTCGCCGCATTCCAGGTCGGAACCGGCACTGCCTCGCGCTTCGAGTCGATGCCCAGCACGGCGTGGCCGGATCTGTCGTTTCTCTTCCCCGTTCGCGAGTGGGTGCTGCTCGGCGAGATCGCCTTCTGGGCCGGCACGGTGCTCGGCATCTGGGCGATCGTCCAGGGCATCGTCGCGATCGCGAAGCGTCGCGGGCTCGGAACCGGCATCGCCGCGATCGTCGTGGCCGTCGTCGCGATCTTCATCTTCGGCACGGTGGTCTACGCCGCGGGACTCGCGGGTGTCGCCACCGGCGCAACCATCGGCGCCTGACGCGCCATCCGCTTCTCGCCCCATCGCTTGTTGGGGCGTCCACACCCCGAGTTGGGGCGTCCACACCCCGAGTTGGGGCGTCCACACCCCGAGTTGGGGCGTCAGCGTCACGCTGGGGCGCGGAATACGACGCCCCAACGGGATTCTGACGCCCCAAGGTCGAGCACGACCACGTGCATAGCGCATAACAACGACGCCCCAGGTCGAGCGCGGCTACCCACTCGGCACGTGAAGGCGACGCCCCAGGTCGAGCGCGGCTACTCGCGAGGCGCGTGAAAACGCTGCTGGGCGGCGAGCAACCCCTCACCGACGACGAGCTCGACAGCATCCGCGGCGTCCCCGATCAGGAGCGGCAGCTGCGCTCTCTCGGTTGCACCAAACGGGTCGAGAACCCAGTCCGCCGCCTTCTGGCGACCGGGGGGCCGTCCGATCCCCACGCGGACACGCGTGAACTCCGGGGTATCCAGCGCCTTTGCGACATCGCGCACGCCGTTGTGACCACCGTGGCCGCCGCCGATCTTGAGCTTGATCGTGTCGAACGGAATATCAAGCTCGTCGTGGACAACGATTACCCGATCGGCCTCGATTCCGAAGAAAGCCGCGAGGCTCGAGACCGGCCCGCCCGAGACGTTCATGAACGAGTTCGGCTTCGCCAGCACGATCTTCGCTGAGCCCGGGCTGAGCCACGTCTCGGCAACCCGCGCGTTGGACCGATGGGACTTGAATGTCGCACCGCGGCGCCGGGCGAGTTCATCGACGACAATCTGCCCGATGTTGTGGCGCGTGCTCTCATATCGCGGTCCCGGGTTGCCGAGCCCCACCACCAACCACGCGTCAGCCACGTCAACTCCCTCTGTCTATGCCCTTATGCACGGAGCCCGCCCCCACCGTATCGGCGAGAGCGGGCTCCGGTTTGCGCGGTTGCGCGAATGCTTATTCGGCGGACTCGTCCTTGGCTTCCTCGGACTCGATGGCCTGTGCCGCGGACACAGCCGCGTCCAGCTCGGCGATCTCATCCTCGGCCGCAAGGGTCGCAGACGGAACCGAGATCGCGACGATGAGCGTCTCCGGGTCGACGATGAGCGACGCACCCTTGGGCAGCTTCAGGTCGGCCGCGGTGATGTGCGTGCCATCCTCGAGTCCCTCGACGTCGACCTCGACACGCTGCGGGATGTGCGTGGCTTCGACCTCCAGCAGAACCGTATTGGCGTCCTGAGCGGCGATCGTTCCGGGGAACGGCTCGCCGATGACCGAGATGGGCACGTCGACCTGAATCTTCTCGCCCTTCTTGACCACGAGCAGGTCGATGTGCTCGATGATCTGGTGCACGGGGTCCTTCTGGACATCCTTGACCAGCGTCAGCTGATGAGTGCCCTCGACATCGAGTTCGAGCACTGCGTTGGCGCGACGCAGGAGCAGTGCGACCTGGTGGCCGGGCAGGGCGACGTGTACGGGCTCTTCGCCGTGGCCGTAGATGACGGCCGGGATCTTGCCTGCTGCGCGGAGGCGACGGGCGAAGCCCTTGCCGAAGCTGGTACGAATCTCGGCGTGGACCTTGGTGTCGTCCGTGGTCGCAGCCTTGGTGTCTTTCGACATGTGAATCTCCTTGTGGGCACGCGACGGGGCGCGTCGCGTAGGTCTGGGGTTCTCGACTCATACGCCAACGCGGGAGGAGTGCCACCAGGGCCCACATCGCCACGTCGATCACGGATGCCTCGCGCAGCCGGACGACCGCACAACAACATCCCTCGCCGAGGGTAGACACCATGCTACCGGAGATGCCTGTAGCGTGATGACACCGACTTCTGTTCACGACCACCGGAGCTGATGATGATCGATGGCGTATTTTTCTCCCACGTAGTGGTGTGGTCGATTGGAGCCCTCACGGCCGTCGGCGCTGTGCTCACCGCCGGAGCCTTCTGGTCGATGGGCCGCTCTGGTTACCGCCAGGACTAGTGGGTGTCTCCGTTAGTTCGTCGGGGGTCATGCTGTTGCGTGTTCGTGTCGGTTGATGCGTTCGAGGAGGTCGTGTAGGGCGGTGCGTCCGAATCGCCAGTCGAACGGGGTCGCGGTGGCGTTGTAGCGTTCCTGGAATGTGAGGAGGCGTTGTTCGAGGACGGTCAGGTTCTCGAAGTCTTGAGGTTTGACGACCTTGCGCTGCACGATGGAGAAGTAGATCTCGACCTGGTTCAGCCAGGACGCGTGCACCGGCAGGTGCACGAGCGTCGCATTGGGGAAGGCGTCTTTCATTCGTTGGATGGAGGCGTTCCCGTTGTGGGAGGAGCCATTATCGACGACCCAGAAAACTCGGCGGGCCGACGCGTAGGGTTCGGTCGTCATCACCTGCTCAACGAGTTCGGTGAATGGCGTGATACCGGTGGTCGGAGCGCACCGGCCGATCACTTTCGCGTGGTGCACGTCGTAGGCGGCGAGATAGGCGAGGGTGCCGCCGCGACGATATTCGAACTCGACTCGCCGCAGCCTGTCTGGTGCCGGGGGCAGGCCCGGGTGGCGGCGGTGCAAGGCCTGCAACTGGGACTTCTCATCGGCGCTGATGACGTAGTCGTCGGCGCCGAGCGGTTCGCCGTCCCAGACTCGGCTGTAGAGGTCGAGCACCCGGCCGGCCTTGAACGCGAAGTTTTCATCACGGGGGAAGATCCAGGACCGGTGTTGCCAGGGCTTGATCGCGTCCGCATCCAACCAGCGGCGGACCGTGGACGCTGACACGGCAGACACGATCCCGCGAGCCGCTGCCTCGGAGGCAAGCTCAGCGTGAGACCACCGCGAGAGAGGAACCCCGGTCTCGGCGGGCAGCTGGCAGGCCAGCGCCTTGACTTCCGCGACTGCAGTGACAGCGAACACGGGAGGTCGCCCGGCGCGCGGCAGGTCGCCCAGCCCGCCCAGACCGCGGTGCGCGAATCGTGAGCGCCACTTGCGAACCGTGTCCACGTGCACGCCGAGCCGGTCGGCAATCTGCTGATTCGGTGTCCCCCGCGCAGCGGCGAGGATGATCCGGGCGCGCTGCGCCTCGCGGACCTCCGCTCGCACCCGTCGCGCCCGGCGGGACAGTTCGGCTCGTTCCGCGTCGGACAGTTCGATCACATGGGCACTGATCGCATGCATGATCAGGGGTTAACAGGGTCACGCGGGGATCTTGTGGCGACACGCGGACCCGGTCCGCGATCATGGTGACATGGCAGCCATCCCCGCATCCACGAGGTCTTCTCTCTCGCAGCGCCTCAACGCTCACGCCCGGGCACGATGGCCGCAACTGACCAACGTTTCCGTCACCTACCGCGGCCAGTTCGCATACATCGAAGGCACCGACGATCACGGCGAGCAACTGCGTCTGTGCCGACTCCGCTACGTCGGATACGCCAGCCAGTGGGGCTTCGCGATCTACCGCGCCAGCCACGACGACTACCAGCAAGCGTTCCTTCCCGGCGGCTGGCAAGCTGGCACCCCCGAAGACGCGCTCGACACAGCCTGCGGACTCTACCTCGGCGACCCCACCGCCTGGACCTGACCCCCCGACGAACTAACGAACACCACCACTAGTCAGCCTCGGGCCACAGGGCGACGACGACCTTGCCCGACGCCTGCGAGTCTCGAGCGACCGAGAACGCGCTGACCGCATGCTCTGCTGAAATCTCGTGCGTGATGACGCTTTCGATGAGCGGTGTCGTCGCGAGCAACTCGACCGCCGCGTCGATCTCGTCGTGGAACCGGAATGTGCCGACGTAGGTCAGCTCCTTCGAGATGAACGGCGAGATGTTCAGCGGCCGCGGCTCGTTCGGCACCATGCCCACCTGCACGACCGTGCCGCCCGGCCGCGCGGCGACGAGAGCGGTCGAGATCGAGGGGGCAACCCCCGAGCACTCGAGCACGACATCGTAGTGATTGGGAAGCAGCTGATCGCGGCTGACGTCGATCGTGTGGGCGGCCCCCAGCATCCGCGCCCGCTCCAGGGGCCCCGCCAGAACGTCGGTCGCCGTCACCTCGGCGGCACCTGCGGCGACGGCTGCCGCGATCGCAAGCAATCCGATCGGGCCCGAGCCCGTGACGAGGACGCGCTTGCCGGTCACATCACCGGCCCTCGACACACCGTGCAGCGCGACGGCGAGGGGCTCGGCGAGCACTGCGCGTCGGACGGGGAGCGAGGGTGGCAGGATCCGCACCATCGCTCGGTCGACGATCAGCTGCTCAACCATGCCACCCTGCGTGTGCGGCCAGGTGGAGGCGCTGCCGAGGTACGCGCCGTTCGGCCACAGGTGGGGGGCATCCTCGAGTCCGGGTGTGGGGGTTCCGAAGGTGGCCGGATGCACCGTCACGGGCGTGCCCGCGGCCCACTGCCCCGTAGGGTCGTGCGCGATCCGACCCGACACCTCGTGCCCGGGGATGAGGGGTTCGCGCACGACGAAGGCGCCGTTCGCGCCCTCGAAGTAGTAGTGCAGGTCGGACCCGCAGATACCGACGTAGTCGATGCGGACGCGGACCTGGCCGGCACCGGGTTCGGGCACATCGATCTCTCGAACGGTCAGGGTCTCTTTGGCGTCGATAAATGCAGCACGCATGCGCGGGGCCTTTCTGGGGATGACGTTCACACGACGGCGGTCATGCCGCCATCGACGAAAATGTTCTGCCCCGAAACGAAGCTGGATGCGTCCGACGCAAGAAACAGCAGGGCCCCGTCGAGCTCGGCAAAGTCACCCCAGCGTTGGGCAGGCGTCCGCTGCGTGAGCCAGGCGGTGAAATCGGGGTCATCGACCAGCGCACGATTCATCTCGGTCGCGAAGTAGCCGGGTGAGAGCGCATTGACCTGAATTCCATGGCGCGCGAGGTCGGCGGCCATGCCCTTGGTCAACTGCGCAGCTCCGCCCTTCGACGCCGAGTAGGGCGCGATGGTCTGGCGGGCCAGGTGCGACTGCACCGAGGCGACGTTGACGATTTTGCCCGAACCGCGCGTGATCATCGCGGGCGCGACGAAGCGCGAAACGTAGAAGACCCCCGAGAGGTTGGCGGCGATGATGTCGTCCCAGTCGGCGATGCCGAACTCCTGAATAGGAGCACGCCGCTGCACCCCCGCATTGTTGACGAGGATGTCGGGGGTACCGATGCGCTCGATCAGATCGGCCACGGCGGACTCGACCGCCGCCGCGTCGGTCACATCGAACGTGACCGACGCGGCGGGGCGACCCGACAGGGTCTCTGCCTCGGCCCGCGTCGCTTCGACCGCCTCGGCGTCCCGACCGTGCACGATCACCCGGGCGCGCGCCCGCGCGAGCGCGAGAGCGAGGGATCTGCCGAGCCCGCGGGACGAGCCCGTGACCAGGGCGAGACGGTCGGTGACGTCGAAGAGGGCAGACATGGCGATTTCTCCTGTTTTCGGGGGACGAAGGCGACGCGGATGCCGCGGGCTAGAGCAGCGACCCGATGCCGTACACCACGAGCACGAGAGCGAAGGCGAAGACCGACTCGATCGTCTGCTGCACGGTCCAGGTTTTCAGGGTCGTCTTGACATCCATTCCCATGAGTCGCCCGACGAGCCAGAAGCCCGAGTCATTGACGTGCCCCGCGAAGACCGAGCCTGCCGCGGTGGCCAGAGTGATCGCCGCGACCTGGAGGGGGTTGAAGTCCCCCGCGATCACGGCCGGCGCCGCAAGCCCCGCGGCCGTGACGAGCGCCACGGTCGCCGAACCCTGTGCCAGGCGGATCACGACCGCGATGATGTAGGCCGCGAAGATGATGGGCAGCCCGAGGTCGGCGAGGGTATCGGCGAGCGCGTCGCCGATACCGGATGCACGCAGCACGCCACCGAACATTCCGCCAGCGCCCGTGATCAGGATGACGGAGGCTACGGGACCGAGCGCCGAGTCGACGATCTTCTCGATGGCCGTGCCGTTCTCGCCCCGGCGGGTGCCGAGCACGATCATCGCGACGATCACGGTGATCAGCAGGGCGACGGCGGAGTTGCCGAGCAGGATCAGCAACTGGACCCAGGTGTTCTCGCCCGACACGGCGCCCGCGCTGATGAGGGTCGTGAGTCCGGTGTTGAGGAAGATGAGGAACATCGGCAGCAGCAGGATCATGATGATCGTGCTGGGCTTGGGCGGGTTGCTCGGCTGATCGGCGTCGATGTCACCGAAGATCGCCGGGACCGGCAGCTTGATGCGCGAAGCAACGAACTTTCCCCAGAGGTAACCGGAGACGTACCAGACGGGGAACGCGATGACGAGGCCGACGAGCAGGACGATGCCGAGGTTGGCGCCGTACAGCTCGCTCGCGGTGACCGGGCCCGGGTGCGGCGGCAGGAAGACGTGCATGACCGAGAAGGCCGCTGCCGCGGGCAGACCGAACAGCAGGACGTTGTTGCTCGAGACGCGACGCGCGACGGCGAAGATGATCGGCAACATCATCACCAGGCCCGCGTCGAAGAACATCGGGAATCCGAGGATCAGCGAGGCGATTCCGAGAGCGAACGGCGCCCGCTTCTCGCCGAAGATCTCGACGAACTTGTCGGCGAGGGCTTTTGCCCCACCGGAGTGTTCGATGAGCCTGCCGAGCATGGCTCCGAGCCCGACGAGCAGTGCGACGGTCGCGAGGGTGGCCCCGAAGCCGCCCGTGAGTGTCGTGGCGATCGCAGAGATCGGCACACCCGCAACGAGCGCGGTGAGAAGCGAAACGACGATCAGCGTCAAGAAAGCGTGCACCTTGAAGACGATGATCATGACGAGGATCAGCGCGATCGCTCCGGCCGCGATAGCCAAGAGCGGTCCGGTGCCCAGCGTCTGGGTCCAATCTTCCATCTGGATCTCCATTGATTGTGAGGAATGAGCGCGCCCGGGTGGCCGGGCGCTCCCGCGTTAGGATTCGAACGCCCCGCTCGGGCCGTCATGACTCGTGCGGGACCTGTGAATCCTCACACAATGATCGTATCTTTCACAACCTGTAATCATATTTTTGAGCGGAGTCAGCGTGGCACAGGCATCGCACGGTCCCGTGCTCGACAGTCTCGGGCTGCGCATTTCGGCAGGCGGACTCGCCCCGGGAGCCGTGCTCACGCTCGCCGGACTCGAATCCGAATACGGCGTCTCGCGCACTGTCATCCGTGAGGCCGTGCGGGTGCTGGAAGCGATGGGCATGCTCGAGTCACGCCGCCGGGTGGGCGTGACGGTGCTCCCCGCCGAGCGCTGGAGCGCCCTCGACACCAGGCTGATCGGCTGGCAATTGGAGGGCCCGGGCCGCGACCAGCAGCTGGCGGTCGTCACCGAGCTGCGCGCCGCCATCGAGCCGGTCGCCGCCCGCCTGAGCGCTCAGCGGGCCAGCGATGTGCAAAGGGCGGAAATCCTTCGCCTCGCACAGCGACTCGAGGAGCTCGGTGAAGCTGGGCTCGGGAACACTGACGAGTACCTCGCAAAAGACATCGCCTTTCACGACCTGATCCTCGATACGAGCGGAAATCTCATGCTCGCTGCCACCAAGTCGGCCATCGCCGCGGTGATCGCGGGCCGATCACACCTGGGGTTGACCCCAGACGTCCCCCACTCCGAGGCGCTCCACAACCACGTTCAGACCGCGGCCGCCATAGCCCGCGGCGACGCCGAGGCCGCCGAGCATCACACCCGCCGGTACGTCGACGCCGTGTTGCGCGAGGTCCGCACTACGCCCTGACGGCCGTCGCGACGCTCTCGCCGCGGAGCACCGCCAGCGCATCGGACACCGCCTGGGTTGCGGTCCGGACGATCGCCTCGCGCGTGTGTGCGCCGCTGTGCGGAGTCGAAACCACCCGAGGGTGCCCGACGAGCACGGAGGCGCTCGGCGGCTCGGTCTCGTAGACGTCGATCGCGACACCGTGTAAACGGCCGTCATCGAGCGCGGCCAGCGCCGCAGCCTCGTCGAGCAAGCCACCCCGCGCTGTGTTGACGACGATCGCGTCGGGCGGAAGCATCGCGAGCATCCGAGAATCGAACAGGTGTCGGGTCTCGGGCATCAGCGGAACATGCACGCTGATCACGTTGCTCGCACGGCAGAGGTCATCCAGATCCATCCGCTCCACACCCGCCTGGCGGAACGCCTCGTCAGGGAGGAGAGGGTCATATGCCACCACACGCATGCCAATGCCTCTGGCCCGCTCGGCCACGAGTCGTCCGATAGCGCCGAAGCCGGCGACACCGAACGTGCGTCCCGTCAGCTCGATCCCATCCCCTCGCGGCCACTCCCCCACACGAACTCCGCCATCCAGGCGCGGAATGCCGCGAGCAACGGCGAAGGCGAGGCCGATCGTCAACTCGGCGACCGCGAGGGAATTGGCTCCGGGCGTGCGGGTCACCACGATGCCGCGTCGCTCCGCCGCCTCGAGATCGATGTTGTTCGTACCCACGCCGTAACGCGAAATCACCCGCAACCGGTCCGCTGCGGCCAGAACCTCCGCTGTGTAGTCGTCGAGGCCAGCGATCACGGCGTCGACGCCACCGACGGCCTCGATCAGCTCGGGCGCCGTCATCGGTCGACCGGTCTCGTTGAAGATCACTTCGTCTGCAGCCTCGCGCAACGCGTCCAGAACGGGCGCGTCGCGGTTGCGACAGAGCGACGTCGGGGTGACAAGAACCTTCATCGAGTTTCTCCCTCCGCACCGGGCAGTGAGCGCGAGTACTGATCCAAATACCGCGCGAACTCTTCGTCGTACTGGGCGCGTCGCTCGAGCCGGGGTGTCACGACACGAACCTCTCCCTCATCGAGGGCCGGATGGCGATCCGACAATCCCGACGCGCGCAGGCCCATGCGAACGGCACCGAGGATCGAGCTGTGCTGGCGGGGCGAGACCTCCATCTCGGCGCCGAACACGTCGGCGGTGAGCTGTGTCCAGTAGGGAGACGACAGGACCCCGCCCGACAGCACGATGCGGCGCGGTGCGCCGTTCAGCGCCGTCAGCTCCTTGTAGCAGTGGTAGAGCGAATAGACCACGCCATCGAGCACCGACTGATAGATATCGGCGCGTGAGTGCTGCGGCTGCAGATCGACGATCCCGCCGCGGCGCTGATCTTGCCAACCCGGGCTTCGCTCACCGAACAGGAACGGCAAGAAGACGGGCAGGTCACGCCGATCCGCCGAGAGCAGCGGTTCGAGTTCGGCGTAGTCGGTGCTGAGCCCGAAGAGGCGCTCGCGAGCCCAATCGACGCAGTTGCCGCATCCGGACGTCGCCGCACCGCTCAGAGCGCCCACGGGCGATCGATACGACCACGTGCTGAGGGTCGGCGAGAGTGAGGGGTGCAGGGTCGAGAAGCGGAGAGCGCCGCTCGTTCCCATCGAGAATGTCATGTCGCCCGGCTCTGTCGCGAGGTCGCCGACCTGACTCAGCCCACCATCGGGCCCGGGCGTCAGCACCGGAATGCCCGGACGCAACCCCAGCAGCACGGCCGCCTCGTCGCGGAGCGGCGCGGTGTCGCTCGACGAGCGGAGCTCTGGCAGCAGCACCCCTCCCAGGCCCATCCGCTCGATCACCTCGTCGTCCCACTCCGCGGTGTGCGCGTTCAAAAGCCCCGTGCCCGACGCCAGCGAGGGGTTCGTCCAGACCTCACCCGTCAATCGCGCGAAGTTGAGACTCGACTGGTCGAGGGCGAGCAGTCCGTCGACGGACGTGCCGTTGTCGGCCAGATACCGGAGCTTGAACACGGGATACACCGCGTTGACCATGCATCCCGTGCGCTCGTAGAACCACCAGGTGAATTCCTGATCGGACCGCAGGCGCGCGCACAGATCTTGCGCCCCGGTGTACGGCCACTCCATGACGGGCGTGACGGCGGACAGGTCGGCGCGGCGGAGGGTGAGTCCGTGCCAGGTACCGCTCAGCACGATCAGGTCGATAGCGGCGCCTGCGGCGCTCTCACGCCCCAGCGCCATCATCTGGGTATAGATCGCATCGCCGTCGCGGACGGCAGAATCCGGACCGCTCACCTCGAAACGGCGGCTGCGCACAGCCACCGATCCCGTCTCGGTATCGAACAGCATCGTCTTGGCGGAGGTCGTACTGGCCTCGAGAGCGAGAATGATCATGGGTCCTGGTTCCGTCGTTGGAGGGGCGTCCACGGCACCCAGGCACGCGGCCGGGAGCCATCACACCCCCAATGATATGATTTTTGCGTCCATGCGCCACGACCGCGCCGAGCGGAAGCAGATGATGCCCACACCTTTTGCCGCCCTCGCGAACCATAAAATCGTTCCGGTCGTCACGACGGACTCAGCCGAACAGGGCCTCGAAATCGCGCTGGCGCTCGCCCGAGGAAGTCTGCCCGTCGCAGAGATCACGTTCCGGACGCCCGCGGCGGCAGACGTCATCCGAGCCATCCGCGACAGCGGTCCCCGCGCGCCCGACGAAGATGGCGTCGGGAGCGGCGCCGACGTCCTCGTCGGGGCCGGAACCATCGTGCGACCCGACCAGGTCGACGCGGCCGTTGCCGCGGGAGCGCACTTCGTCGTGTCGCCCGGCCTCTCCCGCGCCGTGGTCGAAAGATGCCACGAACACGGAATCCCGATCATCCCGGGTGCCGTGACCGCCACCGAAATTCAGGCGGCCATCGAACTCGGCGTGCAGACCGTGAAGTTCTTTCCCGCCGAGACATCCGGCGGTGCCGCCGCAATCCGTGCGTTGACCGCACCATTCGCCGAGGTCGGCTTCATGCCCACCGGCGGTGTCGGGCCCGCGAATCTCGGCGACTACCTGTCGATAGCGGGCGTTGTCGCCGCCGGCGGGTCATGGATGTTGCCCGCTGCCAGCATCACCCGCGGAGACACCGACGACATCACTCGCCTCACCCGCGAGGCCGTCGAACTCGCGGCGCGCTATGCGCCCGCGGGTCTACGCTAAGGCTGGCCCCGGAGACCACGGTCGAGTACCCGCGAAAAACGAGCACACCCTAGGCTGAAACAACACCCCGCTGACGGCAAGGAGCATGCGTGTCCTCTCACGAGAACCCGGCACAGACCAACATCTCGCACGATCGGGAGGACTCGCCCGGCTCGGCACCGGAGCACGAAGGTGCGCCTCGCCCGGAGAATGTCGACCGCGACACGGCGACGCCCGCCGGTCCCGGTGAGGGTGGCGCATCCGTCGCCAACATCGGCGTCGTCGGCCTCGCCGTCATGGGCTCGAACCTCGCCCGCAACCTCGCTCGCCGCGAGGGCAACACGGTCGCCATCTACAACCGCAGCCGCGACAAGACCGAGCACCTCGCCGAGCAGCACCCCGAGGCGGGCTTCGTTCCCACCTTCGACTACGCCGAATTCGCCGCCGCGCTCCAGAAGCCGCGCGTCGCACTGATCATGGTCAAGGCCGGCGGACCGACGGATGCCGTGATCGATGAGCTCGTCAACGTGTTCGAACCGGGCGACATCATCATCGATGGCGGCAACTCGCTGTTCACCGACACCATCCGACGCGAGCGCGCCGTCCGCGAGACCGGCATCAACTTCGTCGGGATGGGCGTCTCGGGCGGAGAAGAGGGCGCCCTCGAGGGTCCATCGCTCATGCCCGGCGGTTCGGACGAGTCGTGGGTCACCCTCGGGCCGATCCTGCGTTCGATCGCGGCGGTCGCCGAGGGCGAGCCGTGCGTCACGCACATCGGGCACGACGGCGCGGGACACTTCGTCAAGATGGTGCATAACGGCATCGAGTACGCCGACATGCAGCTGATCGCCGAGGCGTACGACCTGATCCGTCGCGGCACGGGCAAGACTCCCGCCGAGATCGCCGATGTCTTCGCCGAGTGGAACACGGGCGAGCTCGAGTCGTACCTGATCGAGATCACCTCCGAGGTGCTGCGCCAGGTCGACCTCGACACGGGCAAGCCGCTCGTCGACGTGATTCTCGACCAGGCCGGCGCCAAGGGCACCGGCGCCTGGACGGTGCAGACGGCACTCGATCTCGGAGTCCCCGTTTCGGGTATCGCCGAGGCCACATTCGCGCGTTCGCTCTCGTCACACCCCGAGCAGCGTTCCGTCGCCCGCGACCTGCCGGGTGCCGAAGAAGAACTCGACCTCGAAGACGAGGATGCTTTCATCGAGGACGTGCGCCTCGCGCTTTTCGCCTCGAAGATCGTCGCGTATTCGCAGGGGTTCGATGAGATCCGCGCCGGAGCCGCCGAGTACGACTGGAACATCGACCTCGGCGCCGTCTCGAAGATCTGGCGCGCAGGCTGCATCATCCGCGCCCAGTTCCTCAACCGGATCGCGGATGCCTACGCCGAAACCCCGGATCTGCCGGTTCTGCTCACGGCGCCGTACTTCGTCGACGCCCTCACCCGCTCACAGGGGGCGTGGCGCCGGATCGTCTCGGCGGCGGCAACCGCGGGCATCCCGGCCCCCGCGTTCTCATCGTCGCTCGCGTACTACGACGGGCTGCGTGCCGAGCGCCTGCCGGCTGCGCTCATCCAGGGTCAGCGCGACTTCTTCGGTGCGCACACCTACAAGCGCTCCGACAAGCCCGGAACGTTCCACACGCTGTGGTCGGGTGACCGCACCGAGGTCGAGGCGACCGACACGCACTGACCCGCGGGTCTGGCCCGACGCATCCGTGTCCCCCTTCCGCTCGCTATCAGCTCTGCTGACCGAGCGGAAGGGGGCACGTTTCGTTGGCCCCGGGCATCGGTCCGGACGTAGGGTCGAGCACATGCGAGCGCTCTTCATCGGCGGGACCGGAACCATCAGCGCGGCCTGTGTGCGGGCGGCGATCGACGCGGGGCACGACGTCAGCGTGCTCAATCGCGGCTCCGGGCGACGCCCGCTGCCACCGGAGGTGCACGAGATCGTCGCCGACATCCGCGACGAAGATGCCACCCGCGCGGCGCTCGACGGCGCTTCATTCGACGTCGTGGCGGACTTCCTGTCGTTCACCCCGGCGCACGTCGAGACGGCTCTGCGGCTCGTGGAGGGTCTCTGCGGCCAATACATCTTCATCAGCTCGGCGTCGGCGTACGACAAGCCGCCCAGGCATCTACCCGTGACCGAGTCCACGCCGCTGCGCAACCCGTTCTGGAAGTACTCGCGCGACAAGATCGCGTGCGAGGACGTTCTCGTCGGCGCCTACCGCGACCGCGGGCTGCCCGTCACCATCGTGCGCCCCTCGCACACCTACGACCACGCCCTTCTGCCGACGTCCGGCGGATGGACCGACATCGCCAGGATGCGCGAGGGAAAGCCGGTCGTCGTGCACGGCGACGGCACGAGCCTCTGGACCCTCACCCATAGCGATGACTTCGCCGTCGCTTTCACCGGCCTACTGGGGGCACCCGAGGCGATCGGTGAGGCATACACGATCACGGGCGATCACGCCCCGACGTGGAATCAGATCTACGGATGGCTCGGCGAGGCCGCCGGGGTGACGGAACCACGTCTGGTGCACGTCGCGTCGGAGACGATCGCGGCGTTCGTCCCCGATCTCGGCCCGGGACTCGTCGGCGACAAGGCGCACTCGATGGTGTTCGACAACGCGAAGATCCGCGCCCTCGTGCCCGAGTTCCGCACGACGGTGACGTTCGACGAGGGGGCGCGGCGCATCCTCGCCCACTACGACGCCAACCCGGAGCTGCAGGTCATCGATCCCGATCTCGATGCGGCGTTCGACCGCATGGTCGCGCACGCCGAGGCCGCGGGCTCGTAGCGCTGCTGGACAACACTCCGGCGAGACGAGCGTGACTCGCCCCTCGTCGGGCCACCCGACGGCTGTCGGTTCGATCGGTCCGGAGATCTGTCCGGCGGGCGGTGGCGACACGGCGAGAGCTGCTCCCACACGGACGTACATTCACAGCGAACGCATATCCGGCTCCATAGCAAGCACATAGATTCGGGTCGACAATGACCTCATGAGTTCCGCTGCTCCCGCCCTGCGCCGCCCCGACGGCACCGCTCTGCGTATTGCCGTCGTCGACGACGAGCAGATGCTCACCGATCTACTTTCGATGGCCCTCCGCATGGAGGGGTGGGCGGTCAAGACCGCGGCGAGCGGCTACGAGGCACTGCAACTTGTGCGCGACTTCGAGCCCGACGCTCTCGTGCTCGACATCATGATGCCCGACCTCGACGGGATGGCCGTGCTGCAGCGCCTGCGGCAGTCGGGCGACAATGTGCCCGTGCTCTTCCTGACCGCGAAGGACGCGGTTGCCGACCGCGTCGCGGGGCTTACGGCGGGCGGCGACGACTACGTCACCAAGCCCTTCAGCCTCGAAGAGGTCGTCGCACGGCTCCGCGGACTCATGCGCCGAGCGGGTTCGGCCTTCGCCGACGAGGCCGAGCCGATCCTGCGCGTGGCCGACCTGTCGCTCAACGAAGACAGCCACGAGGTCGAGCGGGCCGGCGCCCAGATCGAGCTGACCGCGACCGAGTTCGAGCTGCTGCGCTTTCTCATGCGCAACCCCCGCCGCGTGGTTTCGAAGGCGCAGATCCTCGACCGCGTCTGGAACTACGACTTCGGCGGACGCTCGAGCGTCGTCGAGCTGTACATCTCGTACCTGCGGAAGAAGATCGACGCGGGACATCCGCCTCTCATCCATACCGTCCGCGGTGTCGGGTACATGATCAAGGCGCCCCAGTGACGAGCCCCTCCCCGAGAAAGGCGGAGGGGACCGAGGGGGATGCCTCCACTTCGGCGTCTTCGGGACCTTCGCGGACCTCCGCGTCCTCTCCCGCAGCCAGGCGTCCGCGGGCGCCGTGGACCCTGCAGCGGCGTCTGATCTTGACCGTCGTCGGGATCGTGTCGATCATCCTCGTCCTGGTATCTATTGTCACGAGCGTTGTGCTCGGCCGGGTGCTCGAGGGCAACGTCGACGCCCGACTCAGAACCCTCGGCACGAGCGCTCTGTCGCTCCCTGCGGGATTTCCGGGTAGCGGTGCCACGGCGTATCAGATCCTCGAGGCGGGCAGACAAGAGCCCGGGTTCTTGCTCGTATTGGCCGACTCGAACGGGACGTCGACGGGCGCGGTGGTAGACGCCACGCCCGGCGTGAGCTACCTGAGCGAAGAACAGATCGAGCGGGTGCTCGTAACCGTGAGTATCTCCGGGCCCACGACCATCAACATCGGCGACGGCCTCGGCGACTACCGCGTGCTGGCGGTCGTCAACCGCGGCACGCGCGATATCGTCGGCGCTGTCGGGCTTCCCCTCGAAGAGGTTCAGGGCACGATCGCCAACCTCCTCACGGCGACCGCACTCCTCACCGCGGGCGGGCTGGTGCTTCTCGGCGTCGCAACCGCGTGGACCATCCGGCGCGGACTCAAGCCCCTCCGCGCCGTCGCAGAAACGGCATCCCGCGTTGCGAGACAGCCGCTCGATCAGGGCGAAGTCTCGATCTCGGAACGTGTGCCCGCGGCCCAGGCCGACGAACGCACCGAGATCGGCCGGGTGGGAGCGGCGCTGAACATGCTGCTCCATCACGTCGACGCGTCCCTCGACGCGCGGCAACGGAACGAAGAGCGGATGCGCCGATTCGTCGCCGACGCAAGCCACGAGTTGCGCACGCCCCTGGCATCGATCCGCGGTTACTCCGAACTGTCGCTGCGCGACCGCTCGCTGAGCGAAACCAGCGAGCAATCGCTGCAACGCATCCAGGCGCAGTCGCTGCGGATGACCGGGATCGTCGAGGATCTGCTGCTGCTCGCGCGCCTCGACGAGGGCCAGGAGCTCGTCTATGGCACCTCTGACCTGTCGCGGCTCGTCGTGGAGGCGGTCGGTGACGCACAGGTCGCGGCACCTGATCATGGGTGGAGCATCGACGTCGACGACGAGCCCGTGCAGATCGCGGGCGACACCGCACGCCTGCACCAGGTCGTGGCCAACCTGCTCGCGAACGCCCGCACCCACACCCCGGCCGGGACGCACGTGACCGCAAGCGTCACGCGCGAAGGATCCGATGCCGTCATCCGCGTGCACGACGACGGCCCGGGAATCGACCCGGCGCTGCAGGCCGAGCTGTTCCAGCGCTTCTCACGCGGCGACACCTCGCGCGCCCGCCAGACCGGCGGCTCCGGCCTCGGACTATCCATCGTGCGAGCGATCGTCGAGGCGCACGACGGCACGATCTCGATGCGGAGCGTCCCCGGTGACACCGAGTTCGAGGTGCGTCTGCCGGCGAAGCCGCGCGATCCCGAGGTCTGAGCTGCGGTCGATGGGCATGGCTGAAGAGGGTGAGAGAACTCTCATTCTCGGGTCTCGTTTTGTGCCGGGATTGCGCGGTTTTCGGGCTTCGGATGTCGGAGGTCGTCCATAGGCTATCGAACATGACTTCGAATCAGACCGTGGACGTGGGGGCGCTCGACGACGTCTCCCTCCTCGGTCTGGTCGAGGGAATCGTGGCACTGCGCAAGCAAGCCGCACAGGTGCACGCGGCCGAGGTTCGGTTGCTTGCGAAAGCGGGCGAGCTCGCGGCATCCCGTTCGGCGGTGTTGCGTTCCGATGCGCGGGAGCGTGAGATGCACCTCCGCTCGATCGCAGCAGAACTCGCGCTCGCGGTCCGCGCGTCCGACCGGACGGTTCAACGGCAGATCAACGACGCCGGGGTGCTCGCTGACGGGTTCACCCCGGTGCTCGAGGCGCTCGAAGAGGGGCGGATCTTCGTGGGCCACGCGCGCGTGATCGTCGACGCGGGTACCCCGATCCTGGACGCCGAGGCCCGCCTCGCTTTTGCCGTCGAGGCCGTGGCGCGAGCCGAGAATCTCTCGCCGTCTCGCTTGCGCCCTGCCGTTGAGGCTCTCGCCGAACGCCTCCAACCCCGCACCGTCACCGAACGACACCGAGATGCGCGCGCCGACCGTGCGGTCACCGTCACCGACCGGCCCGACGGGATGGGCGAACTCATCTACACCGGGCCCGCCACCCTCGTCCACGGCATCTACGACCGGTTGACGCAGCAGGCGCGCGCGGTCCGCACAGCGAGCGCCGCAGCCCAGCCGGGTGCGTCATTCGGGCCCGCCGCCGTGGCGGCGGATGGCACGGGTGCTGGTGCTGGTGCTGGTGCTGGTGCTGGTGCTGGTGCTGGTGCTGGTGCTGGTGCTGGTGCTGGTGCTGGTGCTGGTGCGGAAGATGATGGGGGTGACTCTGATTGCGGCCCGGAGTTGACCCCCGACCCGCGCACGATCGACCAACTCCGGGCCGACATCTTCGCCGACATGCTCCTCACCAGCGCACCGCAAGACGACCCCACCACCGACACCGCCACCGACCCGTCACTCGGCTTCGGCGGGCTCGGCGCCATCCGCGCGATCGTGCACGTCACCGTCCCCGCATTGGCACTTGCGGGTCTCAGCGACGAACCGGCCGAACTCGTCGGACGCGCCCCGATCGACATCGATACGGCCCGGTGCCTGGCCGGTCGCGCATCCGGGTGGGACCGGGTACTCAGCGACCCCATCACCGGCGGAATACTCGCCGTCGACCGCTACACCCCGGGCGCCGACCTCAAACGCTTCCTCCGAGCCCGCGACGAACACTGCCGATTCCCCGGATGCCGCCAACCCGTCCACCGCTGCGACATCGACCACGGCCACGACTGGGCACTCGGCGGAACGACATGTGTTCACAATCTTCACCACCTCTGCCGCCGCCACCACACCCTCAAACACGCCACCCCCTGGCAGGTCCGAAACCTCGGCGGCGGGGTCCTCGAATGGACCAGCCCCACCGGCCAGATCTACATCGACGACCCACCCTCCCGCGTCCACTTCATCCCCACCGGGCCCCCACCACCCTTCTAGAACCACCCCAACCGCGGCACGAGCACGCCCCGCGGCACGAGCACGCCCATGGCGTGAGCACGCGCCAACGCAGGGTCAGTACCCGGCGAATGCGTCCGTCGTGAGTGATCGAGCCTGAGCCAATGCGGGCGCCAACTCGGCGATCAGCTTCGGCGGGCCCGATACATACGCGTGACGAGACGAGAGGTCGGGCACGACCCTCGGTAGCCCCTCAGCATCGAGGCGGACACCCCGCGCCCACACCCAACTGGCCGCAAGATCACGTGGCTGGTCGCGGGTGAAGACGATGACCTCGATACCGGATGCCTCCAGCTCATCTCGGAACGCCAGCTCCGACGCTTCGGACGCGACGTAGATCAACACCGCATTCCGCTCGATCCCTCGGGCGCGGTCCTCACGCACCTGCGAGACGAAGGGCGTGATGCCGATGCCTGCCGCCACGAGCAGCACGGGCGCATTCGGGTTGCTCGGCATCAAGAAGTCGCCCCAGACACCCGTCGCCGAATATTCGGCACCCGGCGACGCGACCGCGAGCGCCTTCTTGAACGTGCTCTCCCCCGGCCCCGACCCCGCCCCCTGACCCGAAGCCACGCCCACGCCCACACCCGCACCCGGTTTGACCCGGTAAGCGACCCGCACAGTCGGCGCGTCACTCGGGGCCGACACGATACTGAACTCCCGGCGCGTGCCGCGGGCATCGGCTTTTGCGTGCGGCACATCGAGTTCCAGGTACTGACCGGCCACGAATCGCACCGGACGCCGCGCCTCGAACGTCAGCTGACGCACGGACGGCGTGATCATGCGCGCATCGGCCAAGCGCAGCCGCACAGCATGGTGGGCCACCCACACGAACGCGAGCAGGTTGCCGATGAGCAGCGCGCGCTCCTGGCCAAGCGTGAAGTATCCGACCGAAATCGGCCAGCCCGCGAGCACGCCGACCACGGCCGCGACCGTCATCTGCTGCCAACGCCGAGGCGGCAAACTCAGAGGCTCCGACAGCATGAACGCACCGAGGAAGAGGAAGGGCGACGACCACAGCGCGAACGGCAGTGTCTGCCCGGCGTCGAACTCGAAACCCGCGGCCTGCGACTGCACCGCGACGCGCAGCACGTACACCCCGACGGCGACCACGAAGAACGTCGCGACGATCCGCAACCGGTCGGTCCGCACCAGCACGAACAATCCCAGAACCAGCACGGGCGCGGCGAGCACGGGCGAACCGACCCACCACGCCGATGCACCGAGCCCGGACATCGTCAGCACGGCGGCGCCCACCGCAGCGGGATTGAGGATGTGCCGGCCCCGCCACGCGATCAGGTACTTCGACGCGGCTGCGACCACACCGGCGAGGGCGATCCCGAGCAGTTCCAGCGGGTCGAGACTCGGGCGCAGAATGAAGACTAGGATGCCAACGGTGATCTGCGCCGACTCGTGCCGGATCGGCAGCTTCAGCATCCGCTGCGCGAGCGCATTCGTTCCGACTGTGGCGACGAAGAGCACGGCGACCGTCACGACCAGCTCGAGCGGTGAGGGCACCACGAGCCCGAAGAACGACAGCACGAGCGCCACCAGGGTCAAGACGCCGAGCGCCATCAGCACAAGGCGATACATCGACAGGCGTCCGAGGTACCCGCGGATACGCGCCCAGCCCCCCACCACCATTGCGATCACGCGATTCTCCTCTGTCGATCGATCGTCGGCTCTGTCTATCGCGGGCAGGGGTGAATCCGCCCCGTACGCGAACTCACGCCACGCTAGAGGTCCGCGTGAACAGCTCCGCGGAGCATCCGTGCGACCATTCCACGCGCCCAGTGGTCAGCATCCGCACCCATTCCGCACCCCACCTGTGCGCGAGTTCGTCGCCGCCGTCGAAGAAGAGCGCGGTCGCCAGCGCGTCCGCGCGCATCCCAGTATCGGCGACGACCCACGTCGCGGCGACGACGCGGACCGGCACGCCGGTGCGCGCATCGAGCACGTGATGCAACCCGTCGCCCCAGGCACGACGGTTCGCCGCTGAGGCGCAGAGGGCTGCATCCGTCACCTCCCAGACGCCGATCGCACGTTTGGCATCGAACGGATGCTCCAGCCCGATGCGTTGCCTCACCCCGGTCACGAGCAGATCTCCGCTCGCGTCGATCACGGCCCGGCCGTCTGTCCAGGGTTCGAGCGTGCGCGCCACGACATCGACGAGACGCCCCTTACCGAGCGCGCCGACGTCGATCATCGCGGGCTCATCGAGCGCCAGGCGTTGGTCACGCCAGCGCACTCGCGTCGGCCAGTTCGTGGGTGCCGCGAGCGGCTCCCCCGGCCGAAGCGAATAGGAGGCGTCATACCCCAGGCGCTCGAGGGATGCGCCGACGAGAGGGTTCACGGCACCGGATGTCGCGAGCGATAGTTCTTCGAACGCGTCCAGCATCGCCGCACCATCCGGCGGCACGGGAACCGGCCCACCCCCGCGCGCGAGCAGCGAGACGAGCGAATCGGCACGAAACCGGGACCACGCGGAATCGAACGCCTCGATGACGCGATCCGCCGCAGCGCGGGCCTCGTCGGGCAACTCGGTGGCCGTGTCGATGCGCCAGCGCGTGCCGATCGCATCGAACTCCCACGTTGCCGCTAGCGGCACCGTGGGGCCCGGCGGCAGGACCACGGTCAGGCCGCCGCTTCGTCCTCGATCGCGTCGATCGCCTCGTTGAAGCCGCCGCTCGTGAGCGATGACCCGGCGACTCGATCGACCGAGATGTCGTCGATGTTCTCGCCCACGACCTCATCGTCGATGCCGCCGATGAACTCGGACTGGTACCGCTCGGATTCGGATGCCTGCGGATCGCCCGACACTTCGACCGCCGTGATGACGTCGTCCGCGAGGGTGATCGTGACCTCGATCGTCTCGACCGTTTCGGGGGTCTGGTACGAGCCCGTTGCCGTGTAGGTGCCGTCGACGTAAGCGGCACCCGAGGCGCCGGTCCCCGTTGAGGTGTCGGTCGACGACTCGGTGGACGACGAGGGCTCGGTGGTCGCGGCATCCGTCGTATCCGCTGCGGCAGTGCCGCAACCGGCGAGCGCCAATGTTCCGGCAAAACCGATCAGGGCAGCACCCACACGAATCGGTCGGGCACGAAGCGGGTGAGGGGCGAGGGCGTCGCGGATCATCAAGGGCTCCTTCGGCGATGGGCCGGCATTCTGTGCCGGTGATCCCGAGCGTAGAGCGCCGCTTCTCCGATCCTGTCGGAGCTTCCTATGAAGAATCTCTGAGGGCTGACCGCCGTGCGCTCAGGCCGCGCCGTCGAACATGCTCGTGACGGAGCCGTCCTCGAACACCTCGTGGATGGCGCGCGCCAGCATCGGCGCGATCGGCAGGATCGTCAGGCCCGGGAAGCGACGACTCTCGGACAGCGGGATGGTGTCGGTCACGACGACCTCGTCGATCGCGACGTCCTGCAGGCGCTCCGACGCGGGATCACTGAACACGGCGTGGGTCGCGGCCACGATGACACGCTCGGCGCCGGCGGCCTTCAGAGCCTGCGCGGCCTTCACGATCGTGCCACCGGTGTCGATCATGTCATCCACGAGTAGACAGACCCGCCCTGCGACTTCACCGACGATCTCGTGCACCGTGACTTTATTGGCGACCTTGGGGTCCCGGCGCTTGTGGATGATGGCCAGAGGCGCGCCCAGGCTGTCCGACCAGGTGTCGGCGACGCGGACGCGGCCCATGTCGGGCGAGACGACCGTGAGCTTGGCGCGGTCGGCCTGCGAGAGCGTCCGCTGGAAGTACTCGAGCAGCACGGGCTTGGCGAAGAGGTGATCGACGGGGCCGTCGAAGAACCCCTGGATCTGGGCCGCGTGCAGGTCGACCGACATGATGCGGTCGGCGCCGGCGGTGCGCAGCAGATCGGCGATCAAGCGGGCACTGATCGGCTCACGTCCCCGACCTTTCTTGTCCTGACGGGAGTAGGGGTAATACGGAGCGACGACCGTGATGCGCTTCGCGGAGGCACGCTTGAGGGCATCGAGCATGATGAGCAACTCCATGAGCCACTCGTTCACGGGGTGACCGAACGACTGGATCACGAAGACATCGCACCCGCGGATCGAGACCTCGAAGCGGGTGTAGATCTCGCCGCTCGCGAAGGTGCGGTGCTCGGTCGGCGCCAGCTGGATGCCCAGTGCTTCGGCTACCTCGTCGGCGAGGGCGGGAGCGGAGCGTCCCGAGACGACGACCAGCCGCTTCTTCGTCTTAGCGACGAGTCCGGGCGCGATGTCCAGATCTCGATCGAGGTCAACCGTCTTCTTCTTGCGAGCCATTGGGGGCCTTCTCTGCGGCCTGAGCCGCGGCAGTGCCAGGTCGGTTGCGTACGACCCAGCCCTCGACGTTGCGTTGCGAGGCCACGGTGAGAGCCAGCGCGCCCGGCGGAACATCCTTCCGCACGACCGTACCGGCACCGGTGTAGGCCCCATCACCGATCCTAACCGGCGCGACGAACACGTTGTGCGCCCCGGTGCGGACGTGGTCGCCCACCTCGGTACGGTGCTTCTCGACCCCGTCGTAGTTGGCGATGATCGTGCCAGCGCCGACGTTCGCGCCCACACCGACCTCGGCATCGCCCAGGTACGACAGGTGCGGAACCTTGCTGCCGTTCCCGATCCGCGCGTTCTTCGTCTCCACGAAGGTGCCGATCTTGCCCTGCGCGCCGAGATAGGTGCCGGGACGCAGGTACGCGAACGGACCGACCGTCGCCCGGGCGCCGATGACCGCGAGCGTCGCATCGGTGCGCGTGACTGTGGCGTCCTCGCCGACCTCGCAGTCGACGAGGCTCGTGTCGGGGCCGACGATCGCGCCCTCGGCGATACTCGTGGCGCGGAGGATGTGGGTGTTCGGCAGCACCGTCACGTCGGGTGCGAGGGACGCGGTCACGTCGATCCAGGTTGTCGCGGGATCCTGCACGGTGACGCCCTCGAGCTGCCAGCGGCGAACCGTACGGGCATTCAGCTCGGCCGCGGCTGCCGACAGCTGAACGCGGTCGTTGATGCCGAGCGCCGCCGTCGGGTCAGGTGCGAGAGTCGCACCGATCGCCATCCCGGCGGTGTGGAACAACGCGACGACATCCGTCAGGTATCGCTCGCCCTGCGCGTTGTCGTCGTCGAGGGCACCGATCTCGCGCCGCAGCGGCACGGACTGGAAGATGTAGACCCCGGCGTTGATTTCGGCGATCGCACGCTGCTCAGCCGAGGCATCCCGCTGCTCGACGATGCCGATGACGCCGCCGTCCGCGCCGCGGATGATGCGCCCATACCCCGTCGGGTCGTCGACGCGGGCGCTCAGAAGCGTGACGGCTGCCTCCGCCGCGCGGTGCCCGGCGACCAGCTCCGCGAGCGTCTCACCGTCGAGCAGCGGCACATCCGCGCTCAGGATCAGGATGTCTCCGCCGAACTCCGCCAGGTGCTCGAGCGCGACCTGCACGGCGCGACCGGTGCCCGGGATCTCGTCCTGATCGACAACGATCGCCTCGGGTGCGACATCCTGAACCGCGTCCGCGATCAGATCGCGTTCGTGCCGCACGACCACGAGCAGCCGGTCGGGGTCGAGAGTCCCCGCCGTGTCGAGCACGTGCTGCAGAAGGGACCTGCCGCCGATGCGGTGCAGAACCTTCGGCGTCCGCGATTTCATCCGCGTGCCCTGCCCTGCGGCGAGGACGACGATGGCCAGACTCTGATCGCTCATGCTCCGCCGCCAGGATTCGAACCTAGACCTAACAGCTCCAAAGGCTGTCGTGCTGCCGTTACACCACGGCGGACCGCCCGCCGATGCGGACCCTTTCAGTCTGCCAGAGCCCGGCGCGATCCCCCTCACACAACGACCCGCTCCCCTGGCAGAAAATGGGGTCTCAACGCACCTGAGGCCACAAGTAGTGCCAGGCGAGCACCCCCTCAACGCCTGCGACGCCGCACGCCCGATGCCATGATGGGGGGATGTCACGCGAGAGCGACGAAGTCGACCGGATCGTCGCGGCGTGGATGGCGCAGCGCCCCGACCTCGATTTCTCGCCCCTCGAGGTGCTGTCTCGCGTCGATCGGCTCTCACGCCACCTCGACCGCGCGCGGCGCGCGGCGTTCGGACGAAGCGAGCTCGTCGCCTGGGAGTGGGACGTGCTGTCGGCCCTGCGCCGCGCGGGTGAGCCGTTCCAGCTGAGCCCGAAGCAGCTGCTGCAGCAGACACTCGTCTCGAGCGGCACCATGACGAACCGCATCGACCGCCTGGTCGGGCGTCGACTCGTGCGCCGCGAAGCCGACCCGGGTGACGGGCGAAGCGTCCTCGTCACACTCACCGACGAGGGGCGCACGCGGGTCGACGCCGCGATCACCCGCCTGGTCGACGCCGAGTCGCACCTGCTCTCGGAACTCTCGCGCTCCGACCGCGAACGACTCGCCGGACTGCTGCGCAAGCTCAGCCTCGGGTTCGACGCCGAATGACCGCCCAACCGATCGGAGCGCCACGATGACCGAGGACCTCCCCTCCCCCGCCTCCGAGACGTCGCCGGCAGATGGGCATCGAGGATTCCGCGGATGGCTGCGGCACATCTTCGCGGGTCCCTCTGCGGTCTACGGTCTCATCCTGTATTCGGCTCTGATCGCGGGCGTGTCGGACGACTCCACCGACTCCGCCGAAGTGCTGCTCGTCTCGCTCTTCTCGCTCACCATTTTCTTCATCGCGCACGTATTCGCCCACACCCTGAGCGACCACGGCGAGCTGGGCTTTCGGAAGGCGTTCAGCGGCGGGATCGGGCACTCCGCGGGCATGCTCTACGCAGCGATCCCCTCAACGTTGGTGTTGATCCTGGGGGCGACGACGCGAATGGATGCCGAGGATGCCGTCGGCATCGCGCTCATCATCGCGAACATCGAGCTGGGCATCCTCGGATACTCCGCCTACGCGCAACGCGGTGCCGGACATTTCGTGCGCATCCTCGGAGCCGCCGGGACGGCTTTCCTCGGCTTCTTGATCACGGTGCTGAATTACGTCGTGCACTGAACGCCGCGCACTGAACACCTCGCCAGAGCGCGCCGACCCGTCGGCTACTCCAGTTGCTCCGACAGCTCCAGCCAGCGATGCTCGAGTTCGGTGTTCTCGTTCTCGAGCTTGCCGATCGCCGTCATCTTCTCGCCCAGCCCGGCGAAATCCGACTGGTCGTGGTCGGCGAGAGCCGTGCGCTTGGCGGTGATCTCGGCGTCGACCTTCGAGATGCGACGCTCGATCGCCGCGAGCTCCTTCTGGGCGGTGCGGAGCTCTCCCCCGCTGAGACCCGAACTGGCCTTCGTCGAGACGGGGCCGACGGATGACCGTGCGGCACTTCTCTGCTGCTGGGCGTGACGCAGTCGCAGGTACTCCTCGATACCGCCCGGCAGGTGACGCAGGCGATGATCGAGAATCGCGTACTGCTGGTCGGTCACGCGCTCGAGGAAGTACCGGTCGTGGCTGACCACGATGAGGGTGCCGGCCCACGAGTCGAGCAGGTCTTCGATCGCGGCGAGCATGTCGGTGTCGAGGTCGTTCGTCGGTTCGTCGAGAATCAGCACGTTCGGCTGGTCGAGCAAGATCAGCAGCAGCTGCAGGCGGCGCTTCTGACCGCCCGAGAGATCCTTCACCGGAGTCGAGAGCTGCTCGGATGCGAAGCCCATCCGTTCGAGCAGCTGACCCGGGGTGAGGTCTTGCGCCTTCGAGCCGGTGCCGATCGTGTAGCTCGTGCGAAGACCCGAGATGACGACGCGGACGGGATCGGCCAAGTGCGGCTCGAGCGAGTCCATCTGCTGCGTCAGGGTCGCAACCTTGACGGTCGTGCCACGTTTGACTCGACCTGTTGTGGGCCGGACGGTGTCGGCGATCAGCCCGAGCAACGTCGACTTGCCCGCACCGTTCACGCCGAGGATGCCGGTGCGCTCCCCCGGTGCGATGCGCCACTCGATGTCGTTCAACACCGGCACACCGTCGTACGCGACCGACACGTCGAGCAGGTCGACGACGTCCTTGCCCAGCCGCGTCACCGCGAGCGATTGTAGCGAGACCCGGTCGCGAATCTCGGGCACATCGGCGATCAGCTCGTTGGCCGCGTCGATGCGGAACTTCGGCTTCGTGCTGCGGGCGGGCGCGCCGCGGCGCAACCAAGCGAGCTCTTTGCGGGCCAGATTCTGCCGACGAGCCTCGATCGTCGCCGCCTGGCGATCTCGCTCGACCCGCTGCAGGATGTACGCCGCGTAGCCACCCTCGAACGGGTCGACGATGCGATCGTGCACCTCCCAGGTGGTGTTGCAGACCTCATCGAGGAACCACCGGTCGTGCGTGACGACCAGCATCCCGCCGGAGTTCTGCGACCAGCGTCGCTTCAGATGTTCGGCGAGCCACGCGATGGCCTCGACATCGAGGTGGTTGGTGGGCTCATCCAGGGCCAGGACGTCCCAGTCGCCCTTGAGCAGGCGCGCGAGCGCGACCCGGCGGCGCTGACCACCCGAGAGCGAGCCCAGCTTCGCTTCCCAGGGGAGGTCGCCGAGCAGACCCTGCAGGACGTCACGAATCAGGGGGTTGCCCGCCCACTCGTGTTCGGGGATGTCACCGATCACGGCGCCACCGATGGTGTCGTCGTCATCGAGGGTGTCGCCCTGGTCGAGCACGCCGATGCGCACCCCGTTGCGCACGGTCACGCGACCACCGTGGGGTTCGAGGCGGCCCGCGAGCATGGCGAGCAGGCTCGACTTGCCGTCGCCGTTCCGGCCGACGATGCCGATGCGGTCGCCCTCGTTCACGCCGAGTGAGATCGAGTCGAACACTACTTTGGTGGGGAATTCGAGGTGCAGGGCCTCGGCCCCGAGAAGATGAGCCATCGCTTCTAGGCTATGCGACCCGGTGCGTGTGGATCACACGGTCCGCACAGGGCGGTCGGCGGCACCCGCTCGCGGCTCCGGGCACGCGCAGTGTCCGTTCCGGAGGGTATGGTCGCTCCGGAGGGCGAATCGTGCCCTATGCGTCCTCCCGAGCGAACGCGTCCTCCCGAGCGAACGCGACTCCCGCAGCACGAAGCGCCCGGGGCGGCGGCGCCGGGCGCTTCGTGCGCGGAAGATTCCGCGAGAACCTCAGACCAGGCCGTTCTCTTCCAAGAAGGCGGCCGCGATGTCGTCGGGCGACATCTGGTCTTCCGTGCTCTGCACGTTGAGGGCGACGAGCGCCTCGGCGGTCAGCGCCGCGCTGACGGCGTTGATGACGTCGGCGATCTCGTCGGCGACATCCGCGTTCACAACCGGCACGACGTTCGACGCCAGGAACAGGCCCTCGGGATCTTCGAGCACGACGAGATCCTGGGTCTGGATGCGCGGGTCGGCCGTGAAGACGTTGGCGACGTTGACCGTGCCGGCGACGAGGTTCTCGACGGTCGTGTCACCCGTGGGCGAGAAGGTCACGTCGACGCCGTAGACGTCGGCGAGTCCGGTCGGCCCGTAGGGGCGCTCGGCGAGCTCGGGCGGGCCACCGAGGGTCAGCGGCACCGTGACATTCGCCAGATCGGCGATCGTCGTCAGATCCCACTCCTCGGCGAACGCGGCGGTCACCGTGTAGGAGTCCTGGTCGCTCGCGCCCGATTGATCGAGCACGGTCAGGTTTTCGGGCATCGCGTCCTGCAGGGCGGCGTAGACGTCCTCGGGTGTGCGGGCTTCGGTGTCTTCGTCGAAGTACTGCAGCAGGTTTCCGCTGTACTCGGGGAAGAGCGTGATCGCGCCCGACTCGATCTCGGGCATATAGACGTCGCGCTGCCCGATGTTGAACTCACGCTCGACCTCGAAGCCGGCGCCCTCGAGCGCCTGAGCGTAAATCTCGGCGATGATCTCGTTCGAGTAGTAGGCCTGCGATCCGATGACGATCGTGTCGCTCGCGGGCGCGCGGCCCGCGGATTCTTCGGCGAGCGGGTCGCTCGATGAGCAGCCTGCGAGCGCGAGCGCCGCGGTGGTGGCGATGGCCGCGCCGATGGCGAGCCTCTTGTGTGCTGTGAACATGGTGCTGTTCTTCTCTCTGTGAATGGAGCTAGGTGAATGGAGCTAGGTGAGTGGAGCTGTGTGGACAGAACGGGGAGCCTGCGCGCGCAGTCGGTAGCGCTCAGGCGGGCGAGCCCTGAACGGATGCGGTGACGCGCGTACCGGTCCGGCGCCGCGAGGTTCGGGCACCCGCACCGCTCACGCGCCCCGCGCCAACGCCCCGTGGCACGACGAGGCGCTCGGCGATCGCGAACAGGGCGTCGAGGATAAGGGCGAGCACGGCGACGAGAATCGCCCCGGCCAGCACCTGGTTGAAGCGGTTCAGGTTGATGCCCTGGATGATGTACTGCCCCAGGCCCCCGAGCCCCACGTACGCCGCAATCGTGACGGTCGCGACGATCTGCAGAGTTGCGGCACGCAGACCCGAAACGAGCAGCGGCAACCCGAGCGGCACCTCGATGCGCCAGAGAATCTGCCACTCGGTCATCCCTACGGCTCGCCCCGCATCGATCACTCGCCGGTCGATGGCCTCGAATCCCGCGTACGCCCCGGCGAGGATCGACGGAATACCCAGAAGCACGAACGTGATAACCGCAGCGGCCTGCGTCTGCAACACGCCCATGACGAGCACAAGCAAGATGAGCAGGCCGAACGAGGGGATGGCACGCGCAGCACCCGACAGCGACACGGCGATCTCGCGGCCCTTGCCCGTGTGGCCGATGGCCCAGCCGACGGGGACGGCGATTGCCGCGGCGATCAGAACGGACACGAAGGTGAAGCCGAGGTGTTGCGCCAGGGCCACGGGGATGCCGGTCGGCCCCGACCACCGTTCGGGTGCGAGCATCCACGCGATGGCATCCGCAAGAACGTTCACGCGGTCACCTCACTCGCGGCAATGGCGCGGCGAGCACGTCGAACCGAGCGCCGCGAGCCTGTGCGCTCCCAGGGCATCAATGCGCGGCCAGCGAGCACGAGCAGGTAGTCGATGACGAGCGCAATGACCACGACAGCGACGACCCCCGCGAGCACTTCGGGGATGATGCGACGCTGCAGCCCGTTCGTGAACAGGTAGCCGAGATTCTCGACGCCAACGAGGATCCCCACCGTGGCCAGCGAGATGGTGCTGACCGCCGTCACACGGAGCCCCGCGAGAATCACGGGACCCGCGAGCGGGAATTCGACGGCCCAGAAGCGGCGGAACGATCCGTACCCGACGGCGGTGGACGCTTGCCGGATGCCGGGATCGACCGACTGCAGGCCGTCCGACACCGCGCGCACCATGATCGCGACCGCGTAGATCGTGAGGGCGATGATGAGGTTCGTCTGGCTGATCACGCGGTACCCGAAAATCGCGGGCAGAAGCATGAGGAGCGCGAGCGAGGGGATCGTGTAGAGCAGGCCGGTGATCGTGATGAGTCCGCTCCGGAGCAGTCGGTACCGGAACGCCACCCATCCGAGCGGCACCGAAACGACGAATCCGATCAGGATCGCTATGACGCTTTGGCGCAGATGCTCGAGCGTCAGTCCGCCGATCACGTCGAGGTTGTCGAGAACCCAGGTCACGTGATCGACCGTCCTACCAGCGCGCCCTGCGTGCGGCCTTCGGCGTCGATCACCACCGTGCCGTGCGCCGTCTCTTTGAGACTCAGCGCGCGCTTGCCCTTGTCGGCGCCGATGAAGCTCGCCACGAAATCGTTCGCGGGGTTTTCGATGATCTCGTCGGGGCTGCCGACCTGCGCAACGGCCGCACCCTTTTCGAGGATGACAACCTGGTCGCCGAGCAAGAACGCCTCATCCACATCGTGGGTGACGAAGATGATCGTCTTGCCGAGCCCCTCCTGCAGGCGGATCAGCTCGTTCTGCAGCTCAGCACGAACGATGGGGTCGACGGCGCCGAAGGGCTCGTCCATCAGCAGAATGTTGGGGTCGGCCGCGAGGCCGCGCGCAACGCCGACGCGCTGCTGCTGCCCACCCGAAAGCTGGGCGGGGTAACGATCGGCGAACGCCGGATCGAGCCCGACCGTGTTCATGAGTTCGAGCGCACGCTCGCGCGCCGCACGACGCGGAGTGCCCTGCAGCACGGGCACCGTGGCGATGTTGTCGGCGACCGTGATGTGCGGCAGCAATCCGGAGTTCTGCATGACGTAGCCGATGCTGCGCCGCAACTGAACAGCGTTCCGACTCAGGATGTCTTCGCCGTCGATCTCGATCGACCCGGCGGTGGGGTCGACCATGCGGTTGACCATGCGCAGCAGGGTGGTCTTGCCGCATCCGGACGACCCAACGAGCACGGTCGTCTTGTGCGCGGGCACGACCAACGAAAAGTCATCGACGGCCGCGGTGCCGTCCGGATACTCCTTGGAGACCGAGCGAAACTCGATCATCTTCGGGGCTCAGCCGTCACGGGACGACCGAGACATCCTTGCCGAAGGCGACATGTCCCGCGAAGTCGCGGCCAACGCGCTCGACGGCCCCGTCGTAGGGCTCGGGATAGCTCCACCCCACGTCGGCGATCTGCACGTCGTCGGACTGGAGCGACCAGTACTGGCACACGCCCTTCCACGGGCAGGTATACGGCGTGGGGCTCTCGACGAGCAGCCCCTCGGTGAGGCTCGACTGCGGGAAATACCAGTTGCCTTCGATCCGAACCAGGTCTTCTTCGGGTGCTTCTGCGACCACCAGGTCACCTACGAGCGCGCGCATAATTCCTCCTGCCAGAGCGGACGGTCCGAGCCTAGCGGCCCCCGCCGACACGGGGGCCGGGCTTGCGAAACCACTTCGGAACCGGCTATGGGCTCGGGACTGGGCGTCCTCGCGCGTAGGCGTCAGGGGATGACGCGGGCGCCCGGCACGGGGCCGTGGGCGCTGAGGGCGACGTGGCCCGAGGCCGAGAGCGCGACGCACACATCGAGAGCCGCCTCGGCATCGGCGCAGAGGAACGCCGTGGTCGGGCCGGACCCCGAGACGATTCCCGCGAGGGCCCCCGCGCGCTCACCTTCCTCGATGCGCGCCACGAGATCCGGGCGCAGATTCTGGGCCGCGACCTGAAGATCGTTGCGGAGCGCCGCCGCGAGCCGGATGGGATCGCCCGCGCGGAGCGCGTGCAGCACGTCCGGGTCGACCACGGGCTGGCGAGCCGCCGGGGCGATGTCGGTCTGGGCTCGCTCGCGATGCGCATCGAGTTCGGCATATACCTGCGGAGTCGACAGGCCGCCGTCATCCGTCACGAAGACCCACTCGAATCGCCCGCGCGCGAGAGCGGGGCTCAGCTCGGCGCCCCGCCCCGTACCGATGGCCGTGCCGCCCTGCAGTGCGAAAGGAACATCGGCCCCGAGCCGTGCGGCCAGCCCCTGCAACTGCGTGGTTGTGAGTCGCGTGTCCCACAGCGCGTCACACGCGACGAGGGCCGCGGCCGCATCGGCCGAACCGCCGCCCATGCCACCCGCCACGGGCACACCCTTGCGGATCTCGAGATGCACACCACCGTCGTAACCCGTCTTGCTCGCGAGTAACCGTGCGGCGCGAAGGGCGAGGTTCCGATCGTCGAGTGGGACGCCGGAAGTATCGACGGGGCCGTGCACCGAAATCGAGAACTCATCGGATGCGGTGGCCCACACATCCTCGAACAGTGACACGGCCTGAAAGGCCGTCGCCAGCTCGTGGTAACCGTCGTCCATGACCCGGCCGACCTCGAGGAAGACGTTCACCTTGCCCGGCGCGCGCACGTGCACGCGCGCCGCGTCGGGCAGCAGGGGGCCGGCGGTGCTCACAGGTCAGACGACTCCGCCCAGAGGTTGACGTCGAGCGAGTCCGACAGGGCGTCGATCTGCTCGAGTTCCTCGGTATCGAAGGCCGGTCCCGACAGCGCCGCGATGTTCTCGTCGAGCTGCTCGGTGCGGGATGCCCCGATGAGGGCGGACGAGACGACGCCATCGCGCAGCACCCACTGCAGCGCGAGCTGTGCGAGGGTCTGACCGCGTTCCTGGGCGATGACGTCGAGGCCCCGGAGCTTCGCGACGGCGCCGTCCGAGAGGCGCCCGCTCGGCAGCGAACCGCGCTTCTGCGCGCGCTCGGCCGAACCGTCGCCCAGATACTTGGAGGTCAGCAGGCCCTGCGCGAGCGGCGTGAACGCGATCGCGCCCATCCCCTCCTGGCGGAGCACGCCCGTCAAGCCGTCCTCGATCCACCGGTTCAGAATCGAGTACGACGGCTGGTGGATGACGAGCGGCGTCCCGAGCGAGCGCGCCACCGCGACGGCTTCGGCCGTCCGCTCCGCGCTGTACGACGAAATGCCGACGTAAAGCGCCTTGCCCTGACGCACCAGGGTGTCGAGCGCACCCACGGTTTCCTCGATGGGCGTCACCGCATCCGCGCGGTGCGAATAAAAAATGTCGACGTAGTCGAGACCCATTCGCGTGAGCGACTCTTCGGCGGACGCGATCAGGTACTTGCGCGAACCGTGGTTGCCGTAGGGACCCGGCCATATGTCGTAGCCGGCCTTCGACGAGATGATGAGTTCATTGCGGTACGGCGCGAGGTCTTCCCGCATCATCCGTCCGAAGTTCGTCTCGGCGGTGCCGTACGGGGGGCCGTAGTTGTTCGCCAGATCGAAGTGCGTGATGCCACGGTCGAACGCGCCGCGCAGGAGCGCGCGCTGGTTGTCGAACGGGATGTTGTCGCCGAAGTTCCACCACAGGCCGAGAGAGATCGGCGGAAGGTACAGGCCGGAGGTGCCGACCTGGCGGTAATCGGTGTTGCTGTAACGGTCTTCCGCCGCCACGTAGGGGCGGTGGAGTTCGTATGCGGGAGGAAACCTGACGCTGTCGCTCATCCGTCCAGGCTAGCGATGCCCACGGATCCCGGCGCTGCTTTGCGCAAAGCGGCGGCGATGCGCTCGAACTCGTCGATGCCGAGCTCTTCGCCTCGTGCCGTCGGAGCAACGCCCGCCGCCGTGAGGATCGCCGAGGCATCCGCAGCGCTCCCGCCGAGCACCGCAGCGAGCGCCTGACGGAGCATCTTGCGTCGCTGTTGGAATGCGGCATCGACGATGGCGAACACCGCGCGCCGGTCGTCGTCGCTTCCCCGCGGCTGCGCGTCGCGCTCGAAGGCGACGAGCACGGAGTCGACGTTCGGCACGGGCCAGAACACCTGACGCGACACCATTCCGGCCAGCCGCCATTTTCCGTACCAGGCCGCCTTGACGCTCGGCGCACCGTAGACCTTCGCCCCGGGGGGCGCCGCAAGCCGCTCCCCCACTTCCGACTGCACCATCACCACGCCGCGTTCGAGCCCCGAAAAGTGTTCGAGCAGGTGCAGCAGCACGGGCACCGAGACGTTGTAGGGCAGGTTGGCAACGAGCACGCGCGGGTCCCCGGGGAGCTCCGTCACCCGCAGGGCGTCGGCATCGACGACGGTGAGCGCGCCATCGGCTACCCCGTGTGCCGTCGCCGTTTCGGGCAGACGAGCCGCGAGACGATGATCGATCTCGACGGCGGTGACGGATGCCCCGGCCTCCAGGATCGCAAGCGTCAGAGACCCGAGCCCGGGTCCGACCTCGACGACCCGGTCGTGCTCTGTGACGCGGGCGATCTGCACGATCCGACGCACGGTATTGGCGTCGACGACGAAGTTCTGCCCGAGCTTCTTGGTGGGCGTCACGTCGAGCTCGGCCGCGAGTCGGCGGATCTCGGATGCGCCGAGGAGTGTCACCGACATGCGCCCAGCCTAGGCCGTGGGCTCCCGCGGATCGTCACACGATGTTCACATCGCGGCGGTCCGTTCTCGCACGGGAGCAGGTACGGTAGAGGACGAGTGGCTGGGGAAAGCCGCTCACGACGGGCATCTTTTGTCCGTAAGCGCCGATGACGTCGCTATCGCACTGGGGAAGAGCGAGACAGCTGGGGGACGTATGGCGATCGTCATTGAGACGCGCGCGCAGGAAAAGCAACGCAGGGGCGACGACGAGCGATCCCGCCACGGCGATCAGGCGCTCGCTCCGGTCTATCAGATCGCTCAGGCGCGAACACGCGCGGAGGTTCTTGCGCTTCAGGGCGCACCGACACCGGCACCGACACCGATATCCACGCCGGACCCCGTTTCGCTGCCCGAGGCGCTCGATCCGGGTCCGTCGTTGCCCGCGGCGGCGCCGTCCGCCCCCTCCGCTGACCGCGAGCCGGTCGATAGCCGGCTCGAGTTCGCCTCGCGCGCCGACCAACGCGCTCTGCGCACCAACGCATACGACCAGCACGCCGCGGCGCGCAGCGGCCCGACCCCGGTCATGACGCTCGTCGTCATCATCGCGACGATCGGCATCCTGCTCTACTCGACGTTCCTGCTCAGCCCCGCGCAGCGCGGTGATCCGATCCCGTACACGATGGTGATCATCGCCGAGTCGATTCTCGTCTTCCACGCCCTGCTGTCGATGTGGACGATTCTCTCCGGCGCTCGTGAGCCCCGCAGCTTCGCGTTCCACGACGCGGCGGCGCGGCTGCGCGGACCGGATGACCGGCTGGTGCTCGACGCACGCCCCGTCGACATCGACGTGCTCATCACCGCCTACGGCGAAGACCTCGGCGTCATCCGCCGCACGGTCACGGCAGCACTCGCTATCGAAGGCCGCCACCTGACATGGGTGCTCGATGACGGCCACTCCGACGAGGTGCGCGCGCTCGCCGCAGAGCTCGGCGCGCGCTACGTCCGCCGCCTCGAGTCCCACGGGGCGAAGGCCGGAAACATCAACCACGCGCTGACGCTCGCGAAGGGCGACTACTTCGTTGTGCTCGATGCCGACTTCGTTCCCTCGCCCCGCTTCCTGATCGAGACGCTGCCGTTCTTCATCGAAGAGAAGGTCGCGTTCGTGCAGACGCCTCAGGTGTACGGCAATCTCCACACGGTCATCGCGCGGGGTGCGGCGTACATGCAGAGCGTCTTCTACCGCTTCGTGCAGCCCGGTCGCAACCGATTCAACGCCGCGCTCTGCGTGGGCACGAACGTCATCTTCCGGCGGAGCGCGATCGACGAGATCGGCGGCCTCTACACAGACTCGAAGTCCGAGGACGTCTGGACCACGCTGACACTGCACGAGAACGGCTGGCGCTCGGTCTTCATTCCCGACGTGCTGGCGATCGGCGATGCCCCCGAGACGGTGGAGGCCTACAGCAAGCAGCAGCTGCGCTGGGCGACGGGCGGGTTCGAGATCCTGCTCCGGTACAACCCGTTCAGCCCGAAGCGCCGCTTGACGATGGATCAGCGCATCCAATACCTCGTCACAGCCAGCTTCTACCTGACCGGAATCTCGCCGCTGTTGCTCCTGCTCGTCCCGCCGCTCGAGATCTACTTCGATCTGCGCCCCGTCACCATGGAGCTGAGCGTCGCGACCTGGGCCCTGTACTACGCCGGTTTCTACGTGATGCAGGTCTTGTTGGCCTGGTTCGCCGTCGGTTCGTTCAAGTGGGAGACACTCACCCTCGCGACGGTCTCGTTCCCGATCTACACCAAGGCGCTCGCGAACGTCATCACGGGCAAGGATGTCGGTTGGCATGTGACGGGTTCGTCGACGAGACGTTCCCCGTTCAACTTCGTTCTGCCGCAGATGATGTTCTTCGTCTTCCTGGCCCTGACGACCGTCGTGGCAATCTGGCGAGACACACAGAACGAGACGTTCACGCTGGCCACCGCGTGGAACGCGACCAACACCCTCATCTTGGGCGCCTTCCTGATCGCGGTTTCCCGCGAGTCGCGCTGGATCAAGCGTCAGGAACCACGCGACCTCGCAAGCCTCGCACCCGTCTTGCCACCGATCGCGCGGACCGTCGTCTCACGTCCGAGCGGCGCAGCATCCGTCCGCCCGTCGGCCGTTGCACCGGCGCCGGAGCGCGCCAGACGACCGGGCGCGGATCTTCCGGTCCTGGTGCCGCCGGCTCTTCTGAGCCCGGCCGCGGCACCCGGGAAGACCACGCCGAGTTCCATGCCGTCAACGACCGCCGCGGTGCCCCGCACACGCGCCGAGGCCCGCCGAGCGCGCGCCGAAGCACAACTCGTCGGTGCCGGCATCGGTGCTGCAGCTGGAGCTGACCGATGACCTGGGGCAACAGGCTGCGCCTCGTCGCTGGACTGATCGTCACGTTCGCGATCGTCGCGGCCCTCACGCTGGTGTTCAACCAGCGCCAGCACCACGCGCAGAGCGCGAGCGCCATGCTCGTGTCGCAGCGTTATCCCGTCGGAACCGACTTCGGGGGCATCGTCATCGACCAGCTCGTCGAGGAAGGCGACAACGTCGTGGCGGGGCAGCCGCTCTTCACCGTGCGCAGCCTCGCCCTTCAACGTGATCTCGCCACCGCGGACGGTGACGCGGGCGCGGTCACCACGACCGCCGATATCGACGCGGAGGGCACAGCCACGCTCGTCTCCACCGTCGACGGCGTCGTCTCGTCCGTGGACGTTCCGCAGGGCGGATACGCGCAGGCGGGCGGCGTGCTCGCAACCGTCGACCGCGCCGGCAGCCTGTTCGTCGAGGCCCAGTTCGTCCTCACCGCGCGCGACTATGGCCGCATGGAGGTGGGGAGCAGCGTCGACCTCCGCCTACCGAATCAATCCACCCTCACCGGTGAGGTGACCGCCATCCAGGTCACCACGGTCGACGGTCAAGCTCTCTCGACGCTCCGGATCGAAAGCGACGACCTCACGGGCGCGTTGACGACGGGGCCGTTCCAGCCCGGTACTCCCGTCGAGGCGACCGTCGAGCTGCGCGACGACGGTCCGCTCGCCGGCATCACGGATGCCGTCAGCGACCTGCTGCGAAAAGTCGGCCTGTGACGCACGCGCTTCGCCGCGGCGGGCTCGCCGCGGCGAAGATCGGCGTGCTCGTGGCGGTGCTCGTAGCGGGACTGACTGCGTGTTCTCTTGTTTCTCCCGACGATGCATCCTCCGGCGAGGCGAACGGCGAAGCGGGCGCCAGTGCTGCCGGTTGGGGGCCACTCCCCGAACGCGAGCTGGCCACGGGCGTCACGATGCGTCTCGCCGACGGCGACGTCCCTCCGACGAACCGCTGGTACTCCGGCCTCGTGTTCGGTGACGAACCGACGGCCGTCTACCCGTACCCGCTCGCCTTCCGCGCCACGGGCTCGACGTTCTCGCTCGAACTGCCGGATGTCGCGGTCACCGCGACGACGATCGCGGCATCCGCCGGCGAAGGTCTGGCAATCGCGACCGAGGGTACGTCTTTCGTGGCCACGCGGTACGACCCGGTGTCGGTGACACTGGAGTACGGGGATGACGGCGGAGCGGTCGGCGAGGTCACCATCGCCGAAGGATGGCCTGTCGTGGGGTTTACCGCGGCGCGCGACACGGCCCTCTCCGCACCGACACCACTCGTCGCTGAGAGCGCGGGCACCTGGAGCGTGACGGCGAACGGACGAACCTATGGCGTGTTTGCGCCCACGGCCGAGGTGGACGGCTCGAGCGTGCGTCTTCGCGGCGGCGACAGCGCGCAATGGTTCGCGGTACCCGCGGACTCGACCATCGAGGCATGGGCGGACGCGCTGGGTGAGCCGATCGCCGGGGTCGAGACATCCTTCACCCTCGAGGACGAGACCGTCACCACCCGGATGATCTACGCCGACGAGGGATCGACGATCCTGGTGCCCTCGCCCGGACACCACGTCGACGATTCGTGCGGCCTCGGCACCTTCGACACGGCGTACGGAACGGCCATAGCCTGCGCAACCGCCGAACTCAGTCAGAGCGTGCCGCGACTGACACCCACCGCGTCCTTCGATCTGGGCGGCGCCGACGCGGAGGCGCGCGCAGAGATCGTCGTCGCCCTCCGCGAAGACCTGGCCGCTACGCCCCCGCTCCCCTCCGATACCTACGGCGGCGGCAAGGCCCTGGCGCGGATAGGCTCCCTCGCCTTGCTCGCGCAGAGCCTCGGCGAAGAGGACCTGGCTCGAGAGGGCGCAGACCGCCTCTGGACTGAAATGGCGGAGTGGATGGACCCGGCGGGCTGCGACGTGCGCGAAACGCGCTGCTTCGTATACGACCCGACGCTGCGCACCGTCGTCGGGTTGACGCCCTCGTTCGGCTCGGAGCAGGCCAACGATCACCACTTCCACTACGGATACTTCCTGTCGGCGGCTGCGGCGCTTGGCACGCTCGAGCCGGACCGGATCGAGACCCTGCGCCCGGTGATCTCGGCGCTCGCCGCGGACATCGCCGCGGGCGACGACGCCGCCCTGCCCTCCCTGCGACACTTCGACCCGTACCGCGGGCACTCGTGGGCTTCCGGGCTCGCGCCGTTCGCCGACGGGAACAACCAGGAGTCGTCCTCCGAGGCTGTCATGGCCTGGAACGCTCTCGGGCTCTGGGCTGAGGTGACGGGCGATGACGCTCTGCGGGATCAGGCGACCTGGATGCTGTCGGCCGAAGCTTTTGCCGCGCGAACCCTGTGGCTCGAACCCGACCTGTCCGGCATCCCCGGCGCCGCCGACTTTGCGCACGGCATGGTGTCGCTTACGTGGGGTGGCAAGCGCGACTATGCGACGTGGTTCAGCGCCGAGCCATCCGCGATCCTCGGAATTCAGCTGATCCCGGTGTCACCGATCGGGTACGCGTATCTCGGCGAGAATCCCGGGCGCGTCGATCTCAACGTCGCCGAGGCGGGCGGCGCGGAGGCCTTCGACGGCGCCCTGGGCGACTACGTGCTCGCCTACGCCGCACTGGGCACGGGCGACGCGGCGGCCGAGGCAGCCGAGGCTCTCGCCGCGCTCCCGGACTCCGCTATCGATGCCGGCAACGCGCGCTCCCTCCTGCTGGCGTGGCTGGCGGCGATCCCCGGCTGAGGGAGGAATCGCCCTGGTGGTGATGCGTCCTGCCCATCGCCCGCGGGGGTAATGTGTCGGTCGTGAGCACCGGAGCCATCCCCACGCAAGCGTTCTCGATGAAGAGCCCGTTCGGGCGCAGGGCGGTGGCGCTGTCGATAGCAGCGGCCGTCGGCGGCTTTCTCTTCGGCTTCGACTCCTCGGTCATCAACGGCGCTGTCGCCTCGATCGAGAACCAGTTCGGCCTCAACGATGTCGTGACGGGCTTCGTCGTCGCGATCGCTCTCCTGGGCTGCGCTTTGGGCGCGGTGTTGGCGGGCGTCCTGAGCGACCGCTGGGGTCGCCTGCGGGTCATGATGGTCGGCGCCGTGCTGTTCTTCGCGAGCGCGATCGGCTCGGGACTCGCCTTCAGCGCGATCGACCTCACCGTCTGGCGTTTCATCGGCGGCCTGGGCATCGGCATCGCCTCCGTCGTCGCGCCCGCCTACATCGCCGAGGTCGCTCCTCGGCAGATCCGTGGCACGCTGGGTTCCCTCCAGCAGTTGGCGATCACGCTCGGCATCTTCGGCGCCCTGCTCTCCAACGCCGTTCTCGCGGGAGTTGCGGGTGGCGCCTCGTCACAGTTGTGGTTCGGGCTCGAGGCGTGGCGGTGGATGCTGCTCGTAGAAGCCATCCCGGCGCTCGTCTACGGTGTGCTGGCGTTCACGATGCCGGAGTCCCCCCGCTTCCTCATCGCGAAGGGCCGCTACGACGAGGCGCGCGCGGTGTACGCACGACTGGTGCCCGAGGCCGACCTCGAGCAGACCATGCGCGAGCTCGACCAGAAGATCCAGGAAGACAAGAAGTCGCGGGGCGTATCGCTCCGCGGCAAGGCGCTCGGTCTCCAGCCGATCGTCTGGACCGGCATCATCCTGTCGGTCTTCCAACAGTTCGTCGGCATCAATGTGATCTTCTACTACTCGACGACGCTGTGGTTGGCCGTGGGCTTCACCGAACAGAACTCGCTGCTGATCGGTGTGATCACGTCCGTCACCAACGTCGCGGTGACGATCGTGGCGATCGTCCTGGTCGACCGCGTCGGGCGCAAGCCGATCCTGATGACCGGGTCGGTGCTGATGGCGGTCTCGCTCGGGACGATGGCCCTCGCGTTCGCCTTCGCCGAGACGGTGGATGGAGAAGTGTCGCTTCCCGGCGCGTGGGGACCGATCGCCCTGGTCGCCGCGAACCTCTTCGTGATCGGGTTCGGTGCTTCGTGGGGCCCGCTCGTGTGGGTGCTCCTCGGTGAGATCTTCCCGAGCCGCATCCGTGGCAAGGCGCTCGGCGTCGCGGCGGGTGCGCAGTGGATCGCGAACTTCCTCATCACGGTGAGCTTCCCGGCGATGTCCGGATGGTCGCTGCCGATCACGTACCTGATGTACGCGGTTTTCGCGGCACTGTCGTTCTTCTACGTTCTGTTGCGCATCCCCGAAACCAAGGGCATGGAGCTCGAGCAGACCGAGACCCTCTTCACCGCGGCGGCCGACGATCGCGCGGCCGCGAAGGCTGCCCGCGCGCGCTGACGTTTCGACTCGGTCGCTACGCGTCCTCACTCAACGACCGGCCCAGCCTCGGTCACTACGCGTCCTCGCTCAACGACCGGCCCAGCCTCGGTCGTTGAGCGAGCGCAGCGAGACGAAACGACGAGTCAGAATTCGCCGTACACAGCGAGGGTGTTCGACGCGAGCTGAGCGCAGAGCTCGTCGACGTCCACCGCGAGCTCGGCAGCCATGAACCGAACCGTGACCGGAATCAGGTACGGCGCGTTCGGGCGGCCTCGATGCGGTACGGGGGTCAGGAACGGAGCATCCGTCTCGACCAGGATCCGCTCGCGCGGGGTGACCGCAAGGGCGTCGCGCAGGTTCTGGGCGTTCTTGAACGTGACGTTGCCCGCGAACGAGAGGTAGTAGCCGCGCTCCGCGGCGATTCGCGCCATGACGTCGTCGCCCGAGAAGCAGTGGAACACCGTGCGCTCCGGTGCACCGACCCGCTCGAGGGTCTCGAGCACGGCTTCGTGAGCATCACGGTCGTGGATCTGCATCGCGATATCGTGCTTCTTCGCGAGCGCGATATGCGCCTCGAAACTCTCGAACTGCGCCGGCAGACCCGACTCGTCGGTGCGAAAGAAGTCGAGCCCGGTCTCGCCGATCGCGCGCACACGGGGCTGCTCGGCGAGTTCGTCGATCACGCCGATCGCCTCGTCGAGCCGGCCGGCCGCCGCGTACGCGGGAGCCTCGTTCGGGTGGATCGCGACGGCGGCGAGCACGCGCGGGTGCGAAGCTGCGGCCCAGGCTGACCAGCGGCTGGATTCGATGTCGCCGCCGGCCTGCACGACCCCGATTACACCGACCTCGACGGCGCGCTCGAGCTGTTCGTCGAGGCTCATGCCCTCGCCGTCCTGGATCTCGAGGTGGCAGTGGTTGTCGTAGACCGCGACGTTCAGCGGTTCGGGAGCATCCGGGTACCGGATGTCGCGGCGCCCCTCTTGCGTGCGCTCTCGCACGTACTGTGACGGGTCGCTCACACGCTCTGCTCGACGCGCGGAAACAGGGGCGCGAGACCATTGACGCTCGCGCCGGGACGGAGGACGCCCCAGGTTCCCGCTTCGCGGATCGGCTGGTCGCGCAGACGGCCGATGCTCTCGGCCGCGCCGAGCGCGATCCAGAGCTTCTCGGTGGACTCGGGAGTGACGGGCGAGAGCAGCACAGCGAGCGCGCGCAGGCCCTCGGCGGCCGTGTACAGCACGGTGCCGAGGCGCTCGCGTTGGGCGTCGTCCTTGGCGAGAGCCCACGGCTGGTTCTCGGTGATGTAGAGGTTGAGCGCGTCGACGATCGTCCAGATCGCGGCGATCGCCTCGTCGATGCGGAACCGCTCGATCGCGGCGTCGGCGGTGGCCGCGGCATCCGCGACGATCTTCTGCACGGCGAGATCGCCCTCGGTGTACTCGCCCGCGGGCGGCACGACGCCGGCGAAGTACTTCTCGATCATCGCGATCGAGCGCGAGGCGAGGTTGCCGAAGCCGTTCGCGAGCTCGGCCTGGTACCGCGCCGACAGGTCTTCCCACGAGAACGACCCGTCCTGCCCGAACGCGATGGCCGAGAGGAAGTAGAACCGATAGGCATCCGAGCCGAACACATCCGTGATCTCGGTGGGCGCGATGCCCGTGAGCTTCGACTTCGACATCTTCTCGCCGCCGACGAGCAGCCAGCCGTGTGCGAACACGCCGCGCGGCACGTCGAGCCCAGCGGCCATCAACATGGCGGGCCAGATCACGGCGTGGAAGCGCAGGATGTCTTTTCCGACCACGTGGTACGCCGGCCAGCGGCGCTCGAACGTCTCGGGATCCGCGCCGTAACCGACCGCCGTTGCGTAATTCAGCAGCGCGTCGACCCACACATAGATGACGTGCGAGGCATCCCACGGCACCTCGATGCCCCAGTCGAACGTGGAACGCGAGATCGAGAGGTCCTTCAGCCCGCTGCGAACGAACGAGATGACCTCGTTGCGCGCCGACTCGGGGCGCACGAAGTCGGGCTCGTCGCGGTAGAGCTCGAGCAGCCGGTCGGCGAACTCGCTGAGCTTGAAGAAGTAGTTCTTCTCTTGCAACAGCTCGAGCGGCTTGGAGTGGATGACGCAGACCTTGAGCCCCTCGAACGGGCCGGTGCCGTCGACGATCTCGGACTCGGGCTTGAATTCCTCACACCCGACGCAGTACAGCGCCTCGTACTCGCCCGCGTAGATGTAGCCGCGATCGTAGATCGCCTGCAGAAACGTCTGCACACGGGTCTCGTGGCGCTCCTGCGTCGTGCGGATGAAGTCGTCGTTCTCGATGTCGAGAGTCTCGAGCAGGGGGAACCACGACTCGGTGACGAGCTTGTCGACCCACTCCTGCGGGGTGGCGTTGTTCGCCGCCGCCGCGCGGATCATCTTCTGACCGTGCTCGTCGGTGCCCGTGAGCATCCAGGTGTCATCGCCCGCCTGGCGGTGCCAGCGCGCGAGGGCGTCGACCGCCACCGTCGTGTACCCGTGCCCGATGTGGGGCACGTCGCTCGGGTAGTAGATGGGGGTGGTGATGTAGAACGAACGGCCGGAAGTCACCCGTTGATTCTAGGCGGGACGGATGCGGCGGCTCCGCGGTGTGACGACAGCCGGGGCAGCGGGCCACGCCGTGGCACTCAGCCGGCGATGGCCGTCAATGCTCCGCCCGCGACAGCGCGCGCCACATCGGGTTCGACAGGTGCGACCAGCGCGATCCAGACATCCTCCACGAAAACGTAGACGAGCTGGTTGATGGATACTTCGTCCGAGAACGTCGAGGTGAAGGCCAGCTCGCCGCCGATCGTCGTCTCCGTATAGAGGGTCGAGGTCCGCAGCCCGTCGATGAGCGCGCTCTGCGCCCCGGCGCTGGTGCGGAAGACAAAGAGCGGGAGCGTGCTCTCCCACACGTCTTCGATCCACCACAGGCACGCCAGCGTTTCGTCGGCCCCCGCCGCTGTCTCGCGAGCGAGGGGTCCGGGTAGCGCCTCGAGCGAGGGCACCGTGGGCGCGAGGTACTGTTTCTGCCCCGTCAGCTCGCTGAGTTCGGCATCGGTCAGCACGTCACCGCAATCATCCGACACAGCGATCGCCGCGTCCGACGGAGTGGGTGACACGGAAGCGGATGTCTCGACAGTCGGCATCCCGCCCGGGCCCGCGTCACCGGGCTCAGGGACGCATCCGGCGAGGAGCAGTCCGGTAATCAGAAGGAGGGCGACCCCACCCCGGCGGCTCATGCGGGCCACGTTACTTCGGCTTCGCGTCGGACTTCGGCTTCGCGTCGGACTTCGCACCCAGGGCCGCCTGATACAGCTCGCGCGAGGCGTGTCCGGTAGCGGCAGCGACCTCGGTACACGCATCCTTCATCCGTCCGCCTGCGGCGACGAGTTCGAGCACTTGGGCGACGGCCTCGGCGAGCGGGGGCCTGGCGTTCGAGGCCCCACCGACCACGATGACGCACTCGCCGCGCACGCCACCCTCGGCCCACTCCGCGAGCTCGGCGAGTCCGCCGCGCTTGACCTCTTCGTACATCTTCGTCAGCTCGCGGCACACGGCGGCGGGGCGATCGGAGCCGAAGACACCGGCCATGTCGGCGAGGGTCGCGGCAATGCGGGACGGGGCCTCGAAGAACACCATCGTGCGAGGCTCACGCGCGAGCGCCGTGAATGCCGAGCGGCGCTCACCCTGCTTGCGCCCGGGAAAGCCCTCGAACGTGAAGCGATCTGTCGGCAGCCCCGCCACGGCGAGCGCCGTGAGCACAGCACTCGGTCCGGGGAGCGCCGTCACCGTCACGCCCCGGGCCGCCGCCTCGGCGACGAGACCGAACCCCGGGTCGCTCACCGTCGGCATGCCCGCGTCGCTCAGGACGAGCACGTCCTGCTCGGCCGCGAGGTCGATGATCTCGGCGGCGCGCTGCTTCTCGTTATGGTCGTGCAGGGCGATCAGCCGGGGGCGGTTAGTGATGTCGAGGCCCGCGAGCAGACGCTGGGTGGTGCGGGTGTCCTCGGCGGCGATGATCGTCGCGGCCTCGAGCGCCTCGACCAGTCGACGCGAGGCATCCCCGAGGTTTCCGATCGGGGTCGCGGCGAGGATCAGCATCCGGTCAGTTTCGCACCCTTACTCAGCACACCCGTAAATCTGAAAGGAACGACGCCCCCTGAACCGCCCGACACGCCGCGTTTGCGGGCCGCCGACCCCCTTCGTTCCTTTCAGATGTACGTAGGCCCGTTGCGCCGGACATCACCGTCGGCGCCCATAGGCTTGTCGCGTGCAGCCGGCCAGCGACCTCGACCCCGAACGCACCGGCCCCACCCCCACCGACCCGCTGCTGCCCCTCGCGCGCCCCACGGTGTTCGAACGCACGGTGTTCGAACGACTCGGGCTCTGGCTCCAGACCCGACCCGCGGTCGGTGGGCTCTGGCACTGGCTGGCACCCGCCCTGGTGACGCTGCTCGCGGCGGTGCTGCGTCTGTTCAACCTGGGACATCCGCACGCGCTGGTCTTCGACGAGACGTACTACGCGAAGGATGCCTGGACACTCTCCCGACTCGGCTACGAGTCGAAGTGGCCCGACGGAGCCGACACAGCATTCCTCGCCGGCGACACGATGGGCTTCCTCACGGATGGCAGCTTCGTCGTGCATCCCCCGCTCGGCAAGTGGCTCATCGCACTCGGCTATGGCGTCTTCGGCGCGGACACGGCCTGGGGATGGCGCTTTGCGGCCGCCCTTGCGGGTACCGCGGCCGTGCTGGTCTTGATTCTCATCGCCCGCCGCCTGACGGGTTCGACCGTCTGGGCCTGCATCGCCGGACTCCTTCTCGCCGTGGATGGGCTCGGGATCGTCCTCGGCCGAGTCGCTCTGCTCGATGGCTTCCTGATGCTCTTCGTGCTGCTGGCGTTCTGGTTCGTCCTGATCGATCGCGACAGGGTGCAGACCCGAATCGCGCTCGCAGCATCCGGCGACGACCCTTCGAGCTGGGGACCGGTGCTGTGGTCGCGTCCGTGGATCCTGGCCGCCGGCGTTGCGCTCGGTGCCGCGACCGCAGTGAAATGGTCGGGCCTCTACGTCCTGGCGGCGCTGGGCATCTACCTCATCGTGATCGATGCCCTGGCACGACGACGCGCCGGGATCCGGCGGTGGCTTCCGGATGCCGCGCTCCGGCAGGGGCCCGTGACGTTCCTCCTCTTCGTACCGGTAGCGGCCATCGCCTACCTGACAACCTGGACCGGTTGGCTGGTCACCGAGGGCGGGTATGACCGCGATTCGGATGCGAATCCACTTCTCGCGCTCGGGAACTATCACCAGGCGATCTACAACTTCCACGTGGGCTTGACGAGCGGGCACTCGTACGCCTCTCCCGCCTGGCAATGGCCGCTGCTCCTCCGCCCGACGTCGATGTACTGGCAGAAGACCGACGCGGGCGTGGATGGATGCGACATGGCGGGCGGCTGCGTGCAGGCGATCTCGAGCATCCCGAACCCGCTGATCTGGTACGCGGGAGTCGCCGCGATCGTGTTTCTCGCGGTGCGTCTGATCTGGCCGGGCGCTGGACGCTCACGCGACTGGCGGGTGGCGTTCGTGCTCACGGGAGTTGCGGCGACATATGTGCCCTGGCTGCTCTACCCCGAGCGCACGATCTTCCAGTTCTACACGATCGTGATCGTGCCGTTTCTGATCCTCACCCTCGTGCTCTCGCTGCGCCGGATAGCTGGGCCATCGGATGCGCCGACCGACCGACGCACGAGCGGTCAGGGCGCGGTCGCGGCATTCCTGCTCGTTGCCGTTGCTGTCTCGGTGTTCTGGTATCCGCTCTGGACGGCCATCGAGGTGCCCTACGAGTTCTGGCGTTTGCACAACTGGATGTTCAGCTGGATTTGATCCGCGTGTCGGGTCCGGCCGTCCGCGGAGAATTAGGTAGCTTGCCTAGTAACTATCCGTTCTATGCACTGTGCTCTACGCACGTCGCATGTGCGCTCCGGGAGGGTCAATGGCACTCGTCGAACCGCCCATCGCGCCGTCACGGATGCGCACGGTGTGGGTATCGGTCGGGCCCGGTCTGATCGCGGGCAACCGCGGCGGGAACTTCCTGGGTTGCATCGACGAGGTGCTCGGGGGTTTTGTCGCGACCGATGCGCGGGGCGAGCCCGTCGGCCGCTATCTCGAGCTCAGCGACGCCAAGGCGGCACTCGGACGCCGCTCGAGCGAAACCTTGATGCGCCGCCAGCCGCGCATGGCGCGTCTGGGCTTGACGGCCGCGACCGGCATGGGCGTCGTCGCACTGAGCGTCGCGCTCGCGGCGGTCGTTCTGACAACATTCCGCTAGCACGCCAAGTATCTCGTTTATTTAGCTAAATACGGGAGCTAATCTGCCGTAGGCTGTGGGCTTCGCACGTTCGTCCATCGCTGAGAGGGGGCCCGCCGTGCCCGCCGACGCCCCCAGCGACCCACTCGACGCGCTCCACGACCTCGAGGCGGCACTGGCGAGCGAAGAACGCGAGTTGCGCGGCATCCTGAGCTTGGGTACCAACGACATCGTCGTCCTGCGCCTGTTGCTTGCCGCCGAGCAAGCCGACGCGCTCGTGCGGCCGAGTGAGATCAGCCGCACGCTCGCCATCTCAACCGCGGCGACGACGGCGCTCATCGACCGGCTCGAGTCCCGCGGGTACCTGGCACGCCGGCCCCACGAATCCGACCGCCGCAGCATCCGCCTCACCGCGACGATTCCGGATGACTCCCCCGTGCGCGCCGCCTTCGCCACCTCGCGCGGGCACCGCGCGGACGCGCTCGGCGGCCTCCAGCCCGAGCATCGCGATGCCGTCGCCTCGGCGTTCCGCCGGCTCAGCAGCGCCATCGCACCGAGCGAGTAGCGACTCTCAGTCCGACAGATCCCGCGGATCCGTCGTCGGAAGCCGGCAGACGAACGCCCGACAGTCGTATGCGGTCGGCCGCCCGTCACTGAGCGCCTTGCCCTCGAATAAGGAGAATCCCGCGCCCGCGAACTGCGCTGCTCGGTGCACCGGCACGATCGCCACCACGTCGGCGGTGGCGGCCCGCGCCGCACGCGCGAGGGGGTCGTCGATGTCATCCGAAACGACGACGATCTGTCGCGGGGCCGCCGCCAATCCCCCCGCGACGGCGAGCAGCGCACCGTAGCCGAGCGGCCGGCCGAACGCCTCGGCGACCCGTGAGGCAACGATTCCGGATGCTCGGGCACGATACTCCTCGCCCGCCCCGAGCAGCCAGAGGTCCAGGCACGCTCCCGCGATCGCCGCGTCACCCGAGGGCTCATCGCCATCCGATCCTTCGCCCGCCGCGGTGATCCCCTGCGCGGTCAGCACGGAGTCACCACCGCCGGGCGCCCGCACGGCGTGGGTTTCGGGATCGACACACAGATCGACGAGTGTTCGCGCGGCCACGGCGTACGCCGGCTCGGCCGCCGCGACCGAGAGCGCCAGCAGGCCCGATGCGAACTGGCCGTAGTCGGCCAGCACGGCCGGGGCGCGCGAGGGGATCTCATCGAGCGAGGCGCGGACGAGCGTGCCGTCCGCGCGCAGGTTGTTCTGAATGACGTCCTCTGCCGCGCGCGCAGCCGCTTCTATCCAGCGCGGCTCACCGAGGCGGGCTCCGGCACGGGCAAGCGCACCGATGGCCAGGCCGTTCCAGCCCGTGACGACCTTCCCGTCGACGGCGGGCGGCGACAGGCGTGCCCGGCCCGCGGCATCCTGTGCGTAGTACCCGCCCTCGCTCCGCTGACCCTCGATCACGGATTCGGAGTCCTGGGCGGCGCCGAAACCACCGGATGCCTGCTGCAACACATCGATCAGGAACGAAGCGATACCCGCGGCCACGGCGTCCTCACCCGCGCTGACGGAGGCGTCGAGCAGCTGCGCGTTGTCCGTGAGCATGCGCTCGTAGTGCGGCACCGACCAGTCGCGGCGCGTCGCGTAGCGGAAGAATCCGCCCTCGACCGTATCCCGCAGCGGCGACGCGGCCATCGTCTGGACGGTGCGCGCGGCGAGCGCTGCCGCCTCGGGTTCGACCTGCGCAAGGCCCAGTGCCTGCAGAAATCGGAGGACCGTTGCGATCGGAAACTTCGGGGCCTCCGCTGCGCCACCCGAGATGAAGCCCCCGTACGCCGGGTCTTCCGCCGCGGCGACCGCGCGCGCAGCACCCGCGAGATCCTCGAGCGTCGGAAGCGACCCGTCTACCCCGTGCGCCGCGGTGCGCAGAGCGTCGGCGATCGCAGCCGCCGTCCCTTCGACCTCGTCCCGCCGCTCGGTCCACGCCTCGAGAACCGCCGTCAGCACGTCGCGAAAGGCCGGAACCGGGGGCCGCGCCTCGGGCGGGTAATACGTGCCCGCATAGAAGGGGACGCCCGTCGGGGTCGCGAAAACGGTCAGCGGCCAGCCGAGGTGCGGCGTGAATGCCGCGGCCGCGGAGAGATAGGTGGCGTCGACATCCGGATGCTCCTCACGATCCACCTTGATGGCGACGAAACCGTCGTTCAGTTGCGCCGCGATCGCCTCGTCCGAGAAGGACTCGCGCGCCATGACGTGGCACCAGTGGCACGTCGAGTACCCGATGGACACGAGAACGGGCACATCCCGCCGCGCCGCCTCGGCAAATGCCTCGGGCCCCCAGGGGTACCACGCGACCGGATTGCCCGCGTGCGCGCGGAGGTAGGGACTGCGTGAGTCGTCGAGGCGGGAGGTCATCCGCTCTCCTTCCCGATCGATCCGTTCGTAATTCAGTCTCGCGGGTGGCGCCGACTCCCGTTCGGCCCGTCATTCCGGGCCGCGGACTCCGAGCCAGACCTCGCGGGACTGAATTGCGAACGCCCGCGAGGCCCACCCGGACCCGGCAGGCTAGTTGACGTCGTTCGGGTGCGCGCTCACTCGACCCGAACCATCGCCCGCGTCCAGCGCGTCGATCGCGTCCATCTCGGCATCCGAGAGCGCGAAGTCGAAGATGTCCGCGTTCTCGCGCAGTCGCTCGGAGCGGACGGACTTCGGGAAGACGATGAAGCCCTTCTGAATGTGCCAGCGCAGCACGACCTGGGCCGGGGTCTTGTCGTGAGCGACGGATGCCTCGTGCACCGGTGCGAGCCCGAACAGGTCGTATTTGCCCTGGCCGAGCGGTCCCCATGCCTCGATATGCATGTCGTTCTGCTCGCCCCACGCGACGATCTCGCGCTGCTGGTGTGCCGGGTGCAACTCGATCTGGTTGACGGCGGGAACCTCGCCGGTCTCAGCCACGATGCGGTCGAGGTGCGCGATCTCGAAGTTCGAGACGCCGATGCTTCGCGTCAGCCCGGCATCGCGCAGCTCGATGAGCTTCGACCAGGCATGGACGTAGTTGTCGGCCGCCGGGGTGGGCCAGTGCACGAGGTACAGGTCGACGTGCTCGAGTCCGAGCTTGTCGAGGCTCTCGCGGATAGCGGCGTTCGGCTGGTCACCGTCGTGGCGGTCGTTCCAGAGTTTGGTGGTGATGAAGAGTTCGTCGCGCGGGATGCCGGAGCCCGCGATCGCGGCACCGACGCCCTCTTCGTTGCCGTAGATCGCGGCGGTGTCGATGTGCCGGTAGCCGATGGACAGCGCCTCGGACACCGCCCGCTGGGTGTCGCCCGCGGGGACCTTGAAGACGCCGTAGCCGAGCTGGGGGATGTCGTGGCCGGAACGGAGTGCGATGGTGGGAATCGTCATCGCCCCAGCCTAGAGAGCGCGCCGACCTCGGGCACGGGGTTGACGGAGCAGGACCAGAGCCCTATCGAGGACCGAGCGGCGGCGGCGCCTCGAGACCGTAGATGTGCACGGCACCGGGACCGCCCGCGAAGAACGTGTCGAGCGTTGGTGGGGCCGCCACCGGCACCACGGTCACGAGGTCATCGGCGAACCGCGCGAGCTGAGCATCCGTCGAACTCGGCGAGCGCCCGTCGTCCCCCGCTGCGGCGCTCACAACGCCCGCGAGCTGCGTGTGCGCGCGGTAGCGCGGGTTGGCCGGATCGACATAGTTGCCGTAGGCGCTCCGCACCCCGAAGACCGCTCCGGAGCCCGCGGGCAGGATGCTGTCGCCAACCGCGAGCTGACCGTCGACGTTGAACGCGAAGCCGCCCGCGGCTGACGCGATCGATCCGGGCGCGAGGGTCGCACCGCATGACGGCACGATCTGGATGTCGATCCCGCCATCTCCGTGGGGCCAACGCGTGCGCGACATCGCGCCGCGCAGACGAGCATCGGCGTGATCGAGGCAGATTTCAACCGCGATGTCGGTCGCGCCGCCGGCATCCGTCCCCAGCCGCACGATCGCGTGAGCATCGAACGGGGCGCGCTTGAGGTCGCCGGCCGAGAGATCGACATAGGGATGCGCAGACATCTGCTCGGTCACGACGTCTTCGCGGCCGGTGACGTCCCAGAGCACGAGGTCCTCGGCCGAGTCGAAGACCTTATCGGTCGTGGCGGCGTGAGTGGCAAACGTCGCGCCCGCCGAGCCGAGCGGGGTGGCGCTCACGATCAGCGCGCGGTTGCGCACCTGGACGACCGGATGCGCGTGGCCCCACTGCAGGTAATCCTCGATCATGTCGAAGACCTTCGCGGCGTCATCCCCCGCGGCCTGACGGTAGCGGTGTGCGAGGTCGGCGACGACACCGTTGCGCACCGTGGTCGTGGCGCGCGAGAACACCTCGCGCGGGTCATCCGCGGCCGCGGTGACCGCGGTACCGAAGACGAACACCCAGTTCGGGTAGTCCTCCGGCGGGAACTCCGCGGTCAAACGCTCGAGGATGTGATCGACGGGGTCGGGCGCGCCCGTGGCGTGGAGGTACGGGCCCTGTCGCCCGTGCCAGAAGAACTCGGGGGCGACGAAGACGTTCAGCACGTCGGTCTCGCCCGTCGGCAGTGCATCGCGGGCCGCGTGCACGGCCGCGCGCATGACGGAGAGCCTGCCCCCGACATCCGCCGCCACGTCGCCGAGGCCGAGGTAGGTGCCGCCCATCGCGGACCCGCGGTCGGGATTGCCGAGGGGCACGATCATGGCCGGGGCGGTCGGAATCGCGTATCCGATGAAGCGCACACGCGCGAAACCCTCCGAGCCCATGCGGTCATCCTAGGGTCGCGCGACCGGCGCGCGCCCGCAACCCTCGGCTGACAGGTGCCCTCGCGTCATACGATGGAGGGCTATGCCCGCGCCCATTCCCGTGATCTCGTTCCCGCCGGAGCTGCCCGTCAGCGCCGCCCGGGAAGAGATCGCGCGCGCCATCGAGGGCAACCAGGTCGTGATCGTCGCCGGGGCAACCGGGTCGGGCAAAACGACGCAGCTGCCCAAGATCTGCCTCGAGCTCGGTCGCACGCGCATCGCGCACACGCAGCCGCGCAGGCTCGCGGCCCGCACGATCGCCGAGCGCATCGCGGAAGAACTCGAGGTGCCCCTCGGCACCCTCGTCGGGTACAAGGTCCGATTCACCGACAACGTCTCCGACCAGACCCTCGTCGCCCTCATGACCGACGGCATCCTGCTGAACGAGATCCACCGCGACCGGCTGCTGCGCCGCTACGACACGATCATCATCGACGAGGCCCACGAGCGCAGCCTCAACATCGACTTCCTGCTCGGGTACCTCACGCGGATCCTGCCGGAGCGGCCCGACCTCAAGGTCATCGTCACATCGGCGACGATCGACCCGCAGAGCTTCGCCGCACACTTCGCGGATGCCTCGGGCACACCCGCGCCGATCGTCGAGGTGTCGGGCAGGACGTTCCCGGTCGACATCCGGTACCGCCCTCTCGTCGGCGAGGTCGAGGACGACGTTTCGTCTCGCGCCCTCGGCGCTCGCTCAACGTCCGACGAGCCCCCGGTCGTTGAGCGAGCGCAGCGAGACGAAACGACGGCACCGATCGACGAGCGCCCCTACGACGTCGAGGGTGACGAGGTCGCGGGCATCGTCGCGGCGCTCCGAGAACTCGACCGCGAGGCGCCGGGCGACGTGCTGGTGTTCCTGCCGGGCGAGGCCGAGATCCGCGACGCCGCCGACGCCGTCCGCGGTGCCTACGCGCAGGGCGCGGCCCCGACAGAGGTCCTCCCCCTCTTCGGGCGCCTGTCGTCGGCCGACCAGCATCGCGTCTTCGAACCCTCGCGCGTGGCCGGCGTCCGCCGCCGCGTCGTTCTCGCCACGAACGTCGCCGAGACGAGCCTGACCGTGCCCGGTATCCGGTACGTGATCGATGTCGGGACAGCTCGGATGTCGCGCTACAGCAACCGCGCGAAGGTGCAGCGCCTGCCGATCGAGGCCGTGTCGCAGGCATCCGCGCAGCAACGCTCCGGCCGTGCCGGACGCACGAGCGCCGGCATCGCGATCCGCCTCTATGCCGCCGACGACTTCGCGAAGCGCCCCGAGTACACCGAGCCCGAGATCCTGCGGACGAGCCTCGCCTCGGTCATCCTGCAGATGCTCTCGCTCGGCTTCGGCGACATCGAGGCGTTCCCGTTCCTCACCCCACCGGACTCCCGCGGCGTCAAGGCCGCGCTCGATCTGCTCGGCGAGCTCGGCGCCGTGGAACCCGGGAAGGGCGCCCCGCGCCTCACGCGCATCGGACGCGACATCGCGCGGATGCCGATCGACCCGCGCTTCGCCCGCATGCTCATCGAGGCGCAGCGCACCGGCGCGATCGCCGAGGTTCTGCCGGTCGTGGCCGGGATGTCGATCCAGGACGTCCGCGAGCGCCCCGAGGAGCGCCGCGAAGAGGCCGACAGGCTGCACGCGCGCTTCGCCGACCCGACGAGCGACTTCCTCGCGCTCCTCAACCTCTGGAACCACCTGCAAGAGGCACAGCGCGAGAACGGATCGAGCGCGTTCCGACGCCTCTGCAAGGCCGAGCACCTCAACTACGTTCGCGTGCGTGAGTGGTTCGACGTACACCGGCAGATCCGGTCGCTGGTCCCTTCGACAGGCTCAGGGACCGCTGGGCGCGAAGGTGCCCGTTCCGGTCGCGAAGGTGCCCGTTCCGGGCGCGAGAGTGCCCGTTCCACGGACACGGACGAACAGGCCCTCGACCCCGCCGCGATCCACCGCGCGATCCTCGCCGGTCTGCTCTCGCATATCGGCCTGATCGACGAGCGCGCCACGCAGAAGGGCGCCACCCCCGCCCGCCGCGCACCGGCGCCCGATTATCTCGGTGCCCGCGGCATCCGATTCGCCATCTTTCCCGGCTCGGGGTTGCGCAAGGCCCGACCGAAGGCCGTCATGGCCGCCGAGCTGGTCGAGACGTCACGTCTCTACGCCCGCACGGTCGCCGCGATCGACCCTGCCTGGGCCGAACCCCTCGCGGGCGACCTCGCGAAACGTCAGGTGAGCGAGCCGCACTGGTCGAAGGATGCCGGGGCCGCGGTCGCCTACGAGAAGGTCACGCTGTTCGGGGTCGAGATCATCCCCCGCCGTCGCGTGCAGTTCGCCCGCATCGACCGCGCCGGGGCGCGCGAGCTTTTCGTCCGGCACGCGCTGGTCGAGGGCGAGTGGGATCCGTCGAAGATCGACATACGCCTGACGGGTTTCGCCCGCGCGAACGACGAGCTGCGCCGACGTCTCGAGCGGGTAGAAGAGCGCGAGCGTCGGCGCGACATCCTCGCCGGCGACGAGGCCGTTTTCGCGTTCTACGACGCGCACATCCCGCCCGAGGTATTCGACGTCCGCTCGTTCGAGAACTGGTGGCGTGAGGCATCCGCACGCACACCGAAACTCCTCACGATGCGCGAGCAGGACCTGCTCGAGGGCGAGGCGCGATCGGATGCCTCGGACTTCCCGACCCGCTGGACCCAGGGCGATCAGACACTCACCTTGGCCTACCGGTTCGAGCCGGGCGCGCCCGACGATGGCGTCGCGGTGGTCGTGCCGCTGGCGCTTCTCGCGAGTGTGCGCCCCGACGGGTTCGACTGGCAGGTTCCGGGGCTGCGCCCGGATCTGGTCACGGCGCTGCTGCGGGCGCTGCCGAAGTTCATCCGCCGGCACGTCGTGCCCGCGGCGGACTGGGCCGCGAAATTCGCCGACGACCTCGCGGGCGCGGGCCCCGAGAGCCACGCGGGTCTTCCGCCGACGTCGCTCGCCGCCGCGCTGGCGAAGCTCATCCAGCGCGTCGCCAACCGGCCCGTGACAACCGATGATTTCGAAATGGACAGGGTTCCCGCGCACCTGCGTCCAACGTTCCGTGTCGTGGACGAGCGCGGGCGCACGGTCGGGTCGGGGCGCGACCTGCGCGAGTTGCAAGAGACCCTGTCGGGCCGTGCGCGCGAGAGCGTCGCCACCCGTCTCGCCGCTCCACCGTCGACCGCGAGGCCGCGCCGCGGAGGGGGTCCGGCCGCGCTGGTCGAGCCGTCTCCGAGCACCGGCGCATCCGTCCGCGAACGCGAGGGAATCACCACGTGGGACCTGGGCGACCTCCCGCCCGTCGTCGACACCCGCGTCGCGGGCGGGGTCGTCCGCGGCTACCCGACACTCCTCGACGACGGCGCGAGTGTTTCGCTCCGCATCGAGACCACCCCGGATGCCGCCGAACGAACGCTGCGGGTCGGTATCCGGCGACTCGTGCTGCTCGCGGTGCCCTCGCCCGTTTCGTATGTGCAGGAGCATCTGACCGCGAACGAGAAACTCGCCCTCGCCGCCTCTCCGTACGCCTCGGCGAAGGCGCTGATCGAGGACTGTCGCGCGGCGGCAGCCGACACGCTGATCCGCACGGTTGCTCCGACCGGCGTGGTCCGCAGTGCGGAGGATTTCGCGCGCGTACGGGATGCGGTCTCGGCCGGGATCGTGGACGCGATGTTCGCCACCGTGTCGCTGACCGCCCGCATCCTGCTGACCGCGCGGAACGTCGATAAGGTCCTGCGCGCACAGAACGCCATGACACTGCTCGGTGCCCTCGGCGATGTGCGGGCGCAGGTCGCGGGCCTGATCTATCCGGGATTCGTGCTGCAGTCCGGCACCGCCCGACTGCCGCATCTGCTCCGGTACCTCGAGGGCGCACGGCTGCGGCTCGAGGAACTCGCCGACACCCCGGGTCGCGACCGCCAGCGAATGACGGAGTTCGAACGGGCGGCCGCTCTTTACGCCGAAGCGGGTGGGACGATCCCCGTGCGTCCGGATGCTTCGCCGGCCCTCGTGCACACCCGCTGGTTGCTCGAGGAGTATCGCGTCAGCCTGTTCGCGCAACGTTTGGGCACCGCGGAGCCCGTCTCGCTCCCCCGAATCACGAAGGCTCTGCGCGAGGGTTCCTGACCGTCCAGCCCGGCCACGCGAGGTCTACGCTCGAGACAGAACGCCGTCCCCGACGAGGAAGAACGCATCACCATGACCCGCGCAATCGTCTACACCGAGTTCGGCGGACCCGAGGTCCTCACCGTCACCGAGACGTCGACACCCGAGCTTCGTCCGGCCCATCTGATCGTGCGTGTCGAGGCGGCGGGCGTTAACCCGATCGATGCGAAGATGCGCGCCGGGGCTCGTTCGTCCGGCGCGCTGACGTCACCCCGGCACGTCGGACGCGACGGCGCCGGTGTGGTCGTCGCGGTCGGCGACGACGTGCAGGGCTTCAGGGTCGGTGATCCCGTTGCATTCCGCGAGACATCGGGCACCTACGCGAGCGAGGTGCGGGTCGCCGCGCACAACGCGATTCCCCGCCCGCCCTCGGTCTCAGCCGTCACCGGCGCCGGCATCGGCATCCCGGTGGGTACGGCCTACCAGGTGCTCCGCTCGCTCGATGTCGGCGCGGGCGACACGCTCCTGCTCCACGCGGGATCCGGATCCGTCGGCCAGGCCGCCATCCAGTTCGCCCGCCTCTGGGGTGCCACCGTGATCGCTACCGCGAGCGAGCGTCGCTTCGACCGCGTGCGTGAACTGGGAGCCACGCCTGTCGCGTACGGCCCGGGTCTGCTGGAGCGCGTTCGCGAGGCCGCACCGCAGGGCATCACCGTCGCGTTCGATGCTGCCGGCACGGATGAGGCCCTTGAAACATCCCTCGACCTCGTCGCCGACCGCAACCGCATCGGCACGATCGTGCGCGGAAGGGATGCCGGGGACTACGGTCTGCGGGCCTTCTCGGGCGGAAGCTCGGTTCCCCTGACAGAGACAGAACTCGCCTGGCGCGCCGAGGCGTTCCCCGTCACGATGGCTCTGCTCGCCGCGGGTGTGTTCTCGATCGAGGCGGGCCCATCGTTCTCACTCGAGGACGCGGCAGAAGCGCATCGAGCGACCGAGCGCGGTGTCGACGGCAAGATCGTCGTCGTCCCGTAGCCCCGCAGCTACCCCGGATTCGGTCCCGTCGCGACGGGACGATCCGGATGATTGGACCACTGGCTCCACGAGCCGGGGTACAGGGTGGGCGTGAGACCCGCGAGCCGCAGGGCAACGAACGCGTGCGACGCCGTCACCCCCGAACCGCACGACACGGCGACGGGCGACGCGGCATCGACTCCCGCCTCGGCGAACCGGACGCGTAGGGCCGCGGGCGCCAAGAATCGTCCGTCCGCGTCGACATTTCCCGTCGTGGGCACGCTGATCGAACCCGGAATGTGGCCCGCTCGCGGGTCGATCGGCTCGACATCGCCGCGATAGCGTTCGGGCGCCCGGACGTCCAGCAGGGCACCGGATGCCGCGAGCTCCGCGGCCTCGTCGATCGAGACCTGCGCGAGCCGGCCCGTCGAGAGCGCGACCGAGCCGGGCACTGGCACGACATCGCCCTCTTCGAGGGGCAGTCCCGCGGCCGTCCACGCCCGGAGCGCCCCGTCGAGGATCCGCACGTCGGCCAGGCCCGCGTCGGTCAGCACCCACCACGCGCGCGCCGCGGAGAGAGACTTCAGGTCGTCGTACACGACGACCGTGTCGCCGTCGTTGATCCCCCAGCGGCGAGCGGCCGCCTGGAGGCTCGCAGCATCCGGGAGCGGATGACGCCCGTCGGCCGGTTCGCCGTGCGCGGCCAGCTCGTCGTCGAGGCTGACGTATACGGCCCCGGGGATGTGGCCGGCGAGGTAGTCCGGCCTCCCGTCCGAACGGTCGAGGCGCCACCGCACGTCGAGCACACGGACCTGCGCTCCCTGGGCGATCATCGCGTCGAGCGCTTCGGATGTGATGAGAATCTCGGGCACGGCTCTCCCCCGGACGGTTTCAGACCTGGACTTCTCCAGGCTAGACGGGCGGAAACGACGAACGCGGCGATCGGATGAACCGACCGCCGCGTTGCCGTGTTGCGCTGGCTCGTCGAGCTAGTTCGCCGAGCGGCGCTTGTTGTAGACGTCGAAGGCGACAGCGAGGAGCAATACGAGGCCCTTGACGGCCTGCTGCCACTCGATGCCGATGCCGAGGATCGACATACCGTTGTTCAGCACACCGATGATCAGACCACCGATGATGGCGCCACCGATCGTGCCGACACCACCCTGAACGGCCGCGCCACCGATGAATGCCGCGGAGATCGCCTCGAGCTCGAAACCGTCACCGGCCTTCGGGCCGGCGAGGTTCAGGCGAGCCGTGAAGATCAGGCCGGCGAGAGCGGCGAGGAAGCCCATGTTGACGAACAGCCAGAAGTCGACCCGGCGGGTCTTGATGCCCGAGAGTTCGGCGGCGTGGCGGTTGCCACCGATCGCGTAGATGTGGCGGCCGAAAACGGTGCGGTTCATGACGATGCCGTAAACCAGAACGAGGATGGCCAGGATGATCAGCGTGACCGGGATGCCCTTGTAGGTCGCGAGCGAGAAAGCGAAGAACGCGATCGCAACCGAGATGAGGGCGAGCTTGATGACGAACCAGGTGAGCGGCTCCGCGTCCTGTCCGTACTTGGTGCGAGCCGCACGCGTCCGCACCTGCTGCGTGACGAGCAGGACGATCGCGACGGCGCCGACACCGAGGGTCATGATGTCGGGATCGGTCTCACCGAACACGCCCGACACGAACCCGTTGCCGAGGCCACGGTACTCGGTGGGAAACGACCCGATGTTCTGGTTGCCGAGCACGACGAGCGCAAGGCCACGGAAGATCAGCATGCCGGCCAGCGTCACGATGAACGCGGGAATACCGACGTAGGCGATCCAGAACCCCTGCCAGGCGCCGACCAGAGCTCCGATCAGGAGCGACAGCACGACGGCGAGCCACCAAGGCATCCCCCATGTGACAGCGAAGACACCCGAACACGCGCCGACGAACGCCGCGACGGAGCCGACCGACAGGTCGATGTGGCCGGCGATGATGACCATCACCATGCCGATTGCGAGTACGAGGATGTACCCGTTCTGCACGACGAGGTTCGAGATGTTCTGCGGGCGAAGCAGAATGCCGTTGGTCAGGATCGAGAACAGCACGATCACCGCGAGCAACGCGATGAAGATGCCGTTCTTGCCCAAGTCCGCCAGCACGTGGCTGAGCCACGCGGTGAATCGGTTCTGGACGGGGTTGACGTTTGCTCCGACGGCGGTGGATTCCGTCGAGGGCGGGGTGGGGTTGGACATTGTCACTCCTGTGTGCGACCGCGCCTCAGCGCGGCTTCTCCATGGTCATGAGCTTGAGGACTGCTTCGGGGGTTGCTTGCTCCACCGGCAGCTCACCGGTGATGCGCCCCTCCGAAATGGCATAGACGCGGTCCGAGATTCCCAGCAGCTCGGGCAGCTCGGACGAGATCACGATGATTCCCTTGCCGGATGCCGCGAGCCTGTTGATGATCGAGTAGATCTCGTACTTGGCGCCGACGTCGATCCCGCGGGTGGGTTCGTCGAGGATCAGGACTTCGGGGTCAGAGTAGATCCACTTCGACAGAACGACCTTCTGCTGGTTGCCACCCGAAAGCTTCCCGGTCTTGACCAGCACGCTCGGAGCCTTGATGTTCATGCTCGTGCGGTACTCGTTGGCGACCTTGAATTCCTCGTTGTCGTTGACGAGTCCCGCCGTCTCGAGCTTCTTCAGCGCCGCCATCGAGACGTTGCGCTTGATGTCTTCGATCAGGTTCAGACCGTAGGTCTTGCGATCTTCCGTGGCATACGCCAAGCCGTTCGCGATCGCCTCGGACACCGTCCGGGTCTTGATCTCCTTGCCGCGCAGGAAGACGCGACCGCTGATCTTCGAGCCGTAGCTGCGGCCGAACAGGCTCATCGCGAACTCGGTGCGCCCGGCGCCCATGAGGCCGGCGATGCCGACGATCTCGCCCGCCTTGACGTTGATCGAGACGTTGTCGACGACACGGCGGGTCGAATCCTGCGGGTGGTACGCGGTCCAGTCCTCGACGCGCAGCAGTTCTTCGCCGATGTCGGGGGTGTGGTCGGGGTAGCGGTGTTCGAGGTCGCGACCGACCATGTCGCGGATGATGCGGTCTTCCGTGACGTCGTCCTTGCGGATCGTCTCGATCGTCTTGCCATCGCGGATGACCGTGACCGAGTCGGCGATCTTCTTGATCTCGTTGAGCTTGTGACTGATGATGATCGACGTGATCCCCTGACCTTTCAGGTGCAGGATCAGATCGAGCAGGTGCGCCGAGTCTTCGTCGTTCAGCGCGGCCGTGGGCTCGTCGAGGATCAGAAGCTTCACGCGCTTAGAGAGCGCCTTCGCGATCTCTACCAGCTGCTGCTTGCCGACGCCGATGTTCTTGATCGGGGTGGTGGGGTTCTCGCGCAGCCCCACCCGGGCGAGCAGCTTGGAAGCCTCGAAGTTGGTCTTGTTCCAGTCGATCAGACCGAGCGGGCCACGCACCTCGTTGTTGAGGAAGATGTTCTCGGCGATCGACAGATGCGGGCTGAGGGCCAGCTCTTGGTGGATGATGACGATGCCCTTAGCCTCGCTGTCGCCGAGACCACGGAACGAGACGACCTCACCTTCGAAGACGATGTCACCGTCGTACGTGCCGTGCGGGTAGACGCCCGACAGGACCTTCATGAGCGTGGACTTGCCTGCGCCGTTCTCGCCGCAGATCGCGTGCACCTCGCCGCGCTCAACCGAAAGCGTGACCTGGGAGAGGGCCTTCACTCCCGGAAACGTCTTCGTGATGCTGCGCATCTCGAGAATGGGCTGCGTCATGTGTTCTCCTCCTCAGGAGACCGCGCATCCGGCCGGGCGGAAGTATCCGCCCGGCCGGATGACGACGGGTTTAGCCGTTGATTTCTTCTTCGGTCCAGTAACCGGTGTCAACCAGCGTCTGGGTGATGTTGTCCTTGACGACGATCACCGGGTCGAGCAAGAACGACGGAACGATCTTCACACCGTTGTCGTAGTCCGTGGTGTTGTTCGTCTCGGGCTCTTCACCGTTGAGCAGGGCAACAGCCATGTCCACAGCAACCTGCGCGAGCTCGCGGGTGTCCTTGAAGATGGTGGCGTACTGCTCGCCGGTGACGATGGCCTTGACCGAGTCGAGCTCGGCATCCTGGCCCGAGATGATCGGCCAGTCTTCGCCGACCGAGTAGCCGGCGTCGGTGAGAGCCGAGATGATGCCGCGCGAGATGCCGTCGTACGGCGAGAGCACGGCGTCGACCGTGGTGCCGTCGGAGTAGTTCGCCGTGAGGATGTCCTCCATGCGGCTCTGGGCGGTCTCGCCGTCCCAGCGCAGCGTGGCAACCTGCTCGATTTCGGTCTGTCCCGACTTGACGACGAGCGTGCCATCGTCGATCAGCGGCTGGAGCACGTCCATGGCGCCGTCGAAGAAGAAGAACGCGTTGTTGTCGTCGAGCGAACCGGCGAACAGTTCGATGTTGAACGGACCCTCGGGCGCGCCGTCGATCGGCGTTCCGTCGAGCTCGGTCAGACCGAGTCCGTTCAGGACCGACCACGCCTGCTGCTGGCCGACCGTGAAGTTGTCGAACGACGCGTAGTAGTCGACGTTCTCCGAGTCGCGGATCAGGCGATCGTAGGCGATGACGGGGATTTCGGCGTCGGCCGCATCCTGCAGCACCTGCGAGAGCGTCGTGCCATCGATCGAGGCGATGATGAGCGCCTCGGCGCCCTTGGTGATCATGTTCTCGATCTGCGAGACCTGGGTGGGGATGTCGTCCTCTGCGTACTGCAGGTCGACGGTGTAGCCCTGGTCTTCCAGAGCCGCCTTGACGGCGTCGCCGTCCTGGATCCAGCGCTCGGAGCTCTTGGTGGGCATCGCGACGCCGATCAGGCCGCCGTCGCCCTCGCCTTCTCCGCCGGTTCCGCCGCTGGTGCCGGCGCAGGACGTGAGCAGCAGGGCGCCTGCGGCGACTGCTGCGACAAGAATCTTCTTGGCTTTCACTGTGAGTTCCTCTCGTGGGACTTCTTCGTCTTGGTGATATTCAGTTATGGATCCGCCCGCGGTCGCTGCCACGGGAAGCTTTTGGTGCGTCAGCCGGCGCGTCGCGCGTCGGTCGGTTGTCCGTAGATGTTCTGGTAGCGGCCGTAGAGGGCGTCGATCCTGTCCTGCGGGATCGGGATCAACGGTCCCGCCTCCCGGGCGATGTGGACCGTGCGAGCCGCGTCTTCACACATCACCGCGGACTTCACCGCATCCTTCGCCGACACCCCGATCGTGAACGGCCCATGATTCTGCATCAACACCGCACGCGACCGATGCCCCGTCAAGGTCTCGACGATGCCGCGGCCGATCGAATCATCCCCGATCACCGCGAACGGACCCACCGGAATCGGCCCCCCGAACTCATCTGCCATCCCCGTGATCACACAGGGGATCTCTTCCCCCCGCGCCGCCCACGCCACCGCGTAAGTGGAATGCGTGTGCACCACACCCCCGACATCGGGCATGTTCCGATACACATACGCATGCGCCGCCGTATCACTCGACGGAGACCGGTCACTACCCAGCGTCCCCGGAATCACATTCCCGTCCAGGTCGCACAGGATCATGTTCTCCGGAGCGAGATCGTCGTACGACACACCGCTGGGCTTGATCACGAACAACTCAGCACCCGGCACCCGGCCCGACACATTCCCACCCGTCCACACCACCAGGCCATAACGCACCAACTCCGCATGCAGGCGGGCCACGTCGTCGCGGGTACGCGCAATCGCGACCTCGACCTTGGGTCCGTAGATGCTCACGGCTCACTCCTTTGTGCCCCGGACGGGGACCTGATGTTGCTGCGATGTCCCACGTGATTGCCTCATGTGGAGCCGCCCATGTGACCGGTCATGTGACCGTTCACATCGCGTCATGTTAGTCCGGAGGGAGCCACCCCTGTCAAGTCGACATGGTCTCGGATGTGTAACGGCGACTCAGAACGCGGGACGACCCGTGGAACCGCGCACAATGAGCTCGGGCGTCAGCGTGTGGGCGACCTCGGCGGCCGCTTCGTCGAGTGTCCCCAGCAGCTGAGCAACGCACCGGCGCCCGAGTTCGGTGAAGTCCTGGCGCACCGTGGTGAGCGGTGGCCAGAAGTGTGCCGCCTCGGGAATATCGTCGAAACCGACAACACTCACATCGCGCGGCACATCCAACCCCTCGTCGCGGATCGCATGAATGAAGCCCAGCGCCATCTGGTCGTTCGAGGTGAAGATCGCCGTGAAATCCCGCACGCGCAGCAACTCACGGCCCGCGAAGTAGCCGAACTCCGCGGTCCAGTCCCCCAGAATCGGGGCGGTCGTCGGAATGTCTTGGGCGCCCATCTCTTCCAGAAAACCCCGCATGCGCGCCTCTGCCTCGATCCAGTCCTGCGGACCCGCGAGGTGATAGATCGAGCGATGTCCGTGCTCGATGAGGTGCCTCGTCGCCATGCGGGCGCCGGCGATCTGGTCGACCGAGAGGGCGTGTTCGGCGTCCAGACCGGCGGACTGCAGCGTCACATACGGCACGTCGATCTCGTAGTCGGCGAGAACCTTGAAGACCCGCACCTGTGGCGCGATCACGACGAGCCCCTCGACCGACTGAGCGACGAGGTGCGCCAAACCGGCGCCAATGGACTCCGGATCGGCCGCGTCGATGTTGGCGGTGCTGACCCAGTAACCCCGTTCGCGAGCCGCCGCCTCGATAGCGGCTATCCCCGACGCCGGACCGTACTGCGTGCTGGAAGCAGACAGGATGCCGATCGTCTGCGAACGGCTCGTCGCCAGGGCCCGGGCCGCACGATTGGGCCGATACTGCAACTCCTGCATGATCTCGACGATGCGCTCACGCGTCTCGGGCCGCACGCTCGGGTGATCGTTCAGCACGCGCGAGACCGTCTGGTGCGAGACGCCCGCGAGGCGCGCGACATCGCGAATGCTAGGGGGTCTCCCCCTCCCCACCTCGCTCATGGGTCGGCGCTCCTTCGTACCTGGCCCGTGTGCACGGTCACATCGTTGCCCATCCCCATTATGGCCATCAACTCGCCGCATGTGACAAAAACTGACTGTCACACGCGTTCGCGCCCTGCCCGACGGAGTGCTTCGCACCTAGGCTGTGCGGATGTCCGATATGTTCCACGAACTGCCGTTGAGCAACCGTCACCGGCAGGACGAATCCGGGGTCACGGGCGACTGGCGTTCCGCGGAAGCCGACGTCGTGCGCGCAGCAGACGTGCTGCTGTCCCGTCGCGGAGAGCGCGATCGGGAACCGCTCGCGCGAGCGTTTCTGAGCGTCTCCCGCCTGGGCGCCGCCGGTGGCGACGACCTCGCGGCGGTTGCCGACGCGATCGCCGCGGGGGGCAAACGGCGCATCCGCGATCTGTCGCGCACGGTCACGGCCGCACTCACCCTGAGCCGCGACACCGGCCTACCCATCACCCTCGCGCCCCGTACCTCCGGAGCGGTCGCGCTGTACCTCGCGACATCCGGAAGCTTCGACATCCGTGCCGTCGTCCGGGGACACACCCTTCGCTCCACCGACGATGGCTGGGAGTTCGGAAAAGGCCCCGCCATGGAAGACACCTCGACACGGTTGGTCGCCTTCCTCTGCGGTGTCTCGCAGGAACCCCCACGTCTCGCGCCGCCTCGCAGGTAGGCTCGGGGCATGACCGGTCTGCGATGGGGAATTCTTGCGACGGGCATGATCGCCCGCATGTTCACGAGCGATCTGTACGCGGCGGGACGCGAGGTGGTGGCGGTCGGATCGCGATCGGATGTCTCGGCGCGGGCGTTCGCCGAAGAGTTCGGCATCCCGCACGCCCACGGGTCGTACGAAGCGTTGCTCGCCGACCCGGATGTCGACATCATTTACGTCGCGACTCCGCACCCCGCCCACGCCGAGAATGCCCTCGCGGTCATCGCGGCCGGCAAGCACGTTCTGGTCGAGAAGCCGTTCACGCTCAATGCAACCGAAGCGGCCGCCGTTCGTGATGCCGCAGCCGCGCGCGGCGTGCTCGTGCTCGAGGCCATGTGGACCCGCTACCTGCCGCACATGGTGCGGATCCGCGAGCTGATAGCCGACGATGCGATCGGTGAGGTGCGGGCGGTCTTCGCCGATCACACGCAGCAGATCTCCGATGACCCCGGTCACCGTCTGAACGCGCTCGAACTCGGCGGCGGCGCGCTGCTCGACCTCGGGATCTATCCCGTTTCGTTCACGTGGGACATCTTGGGCCGCCCCGAAACGATCCTCGCGGCGGCCCGGAAGAGCGAGACCGGCGCCGACACCGAGATCGCGACGATCCTCACCCATGCATCCGGAGCGATCTCGACCACCATCTCGTCCTCGCGCGCGGCCGGCCCGAATACCGCACACATCATCGGCACTGCGGGCCGGATCGACATCGACCACACCTGGTACAACGCCACGTCGTTCCGCCTCAGCGCTCCCGATGGCACCGTGCGTGAACACTACGTCTCTCACGTGCAGGGGCGGGGGATGCAGTACCAGGCACTCGCGGCAGAACGGCTCGTCGCCGAAGGCAACCTCAGCGGCGACCTCCTCACAATCGACGAGACGGTGGACATCATGGCGACCCTCGACCAGATCCGCGGCCAGATCGGCCTCGTCTACCCGAGCGAGGCGTGAACATGGCGGAAGGCGGCCGCGTCGCGGTCTACCTGGACTTCGACAACATCGTCATCTCCTGGTACGACCGCGTTCACGGACGCAACTCGTACGGGCGCGACCGGCAGCGCATTGCCGAGAACCCGGCCGACCCTGAGATCGCCGAACGCCTGAGCCAGGCCGTCATCGACGTCGGCGCGATCATCGACTACGCCGCATCCTTCGGAACCCTCGTTCTCACCCGCGCCTACGCGGACTGGTCGTCGCCCGTCAACGCGGTGTACCGCAGCCAGCTCGTAGCGCGCGCGGTCGACCTCGTGCAGCTCTTCCCCGCCGCGGCATATGCGAAGAACGGCGCCGACATCCGGCTCGCGGTCGACGCGGTAGAAGACATGTTCCGCCTCCCCGATCTCACCCACGTCGTGATCGTCGCGGGTGACTCCGACTACGTTCCGCTCGCGCAACGCTGCAAGCGGCTCGGCCGGTTCGTCGTCGGCGTCGGCGTCGCCGGATCGACCGCGAAATCGCTTGCGGCGGCCTGCGACCAGTTCGACGCATACGACGCGCTTCCCGGGGTGTCACTCCCGACTCCCCCGACTCAGCAGAAGGCGGATGCCGTGACGTCCGAGGCACCCGTGCGTCAGCGGCGCCGCAGCACGAGCGCTCCCCCCAAAGATCCCGCGGGCGACTTGCTCGAGCGCGCGCTCCGCCTCGAACACGAGCGCACGGATGCGGACTGGATACACAGCTCGATCATCAAGAACCTGATCAAGCGCATGGATCCGTCATTCAGCGAGAAGGGCCTCGGTTTCAAATCGTTCTCGGACTTCATCAAGGCGCATCCCACGATCGTCGAGATGAACGAGACCGACAACATCCGCCTCGTGCGCCTGGTTCCCGACAAGCGCTAGCGACGCTCGGGCGTCTCGGGCCCTTCGACAAGCTCAGGGACCGTCGCCCCGGTCGCTGAGCCCGTCGAAGCGACCTCAGCGCGTCCGCGTAGACCAGTACGCCCATGCCACGAGCACGGGCTGAAAGAACAGTCGCACCAACCGCTTGCGGTCGGTGTCGAGCCCGAAACCGTCGCGCTTCTTCGTGTACTGCTCGATGTTGCCCGGGAAGACGGCGACGAAGAACGCCGCAAGCAGCAACCCGATTCGGGAGCGCTCCTTCGGCAGCGCGATGAGCGCGGCACCCAGCATGATCTCAACGGCGCCGGATGCGACGACCACGGCGTCCTCATCGAGCGGGGTGAGTTCGGTGGTCCAGTCGGGCACCTGAGCCTGGAACTCTTTGCGGGCCCAGAACAGGTGCGAGATTCCGGCGAAGGCGAGCGCTCCCCCGAGTGCCCATCGGGCGATGGTGCGGACGGGAGACGAGCGGGGCACGGCTGAGATCATGCGGCCAGTCAACACCGAGTCGGGCGGCCACGCCATCGCATGACCGCCCGATCTTCTATGCCGCGAAGGGAATCGATCCCACCAGCACGCCGACGAGTAGCATCACGAGGGACACGACGGTGGCCCGCCACAGCACCTTCTTGTGGTGATCGCCGAGGTTGACGCTCGCGAGCGAGACGAGCAGCAGGATGGCCGGCACAAGCGGACTCTGCAGGTGCACCGGCTGACCAATGATCGAGGCGCGCGCTATCTCGACCGGCGTGATGCCGAACGCGCTCGCGCTCTCGGCGAGAATCGGGAGGATTCCGTAGTAGAACGCATCGTTTGACATGAAGAACGTCAACGGAATCGACAGGATCCCGGTGATGACCGCAAGGAACGGTCCCATCGAGGATGGGATGGCCGTGGTGATCCAGCCTGCCATCGCGGCAACCATACCCGTGCCGTTGAGCACACCGACGAGCACACCGGCGGCGAGAACCATCGACACGACGCCGACGATGCTCGGGGCGTGCGCGACGATCTCGTCGGCCTGGGTCTTGAGTTTCGGGAAGTTCAGTACGAGCGCGACGGCTGCACCCACCATGAAGACGTAGGGCAGCGGGAAGATGTCGAGCACGAGCAGCACCATGACAGCCAGGGTCAGCGCGAGGTTGAACCAGATCAGCTTGGGGCGGAGCGTCGCCCGGTTGGGGTCGAGCATCGTGTCCGCCATCGCGGTGTCGGCGGCGTCGACCAGGTCCGCGGCGGCCACGCCTGCGCGACCGCCCACGACCGTGACGATGTTTCCCGTCGCGAGCGAGGCGCGGGCACCAGGCACGCGATCGGCGCCACGGAAGATCTTCGGTGCTGTCAGCGGTCCTCCGGCCGCACCGCGCGACGCGGCGCCCGAGTATTCGAGGCTGCCGAGGCGCTTGCGCTCACCGAGCCCCAGCATCCAGGCGAACAGGAAGCTGACGACGAGGCCGGCGGCCAGCGACGGAAGCATGGGGACGAAGATGGCTGTCGGCTCGATCCCCAGCGCGGTGGCCGCGCGGACGGTGGGACCACCCCACGGCACGATGTTGAGCGTTCCGTTGACGAGCCCTGCCACGCATGTCAAGACGACGGGGCTCATGCCGAGGCGAAGGTAGATCGGCAGCATGGCCGAGGTCGTGATGATGAAGGTCGTCGAGCCGTCACCATCGAGCGAAACCGCGCCGGCGAGGAGCGCCGTTCCGAGCACGACCTTGGCGGGGTCGTCGCCGAGCAGCCGCGTGATCAGGCGGATGAGGGGGTCGAAGAGGCCGACGTCGATCATGATGCCGAAGAACATGATCGCGAACATCAGCAGCGCCGCGGTCGGTGCCATGGTGCTGATGGCGTCGATGATCATGTCGCCGAGGCCGAGGCCGGCGCCCGCAAACAGCCCGAAGATCGTCGGCACCAGGATCAACGCGACCATCGGCGTGAGGCGTCTCGTCATGATCAGCGCCATGAACGTCAGGATCATGAGGAACCCCAGCACGACGAGCACGCCCTCCGGGGGCACGAATGCGAGGTCATAGCCTTCGGCCGCCTCGAACGGCACCCGACGCGGTGTTCTCGACAGACCCTGGGTTGTAGAGAGACCCAGTGTTGTTGCGAGCATCGTGACTCCTTCGTCATCGCTTATGTCTCAAACGAGCCCCGACCGTGGGGACCCTGTGAGCGTAGGGAGGAACGTGGCCGAGGGTGGGGTATCTCGCATTGGCGCACGTTATGCGCGTAACGTGACTTCTGCGCATTTTGCTGAACACGTTGCGAGAGGGGTGGTGCCATGCGATTCGCCACGCGGATGCTGCTCCTTCAGCTCGCTACGGTGGTGACCGTCGTGGGGATGTGCTCCGCACTCTTCGCCGTCCTCGCCGTGGGGCAGCTGCGGGCCGAGGCCGAGGCATCCGCTCTGTCCATCGCCCGGACGCTCGCCCAGGATCCGGACGTGCGCGCGCTCGTAACCCAGTACTCGGCGGACGCGGGGACCCCGGATGCCGCTCCCCTCCGTGATGGGACGCTGCAGCAACTCGCGGTAGATGTTGCAGACCGCACGGGCGCGCTGTTCGTCGTGATCACCGACGATCACGGCATCCGCCTGGCTCACCCCGATCCGGAACGTCTCGGCGAAGAGGTGAGCACGAGCTACGCAGAGGCACTAGCGGGGCGCGAGGTGGTGACGTGGGAGGCCGGGACACTCGGCGAGTCCGCGCGCGCGAAGGTACCCGTGCGCCAGGCGGATGGGACGAAACCGGTCGGCGAGGTCAGCGTGGGCTTCGAGCGGGCAAGCGTCTTCGATGATCTGCCCACTGTCCTCGGCGGCATCGGCGTGGCCGCGGCGGCGGCTCTCGGTCTCGCCACGCTCGCCAGCCTGCTGCTGCGCCGCCGCTGGGAGCGACTCACACTCGGCCTTCAGCCCGAAGAGTTGGTCGGTCTGGTGCAGAATCAGGCCGCCGTTCTGGACGGCGTCGGCGACGGCGTGCTCGCGCTCGATCACTCGGGCATTGTGCGCGTGTGCAATAGCACCGCGGCGCGACTGTTGGGGGTGACCGACGCGGTCGGACGCGCGCTCGACGACCTCGGGCTCGACCCCGACCTGACCGACGCGGTGCGCTCGGGCGATGCCCGACGCGGCATCGTTCGAGGCGACCGGGTGCTCTACATCGATCTCAAGCCCGTCATTCATGGGGCGCGCACGCTCGGCGACATCGTCATCGTGCGTGACCGCACAGACGTAGAGGCGCTTGCCGAGCGCCTGCAGACCGTGCGTGCGATGACGGATGCGCTGCGCGTACAACGCCACGAGTTCGCGAATCGAATGCATGTCGCCGCGGGATTGCTCGACGCAGACCGCGTCCCTGACGCGCGGGCGTTCCTCGCCGAGCTTCTGGATCGCGGACCCATCGACTTCGCGGTTGCGGGGATCGACCGGGTGCCCGATCCGTTCCTCGTTTCGCTGATCGGGGCGAAAGCCCTTGCCGCCCGGGAGCGCGGCGTCGAGTTGCGGGTGTCTGACGAGTCTCTGGTTCTGGGCGAGGTTGCGGCGGTCGAGGATGTGGCGGCGGTGCTCGGCAACCTCATCGACAACGCCGTCGTCGCGGCCGCCCACACTGCCGACGACGCCCCGCGATGGGTCGAGATCGGGCTGTTCGGCGATGACGACGCGCTGGTGCTCTCGGTCGCCGACTCGGGCGAGGGTATCGACCCCGCCACGGATCCCTTCTCGCGGCGGCAGGATGTGGGCGCTCCCGCGTCCACGTCGGACGACGTGCACGGCCATGGCTTCGGTCTGCCACTGTCACGCGAACTGGCTCGACGCCGCGGGGGCGACGTGTGGGTGATCGAGCCGGGCGGCAGCGCAACAGGCGCACAGGGAGCGGTCGTGGGAGCCCGACTCCCCGGCGTTCTGCGAACGAGTGGAACGGAGAGAGACGAATGAGCGACAGCATCCGCGTCCTGGTGGTGGACGATGACTTTCGCGTCGCGGGACTGCACCGCGACATCGTGGCGGCGCGGCCAGGTTTCGTCGCGCTCGATCCGGTGCACTCGCTTGCGGCCGCACGCGCGGCCATTCGCGCGCAGCGACCGGACCTGCTGCTCGTCGATGCCTACCTCCCGGACGGGCACGGCGCCGACCTGGTGCACGAGAGCGCGATCGACGCCTTCATGCTCTCGGCGGCGACGGATGCCGCGACCGTCCGCCGTGCCGTACAGGTGGGAGTCCTGCGTTATCTCGTCAAGCCCTTCGATACCCGCGTGCTCGCCGATCGCCTCGACCGCTACGCGCGCTTTCGCAACCTGCTGGCGGGCGAGCGCCCGCTCGAGCAGGAGCAGATCGACCGCGCCCTCGACATTCTGCACACCGCAACCGACGCGGCTTCGACATCTCGTTCGGCGACCGAGCAGCTGATCATCGACGGGCTCGGTGACGGCGAAGCATCCGCCGCCGAGGTCGCCGAGCGGATCGGTGTCTCGCGTGCCACCGCGCAACGCCACCTCGCGACGCTCGCGGGTCGGGGCGTGGTCGAAGTTCGCCTGCGCTACGGATCGACGGGCCGCCCTGAGCACCGGTACGCGGTCATGCGCGCCTCATAGCCACCACGGTCACTGAGCCTGTCGAGGTGACCCGCCGCCAGGCGTCAGTGGTAGCGACCGCTGTAGGCGTTGAGCGCGGGCTGCCCGCCGAGGTGCGCGTAGAGCACCGTCGAGTCACGCGGAATATCGCCCGACGACACCAGGTCGATGAGCCCCGCCATCGACTTGCCCTCGTAAACGGGGTCGATGATGACGCCCTCGAGGCTGCCGGTGAGGCGCATGGCCTCGTCGGTCGACTCGACCGGGATCCCGTAGTAGTCGCCGGCCCAACCTTCGAGCACGGTGATCTCGTCATCACGCAGGTCGCGGCCAACGCCGATCATGTTGGCCGTCCGCCGCGCGATTCGGGCAACCTGATCGCGCGTCTCATCGATCTTCGCGGACGCGTCGATACCGATCACTCGGCGTTCGCGCCCGCCGAAGTTCTGCTGCAGATCGGCAAACCCGGCGATCATGCCCGCGTGCGTCGAACCGGTCACACTGCACACCACGATCGTGTCGAAGAAGACGCCGAGCTCGGCCTCTTGCGCTGCGACCTCGTGTGCCCAGTTGGCGAATCCCAGCCCGCCGAGCGGGTGATCCGAGGCCCCCGCGGGGATCGGATACGGCGTGCCGCCGGATGCCTCGACATCCGCGATCGCCTGCTTCCACGAGTCCTTGAATCCGATGCCGAAGCCCGAGGCATCCAACCGCACATCGGCGCCCATGAGGCGCGAAAGCATGATGTTGCCGACGCGATCGTTCACGGAGTCGGGCCAGTCGACCCAGTTCTCCTGCACGAGCACGGCTTTCATGCCCAGGTGCGCGGCGACCGCGGCGACCTGGCGCGTGTGATTCGACTGCACCCCGCCGATCGAGACCAGCGTGTCGGCGCCGTGGGCGATGGCGTCGGGGACGAGGTACTCGAGCTTGCGCACCTTGTTGCCGCCATAGGCGAGCCCGCTCGAGACATCCTCGCGCTTGGCCCACACGCGCGCACCACCGAGGTGGTCGCTCAGCCGGTTGAGCGGGTGAACGGGGCTCGGCCCGAACGTGAGCGAGTGGCGCGGGAAATCGCTGAGCGGCATGTCTCTCCAAAGATCCGGGAATGCAACATATTACACATCACAGGACGAATGACGGCGCCGCGCGCTCACGTTTAGACGGGGTCGGTCGGGTTGATCCGCTCGACCAACAGCGGATCAACCGGCGTGAACGGGAATGCCGGCAAGTCGTCGATCGCCACGCCGAGGGTCGCGGCGAGCACGGGGCGAGAGAACGCGGAAACCGACTCGCGGTACCCGACGTCTCCCGGCGTTGGCTGATCGAAGAAGATCAGGAAGTGGATGTCGTCGTCCCCGATCACCTCGATCTGGTGCGGATAGGCGGGCGGCACGAAGTAGCAGTCACCGGGCTGCAGCACATAGCTGTCGACCGTGCCGTCGGGGTCGAGGATCGACATGCGAGCGCGTCCCCGGTGCACGTAGCCCATCTCTGCAGTTCCGGGGTGCCAGTGCGGTTCCCGCATCCCGTCATCGCGGATCGTGAGCGAATACATGGACATGCTCGTGAGGGCGGGCCAGTACTGAGTGCGGGCGAGCTTCACAGCGCCGAACGGATGCTTGAGGGGCGGCTCCTGCGCGCCCAGATCGAGCTTGTGCGGGTTGCCGTAGCCGGCGGTGTCGGGGATGATCGGCGGTCCCTCGCGGCGCACGATATCGCGCGACGTCGTGTCTCGTGACACGGGGGCGAAGGCGCTCGATGCCAGGCCGAAGGTGTTGCCCAGAACCGCATCGGACATCTGCCCGAATGCTGCGTGCAGGGAGAAATCCTCGGGCGACTCATTCGAGAAAGCGACAATGACCTCGGCCTCGGAGTCGCCGATGTTCTCAATGTGGTGCAGCGCACCAGACGGGATCGTGAACATCTGTCCTGCGTCGATCATGAACGACGAGAAGACGCCGCCGTTCTCGACGATCGACACCAGGACGGAACCCGAGAGGCAGTAGCCGAGCTCGTCCGCGTTGGCATGCCAGTGCGGTTCACGGATGCTGCCGGGTGCGAGCACCAACCGCTTGATCGAGAGTCGCCGCAGAATCGGGAAGTTGTCGACGGTGAGGCGACGGATGCCGCCGAGATCGCTGTCGTGCTGGGCGTCGGCCGTGAGAAGCGAACGGACGTGCCGGGAGGAGGGGCGCATGCTCATCTGCGTCCTTTCGGGAATCGGGGGGGGACGACGACGAAAACGGAAGGGCGGTACTCCACAGTGCCCACACGACGAGCACGGGCTGCAGCAACAGCCGGATGAATCGGGCACGATCCGTGCGCATCAGCGGCGCCGGTCGACCCGTCTGCCATTGGTGGACGTTGCCCGGGAACACGGCGATGAAGAATGCCGCAATGGCCGCCCCGACGCGGCGACGCTCTCGCGGCAAGACGACGAGCGCGGCGCCGAGCATGAGCTCGACGACCCCCGACGCGATGATGATCGCATCGGTGTCGAGCCGCAGCATCCGGGTCGTCCACTCGGGCACAACGATGCGATACCCACGCCGGCCCCGCGAGAGGTGGGACAGCCCGGCGCCGACCAGCATGGCGGCGAGCAACAGTCGCCCGATCGTGCGTGCGACCTCGGCCGGGTTCCTCGATGCGCGTTCCGCCACAAGCTCAGTGTTCCACGACGACAGCCGCCGAAGCACCCCGCGATCTCAGGGCACCCGCTCGACGGGCTGACGGAGGATCGTTCGGAGCTTCTCAGGCGCGGCGCGGCGCGGATCGCTGAGGTAGATCTCGTGGTGGCGTCCGGTCATCCGCATCCCCTGCTCCGGAATGAATGCGGCGTGCATCGCCTCGAGGACCGGCCCTTCTTCGTCGTAAGGGCCGATGTGAAGCGTCTGCACGCAGAGCCCCTCGTCGAGCATGTCGACCCGCAGTGCCGCGAGCGCCGGTGCGATGCCTTTCACCCGCACCGTCTGTGATGCGAAGTCCACCTGAGCGTCGTCGATCCACTCGGGCACCAGGATCATCGCGGTCCACTGCCAGCGGCCCTTGTCGCGTGCCGCGGTGAAGGCGGCCATGTCGTCGGCCCACCACAGCGCCTCGAGCGGCATCACGACGTAGTCGCGGTCGAGTTCGCGTTTGCTGAGGAACTTGAGGGCGTACGCGACGGGATACAGGGTCGCCAGGGCGTCCGCGTACGCCTGAGAGGTGTTGGGGTCCCCGGCGCCGTCGATTACCAGGTACCGCATCGGTGGCACGGCCACGATCTCGAAGCGGCCGTGAGGCGCCGCGTATGTCGGGATCTGCTTCTTCAGGTCGACCTTCATCTGGGGGGAAACCCTTCATTCTCGAAGAAGAGTAGCCAGAATCGACCCCGAATACGCCGCGCGTCGGCGGTTCGTATTGCGAGACTCCAGCGGCGACCAGGAGCAATGCGAGCAGGACGTGCGCGACGGTACGCGAGACGCTTGCACGGGTCAGCACTCCCCGTGTTCCATCCGACAGACGCGCTCGCGAGCGTCGGCAGACGATGTTCTTCGTGCAGCCACGGGGCTCTCTTCATGTCTGTCGGACGACCCGGTCGCGTAGGCGGGTGGGGGAGCGGGTGGCCGGGCGCCACAGCATCCGGGCGTCGATCCAGGAGGGTGCGCGGACTTCGGGAACGCCTCGACTCATGCGGATCGACCAGCCGTTTCGGTCGATGAATCTGTGGTGATACCAACAGAGGAGTACTCCGTTGTCGGTGTGAGTCGGTCCGCCTTCGGCATGGCCCGTGACGTGGTGGATTTCGCACCATCCGGCGGGGACGCCGCATCCGGGGATGATGCATCCGCCGTCGCGGAGCGCGATCGCGCGGCGCTGGTACCGGTTGAACACGCGCTCTTCCGTGCCGAGGCGCAGGATGCGGCCGTTGCCACCGAGGGTCACGCGTTGCACGACGCCCGCGCAGCCGATGTGCCGGGCCGCGGTGAGCGAGAGGGGCTCGTCGGTGCCCTCGGTGTGGGCCCAGCCGCGACCCGAGGCGAGATCCTCTTCGCGCACCGAGATCACGAGGGTGGGGGCGGCGCCACCGATCGTCGGCAGCTCTCCACTGACGGCCGCGGCCGCGAGTGCACCGGCGAGCGCGTCGTGCTGCTGCTGGGGTCGGCGGCGGTCATCATGAATCGCCGCTGGGTCCGAGGCATCCCGTTCCACAAACCGCACTCCGTCGCCAGCGACTTTCGGTGAGAGGGATGCGTCGAAGATGCGCTGCAACTGCGCAGCTACCTCGGGCAACAACCGGCCCTGGATCGGGACGAGTCCGTCGCGAGTCGGACCCAGCGTGAGCGCGCGCTTCAGCAGCGCCTGACGCTCGCGAGGCTCGGCGCCGTCTTGGTCGAGCACGACCGCCCAGACCCGAGCCTGCACCTTGAGGAGGTCGGCGCAGAGCGGCGGGGCACCGTCGGGCCCCTCACCGCGTGCCTCGGCGGCGAGCACCTGATCGGCAACCAACAGTGCCTCGCGTGACACCCCTGACACCAGCGACGAGAGCGGCTCGGCCACGGCGAGAACTCCATCGAGCCCGACCTCGCCATCCAAAAGGGCCTCGCGCATCGAGGGAAGAGCGGCGGGTTCGAGCTCGCCCGAGAACACCGAACGCCCCCGCCGCACAGCCCGCGCCGCACGCTCCAACCGCCCGACAGTCTGCGGTCCAAGCCGAGTCGCCCGCTGGACGAGTTCGTTGACGCTGCGGCATCCGAGTCGCGACGTCAGCCGCTCCTCCCGCACCACCGACTCGGACCGCGCCGCGACCTCCGAAACGGCCTCGATCGTCAGCCCATCGACCCGGCGTCCGAGCCGGCCCAACAACTCCAGCGCGACGGCCTGATCGGCATCGGATGCCGCCGCCACGAGCCCATCGCGGTGCACCCGATCGACGACCTCGCCGACGTGCGCGACCAGTTCACGCAGGGTGTCGACGAGGTTGTTCATACCTCAATTCTGCCGAGGGCCACCGACATTGAGCGGGGGTTTTCGCCCGGTCAGAGATGAAATACTTCTCATTTTTGGGGTCGGTTGTGGAGGGCGCGTTTCGACTCGCTTCGCTCACTCAACGAGCAAGATGGGCTCGCTGCCCAAGCCGCGAGCCCCATCAAGGCGCCTTATGCCGCCTGGGCGAGGACGAGGCTCGTCACCGCGAGTTCGCCGCCCGAGGCATCCACACGCACAGCCCCCCCATCGCTCAACTCGCCTGAGACGAACAGGTCCGCGATGCGGTCGTCCACCTCGCGCTGAATCAGGCGGCGCAGCGGCCGTGCGCCGTACTCAGGCTCGTAGCCGTGCTCGGCGAGCCAATCGATCGCGGCGTCCGACACCTCGAACGACACCTCGCGCGCGGCGAGGCGCCCCTGGGTAGCACCCAGCATCAGGCTCACGATCTTGCGCAGCTGAGCCTTCTCGAGCTTGCGGAACAGCACGATCTCATCAATCCGGTTCAAGAACTCCGGACGCATGGCCTCACGCAGCTTGCCCATCACCCGGTCGCGCAGGTCCTTTTCACTCCCAAACCCGGTCGATCCACCGCCGTCGGCGATGAAACCGATGGCGCCCGACCGCGACGCGAGGAACTCGGAGCCGATGTTCGAGGTCATCACGATCACCGTGTTGCGGAAATCGATCGTGCGCCCCTGACCATCGGTCAGGCGCCCGTCGTCGAGCACCTGCAGCAGCAGATTGAAGACATCCGGATGCGCCTTCTCGATCTCATCGAACAGCACCACCGCGTAGGGGTTCCGGCGCACGCGCTCGGTCAGCTGACCGGCCTCGTCGTAGCCGACGTACCCCGGAGGGGCACCGACCAGACGCGAGACCGTGTGACGCTCGCCGAACTCGCTCATGTCGAAGCGGATGACAGCAGACTCGTCGTCGAAGATGGACGACGCGAGCGCCTTCGCGAGCTCGGTCTTGCCGACTCCCGTCGGGCCGAGGAACAGGAACGAACCGATCGGCCGGTGCGCATCACCCATTCCCGTGCGGTTGCGTCGCACGGCCTTCGCGACGGCCCCGACCGCGCCATCCTGCCCGATCACACGGCCATGCAGTTCGCCCTCCAGCTCGGCGAGCCGCTCGCGCTCGGTTTCGGTCAGACGGTTCACGGGGATGCCGGTGGCCCGACTGATCACCGCGGCGATCTGCGCTTCGTCCACGACGGCGTCGGTGCTCGCACCCGCCTTCGAGCCCGATGTGGCCTCGTCGATGCGCTGCTGCACCTCGGCGATCGCGTCGCGAACGCGGGACGCCTCCTCGTAGTGCTCGGCCGAGACTGCCGCGTTCTTGTCCGCCTCGAGCTGTGCGAGTCGCTCGATGAGGGCGCTCACGTCGACCTTCACACCGAGCCGCAGGCGGAGCCTCGCCCCGGCCTGGTCGATCAGGTCGATCGCCTTGTCGGGTAGCACGCGCTCGGTCAGGTACCGGTCGCTGAGCTCGACCGCTGCGCGCAGCGCGTCGTCGGTGTATTCGACGGCGTGGTGCTCGGCATATGCCTGGCGGAGGCCGCGCAGGATCAGCACCGAGTCCTCGATCGAGGGCTCACCGACCCGAACGGGCTGGAACCGGCGCTCGAGCGCGGGATCCTTCTCGATCGTCCGGTACTCCTTGAGCGTGGTCGCGCCGACCAGGTGCAGGTCCCCGCGTGCGAGGCGGGGCTTCAAGATGTTGCCCGCGTCCATTGCACCCTCGCCGCCGCCACCGGCACCGACCACCGTGTGCACCTCGTCGATGAAGACGATCACTTCGCCCTTGCGGGCCGAGATCTCGTCCATCGTCTGCGTCAGTCGTTCCTCGAAGTCACCGCGGTAGCGTGTACCCGAGAGCATGGCGGGCAGGTCGAGCGAGATGACGCGCTTCTCGCGCAACTGCTCGGGAACCCCGCCGTCGACGATCGCCTGGGCCAGGCCCTCAACGATCGCGGTCTTGCCGACGCCCGCCTCGCCGACCAGCACCGGGTTGTTCTTGGTGCGACGGCTGAGGATCTCGATGGTCTGCTCGATCTCGTCGGCACGACCGATCACGGGGTCGAGCTGTCCCGCGCGGGCGCGGTCGGTAAGGTCCGTTCCGAACTTGTCCAGCATCGGGGACTGACTCTCGTGCTCGGTCTGCTCGGGACGCGTCTCGCCCATCGGGCCGACGGTCTCGCGTGCCCCCTGCGTGAGGGCCTCTGCGGTGACGCCGGCTTCGGCGAGGACCTGCCCGGCGGGGGCATCCTGAGCCAGAACGAGCGCGAAGAAGAGGTGCTCCGGATCGACGTAGGTGGATCCGGATGACCGCGCCACCTGGAAGGCGTGGAAGAGCGAGCGCTGGACGGACGACGTGATGACGGCACTGTCGACCGAGGCGGGACTGCCCGCGGCGGGCAGGCGCCCCTCGGCCGCGCGCACGATCGCCGACGCACTCGCGCCGACACGCTCCACGGCCTCGCGAGCCGGGGACTCGTCCACGATCACGCGAAGAATGTGCAGAGCGTCGAGCTCGCGCTGGCCGCGCTCGAGCGCGTACCGTCCCGCGCGCTGCAGGATGTCCTGCGTGCGCGCGCTCAAGAAGCGCGCGAGGTCGATCGACCGCTCCGCGCGAGCGCGCTCCCCCGCCATGTAGCGAGAGAGGAATTCGTCGAATGCACCGGCACCGCTGTCGAAGCCGTCGCCATTCGGGGGTGTGACATCGTTGGGCACGAGGCCTCCTGATCAACATGAGTCTTGAGCACTCAACTTTAGGAGTTGAGTGCATTCGTATCAAGTTGAACGCGGAGGGGCGGTGGGTATTCCCGCTTGTGCTCGATCGGCCGCCTCGAGTGCTCGAATGAGGCTTTCGGAGTCGTAGGGCCCGACGTGCCGCTTCTCGCCGACGAAGAACGTGGGTGTGGAATGCAGGTCCATCATCTCGGCGTCGAGCCGGTCGTCGTCGACGCGTCGAATGACCTCTGCCGAGCGGAAGTCATCGACGAAACGATCCATGTCGAGCCCCAGCGCGGTGGCGTAGCCGCGAATGTCTTCCCTCGCGAGCGCCTTCTGATTCGCGAACAGCGTCCGCGCCATCTCGAAGAAGTGTCCCTGCTGTCCCGCGGCTTCGGCAGCCTTGGCCGCATCCTCGGCATGCGGGTGCACCGCATCGAGGGGGAGGTGACGGAAGACCCAGCGCACCTGCCCGGGAAGACGATCGAAGACGGCGTCGATCGATCCGGTCACGCGACTGCAGAACGGGCACTCGAAATCGCCGTACTCGACGATCGTGTAGCGAGCATCGACCGGCCCACGAATGTGGTCACGCTCGGGATCGACGGGTCGGACGAGGTGCGCACCGATCGCCCGGGGCGGCTGCAGGCGATCCGCGACCGTGAAGATGACCCAGCCCAGCAGGAACGCGAGAACGGATGCCGCGAGCACACCGACACGAGCAAGATCCTGCGCCTCGGCGTCGTCGATCGCGAGCGTCACGATGAAGAGCGAGATGGTGAAGCCGATGCCCGAGAGAGCCGCTCCCCCGGCGATGCGAGGCATCCCGAGTCCCGGCGCGAGCTTGCCACCCCCGAACGCGCGCACGAGCGCTGTGCCGCCGAGGATGCCGAGGAGCTTGCCGACGACAAGGGCCGTGATGATGCCCCACGTGAGGGGCGAGGTGAAGGCCGCCGCCAGCACCTGACCATCCAGGTGCACGCCCGCGTTCGCGAGGGCGAAGATCGGCAGCACGAGGAACGAGATGTACGGCGACCAGGCCGTCTGCAGGCGCTCGTTGATGGACAGCGAGTCGCGGAGGCTCCGAGTCACCGCGGCCGCATAGAGGGTGTTCGGCGACTCACGGAACGCCTGGGTGAGCTGGGCCGTCCGCTCCACGTCGCCCCGACGGGGCGCAAAAACGGGGATCAGCAGCGCCACGGCGACGCCCGCGAGGGTCGGGTGGATGCCGGCGTACGCCAACGCGACCCACAGGGCCACACCGAGCACCGCGTAGCTCAGCCCCCGCGCGGCGCGCAGAAACCGCACGCACGCGACCGCCGCGACCAGCACGATCGCGACCGCGAGCGGGACCCAGCGGATGCCCGCGTTGTAGAACAACGCGATCACGAGCAGCGCACCGACGTCGTCCACGACCGCGAGCGTCAGCAAGAAGGTCCGCAGACGAGCCGGAAATTTCGGGCCGATGATCGCGAGGGCGCCGAGGAGGAACGCGGTGTCCGTCGAGATCACGACACCCCACGCGTGGGCGTAGTCGGTCGACGCGGCGAACGCGAGGAAGATCAGAGCCGGCAGGATGAGCCCTGCCACGGCCGCCGCAATGGGGACACGCGCCCTCGCCGGGTCGGTCAGCTCACCGATCGCGAACTCGCGCTTGACCTCGAGCCCGACGAGGAAGAAGAAGAACGCCATCAGGGCGTCGTTGACGACACCATGAAGCGTTGCCGAGACTTCGAGATCGCCGAGCGAAACATCCAGCTGCATGCCCCAGAACTGCTCGTACGTGTAGCCCCAGGGGGAGTTGGCCCACAAGATCGCCAGCGCCGTGAAGATCAGCAGCAGAGCCGCCGCCTTGCGATCGGATGAGTCGCGTTCGCGCTTCATCCGCATCGATATCGGTGGCTCGAGCGTGACGGGCCGCGACGGCATGGCGGACCCGGGAGCGCTCATGCCGCCCAGCATAGGGGGCCGGCCCGACACGGGCGGCCCTAGCCTGGTGAGATGCGAGAGTTCCTGACGGGTGTGCGGATGCTCGGGCGCGGCCTCGCACTCTGGCGACGCATTCCGGGCACCATGGCGCTCGGGCTGGTTCCCGCGGCGATCGTCGGCATCGTCCTGTTCGCGGGCCTCATCGCGCTGTCGTTACAGCTTCCCTCGCTCGCCGAGCTCGTCACCCCGTTCGCGGACGGATGGCCGGGGCTCTGGGCGGGCGTTCTGCGTTTCGCCGTCGGAACGGCGATGCTCGGCACCGCGCTCGTGCTGATCGCTATTTCGTTCACCGCGCTGACGTTGCTGATCGGCGAGCCGTTCTACGACCGTATCTGGCGGGCGGCCGAACGGGAGTTCGGCGACGCTCCTTCCGATGCTCCCTACGGGTTCTGGCATTCCGTCGGCGACGGTGTCTCGTTCGTCGTGCGCGGCATCCTGATCGCCATCGCCGCGGGCCTGCTGGGGGTCATTCCCGTGGTCGGCGGGTTCGCTGGCGCCGTGGGCGGCATCCTGCTGACCGGTTGGCTGCTGGCCGATGAGCTCTCATCACGGGCCCTGTCGGCTCGCGGCGTCGACCGGGCAACGCGCCGCGCGCTGCTCGGCGGCAACCGCGCCCGGACTCTCGGCTTCGGCGTCGCGACGCAGCTGTGCTTCTTCATTCCGCTCGGCGCGGTGCTCATCATGCCCGCGGCGGTCGCGGGTTCAACCGTGCTCGCGCGGTCGCTGGTCGCGCCGGAACAGCGTGCCGCGCCCGAGCGGCGACCCGCGGTGGGTTCCGAACGGGGGCCGGAACAGGGTTCCTAGTCGCGGCCGCCCGGCGGGCCGACGATCAGCAGCACCACGAAGATCACGATCACGAGCGCCGCGACCAACACGGCGAGGATCCACGGGCGACGTAGCAACGCCCGCATCAGGCGATCGTGCCAGGCGCCATCGCGCGGGTCGGCGCCCGCTTCGAGGCGCCAGGTTCCGTCGAGACGACCGCTGCGATGCAGCCAGATCTCGGTCGGGATCGTGGCGTAGGGCACGATCGCACTCGCGATGGCGACGATCGTAGGGACAGCACGCCACCGCTGATTCTTGGCAACCAGTACAGCGGTCGCGCCGTACGACAGGAACACGAAGCCGTGGATGCCCCCGCCGACCGAGACGGCGATGTCCAGGTCGATGGTGGCCCGCAGTATCAGCCCCGTGATCAGCAGGGTCCACGAGATCGCCTCCGCGATCGCGAGAGTGCGGAAGAGGGCGAGCGGTGCGCGGAACACGGGAAACTCCTCGGGGTCAGGTCTCCATCTCACCACGGCGGGGCGAGTGTCCGATCCCCGTCAGCCGTGCAGCATCCCCCGAAGCGTCTGGATCGTGTCGGCGTCGCGCGGTTCTTTGTCGCTGCGGTACCCCTGGACCCGCGCGAAGCGCAGAGCGATGCCGCCCGGGTAGCGGGACGAACGCTGGACGCCGTCGATCGCGATCTCGACAACGGTCACGGGTTCGACCCAGAGGACGTACGGGTCGCGGCGCACCTCGATCGTCGGGAAGTGCGCGGTCTGCCACGCGAGCATCTCATCCGTCATGCCCTTGAACGTCTTGCCTACCATGACGAATCCGCCCGCCGGCCCGAATTCCCCTGTCGCGTCGAGCGCGCCCAGATGGATGTTGGACAGCAGCCCCGACCGACGCCCCGAACCGGGCTCGACCGCGAGCACGACGAGGTCGAGCGTGTGCACCGGCTTCACCTTGATCCAGCTCGCGCCGCGGCGTCCGGCGGCGTAGAGCGAGTCGATGCCCTTGACCATCACGCCCTCGTGCCCCGCGGCGAGTGCCTCACGGCCGATCCGTTCGGCCGTTTCGGGGTCGGCCGTGATCTCGCCCGGGATGCGGTGGTCCGGCGCAATCTTCGCGAGCGCGTCCAGCCGCGCGGTGAGGGGCTCATCGATCAGGTCGCGCCCGTCGAGGTGCAGCACGTCGAAGAACCAGGGCCGGAGGGCGATGTCGCGCGCCGTTTCTGCGCCGAAGCGCGCCATCGTGTCCTGGAACGCGCGCGGTGCATCGTTCTCGTCGAGCGCGAGCGTTTCTCCGTCGAGCACGACATCGTGCAGAGGCATCCGTCTCACGACGTCCACGATCTCGGGCAGACGATGGGTGATGTCCGCGAGGTTGCGCGTGAAGATGCGCACGTCGTCGCCGCTCCGGTGGACCTGGATGCGCGCCCCGTCGAGTTTGTACTCCACGGATGCCTCACCCACGGCCGCGATCGCCTCGGCGATCGAGGGAGCCGTGCTCGCGAGCATCGGCTGGATGGCGCGCCCCACCACGAGGCCTGTGTTCGCAAGATCTTCCGGCGCGCCGGTCAGGGCGACCCGAGCCGTGCTCGCGAGGTCTCCGGACAGCATCGCCGCGCGACGCACGTCCGCGACGGGCCGCTCGGAGGCGCGGGCGATCGCGTCGGTCAGGACGCCTTCGAGGGCACCCGTTCGCACCTCGCCGAGGAGCGCACCCCGGAGCGTCTCGCGCTCGCGCTCGGTGGCGGCGTTCATGAGCTCGCGCAGGATGGTCGCGCGTCGCGCCGCGGAGCCCGAACCGGACGCCTCGACCAACTTCGTGAATGCGGAATCGACATCCGCGATCGTGAGCGTCGGTGCGGGGGCGGACGCCTCGAGCGTCGCCGCCAGGCTTCGCCATCCGACGCCGACTTTTCCCTGTCGCGGCCGGCCGAGCATGAGTCCTGTGGCCGGAACTATTTCGTCGGGCGCGAGCGCGCGCAGGAAGGCGGCAAGCACCTCGACCTTGGCGAGCCGAGAGCGCGTGGCACCGACCGCGGCGGCCGTTGCCGCGAGTTCGTCGAACAGCATGCGGTCAGTTTGCCACCGGCCTCCGACACGGGGCCGACACTGAGCCTCCCGGACCGGCACTGGCATGGTCTGCGGCGCGACGTCCCCGGGATAACGTGGGTGCGGTGACCCTCGACCTCGACGCGCTGCGCCCGTTCCCCGATTCTGACGATCCCGACCTGCGAGCGCACGACGCCGCGGATCGCCTGCTGCTCGACGAGTCCGCCACCGCGCGACAGGGCCTTGAGCGGCAGGCCATCGTCGTCATCGGCGACGTGTACGGCGCGCTCGGGCTCACGGTCGCGAGCGAGACGGATGACTCCCCCGGTGTGGTCCGCGTACACCAGGACCCTCTCGCGTCCGAGCGTGGGCTCGCCGCGAACGCGCGGTCGGTGGGCCTCGAACCATCCGTCGTCTCAATGCCCCTCGATGCCGAGCTCGTACGCGGCGCCCGCGTCGTGTTGCTGCGACTGCCGCGCTCGCTCGAGGCGCTGCGCGACATCGCGGGCCTGATCGCCGCCCACGCGGCGCCGGACGTTGTGGTGTTCGCGGGCGGACGTCTCAAGTACATGAGCCTCGGCATGAACGACGTGCTGCGCGAGTACTTCGCCACGCTCGACGTCTCGCACGCTCGGCAGAAGTCGCGCGTGCTCATCGCGCGCGAACCCCACGACGGACGCGACCCGGTGCCCACTCGCACCCAGCACGACGGCGTGATCGTCTGCGCGTTCGGGGGCGTGTTCGCAGGTTCCTCACTCGACATCGGCACGCGGCTCCTGATCGACAATTTGCCCGACACGATCCCGGGCGAGGATGACGACGCGGCGATCGATCTGGCGTGCGGCAACGGGATCGTCGGCGCAACGCTGGCACTGCGGTACCCGAGCCTGCGCGTGTACGCGTCGGACGAATCATCCGCTGCCGTCGCTTCGGCACGCGCGACCGCGGTCGCGAACGGAATAGAAGACCGGATGTCCGTGGCCCGCGACGACGCGCTGTCGGCGTTGCCCGACGCGAGCGCGTCGTTCATCGCCCTGAATCCGCCGTTCCACCGCGGCGCGGCGATCGACGAAACGATCGCGCGGCACCTGTTCGCCGACGCGGCTCGCGTGCTGCGCCCGGGCGGCGAGCTGTGGACCGTCTGGAACTCGGCGCTGCAGTACCGGCAGCCCCTCGAGCGCCTGGTTGGCCCGACGCGTCAGGTCGCCCGTACGTCGAAGTTCACGGTCACGTTCTCGACCCGTCGCTGAGCCGACTCTTTTTCCGCGACCACGACTTCCTATTCTGCGTTAGATACTTCGAACATGACGTTTATGTTCTATTTATATGACATTCCGTTCGAGTTAGATTAATCTAACACTGGCTCCAAGTAGCCAGAATCTAACATCGCGCGAAGCGGAGGCGACATGCGTATCCAGAAGTCGGCCGACCTGGCGCGCGCAGTGAAGACGCGACGCCAGGCACGGGGCCTCACTCAGCAAGACGTCGCAGACGCCGTCGGCATCACTCGGCAATCTCTGGCACGGATCGAGCGTGGTCACGGCGGCGCATCGTTTGACACCGTGCTCCGCATCCTCGACAAGCTCGACATCCGTCTCGAAGCAACCTCGGGTGAACAGCGTCACATCGACATCCCCTTCCCCAGCGGAATCCACAATGCTCTCCGGGAAGCCGCCTCCGCGGTTCATACCACTCGCGTTATCGATGCCGCTGCGGCCGCCCAAGCAGCCGCAGCAGCCATCAACAACATCGACATCTCCGCCCTCGCCTCAGCGGCACACGGCAGCGCCGAAAGCTCCGCAGTCGCGGCAGCGATCCGAACGATCGACACCACCACGCCGCTGGCACGCTGGCGACGCGCTCTCGACGACCTGACCGGCCGGGTTCAAGAAACCGCGGCGCGCGAAGGATCCGAGCCGACTGCCGAAGTGGCGCGCGAGGCTCTGCTGAACGCGGCGATCAAGGCCGGCGATCCGGATCGCGAGGTCTCGAACCGGGAACCTCATGACTGACACGCTCGACGTCCACCTCTATGGTCGACGTGTCGCCACGATCTCACGACGAGGCAACAACCTGCAGCTGCGCTACCTGCCGGACTATGTCGAGAGCGAGCAACCGGTTCCGATCTCGGTGCAACTTCCGGTTGTGCCAGGAGTCGCCCCCGGCGAGACGACGAAGCGATTCCTCGAGAACCTCCTCCCCGACCGCCCCGACGTGAGGACTCGGTGGGCTCGGGAAGCCAAGCTGTCCAGCGATAGCGCCTTCGATCTCCTTTCCGTGTACGGCGCCGACGTCGCCGGAGCCCTCGAGTTCTACCCGGCGGAAACCGCCCCGCGTATTGCAGCCTCTCTCACACCTGTGAGCGACGACTCAATTGCGGCCCGAATCCGCCAGATCCGGGCAGATGATTCCGACTGGCTCGAGCACAACCCGGTCGAAAAAGGATTCTCTCTCGGCGGGGCGCAGGGCAAGTTCGCCCTGGCTCGGCGCGACGGTCGGTGGTTCGAGCCCACGGGGCAGCATCCTTCGACCCACATCTTCAAGCCGGGAGTGCGCACCCTCACCGGATCAGACGTTACCGAGCACATCACGCTGCAGGTGGCACGCAGGCTCGGGCTGATCGTCGCGGACACCGAGATCGGCCTGTTCGACGGCGAACACGTCCTCGTCGTCGAACGTTTCGATCGCCTGGTCGTCGACAACCAATATGTCCGCTTGCACCAGGAGGATCTTGCGCAGGCAACGGGCACGTCCTACCTCAACAAGTACGAGAGGGACGCCGGCCCGAGCTACCACGACATCTTCACGGTCTTCGACCGCGACCTAGCACCGGCGCAGGCCAGGGCGGCCAAGCAGCGCTTCGCCGAGTGCTTGGTGTTCTCGTGGATCATCGGGCACAACGACGGGCATTCGAAGAACTACTCGATCACTCACGCACCCACGGGTTCATTCCTGTCGCCGTTCTACGATCTGAACTCTGCCCTCCCTTTCGAGCTACCCGACCTGGTTCGCGCCAAGGACTATCGGGCCTACGACGGCGTCAAACTCGCCTTCGCGGTCGACGGCGCGGCAACGATCGGCGAGTTCGGGCTGCAGAGCCTGCGGACCCTGCAGCGAGATGCGAAGCTCCCCGACGGATACCTCGATGACTTCGCTCTCCTCATCGCAACGAACGTGCAGAGCGCCATTACCGAAACCACGGAGGGGCTACCCGAGCCCCTCCGTGCGATTCCTGCCGTTCAGTTGTATCCGTACGCGACCTACGCCCAGACCCTGCGGGTGCGGGATCTGCTCGTCGAGGGACGAAACCGAACAGGGTCTTCCTCGCTCCGAGGGTGAGAGATCTAGGCAGAAGGGCTTTTCTGAGTGGGTACGACGGACCAACGCCCAGCCGTACTAGCGTTGATCGGCGGACCAGCCGACCAGCGTGACCCGGATGGGGACCCATGTCATTAGATTTCACGGCGATCGACTTCGAAACGGCGAACGAACAGCGCGGCTCGGTGTGTGCGGTCGGAATCGCACAGGTGCGCAACGGTGTGGTGGTCGAGACCACGAGTTGGAAGGTGCAGCCCCCAACCGGCAGTCGATTCACGAACACCCACATTCACGGCATCACCGCGGCAGACGTCCGCAACGCCTCGACCTGGGGCGACTCGCTGGCGGCGATCAGCGAGTATGCCGGCGAAGGCACCCTCGTTGCCTACAACAGCCCGTTCGACAAAGGCGTGTACACCGCAGCGTCCCGCCTGTCAGAGATCGAGGCCGAAGACCGCGTCTGGCGGTGCGCACGGGTGCTGGCACGAACGCACCTCGAACTCGAGAGCTACCGCCTCATCGAGGTTGCCGAGCATCTCGGATTGGCCCCGTTCGAACATCATGATGCCGAAGAGGACGCACGCACCTGCGCCGACGTCGTGCTGACTATTGCGCGACGGCACGGCGGCGACGACATAGATGCGCTGTGGCCGATCAACACCGTCGCGCAGAGTCGGCGCTCGCATTACCGGCCGCTTCCGCTCCCGACTCACAACGCAGAGGCCGACCCCGGCCACCCGCTCTATGGGGCGAGCGTGACGTTCACCGGTGACCTCGAAGGATTCACCCGCGACGAGGCGCGTGCCGCGTGTGCGGCGCTCGGTGCCACGGTGACGGTGGGGCCGACGAAGAAGACGGATGTCGTAGTGGTCGGCGGATTCGACCCCGCGACGCTGAAGGAGGGGGTTACTGTGTCGGCGAAACTGCAGAAGGCGATGGACCTCCGCGCGGCGGGGCGGCCTGTCGAGCTGATCAGCGAGGCCGACCTGGTCGCCCTGTTGGCCTACGAACCGGGCCGTTAAGCGGCTCATCGCAATCGAGGGTGTAGTTGGGGTCTGAATCCTCCGGACTCGAGCAGTGATCTCGCGATGTAGTTGGTGAGGTTGCGGAAGCCGAGGGCGGAGCCGCGGAGGTGTTCGAGGCGGCCGTTGATGGCCTCAGTGGGTCCGTTCGAAGTGCCGGGTCGGTCGAAGAACGCGAGCACGTCGACCGCTCGTTGTTTCAGGGTCCGGCCGAGGCGACGGATCTCGACGAGGGCTGGGGGGACGCTGCTGGTGACGGAGTCGATGACTGCTTGCATCATGGTCTTCCCCTTGGTCTTGTCGGGTTCTCGGTAGGCGGCGATCATGCGTTGGTAGATGCCCCAGGTCGCTTCGACCTCGACGTGCTCATCGCCAGCGAACAACGCCTCCAAGCGCGCGCGTTGCTTCTCGGTGAGCAGGTTCGCGCCGGTGTGCAGGGTGCGTCGGGCCGTGTAGAGCGGGTCGCCGGCGCGGCCGCGGTGGCCGAGGGTGGCCTGTTGGACGCGTTGCCGGCACCGGTCGAGGGCGTCGCCGGCGAGGCGGACGACGTGGAACGGGTCCATCACCGGGACCGCGTCGGGGAGTTCTTCCGCTGCGGCGGTCTTGAACCCGGTGAACCCGTCCATCGCGACCACATCGACGCCGTCGCGCCAGGCCTTCGGGCGGCCGGCGAGCCACTGCTTGAACACGGCCTTCGAGCGTCCCTCGACCATGTCCAACAGCCTGGCGGGACCGGTCCTGTTCCGTGTCGGGGTGAGGTCGATGATCACGGTCACGTACTTGTCGCCGAGCCGGGTGTGTCGCCAGACGTGCTCGTCGACACCGATAGTGGTAACCCCGTCGAACCGGTGCGGGTCATCGATCAGACGACGCTTCCCCTCGGCGATGATCGCAGTGTTCGCCGTATGCCACGACACCCCCAGCCCTGCCGCAGCACGGGAGACGGTCAGGTGATCGATGACGATCCCGGTCAGTGCCCAGGTGAGCCCACCACGGGAGATCTTCGCCCGCCGGGGCGCAGCCTTCGTCGTGTCCTCCCGCCACGTTCGAGAGCAGTGCTCACAGTGATACCGGCGCACCCGCACCAGAAGTGTCGTGGGGCGGTGCCCGAACGGTTCATGTGCGAGGCGACGTCTGACCGTGTCACGCGGAACACCTTCCGCGCCGCACTTCCGGCACCACGGATCCGACTCCGCAACCCGACACTCGATCACCGCCCGATCCGGCTCGAGCAGCTGCCCGACGGCATCGAGACCGAGCTCGTCGAGGCGGCAGAACGTGGTCAGGTCAGGGTCGGCGAAGGTAGCGTGGAGCACGTCGAGGTCTTTCGGACGGTGAGTGTAGGAACTTCCATCCTGGAAGACCTCGACGCCTATCCGGAAACCGACGCGACTACACCCTCATCTGCGAAGAGCCCGTTAAGCGCGACGCCGCCTACGCGAACGGCGCGTACGCGCGGCCACCCTCGGCAATCTCGCGGTTGAGAGCCGACAGGCGGCGCACCAGCTCGGGGCCATCCTGCGCTACCGACTTCGGCCATCCATATGCCGCGGCAACGGCTTCGTCGAGTCGACGGTGGAGGGCCGCGAGATCGGCGAACGCGCCCTCGTCCATCAGGTTGTAGAGCTTCGTCAGGCCCATCTCGTGTTCGACACAGAGTTCGCCGCGACGCGCATAGAGAGCGACGGATGCCTCGGCCACCGCATCACGCTGTGCGGGTGTGACCGGGTCGGGCCACGGGAAGGTCATGAACGCGGTTGTCGGTGTGTATCGGAGGTCGCCCTTGAACGTCGATGACTGCGCCCAGGCCCACGCATCGTGGGCGCGCGACATCAAGACCCCCACGCTGTAGTCGTCATCGAATGCGAAGACATTTGTTGCGTCGCTTGCCATTGTCCAGGGCTCAACCCACGCGATGAACATCCGCTTTCCGTGGCGGCCGACCGATGCGTATCGCCTCAGTGATCTAAGCGCAGCGCGCATCTCGCCACGTGGCCGCCCAAACTGCCACCACTTCGTTCGGAAGCCCTTGTCGCCACTCGTGTCGCGTTCAGGCTTCACATCACGGCGGACAATTTGCAGCGCTCGGTCATATCGAGCGGCGGCCTCGAGAGGGAGAGAACCAAAGTCAATCACCCAGCGGCCTGGCATCTGCTCAACGGTTTCAGCGATGTCATCGCTCGTGAGGTAAGGACGAACGACGTCACGGTATGGCAAGCCATCGTCGCTCAGAAGGGATCGAGCGACTGCGTCCTCGATTACGAAGCCCTTCCCGACCGGGATGGGTCCTTGGAAGCAATGATCTTCATTCGCCCCGAGAGCTCGCGGCTCCCATGCGTCCCTGGAACCCTCCAACAATGAGGCAGTGATTCCCTGAACCTCTGTTCCATCCAGGTCAAAAGAAACCGGCGCCGCGTGTGGTTCCTTGACCCAGTTGACGATGCTGACGTGAACCTTCGCGTCACCAGGCCACTTCTGCGACGACACGGCGTCGGTGATTACCCCACCAGTCTCGACGATGTACTCGAGCGACGCGCCGCGCGCTCTGTTCTGCGAGATTGAATTCGTGCCCACGAGACCAGCGCGTTGCCCAGGCATGAGGTGCTGCTGCGTGATCCGAAACCAGTAGACGCAAAGATCTTTGACGCCGACACCAAAATGCGCACTAAGCCAATCGACGTACTCGTCACCCAGGGCAGCACGCAGCCGTTGGGATCCGAAGAACGGCGGGTTGCCGATGATCGTGTCGACCTCGGGCCACTCGGTTCGGAGCGCATCGGCGGCGCGCACGTTCGACAGGTCGACGAGCGGCAGCACGGGCTCGGCTTCTCCCACCCGATCCACCATCTGTCGGTGGCCCATCCAGAGCGTGACGCGCGCGATCATGACGGCGACGCGCTCGATGTCGAGGCCGTAGAGGTTCGCGAGAGGGTAGTAGGGCAGCGGGCCGACCGGCTTCGCCGCGCCCGTCTGCGTGGCCAACGCGTCGATGCGCCGCTTCGCCTCGTACTCGAGCGTGCGTAGCTCGCGGTACGCGACATACAAGAAGTTGCCACAGCCGCACGCGGGGTCGAGCACGCGATACTCGCACAGTTCGTGCAACACGAGCACAGCATCCGAGACGGATGTGGCGCCGTCGATGCGCTCGCGCCAGGGGCGCACGATCGTCGGTGCGACGATCTTCATGATGTCGGCCTCGTGCGTATAGTGCGCACCGATCTCGGAGCGACGATCGTCACCCAGAACGCCCTCGAGCAGCGATCCGAAAATGGTCGGGTTGACCTCGCGCCAATTGAACTCGGCTGCAAGTCGCAGATGGACGAGCTCATCACGCGTCAAGAACACCGCTGCCGGACGAGCGAACAGATCGCCGTTGACGTAGCGCGTGCCCGAATAGCGGCCCTTGCGGTTGTGGTCGCCCTTCTGATTCAACAGGCTGAAGAGATAGCCGATGTCGCGCGCCGAATCGGGGTCAGATTCTTTGAGAAGCGCGTCAACGGTCGACTGGAGCGGATACCCGTCGAGCATCCCCAGATCTTCGGCGAACAGGCACCACACCAACTGCATCGTGAAACGCTGAATCTCGTCGACCGGAGCAGCCGACCGATCGATCATCGACCGGTAGAACTCGGCGATGTGCCGGGCCGCATCAGCGGTGAGCTCTCGCCGGTGTTCGCTGAACACCGGTTCGAGCGTGTCGTTCTGCAGAAACAGAAGCGCATCGTAATGATCCGCAAGCTCGTCGATCCCGAACGTGATGCGCGGCGCCTTCGGAAACCGGCCGGGCTCCCACACCTCGAACTGCTGAAAGTTGCAGGCGACAACCCAGCGAGCGGCCGGGGTGTCACCGTCACTCGACTCACGCCAGTACCGATCGATCTGCTCCGCAGCCTTAGCCAGAGGCGTGCCGGGCTTCTTCATCTCGAAGATCGCGATACCCGGCCAGTGCAGATCCATGAAACCGGCAGAGCTCTTGAAATCCTCGAAAAGTGCCCCGACCGCCTGACGATCAGAGCCGTAGGCAGCAAACAACTCGTTGAGAAACGTCTGAGCCTCGGCGCGCTCGCTCCCGGAATACCTTCGCCACTTGCTCGCGAAACCGGCGAGGGCAGTCTGAATCTCGGTGCCGCTACGCACCCCGCCGTCGACCACGAATCAGAACATCCGGGTTTCGACGGCGTAGTACGTCCCCTGCATCAGTCGCTTGCGCAGCTTCTGCAGTTCATCCAAGGTCTCTTGCAACACGAGCTCTTCGTTCTGCGAGCCACCCACTTTTCGGATATTCGCGAGCGCGCGCTTCGAGCGAGTAATCGCGTGCTCGAGGTTCAAAAGCACATCAGAAACCTCGCCCATGACCTGTTCGCGAGCGCGTTGCTCGTCCGAACGCTGACCCTCGGAACGCTGTCCGGTCGCCACCTGCTGAACCATGCGATCCTCCTGATCGAAACCGGATGCCTGGGGCTTACCGTACGCGGCGGCCCCGACATCCGATTCGTCATCTACAGATCCTGTGGACTCCATGTTGTCCACAGAACCACATCGGGCCTAGAAGTCCCAGTCGTCGTCCTCGGTCGCGACAGCCTTGCCGATCACGTACGACGAGCCTGAGCCCGAGAAGAAGTCGTGGTTCTCGTCCGCGTTGGGTGACAGCGCCGACAGAATCGCCGGGTTCACGTTCGTGACGGTCGAGGGGAACATCGCCTCGTAGCCCAGGTTCATCAGGGCCTTGTTGGCGTTGTAGTGCAGGAACTTCTTGACGTCTTCGGTCAGGCCGACGCCGTCGTAGAGGTCCTGCGTGTACTGCACCTCGTTGTCGTAGAGCTCGTACATGAGCGAGAACGTGTAGTCCTTGAGCTCGTCACGTTCGGCCTGCGAGACCTTCTCGAGTCCCTTCTGGAACTTGTAGCCGATGTAGTACCCGTGCACGGCCTCGTCGCGGATGATCAGGCGGATCAGGTCGGCCGTGTTCGTCAGCTTGGCGCGCGACGACCAGTGCATCGGCAGATAGAAGCCCGAGTAGAAGAGGAAGCTCTCGAGCAGGGTCGAGGCGACCTTGCGCTTGAGCGGGCTGTCGCCACGGTAGTAATCCATGACGATCTGAGCCTTCTTCTGAAGGTTCGGGTTCTCGACCGACCAACGGAACGCCTCGTCGATCTCTTTCGTCGAGCAGAGCGTCGAGAAGATCGACGAATAGCTCTTGGCGTGCACCGACTCCATGAACGCGATGTTGGTGTACACCGCCTCTTCGTGCGGCGTGATCGCGTCTGGGATGAGCGATACGGCGCCGACCGTGGCCTGGACGGTGTCGAGCAGGGTCAGGCCCGTGAACACACGCATCGTCAGCAGCTGCTCGTCGGGGGTCAGCGTGTTCCACGACTGGATGTCGTTCGAGAGCGGGATCTTCTCGGGCAACCAGAAGTTGTTGACGAGGCGGTTCCACACCTCGACATCCTTCTCATCTTCGATGCGGTTCCAGTTGATCGCCTGAACCTCGTTCAGGAGCTTGAGCTTTTCGGCCATTTTCGTTCTTTCTGTCTGGCAGTGGGCCCGGGCAACGCCCGGGCCCACTGTTTTGTCAGACCCTCTGAGAGATAGTTCCGCCGGGATTCCCGTCGGCCGCGCGCTTGGTTACGAATTGTCCGGTCGACGCAGAGCGGTGCACTGTTGTCGAGTTCGAAGTCCCCGAGCCAACCCGCTCGGTGGTCGTCTTGCCCGGCCACCTAGCTGCCGCCGCGTTCGAGACAAATCGCCCGCTCTTAGCGCTCCGATTTACAGATCGTCCTGCCACCATTTCACCTCCTTCCGGGGCTATGAAACCCCGGAAGGAATGGGCCTGGTTGGCCCGGTCAACTCCTGTATAGTCGGTGCTCCAACGCCAATTGGAAGCTCCGCATCCGGGGCTTTTGGGGTCGACTCCGTTTCGGGTCGGCCCCAAACTTGTTTAGTTTTCAAGACAAGCGAAGAGCGACTACAGCGTGCACGAGACGCACATGTCCATCGACGTGCCCTCGAGGGCCATCTGACGCAGGCGGATGTAGTAGATCGTCTTGATCCCCTTCTTCCACGCGTAGATCTGCGCCTTGTTGATGTCACGCGTCGTGGCGGTGTCCTTGAAGAACAGTGTCAGCGACAGGCCCTGGTCGACGTGCTGCGTCGCCGCGGCGTACGTGTCGATGACCTTTTCGTAGCCGATCTCGTAGGCGTCCTGGTAGTACTCCAGGTTGTCGTTCGTCATGAACGCGGCCGGGTAGTAGACGCGGCCGAGCTTGCCTTCCTTGCGGATCTCGACCTTCGCCGCGATCGGGTGGATCGACGACGTCGAGTTGTTGATGTAGGAGATCGACCCGGTCGGCGGCACGGCCTGAAGGTTCTGGTTGTAGATACCGTGCTGCTGGATCTTCGCCTTCAGCGCCGTCCAGTCATCCTGTGTCGGGATGTGGACGCCGGCGAACATGTCCTTCACCTTGTCGGTCTCAGGAACCCAGGCGCGCTCGATGTACTTGTCGAAGAACTCCCCCGACGCGTACTTGGAGTCCTCGAAGCCCTCGAAGGCCTGTCCGCGCTCGATCGCGATCTCGTTCGAGGCGCGCAGGGCGTGGAAGAGCACCGTGTAGAAGTAGATGTTGGTGAAGTCGATGCCCTCTTCCGAACCGTAGAAGACGCGCTCACGAGCGAGGTAGCCGTGCAGGTTCATCTGGCCGAGGCCGATCGCGTGAGTGCGGTCGTTGCCCTCTTCGATCGAGCGGACGGAACGGATGTGGCTCTGGTTGCTGACCGCTGTCAGACCCCGGATGGCCGTCTCGACCGTCTTGCCGAGGTCGGGCGAGTCCATCGCGAGCGCGATGTTCAGCGACCCGAGGTTGCAGGAGATGTCCTTGCCGATCTTCGAGTACGAGAGGTCTTCGTTGTACGTCGTCGGCGTGTTCACCTGCAGGATTTCGCTGCAGAGGTTGGACATGTTGATGCGGCCCTTGATCGGGTTGGCCGCATTCACCGTGTCCTCGAACATGATGTACGGGTAGCCCGATTCGAACTGGATCTCGGCGAGGGTCTGGAAGAACTCGCGGGCGTTGATCTTGGTCTTCTTGATACGCGCGTCATCGACCATCTCGCGGTACTTCTCGGTGACCGAGATGTCGCCGAAGGGCACGCCGTAGACCTTCTCGACGTCGTACGGCGAGAAGAGGTACATGTCTTCGTCGTTGCGGGCGAGCTCGAACGTGATGTCGGGCACGACGACACCGAGCGACAGCGTCTTGATGCGGATCTTCTCGTCCGCGTTCTCACGCTTGGTGTCGAGGAACCGCAGGATGTCGGGGTGGTGCGCCTGCAGGTACACAGCTCCCGCGCCCTGACGCGCGCCGAGCTGGTTGGCGTAGCTGAAGCTGTCTTCGAGCAGCTTCATGACGGGGATGATGCCCGAGGACTGGTTCTCGATCTGCTTGATCGGGGCGCCGGACTCACGGATGTTCGAGAGCAGCAGGGCCACGCCGCCGCCGCGCTTGGAGAGCTGCAGCGAGGAGTTGATGCCGCGCGAGATCGACTCCATGTTGTCTTCGATGCGCAGCAAGAAGCACGACACGAGCTCGCCGCGCTGGGCCTTGCCCGTGTTGAGGAACGTCGGGGTGGCGGGCTGGAAGCGGCCCGAGAGGATCTCTTCAACGAGTTCCATCGCGAGCTTCTGGTCGCCGTCGGCCAGGCCGAGCGCGGTCATGACGACGCGGTCTTCGAACCGCTCGAGGTAACGCTTGCCATCGAAGGTCTTGAGCGTGTAGCTCGTGTAGTACTTGAACGCCCCGAGGAACGTCTCGAAGCGGAACTTCTTGCCGTACGCGAAGTCGTTGAGTTCCTGGATGAACTCGAACGGATACTTCGCCAGCACAGCCGGTTCGTAGTACTCCTTCTCGACCAGGTAGTCGAGACGCTCCTTGAGGGAGTGGAAGAAGACGGTGTTCTGGTTGACGTGCTGCAGGAAGTACTCCCGCGCGGCGCGCTTGTCGGCGTCGAACTGGATCTTGCCGTCGGCTCCGTACAGGTTGAGCATCGCGTTCAGGGAGTGGTAGTCCATCCCGTCGAACGCCGCGTTGTCTTTAAAAGGCGTCTGCTTGAGGGGAGTCTCGGTCAGTGCTGTATCCACCATCGTTCCAATCCGTCGCTCACGCGATCGATGTCTTCTGGCGTGCCGAACAGTTCGAGCCGATACAGGTGCGGCACGTTGCACTTGCGGCTGATGATGTCGCCGGCGAGTCCGAATGACTCACCGAAGTTGGTGTTACCCGCGGAGATGACTCCCCGGATGAACTGGCGGTTGCGCTCCTCGTTGAGGAAGCGGATCACCTGTTTGGGAACGGCGCCCTTTTCTTCGCCCCGCCCCTTGCCCCCGCCGTATGTCGGGGTGACGAGCACGAACGGCTCATCGACGACGGGCGATTCCTCCCCCTGCAGAGGGATTCTGACCGCCGGCATCCCGAGCTTCTCGATGAACCGGGCGGTGTTGCCCGACACGCTCGAGAAGTACACGAGCAGGGGCGCGTGTGTCGCCACTGCGCTCACATCGCACCTCCCGTGCGCCGGGCCTCAGGCCAGGCGTGTTGCGAGTTCGTCGATCTTGTCGGGACGGAAGCCCGACCAGTGGTCGCCGTCGGTGATGACGACGGGCGCCTGGAGGTAGCCCAGGGCCTTGACCTGCTCGAGTGCGGACGGGTCCTGCGACAGGTCGAGTACCTCGTATTCGAGGCCCTTCGAGTCGAGGGCGCGGTAGGTGGCGGTGCACTGGACGCAGGACGGCTTCGTGTAAACGGTGATTGCCATTTCGGCCTTCATCCCCTTATTCATCGGTCTTCTTGGTTGCTTGAGCCGGCGTCCCCCCACCGGGAGTCCAATACTACATATGGGTACCGACACCGGAAGGCACCACAAGGGGTAGTAGTTACATTCGTGTAGTTCTCCACCGCCTCTCCCCTTAACAACACAGGTTGTCCACCGATTCATCCACAGGCGGCGGATCGATTTCGAACCTGAAAATCGCTGAATAACGCCACATTCGGATGCCTCGGCCCGAGCTATCCACAGGGGCGACGATATGAGGGGGCTCCGACATCCGGATTCCTGTGGACAACGTCGACACGGCGTGTCGCGGACCGTGTCGGCGTGTCGCACGCCGGGACTACCATTGACCTTTCGTGGGCGCATATCGGGAACTACTGAAGACGCCCGGCGTCGGCCGGATCATCGCCGCACAGCTGACGGCGCGATTCCCGAACGGGATGATCTCGCTCGCCCTCCTTCTGCACATCGAGCAACTGACGGGCTCGTACGGCGCCGCGGGTCTGGTGCTGGCGGCAACCTCGGTCGGTCAAGCCGTCGCCGGCCCTGTGACGAGTCGTTGGATGGGCATCTGGGGCATGCGCCGTGTGCTCACACTGACGACCGCGGTCTGCGCCGCCGCCCTGCTGGTGCTGGGACTCCTCCCTATGGCGCTTCCGCTGACCATGGCGTTCGGTCTCGTCGCGGGCCTCGCCACCCCGCCGGTGCAGTCCGCGGTGCGGACGGTCTACCCGAAGATGGTCAACTCTCGGCAGCTGACGCCGTTGTTCTCGTTGGATGCCTCATTGCAAGAACTCATCTGGGTCTTCGCGCCGGTCGTCATCACGTTCGTCGCGCTGCAGGCCGGCACGACCACCGCCATGGTGCTGATCGTCGTGATCCTGCTCGGCGGATGCGCGTGGTTCATCATGTCGCCCGAGATCGGACGCGTACGCATCCCGCGCAGCCGCCGCCGAATCGGCAAGGTCCTAGCCAAGCCGCCCGTGCTGCTGGCGACTGTTGTCGGGTTCCTCCTGATCGGCGCGTGCGCGGCGGTCGAGGCCGGTGTCGTCGCGACGTTCGGGCACGGCGGCTTCGAGGCCGGCATCGTGCTCGCTCTGTTCGCGATCGGCAGCTTGACGGGCGGCCTCAGCTTCGGGCACATCCCGATCGGCTCGTGGGCGATGGCGCGTCGCCTCACGGTCGTCGCGGTGGGCCTCATGCTGACGACGATCTCGCTCAACGTCTTCTGGATTGGCGGCACCCTTCTGCTCGCCGGCATCGGGATCGCTCCCGCCCTGGCCGTCGTCTTCGCGATCACGAGCGCGAGCGTCAAGTTCAGCGACACGGCCGAGGCGTACGGATGGATCGGCACGGGCCAGCTCATCGGTGCCGCCGCAGGTTCCGCCATCGCGGGCTTCGTGATCGATGGCGCGGGCCCGACGGCCGCGTACTGGGCCGCGGCGGTCTTCGCGGTGTTCGGTGTGACCGTCTCGGTCCTGTGGGTGCGCTCGTTCCCCGATCTGCGCGGCCGGGATGCGAGCCCGATCCCCGACACGGAGCCCGTCCACACCATCACGTGAAGCATCCGCTCGCTCATGCGCCCGTGGACCGCTCGCCTGGCACTAGTTGTGACGTCGCGCCCCGCCAAACAACATCTACTGCCAGGCGAGCGGGTCGGACGAGCGGGTCGTTTGAGCCCTCAGGCGATGCGACTCAGCACGTGCAGCAGAGCGAGAGCGTAAGCATCCGACGGCTCCGGATGCGTGAACACGGCCGACTCCCCCGCTATCTCGATCTCGACCTCGTGCGTGTCAACGAGACGGCGGAGCGCACGGAACGTGCCGCGCAACAGCTCCCGTAGCTGATCCTCGCGCGGCAGCCACAGCGCATCCTCGAGCGCGACGGAATCCAGCGCCCACTCGGTGGTCCCGTTGAAGGCCAGGATGACGCCGGTCGAATACTCCCGCGGCTCGATCGTCATCTCGCTGACGGTGAAGATGTCGGCCTCGAACTCGGGTTCGTCGAGCTGGAACCGGTCACCCGAGGCGGGATGCCACACCAGCCCGGTCTCGCGCAGCGCAATCGCCAGCTCGGTCGAGATCATGCATCCATCTTGCCGTCGCGAAACTCGGCCAGGGCCGGAACGGACCCAGCCTCAGCGCTCTTCCGCCAGATTCGGCACGGATTCTGCCGAACGCGAGAGGTCGCGCGTTTCGCGTCCATCCGTTCGTAGGCTGGACGCCATGACCGCGCCCCTCACCCTCCCCGCCCTGACGTGGGGCTCCGCTGATGCGCCCCACCGCGCCCTCCTGATCCACGGGCTCGGGTCGAGCGGCGCCCTGATGTGGCGCCTCGGCGCCGCCCTCGGCGAGGCGGGCTGGGCTGCGAGCGCCGTCGACCTGCGCGGCCACGGTTCGGCGCCCCGTGCGCTCGACTACACGATCGACGCGTTCGCGGCGGATGTCGCGGCCACCACTCCCCCGCAGGGTGGCGCCTGGGACCTCGTCATCGGCCACTCGCTCGGCGGCGCCGCGGCTGTCGTCGCCTCAGCCGCGTACCCCTACTGGGCGCGACGACTCGTGCTGATCGACCCGGGCATCGTTGTGCTCGGGGCCGATGCCGAGGCCGTCCGCGTCAGCCAGGAACAGGCGTTCGCCGACAACCGCACCGAACTCGTGCGGGCGGAGCACCCGGAGTGGCACCCGCAGGACATCGAGCTGAAGGTCGACGCGGTCGCACGTGCCAGTCGGTGGGCGGTCGACCAGGTCGCCGTGCAGAATCCCGACTGGGACGTTCGGGATGCGTGCGCCCGTGTCGCCGTTCCGACGCACGTGATCGGCGCCGACCCCGCGGTCTACAGCCTCTTCACGGGCGAGGTCGCGGCCGGTGTGCTCGCGGCGAACCCGCTCTTCACGATGTCGGTCGTGGCGGGGGCCGGCCACTCGCCACACCGCGACAAGCCGGACGAGACCGTGCGGCAGCTGCTCGGCGTCCCCGAGGATTGACGGCCCGGAGCCAACCGCGCGGCGAGAGAATGGAGGGGTGCCCGACTTCGACCCCACCGAATACCTTCCCGACGACCTGATCGAGCGCATCCGCTCTCGGGCGGCGACGCACGATCGCGAGAACACCTTCCCCGAGGACGACCTCGCCGACCTGCGCGCCGCGGGCTACCTTGCGATCCTCGTGCCTCGGGACCGCGGCGGTGCCGGGCTCGGCCTCGCCGAGGCATCCGTTCTGCAGCAGCGTCTCGCGGGCGCGGCTCCCGCGACCGCCCTCGCGATCAACATGCACCTGGTGTGGACCGGGGTCGCAAAAGTCCTCCAGGACCGCGGCATCGACGACCTCGCCTTCGTCCAGACGGGCGCTGCCGCGGGCGAGGTCTTCGCCTTCGGCATCAGCGAGGGCGGCAACGATCTCGTTCTCTTCGGAAGCGACACGGATGCCGCACCGCTCCCCGACGGCGGGTACAGCTTCACGGGCACCAAGATCTTCACGTCGCTCGCGCCCGTCTGGTCGCACCTGGGCCTGCACGGCCTCGACACGACCAGCCCAGACGGCCCGAAGATGGTCTACGCGTTCGTCTCGCGCGACGAAGAGGCCGCGGGCCGCATCACCACGCGCGACGACTGGGACACCCTCGGCATGCGCGGCACGCAGAGCCGCACGACCGAGCTGCACGCCGCCGTCGCGCCCGCGGACCGCGCCGTCCGCCGCATCGACCCGGGCCCCCAGCCCGACCCGCTCGTCTTCGGCATCTTCAGCGTCTTCGAGATCCTGCTCGCCTCGGTATACACCGGGATCGCGCGCCGGGCGCTCGACGTCGCGGTCGCGACCGCCCAGTCGCGCACGTCGAAGAAGACCGGCACGACCTACAGCCAGGATCCGGACATCCGCTGGCGCATCGCCGACATGGCGCTCGCCTACGATGCCCTGCCGCCTCAGATCGCCGCGCTGGCCGCCGACGTAGACGGCGTCGCCGACCACGGATCGCAGTGGTTCTCGTTGCTCGCCGGCCTCAAGCACCGCGCTGTCGTGGCCGCAAAGACCGTGGTCGACGATGCGATCCTCGTCGCGGGCGGCTCGTCGTACTTCGCGGGATCCGAACTCGCGCGCCTGTACCGCGACGTGTTGGCCGGGCAGTTCCACCCCTCCGACCCCGAATCCGCGCACTCGACCGTTGCGACCGCCTGGTTGGGTCCGATCGGGCGCTGACCCTCGTCGTTGCTGGCAGGATCGAAACCATGCGTGCCGATACTCTGCCCCCGGTCAGCCTGCCCTCGGTAGAACTCGGCGACGGGCTGACCGTCACCGCCCTCGGGTACGGGGCGATGAGCCTCACGGATGTCTACGGCCCGGTCGACGACGACACCGCGCTCGCGACCCTCACGCACGCGGTCGATTCCGGCATCCGCTTCGTCGACACCGCGAACGTCTACGGCGACGGCCGCAGCGAACGCATCATCTCGCGACTGCTGCAGACCCGACGCGGCGACGTCGTGCTCGCCACGAAGTTCGGCATTCACGGCGGCACGGCCGGAAAACGAGGGGTGCGTGGGACACCCGAGTACGTGCACGAGCAGATCGACCTGAGCCTCCAGCGCCTCGGCACCGACCACGTCGACCTCTATTACCAGCACCGCGTCGACCCCGACGTCCCGATCGAAGAAACGGTCGGCGCGATGGCCGAGCTCGTCGCGGCGGGCAAGGTGCGCCACCTTGGGCTCTCCGAGGCGACGGCCGACGAACTTCGCCGGGCTAACGCCGTCCACCCGATCGCCGCGCTGCAGACCGAGTGGAGCGTGCTGAGCCGCGACGTCGAGCGCGCCGTCATCCCCGCCGCGGTCGAGTCCGGTACCGGCTTCGTGCCGTATTCGCCGTTGAGCCGAGGATGGCTCGGCGACGACTTCGACGCCACGCGCATCGGCCCGGGCGACATGCGCCCCAACTTCCCCCGCTTCGCGCCCGACAACCTCGCGGCGAACGCAGCGCTTCGCGCCGAGTATCTCGTGATCGCGCACGATGCGGGCCTGACCGGCACCGAGCTGGCGTTCGCCTGGCTCTTCACCCGCGCCGGAGCCCTCGGCATCCCGATCTCGCCAATCCCCGGCTCGCGCTTCGCCGCGCATGTCGACGGATGGATGGGTGGGGTCGGTGTGACGCTCGATGCCGAAACGATGGCGCGCCTCGACGGCTTCGCCGGTCGCGTGCAGGGTGCGCGCAGCTTCGACCGCAACTGGACGAGCCTGCGCGACGAGCCTGTTTAGACACAGGCACGCTTAGACGCAGACCTGTTTAGACCCAGGCCCGTCTAGACGCGGGCCCGCGCAGACGCGCGCCAACTCAGCGCTTGTCGAAATCGAAAGCGCGCAACAGCTCCGCCACGGCCTGCTCACGCTCCGTGCCGCCCTGCTCGAACATGGTCGTCACGTGGGTGCGCAGATGGTTCTCGAGCAGCAGGCGGTTGAGCGATTCGAGCGCCTTCTCGATCGCGCGGGACTGCCCGATGATGTCCATGCAGTAGTCCTCGTTCTCGATCATCTTCGTGAGCCCACGCAGCTGACCCTCGAGGATGCTCGTGCGGTGCAGGGCGCGCTTCTTGATGTCATCGATCACGCCGCAAGATTACCGCCGTGAGCGGGTGGGTCAGGCACCGCAACCCCCGCCGGGGACACGGTTCGCCGTGCGAGGATGACCGGATGGCACGCACCCCGATGGCCCTCCTGAGCCCCGCCGACCAGGCCCGGCGCCGCTCGTTGACGCGCATGAAAGCCGTCGCGCTCGGCGCTCTGCTCTTCATGGCGATCGTTTTCGTGTTCGCTTTCGCGTTCCAGCAGGACGTGCCGTGGTTGGCATACGTCCGCGCGGCGGCCGAGGGCGGCATGGTGGGTGCGCTGGCGGATTGGTTCGCGGTGACGGCACTGTTCCGGCATCCGCTCGGCATCCCGATCCCACACACGGCGATCATCCCTCATCGCAAAGACGAGATCGGGCGCACCCTCGGCGAATTCGTCGAGACGAACTTTCTGTCGGCCGAGGTCGTGCGCGACAAGCTCGAGAGCATCGGCGTTTCGGCGCGGCTCGGCGCGTGGCTCGCGCAGGATGAGCACGCCGAGCGCGTGGCCTCGGAGGGTTCGGCGCTCGCCTCGGCCGTGCTGCGAGCCGTCAGCGACGACGACGTGCGGGACCTCATCGCCGACCTCGCACGCTCGCACGTGATCGAACCCGAGTGGGGCCCCTCGGCCGGTGCCTGGCTCGGCCGCATCGTCGAGACCGGGGCGCACCACAACGCCGTCGACCTCGCCGCCGACTCGATCGCGACCTGGCTCGAGGGCAACCAGTCCGCCTTTACCGGTCTCGTCTCGCGACGACTGCCCGGGTGGGTGCCCTCCATCGCGCACCGGCTCGTGGATGACACCGTCTACAAAGAGGCCGTGAACTTCGTCGCCGCGGTGCGGGCCGACCCCAGGCATCCGGCGCGGATTGCGATCGACGGTTATCTCTCGCGTCTCGCCGACAATCTGCAGCACGATCCCGACACCATCGCCCGGCTCGAGAACGCCAAGGCGACCGTCTTCGACAGCCCGCGCGTGCGTGACCTTGCGGCACAGCTCTGGGACACCGCGAAGAACGGGCTGCTGTCGTCGCTCGCGGACCCCGAAAGTGGCCTCCGTCTGCGTGCGCGCGCGGCCCTGGCCGAGATCGGGGGGCGCCTCGCTTCGGAGCCGGCGCTGCAGCGCCGAGTCGACACCTGGGTGACGGATGCTGCGACGTTCGCCGTCGACCGCTACCGTCACGACATCGCCTCGATCATCACCGACACGATCGAGCGGTGGGACCCCGAAGAGACCACCGAGAAGATCGAGCTCATGGTCGGCCGCGACCTGCAGTACATCCGCCTCAACGGCACGATCGTCGGGGCGCTGGCCGGGCTGACGATCTTCACGGTGGCGCACGCGATCTTCGGCGCATGACGTGTGCGCCGAAAACCCTGGCCGCGATGGACCGTGATCGCTAACCTGATGCCGTGACCCGAGGCATCCGCTGACATGGCCCCCTCTGACCGGACCCACCCCGACACCGCCGCGCCCGATGTGGCTCTGTTCAGCTACGGAACACTCCGCCTCCCCGCCGTGCAGCTCGATACGTTCGGTCGGCTGCTCGCCGGTGAACCCGATGTCTTGTCGGGCTTCACGACGGACTACCTCGAGATCGAGGACGCGCGCGTCACGGGGCTCAGTGGCCGCGACGTTCACCCGATCGTGCGACGTACCGGAAACCAGCTCGACAAGGTGGTCGGCGTCCTGCTCTGGATCACCGAGGCCGAGCTCGAAGCCGCTGACGAGTACGAGATCGAACAGTACAACCGGGTCTTGGTCACGCTCAGGAGCGGGCGCGACGCCTGGGTGTACGTAGCGCGCTGAGTCTGCGGCTTTGCGGCGCCGAGCGTGGGGGCCGAGGGGTGCAACCTCGGGGTGGGGGGTGCCTCGAGGTCGCACCCCTGCCCCCCACTCATATTGCGGGGACCCACCGTCCGGCATCCGTCGGTTCGGGTCCGACGGGCGGCGCGGCAGGCGGTTCACGGCAGACGCGACACGGGGTCACGGCTCTGCAGATGGTGCTCTCCATAGGTATCGCACCGGCGTAGTGTCCGTCCACCACCGCTGCGATATATCGGACCGCGTCGCGCCGATCCGGACACCTGAGCCGGTCGGAGGGAGCCGCTAGACCTCGTAAGGTGGCCGCATGAAGACGCTTGCTCTGGTGCGCCATGCGAAGTCGAGTTGGGATCATCCCGGCATCGACGACCACGACCGCCCTCTGAACGAACGCGGCATCCGTGACGCGCCTCGGATGGCCGCGCGGCTGGCGACTGAGCATCCGGAGCTGCAGGGTGCCGCTCTCCTCTCGAGCACGGCGCTCCGCGCCGCCACCACCGCGGACGCTTTCGCCTCCGCACTCGACACGACCGTGCGACTCGACGAACGGCTCTACGGCGCCACCCCTCGCCGCATCGTGGAACTGGTTTCGGACCGCTCCGAGGCATCCGTCCTCGTCGTGACGCACGATCCGGGCTTGTCGGATCTGGCCCGGCACTGGTCGAGATTCCCGGACGACGGCGGTATCCCGCACATGCCGACCTGCGCGGTCGCGGTGTTCGACTTCGGCATCGACGACTGGCGTGACCTCGAGACATCCGTTCCGGATCGCTGGACCTACGACATCCCGCGCGACTCCGACTAGCGAGCCTTCGCTTCAGTCGACCTGCGCTTCAGTCGACCTGCGTCACGGCTCCGCCCGTGATGCGCACCAGCTCATCGAACGACAGCGGAAAAACCGTGTGAGGTGTGCCACCGGCGGCCCACAGCTCCGGGTAGGTGGCGAGGTGCTCGTCGACAATCGTCGTGAGCGGCGCGGGGTGTCCCGTGGGAGCAACTCCCCCGATCGCCTGTCCGGTGGCATCGCGTACTTGTTCGGGTGTTGCCCGCACGATCGACTGCCGGCCGATCCGCGCAGCCAGGTCAGCGGTGTTGACCCGGTGCGAGCCGCTCGTCATGACCAGCAGCGGCTCGCCGTCGCTCCAGAACACGAGGCTGTTGGCGATCGCGCCCACCTCGACCCCGAGGGCGGCCGCGGCCAGCGCGGCGGTCGAAGCGGCATCGGGCAGCACAACGATCTGCCCGGGAACGCCGGCCTCGACGAGGCGTTCGGCGACGATTCTGCTGCGGGGCGAGAGCTCGGCGTTCACAGATCCACCCTATTGCCGCATCACAGCTTGGCGCGGACGGTCACGCGCCGAGCCGGCGCGGACATCACAGAGGAGCGAATCGTGCCGTGGGCCCCAATCGTCCGGGTTTTGAGGGTCAGCTCCGTGTCGCTCCTCCGAGATGTCCGACGCGACCCAAGCGCAGCATCCCCGCGATCGCCTCAACGACGACTTCAGGCCGATACAGGATGTCCTCCGCCGCCGGTCGAATCCTGACGAAGCCGCGCGCGGCGAGCGCGAGATCACGACGTCGATCGTCGAGTTGTTTCTGCCAATCCGAGTGGTAGGCCCGGCTATCGCACTCGATGACGAGCCATCCGTCTACGAGTAGGTCGACTCGCCCGACGCCTCGAATGCGCACCTGCAGTTCGACCGAACCCCCGAGCGATCTCACCATCAGTCGCACCAGCGTCTCGGTCCCGGCTTCTGCCCGGCCGTCGATGTGCGGTCGAATCGCGCGCCGGCGCGCAGGGAGTGCACCGAACAACTCGTCCAACTCGTCCTCGCGCACCACCCCGCGGTTCAGAGCAGAGTCGATGGAGGCGATGGCCGCCCGAGGCGACTGACAGATCGCGGCTTGCACCAGCGCGTCGAGGGCGTCGACCACGAGTGCCCTCGGATGTGCGGAGCGCAGGAGACGGCCCCAGTGGCGCACCACGCCGTCGTGCGACCCGCGGATCACACCATTGGTCCGCAGGTGAGCGTGCACCCCCGGTCGCTCCTGAACGAAAACACCCCAGAGAGCAAGCGCCGACACGCACCCGACGAGCCCTCCGGCGCGGGCAGCGGTCAGCATGTCCTCAGGCACGTTCGCTGAGACATAAACATCGTTCCGCGCTCGAACGATCGAACCGGCGCTCAACTCGCGTGCGATCTGGCGCCTGCTGTGCCCAGCCGCGCGCAGGTCGGCGTATGAGTAATGGCGATGCAGGGTGGCGTACGGATTCATGGCCACAGAGTTGCGCCTAATCCGCGGGCGCCAGAGCGCACACCGGCCGTTCGGGAGATGGAGCCCGAACAGGCTGCTTGTGGAGGGACTGCACGGCGACCTGCCTACTCCGTGCCGCCGCGTGTCGGGCGGCGCGTCGCCGCTCGGCGAACATCCCAGAGGTCCCATGGTGCGGAAGTCGTCCTTTGTGCACGTTGGCGCCTTCAGATCCGCGGTCGTTCCTCCGCCATGTCCGCCTCGTCCTGCTCAACCGGGAATGCGGATGCATACGCATAGGTTCCACACTGTATGCACCGCAAACGCATCGGATTCCTGAGCTTCGGGCACTGGCACCCGCATCACTCCAGCCAGACCAACACGGGCGGCGACGCCCTGCTGCAGTCGATCGAGCTCGCCGTCGCGGCGGAAGAGCTCGGCATCGACGGCGCCTACTACCGCGTGCACCACTTCGCGCGCCAACTCGCGAGCCCCTTCCCGCTGCTGTCCGCGGCCGCAGCGCGCACGAGCCGCATTGAGCTCGGCACGGGCGTCATCGACATGCGGTACGAGAACCCGCTCTACATGGCCGAAGAGGCCGCGGTGGCCGACCTGATCAGCGGCGGCCGACTGCAGCTCGGCCTGAGCCGTGGGTCACCCGAGCCCGCACTCAATGGCTCCCACGCGTTCGGCTATGTGCCCGCCGAGGGCGACACCGAGGCTGACCTCGCGCGGCGCAAAACCGAACTGTTCCGTACCGCGATCAGCGGCGAGCGCATCGTGCGGGCCGACCCGCGCATGAGCGGCGACGGGGCCCTCGCCATCCAGCCCCTCTCTCCCGGGCTTCCCGACCGCATCTGGTGGGGCTCCGGAACACGCGAGACCGCGGTCCGCACGGCCGAACTGGGCATGAACCTGATGTCATCGACGCTGCTGGTAGAAGACACGGGCGTGCCGTTCGATGAGCTGCAGCTCGAGCAGATCGAGATGTTCCGCAGGGCCTGGGCCGAGGCGGGCTGGGAGCGTGAGCCGCGCGTCAGCGTGAGCCGCAGCGTGATTCCGATCACGACCGACCTCGACCGCCAGCTCTTCAGCTCCCGCGAGGACAGCCAAGATCAGATCGGCATCCTCGAGGGCGTGCGGGCGCGGTTCGGCAAGAGCTATACGGGCGAGCCCGACGCGATCGCGGCGGAGTTGGCTCAGGATGCGGCGGTCCAGGCGGCCGACACCGTGCTCCTGACCGTCCCGAACCAGGTCGGGGTCGAGTACAACGCACGCATGCTCGAGACGATCGCGCGCGAGATCGCCCCGGCGTTCGGGTGGTCGCGCGCAGGCCTGCCCGAGGCGGTCGCTCAGGGCACCCGGTGACCCGCTGCTCGCGCGAGCTCGTACCACTCGGCGCGCGTGAGCGGGATGTCTGAACCGAGGGCTGCCCCAGCCACCCGGTCGGGCGACGTCGTGCCGAGCACGACCTGCATGTTCGCCGGGTGTCGGGTGATCCACGCCGTTGCGATGGCGATGGCGGGCACGTCGTAGGCCGCGGCGAGTCGATCGATCACGGCGTTCAGCTCGGGGTAGTCGGGCGATCCGAGAAAGACACCCGTGAAGAATCCGGACTGGAACGGCGACCAAGCCTGCACCGTGATGTCGTGCAGTCGGCAATAGTCGACGATGCCTCCGCCGTCGAGCACAACCGACTGGTCGAAGCCCTGCATGTTGCTGGCGAGACCTTGCACGACGATCGGTGAGTGCGTGATCGATAGCTGCAGCTGATTTGCGACGATCGGCTGCGTCACCGCCGAACGCAGCAGGTCGATCTGCCGCGGCGTGTGGTTCGAGACGCCGAAGGCACGGACCTTTCCGGATGCCTCGAGCTCATCGAATGCTCGCGCGACCTCTTCGGGCTCGACCAGAGCGTCAGGGCGGTGCAGCAGCAGGATGTCGATGCGATCGGTGTCGAGCGCACGCAGCGAGCCTTCGACCGAAGACATGATGTGCTCGTAGGAGAAGTCGAAGTACGGCCCGTCGCGCACGATCCCGCACTTGGTCTGCAAGGTGATCTCGTCGCGCTGCGCGGGCGTCAGACGCATCGCCTCGGCGAAGCGCTTCTCGCACCCGTGCAGGTCCGAACCATACACGTCGGCGTGATCGAAGAAGTCGATGCCCGTGTCTCGGGCCGCTCCGATCAGTTCGCGCACCTCGTCGTCGGTCTTCTCCTGGATGCGCATCAAACCCAGCACGACATTGGGTGCGGGCGTGCCTGCAAGGGTGATGTTCTTCATGGTCGTCTCCGAAAGGCGTGTTCAGGCGGAAAGTGCGGCGAGCTCGTCGTCGCTCAGCTCGATGTCGACCGCAAGCACCGAATCCTGGATGCTCGTGGGCCGCGAGGCCCCGGGGATGGGGATGACGATCGGGGCGAGCGCGAGTTCCCACGCCAGCGCGATCTGCTGCGGGCTCACGCCCCGAGCATCCGCCACCGTCTGGAAAGCGTCGTGCTGAGCGCCCACGTCGGCAGCCCGGGTGATACCGCCGAGCGGCGACCAGGGCAGGAACGCGATACCCAGGCGGGAGCAGTGCTCGAGTTCTTCGAGGCTCGACCGGAATGCCGGCGAGAACTGGTTCTGCACCGAGACGAGCCGGCCGTCCAGGATGCGATTCGCCTCATCGATCTGAGCGATCGAGGCGTTCGAGATTCCCGCCATCTCGATAACGCCCTCGTCGAGCAGTTCGCGCAGCGCTCCGACAGAATCGGCGTAGGGCACCGAAGGGTCGGGCCGGTGGAACTGGTAGAGGCCGATCGCCTCGACGCCGAGACGACGAGCGGATGCCTGGGCCGCTTCCTTGATGTACTCGGGACGCCCGTTCAGGGTCCAGCTGCCGTCGCCCGGCCGCAGATGTCCACCCTTGGTCGCCACCAGCACGCCCGACGTGTCGCCACCGTACGAGCGCAGCGCCTCGGCGATCAGCGCCTCGTTGTGGCCGACTTCGTCTGCGTGCTCGTGGTACGCATCCGCGGTGTCGATGAGCGTGACGCCCGCTTCGAGCGCGCCGTGGATCGTGGCGATCGACCGGTCTCTGTCGGGCCTGCCCTCGATCGACATCGGCATTCCGCCGAGGCCGATCGCGCTAACGGTGCGGTGTCCGATGGGTCGCTGCTGCATGAACGTCCTCTTTCTGATGGGGTTCCGGTGCTTCCGAGCCTTGTAGTCCAGCGCGGAAGCCGCGGTCTACCTTAGGTGCGGGCGCGGCACGCACGCGGCCCCTTGCGCAGCCTCAGACCATGGCCTACAGGCGGTGTTCGCAATTCAGCACATCCGTTGCACCGAGACGGTCGACGTCACGGAATTCCGCGCCCGATTCGTTAGGCTCCGCCCGCCGGGACTGAGTTACGAACGCGCAGCTCGGCCCACCCAGGAGTTCTCATCACCGCAACACGACCAAACGACAGACGCCCCACAAGGGGGCGTCTGTCATTTGGTGGACCTGAGCGGATTCGTCCCCACCGCTCCCTCCACCCGCCGCTACGCGGTGCGCGGAGCCTCTAGCGGCGTGGGCCCACCCAGGAGTTCTCATCACCGCAACACGACCAAACGACAGACGCCCCACAAGGGGGCATCTGTCGTTTGGTGGACCTGAGGGGATTCGAACCCCTGACCTCTTCATTGCGAACGAAGCGCGCTACCAACTGCGCCACAGGCCCGTGAACCTCCGAAAGATTATCACGCTCCGTGCGGCGCTCATGTCTGCGGGCGCCGAACGATGACACCGAATTGCCGTCACGGAATGCCGGTTAGCACGACCACGCACCCACCACAACCCGCTTACACGCCGAGCCCTCGTACGAAAGGCTTGGCGAAATTGATCGAAAGGAGCTCATCATGAGCATGGGAGACAAGATCAAGCACGGAGCCGAAGACCTCACCGGCAAGGCGAAGGAAGGCGCCGGCAAGGCGACCGACAACGACAAGCTCGAAGCGGAGGGCAAGGCCGACCAGGCCAAGGCCGACGTGAAGAAGGCCGGCGACAACGCCAAGGACGCCTTCAACTCGTAGACCTGCATGACGAAGCGGCTCGCACCCACGGGGGCGGGCCGCTTCTTCGTGCGCCGTCGTACCTGTCGCGAACGACGCCGGTCAGCCGGCGCGCTGGCGCAGAAGCGCGCGAACGTGTGCTTCGATTTCGGCGTCGTCGACGACGCCCATGCCCGCGTACGGCGAGCGCGCCGGAGGGACGGATGCAGCAGGTGCTTCCGCACGGGCGGCCGTCCGCTCGATCCGCTGGGGGCGCGAGGGTCCTGTCTGCTGGCGTTCGATCTGTGTGCGCAGGGCCTCTTCGCGAGCTGCGCGTCGCAGGGCTTCGTGGGCGTCGGCCGCGTCGAGCTGAGCGGCCGCGCGCGAACCGTTCGACGACACCAGGGGCTGCGGAAGCGTCCGCGGCGTCCACTCGCGCTGCGGCATGGCGGGCGCGAGGTCCTGGACGGATGCTTCACGCCGCACGATGACGGGCTGCTCCGCGGCACTATCGGCGACGGCGGCGCGAGCGGCAACATTCGCCATCCGTTGCAGCACGATCAGCGAGAGTCCGACCGAGGCAGCACCGGCCCAGAGGAACGTCTGCGCGCCGCCCTGCACGACCTGCCAGATGCCGAATCCGGTGCCACTGAGCCCGACGAGAAGGAGTGTCGTGGCGACGAGTCGCGCGCGTCGGCGTGCGCGAGCACGGCGAGCGAGCGGTGCGGATCGCGCCTGGGCGACCTGCTCACGCAGCTCTTCGAGCTCTGCGGACTGTTGCTCGGCTTGGAGGCGTCTCGCCAGGCGCTGTTGCTGAAGTGCCGTGCGAGCGTTGAGTTCGAGTCGCACCTCACCCGGGGTTTCGCTCGTCTCGGCGAGGACCCGGATGGCCTGGTTGAGGCGAACGGCGTTGCGTTCGGCGGCGTAGTACTGGTGTCGGCTGTGCCACGTGGGCACGAGATAGACGAGCCAGAGCGCGACGGCGACCAGAAGGATCACTCCGCCACCCAATACCTGCCCGCCCATGCCGACCACGGTATGCGAGGCGACCGCGAACAGCGGGATGTACCGGGCGTGTCGCGCCGCTCAGGACCAACCGTTCAGGTCCCGCTCGGTCAGGAGTCCGACGCGGCCGCGTTCCGGTCCGCGTCGGGAATGTTTGCGGCGTCGCGGGGAGTCTGTCCGCTGACCCAGCGTTCGAGGACGCCGTACGGAACGTCTTCGCGGGTGAGCGCGAAGGCGTAGTGGTCGCGCCAGTCGCCGTCGATGTGGATGTAGCGACGACGCAGTCCCTCGTATCGGAACCCCAGCTTCTCGACCACGCGGAGGCTCGCTGCGTTCTCCGGCCGGATGCAGATCTCCATCCGGTGCAGCCGCAATTCGGCGAAGCACAGGTCGGTCGCCATCGCGACGGCGGTCGGGGTGATCCCGAGCCCCGCGAAGCTTTCGCTCACCCAGTAGCCGATCGTCGCCGAGGCCAGCGACCCGCGCGCGATCCCCCACACATTCAGCTGCCCGGCGACCTCGCCGTTGTGCTCCATGACCAGGGGCACGCCGAGTCCGTCGCGGTACTGCTGCAGGAGCCTGCGAATCCCGAGCCTCATGTCGAGCGACACGACCCCATCGGGGCTCGTCGCCTCCCACTGCTCCAACCAGCCCCGGTTATCGAGAAGCGCCTGCTGAAGAACGCGGGAGTCGCGGGTTTTGATCAGCCGGATCGAGATCGGTCCGTGCTCGCGCGGAAGGGACAACTCCATGCCCACTCCTCTTGCGGGGCAGCGAATCCGTTAAGACCTGAGCCTTACAGACCCGCCGCGAACTCCTTGAACCACGGACGCAGTTCGGGACCGAGATCGTCACGATCTGCGGCGAGCTGCACGATAGCCTTGATGTAGTCCACCCTATCTCCGGTGTCGTAGCGACGACCGCGGAACACGACACCGTAAACGCCGGGACCGTTGGGGTCGGCGGCGACCTCCTGCAGCGCGTCCGTCAGCTGGATCTCGCCGCCCTTGCCGGGCTCGGTGCGTTCCAACACCTCGAAGATCGCCGGGCTCAACACGTAGCGTCCGATGATGGCGAGGTTTGACGGCGCATCCTCGCGCTGGGGCTTCTCGACGAGACCCTTGACCTTCACGATGTCCGTCTGATCCGTCGCGTCGACGTCCGCGGCGCCGTACAGGTGGATCTGGTCGGGGTCGACCTCCATCAGGGCGACGATAGCGGCGCCGGTGCGCTCGTGCTCGGCCATCATCGTCGTCAGCAGCACGTCGCGCTCGTCGATCAGGTCGTCGCCGAGCAGCACGGCGAATGAGTGCTCGCCGACGTGGTTCTTGGCACGCAGCACCGCGTGTCCGAGGCCCTTCGGCTCGCCCTGGCGGACGAAGTGGATGTCGGCGAGGTCGCTCGACTCGAGCACGCGGCGCAGACGATCGTGGTCCCCCTTGTCCTTCAGCTTGACCTCGAGTTCGGGAACCGAGTCGAAGTGGTTCGCGACGGCGTTCTTGTTGCGCCCGATGATGACGAGGATGTCGTCGATGCCCGCCTGAGCTGCTTCCTCCACCACGTACTGGATCGCGGGCTTGTCGACGACGGGCAGCATCTCCTTCGGCATCGCCTTCGTGGCGGGAAGGAAGCGCGTGCCGAGACCGGCAGCAGGAATGACGGCTTTGAACTTCATAGGAGGCATGTCGGCCATCGTAACGGGAAGGCGCAGCGCAAACCGGGACCTTCCCGGGGGTTGACATCCGGCTCGGCCTTCCCGGGACGACGCCGCGCCTAAGATGGTGCCCGTGTCCACAGACGTCGATCACGTCAAGCGGGCGCTTCGCGCGGACCTGCGCGAGCGTCGTCAGCTGCTCTCTGACGCGCAACGGGCCGACGCGGAGCACGCACTCGCCGACCGCCTCGACCAACTGGTGGAGCAGCACGGCGCACGTTCGATCTCGTGCTTCCTCTCCATGTCGACCGAGCCGGGCACCCACGAGTTCGTCGAACGTGCGGTGGCCCGCGGCATCCGCGTCCTTCTTCCCATCAGCCGCTCCGACGGGCTGCTCGACTGGTCGGTCGCCGTCCCCGGGGGCGATGTCGCCGAGGGCATGTTCGGGCTTCCCGAACCGGTCGGCGAGCTTCTGGGCCCGATCGCCGTCAACGATGTCGATCTGATGATCATCCCGGCCGCCGCGGTCGACGCGTCCGGCATGCGCATGGGCTGGGGCCGCGGGTACTTCGACAAGACCATCGGCTCGATGGAGCGATGCCCGCCCGTCTACGCCGTCATCTTCGACGCGGAGCTCGTCGACGAGGTGCCTCACGAGGTACACGATCAGCCCGTCTCGGGCGTGGTCACCCCGTCTCGAACCGTCACCTTTGCGCCGTCCGCGCGCTGAACCCCGCCTGAACCCCGCCTGAACCAGGAGCACGATGCCTACCTACGCCTACGCCTGCAAGTCCTGCGGCCACCGTTTCGACGCCGTCCAGGCCTTCACCGACCCCACCCTCACGGAGTGCCCCGAGTGCGGCGGCGCGTTGCGCAAGCAGTACGGCTCGATCGGCGTCACGTTCAACGGGAGCGGCTTCTATCGCACGGACTCGCGATCCGGCGACGGCAAGGCATCCGCGGGCAAGTCCTCGGGATCTTCGGATTCGTCCGGCTCTTCCGCGAAGTCGGACTCCGGGTCGTCCGGCTCCTCCGGCTCCTCCGGCTCCGCGACGAAGTCGGATTCGGGATCGGGATCGGGTGGCGGTTCGTCATCGTCATCGTCGGGATCAACGTCAGGATCGACATCGGGGACGAAGTCCTCGCCCGCCTCGACGGGTTCGTGAAGCGGGCTTTGGGGCACGCAGTGAGGAGCAACGCATGATCAAGGGATTCAAGGAGTTCATCCTCCGCGGCAACGTCATCGACCTCGCCGTCGCCGTCGTCATTGGCGGTGCCTTCACGGCGATCGTCAACTCGATCGTGTCGAGCATCATCAACCCGCTCGTCGCGCTCTTCTACGAACCGAGTGAAGATGGCCAGTTCGGGCCCGAGATCACAGGCATCTACGGGCAGTCCGTGGTCTTCCCCCTCGGCGATTTGATCAGCGCGGTCATCAGTTTCCTCGCGGTCGCGATCGTGGTGTATTTCGTCTTCGTCTACCCGATGAACCACCTCAAGGCCCGCGCAGCCGCCCGCGCGGGTCTCAGCAAGGCCGAGGACGAGCCCAAGCTTCCCACCGAGCAAGAGATCCTGGTGCAGATCCGCGACCTGCTCGAGAAGCAGCAGAGCACCCCGCCCCGCGCCTGACCCGCCAATCCATCCATCGCCGCCGTGGCCGACCTCACGCACCATGTCCCACTTTGAGCGCTGTGTGTCCCATTTTCTGCCGGTAAGTCATCGATATACCGAGTGAAATCGGGACATCCTGCACTGGTCGCTGGGCCCGCTCAGTAGTGCGGGGGAACGTCCTGGCGCAGGCGGTCGTCGTTCGGTCCGTCGGTGCGGGGATCCGGCGGAATCGGAGCATCGGATGCCTCGTCCCGCGGCGCCGGCGCCTCCGTCGCCCCCGGCGCGGCCGTGAGCTTCGCACGACGGGCCCCGGGCACCTTCACGACGTGTTGACGCGAGCCCGCGCGCTGGTCCGGCTCGCCGGAGCCGTCAGCCGAGGCCATCGATCGGCTGGGTCGACGCTTCGACGGCGGGCGCGTCGGGCTCGACCCCGAGGATCGATGCGATGCGCGCGGCGACGGCCGGAGCATCCGTGTACAGATCGAAGGAGTGCACGCGCACGTAGTGCCATCCGAGGCGGCGGAGCAGTTGGGGGCGCAACCGCAGCGATTCGCGCAGGGACTCGTCGTGCGTCTCGGGGTCGCTCTCGACGACGACGGCTTTACCCGCGTGCTGCGCGACGAGCGGCAGCAGGCCTCGGTAGTGCACGTCGACCGAGACGCCGAGGCGGCGGAGCTCGGACGCGAGGCGGCGCGTGAGCGGGTCGGCCAGGTCTTCGAGGCGGGCGTCGCGCTGCCGCGCGGCCATTCCGCCGAGGATCGTCATGAGGGTGGCGGCGCCGTATTCCAGGCGTCCGTCGTCGAATGCGGAGGGACGGATGGATGACACGATCACCATCGAGCGTCGCGCCCGGGTCATGCCGACCGTCAGCAGACGCTCACCGTCGGGGGTCGACAGGTCGCCGAAGTCGCTCAGCACACGGCCGTGCTTGGTCAGCCCGTAGCCGAGCGAGAAGATCACGCGGTCGCGACTCTCGGCGACCGACTGCTCGAGCGTGAGCACCGCGAACGGCTCGGCGGTGTCGCGCAGGGCGAACTCCGAGACATCCGACCGGCTCGCAAAAGCGGCGTTGACGGCAGCACGTACGCGCTCCGCATGACGTGCGCTGGCGGTCACGACCATGAGTGACTCGTCCGGCCGGTTGAGGGCGTGCTCGAGCACGAGCGTCACGACGCGCGTCACCTCGGTGTCGGGGCTCTCGACCGCACCGCTGATCGGGTCGGGCGCGCCGAATCCGCCCTCGACGTAGTCGACGGTCAGGCTGCCGCGGCCGAGGTACGAACCGGCCCACGGCCACGACACGATCTCGCCGCCGTAGAACGCGTCGTTGACCAGCTCGGCAAGGTCTTCGCCACCGGCGCGGTAACTGCGGGTCAGCGTGTAGACGGGCAGCAGGTCGGCGAGCTTCTCGAACACCGAGACGTCATCGAATCTGACATCGGCTTCGGGCTGCGGGGCCGAGTCGGCGGCGAGCGTGAACGGCGACGGACGCTGCGTCACGGGGTCGCCGAGCACGACGACCTGTCGGGCGCGGCGGATCGCGGGTGCCGCCTCGGCCAGGCAGATGGCCCCGGCATCCGCGATGATCACGGTGTCGAACATGACCGAGTCGGGGATCTTCGGCACCTCGTAGGGCGAGGCCAGCCAGACCGGTGCCAGCGCGCGGGCGAGGGTCGGAGCGCCGAGAGAAAGCGTTGCGGGCGTCGCGGTTCCGCGGGTCAGGAGCGCCTTGAGGTTCGCGGCCTCGCCGGGTTCATCGACAATGCCGATCTTCCATTCGCGGGCGAGCTGCCACGACAGAATCGATCCGGATGCCGCGGCGTGCGCCTCGTCGACGAGTCGGAAGTCTCGTTCCAGGCGGTCGACGACGCTCGTGTTCGCACCGAGCAGAGACTTGTCGGTGCGCAGCATGTGTTCGAGCGCGGACTGCCACCATGCGTATTCGAGCTCGGCCGCGACGCGGTCGGCGGGAACGTGTCGCACCGACAGTTCGGCGAGCAGGCCGCCCAGCCCCAGGCGCGCGAGCTCGGCACGGAGGGCCGTCCGCTCGATCAGGTTGTCAAGAACGTCGGATTCTGCGGCCAGGCCGGCGAGTGTCCGCACCAGGGTGTTGATCGACAGTGAGGCGAGGCGCTTGTCGCGGTCGCGCCCGAGCGGGGCGTCGAGCTCCGCGAGCTCGGCCGTGACCCGCTGCCAGGCGACGTGCACATCGGCGAGGCCGAGCGGGACCTCGGGGGCGACACCGATATCGACGAACTGCTGCCACTGGGTGCGTTGACGCTGGATGCGCACGAGCGCCTCGTGCATATCGGCGACGTGGACGCCCGGGCGCACGTACTCGCGCGCCAGGCGGCGCAGGCGGCGGCGCTCGCCTGCCTTCATGCCCGCGGAGTCCCGACGCGACCCGAGTGCGCGGATGAGGTCGGCCAGCGGGCGTTCGAAGACGGTGGGGCTGAAGCGATCGAGCGAATCGCGGATGTCGATCAGCAGACGCAGGTACTCGCCGAGTTCATCGATCGAGGCGAATGGACGCATGCGCGTCTGTGCGATCAGCTCGAAGCCGCGCTCGAGCAGCCGCGGAACCTCGGTCGTGTGCAGTCTCTGCGCGAGGGCATGTGCCGATTGCGCGGCATCCGTGCTGGCGAAGTTGACGCCGTACCAGGGCGAATCGCCGGGGCCGAAGCGGAATTCACCGAGAGTGGCGGCGAGTTCGAGCATCCGCGCCGCTTCCGTGCGGTCGTTCGCCAGCTTCGTCAACGTCGCAAATTCGAACCGCGTGTCAACGGGAGCGATGCCGTCGGCGGCCGGCAGCGCGGCCAGAGCATGGAGTGTCCGCAGCGGGCTGACCCCGAGGCCCGCGACGGGCGTCGTCAAGCCCTTGCGGTACGACGTCAGCAGCGCCCGCAAACGCACGAGCGCGTCGTCGACGTCGCCGAGCTGGGGCGCGCTGGCCTTCTCGTTGCGGGCGATCGCGCGCACCAGGTCGCGGGCGGTGTTCGTCGGGGAACACGCGAGACCGGGCAGACCGACCTGGCCGAGGCGATGCCGCACGCCCTCGATCGTCGAGCGCCGAGCGCTGACGACGAGCACGCGTCGGTGCTCGTGCACGAGGGCGCCGATCGCATTGATGACGGTCTGTGTTCCGCCCGTTCCGGGAAGGGTGGCAACCGCGATCGAGCGTCCCGCGGTGATCTGGGCGAGCACGCGCTCCTGCTCGGAGTCGGCGTCGAGCAGCAGAGTGTCCGCCGCGGGCGGACGATCGTCGGGTCCGACGGTCTGCACCTCGCCCGGCTGCGCGGCGAGTGTCTGCCGGTCTGCCGGGTGCCCCGCGAGGGCGTTCAGCACGAGCCCGCCGGCTCGTGACGAGTCGCGGGCCATTCCGCGCGCAACGTCGGCGAACGTGGAAACGATCAGACGCGGATGCACCGTGAAGGTGTCGATGTGAGACGTGACGGACCGGAGCTTGTCGATGACCCGCTGCGGCTTGAACACGCCGCCTTCGTGGGCGAGCGCGGCGAGCGCGGGACCGTCGAGGGCGATACCGAAGTGCTCGCGTGCGACCGAGTCGAGTTCGGGGTTGATGTGGAATCCGCCGTGCAGCTTCAGCTCGAAATCGGCGCCGTGGCGACGGATCGCGAGGGGGCGGAGCAGAACGGGGGCACTGTACGAAACGCCACCGATCCGCCAACCGGCGAGTCCGACGGCGAGGTGGACGGCCTCGATCGAGCGGACGGTCCGCAGCTCGACGTTCTTCGCCGTGATCGCCTCGGCCGCGAGCCGAGCGGTGCGCAGGGCGACCTCGTCGCGGAAGAGCCCGGACAGCAACGTCGACTGCCCGGTGATGAACTGCGGCAGACTGCCGGGGTGCGCGTTCGTGATGTCGATTCCGGCGTCCGCGACGTCGACGAATTGCAGAAGCGGAGAGCGACCGCCCAGCTCGGATGCCTCGGCGCGCAGCCGTGATCGAAGCACATCCGCGACGTGCGCGACCTGAACGCCGGGCTCGGCGACGCTCAAGTCATCGGGCGCGACGTTGCGATCAGCGCGCGCGCCGGTGGGATCAGCGGGCGCGCCGAACGACGGGGACTCGTCTTCGCCCAGGTCCACGGCGTTGCCGTCTGCTCGCCACACACGGTCACCCTACGTGCGGACGGCGCGTCGATCGGTCAAGCGCGGCGGGTTTCGCGGGATTGCCGGGTTGGACAGGCCATCTCTCCTCCCCCGCGGGCTGCGTGAGGCATCCGTCCCCGGAACGCCCCGCGAGTCCTCGGATGTCGCGCGCCGGCGGCAAGATGGGCGTCATGCCGCTTCGCTACACCACTACACCCACGCCGATCGGGATCGCGCTCGTCGTCGAGTCCGATGACGGACTGGCCGCGCTCCGTTTCGCGGAGGGCTCGCCCGAGCGCATGTTGGATCAGATCATGGCGGCGCGGCGGGAGCCCGCCGTGCGCGACGACGATGCCCTCGACCCGGCGGTGATGCAACTCGAGCAGTACTTTGCCGGCGAGCGCAGAGCGTTCGACATCCGGCTAGATCTCGCGGGCCTGACCCCGTTCACCCGCGCCGCGCTCGAGGCCATCCGTGAGATCCCGTATGGCGAGACGGCGGGGTACGGCGAGGTCGCCATAACCGCGGGCATCCCCCGCGCAGCACGTGCGGTCGGGACCGCATGCGCCAATACGCCGATCTCGGTCGTCATCCCAGTGCACCGTGTCGTCCGATCGGACGGATCGCTCGGCGAGTATGGCGGGCACCCCGAGGTGAAACGTGCGCTGCTCGCCCTCGAGTCGGGCATCGAGGGGGTTCTGCCGTGACCGACGCGCCCGCGGCGCCCTCGTCCGATCTCGTCGTCGGCGACGATGGGCTGGCTCGCCCTCGGTGGGCGGCGACCGATCCGCTGCTGCGGAGCTACTACGACGACGAGTGGGGCATGCCCGTCCGCGACGAACGCGGGCTGTTCGAGCGTCTGAGCCTCGAGGCGTTCCAGTCGGGCCTGTCGTGGGCGGTCATCCTGCGCAAGCGGCCGGGGTTTCGCGCGGCCTTCGCTGACTTCGATCCCGACACCGTCGCGGCTTACACGCCAGAGGATGTCGAGCGCCTGCTGGAGGACGCGACGATCGTCCGCAATCGCGCCAAGATCCTCGCCACGATCGCCAACGCCCAGGCGACCGTCGCGCTCCGCGGCGACGGCGGGCTCGCCGACCTCGTGTGGTCGTTCCAGCCCGATGCGACCCCGATGCCCCAGACCTTTGCCGAGATCCCCTCGACATCCGACGAATCGCGCGCGCTCGCGAAGGCGCTGAAGGCACGGGGGTACCGTTTCGTCGGTCCGACCACGGCGTTCGCTCTGATGGAGGCCGTCGGCATCGTCGACACGCACCTCATCGGCAGCCACCGTCGCGGTTCGAGCGGCGTGTGGCCCGCGTCGGCATAGCCAACGCGACTTGGGCCCGCGTCGGCATAGCCAACGCGACCTGGGGCGCTGAAATCCCCTTGGGGCGTGGGATTCCACGCCCCAAGGGGATTCTGTCGCCCCACGCCGAGTGGTCGGGCCAAGCAACTCGGCGAAACGCGCCGCTAGTGGTTCGTCGCCTTCTCGGCGCCGTAGCCGGTGAGCGATCGAACATCCATCTCGGCCGCGAGACGTCGATCCTCGGCCTTGCGCGACGTGACCGAACCGAGCCACCCGAGGAAGAACCCGAGCGGGATCGACACGATGCCGGGATTGTTGAGCGGCCACAGGGCCGTCCCAACCTTGAACACGCTCGTCTCGGTACCCCAGAAGACGGGCGACGCGACGATGAGGATGATGGCGGCACCGAGGCCGCCGTACATGCTCCACACCGCTCCGCGCGTCGTGAATCCGCGCCAGAACAGCGAGAACAGGATCGTCGGCAGGTTCGCCGAGGCCGCCACCGCGAAGGCGAGCGCGACCAGGAAGGCCACGTTCTGGCCCTGCACCCCGATGCCGCCGATGATTGCCAGCACACCGATCACGACGACCGTGCGACGGGCGACCTTGACCTCGCCATCGGGCGGCACGTCGCCCTTCTTCACGACGTTGGCGTAGATGTCGTGAGCGAACGATGCCGCCGCCGTGATCGTCAGACCCGCGACCACCGCCAGGATCGTCGCGAACGCGACCGCCGAGATGAACCCGAGCAGGATCGGTCCACCGAGCGCCAGTGCGAGCAGAGGAGCCGCGGAGTTGACCCCACCCGGGGCCTCGCGGATCACGTCCGGGCCGACCAGCGCCGCAGCGCCGTAGCCGAGAACGAGCGTCAGCAGATAGAAGAGTCCGATCAGCCAGATCGCCCACACCACCGAACGCCGCGCCTCTTTCGCCGTCGGCACCGTGTAGAAGCGCATCAGCACGTGCGGCAGACCCGCCGTGCCGAGCACCAGCGCGAGCGCCAGGCTGATGAAGTCCCACGGGTTCGCGCCGTACTGCAGGCCCGGTGCGAGGATCGCGTCCGGCGGCGTCGTGGTCGAGGCGTCCACCGCGGCACCGAGCAGGGTGTTGATGTTGAACCCGTTGATCGCGAGCACCCAGATCGTCATCACGATGGCACCGCCGATCAGCAGGAACGCCTTGACGATCTGGACCCAGGTGGTGCCCTTCATGCCACCGATGAGGACGTAGACGATCATGAGCACACCGACGACGGCGACCACGATCGACTGCCCGATCTGGTCGCTGATGCCGAGCAACAGCGACACGAGTCCGCCGGCACCGGCCATCTGCGCCAACAGGTAGAAGAAGCAGACCGCGAGGGTGGTGATGGCCGCCGCCATCCGAACCGGGCGCTGCGCGAGGCGGAACGACAGCACGTCCGCCATCGTGAACTTACCCGTATTGCGCATCAGCTCTGCGACCAGCAGCAGGGCCACCAGCCACGCCACGAGGAAACCGATCGAGTAGAGGAATCCGTCGTAGCCGTTGAGTGCGATGGCGCCACAGATGCCCAGGAAGGATGCGGCCGACAGGTAGTCGCCCGCGATCGCAAACCCGTTCTGGGGGCCCGTGAACGAGCGTCCGGCGGCATAGTAGTCCGCCGCCGTCTTGTTGTTGCGGCTGGCCCGGATGACGATGAACAGCGTGATCGCGACAAAGGCGCCGAAGATCGAGATGTTCAGGACGGGGTTGTTCTCGACCGTCGTGGAAGCGGCCTCGAGCGCCGCGAAGATGTCGTTCACGAGGTGGGCTCCTGCTTCTCGAGGGCATCACGGATGGCCTCGGCCTTTGGGTCGAGCTTGCGGTTCGCGAACGCGACGTACGCCATCGTGATCGCGAACGTCGTGACGAACTGGCCCAGGCCGAAGATCAGCCCGACCGTGACGTCGCCCCAGACGCGTGTGCCCATGAAGTCGGTCGCGAACGACGACAGCAGAACGTAGACGAAGTACCAGACAAGGAACGCGACCGCGAGGGGGAACACGAAGCCGCGTTGCGTTCGCTTGAGCTCTTGGAACGGTGCCGACTCTTCGACGGCGATGTAGTCGATACCGCTGGGCGGGGCAGATCTCGGATCACTCATGTGGCCTCCTTGCCATCCGTGCTGGACGAGCTCGAAGCTTCGCTGGTGATCGAAAAACCGTCCCGGAAAGCACAACCGATAGGCCCGATCCCGACCACTTTTGGTGGCTTCGGCTGGTGATAGGGTCGACGCTACGAAGGCGGCGACGATGCCGTCACCCCCGAAAGTAGGTAGTGATGCTTACCCAGGAAAGGTCTGCGGCCGACGCCGATGCACTGGCGGGTGCCGTGCGGGATCTGGCGCGTCAGACTCATTTCCCGGTGGCCTTCGGCGGAATCGTCAACGACGGCCGCGCCCGGATCGGAGCGATCGTCGGCAGCCGTACGCGCAGCCTCGACGGGCTCAATGTGCAGATCATGCGCGGGCTGGGTGGCCGCGCGATGGCCGAGTTGCGGCCGCGCGCAACGCCCGACTACGGCGCTGCACAGCACATCACCCATGACTACGATCGACACATCCTGGGCGAGGGCATCTCGAGCCTCTTGGCGGTGCCCGTGATCGTGGGTGGCCGGGTCCGCGCACTTCTGTACGGCGGCGCGTGGGCGTCGGCCAACGTGGGCGACGTGCTCATGAAACCGGCCTTCCAGGTAGCGGATGCGTTGGCCACGGAGTTGCGCGTGCGCGACGAAGTCGAGCGACGCCTGTCCGCCCTGGACGGAGCTACGGCGCCTGGCGCCACGGCAACCAGATCCACGATGTCGGGGCCGACGGGGGCACCCACGGCCGGCGCGGCGCCGCATCCGTCACTTCCCGCGGCTCACCGCGAGGAGTTGCGCGAGAGCTATGCCGAACTCCGCACAATCGCTTCATCCATCGCGGACCCGCTCGTACGCGCACGCCTCGCGCAGGTCGAACAGCGGTTGACCGTACTCTCGGGCGATGACAAGGGGTCGTACGCCACCCCGACCGTCTCGCTCTCGCCGCGGGAAACGGACGTGCTCGCGTGCGCGGCGATCGGCGCCACGAACGCGCAGATAGCAGCCCAACTCTCTTTGCGGGAGGGGACTGTCAAGGCGTATCTGTCGAGCGCGATGTCGAAGCTGGATGCTTCGACACGTCATGCGGCCGTGACGAAGGCGCGACGGAGCGGCTTGCTTCCCTGACGCGGGTGTGCTCTGACCGCGTGGACGACCCACACGATCCCGTTCGATGTGGTTCGCACCCGCTAAAGTGGCCTGATGGCCCGCAGAATCGTGCATCAACTCGTCGACGATATCGACGGGACCGTCCTCGACGCTGGAGAGGGTGAGACCGTCCTGTTCTCGCTCGACGGCATCGCATACGAGATCGACCTCACCGAAGCCAACGCCTCGGCGCTGCGCGACGCGCTGCAGCCGTACGTCGCAGCCGCGCGTTCCATCTCTTCTCGGTCGTCCGGCTCTCAGACCGCCGGGACGCGTGCTCGACGACGATCGGGCCAGCAGGACTTCGGGGCCATCCGCCAATGGGCTCGCGACAACGGCCACCAGGTCTCCGACCGGGGCCGCGTGCCCGCGAACGTCACCGAAGCCTTCGAAGCCGCGCAGGGGTCCTGAACGCAGACGGTCGCAACATGGGAATCTCCTCCGCATAGGCGTGTGAGGTTGCAAGCCACACCGATTCTCGGAATCGTGGCCACCTCGACGAACGGAAGGAGAGCAGCATGCTGACACTCACCGAGAACGCGAGCATGGCGGTCAAGTCCATTGTGGAGCAGGTGCCCGACGCCCCCGAGGGGGGTCTGCGCATCCGGGACACGGGTTCGGCCGAGACAGGATTTGAGCTGGGCATATCGCCGCAGCCCGAGACGACCGACGCGGTCGTCGAGGTTGAGGGCGCGCGCGTCTTCCTCGACGCCGGCGCCGCACTGGCACTCGACGACAAAGTCCTCGACGCTCAGATGGAGCAGGACGGCTCCGTCCGTTTTGCTCTCGCCGTACAGAGCTGACACATCGCAGCACCGTAAAGGCCCCCGTTCTCTTCCGAGAGGCGGGGGCCTTTACGGCGTTGCAGCACCTCAGTCGCGGTCGGCCGGTTCCGTCCGGAACCGCTGAGTTTGTGCGTGCCATCGCACCAGGGCTTGATGAGCGAGGCGCCGCACCGGCAGAGGGCGACGGTGCGCCGCTGAGGCTCGATGACGAGGCCGTCGGCGTCGATGATCTCGACCCGACCTCGAACGATCAGCGGGCCGTCCGGATAGGCCTCGATCGAGGGCGTCCGCCCCGCCGAGTCGTTGCTGCCTGTCATCCGTCCGTCCTCACACATCGCGAAGCGAGCTGCGGCCGCTCTCGAAGGCCGCGAGCATGTCGTCCCCCACCCAGCCGTCCACGGTGAGGCAGGCGGCGGCACCGAACATGATGTCCTCGAGAAGGTCCGGTTGCTCCTCGGCGAGTCCACCCGCGAGGTCCCGGCCCGCGATCTGTTCGTGCACAGCGTCGGCCTCGACATGCTCGTCGAAATAGTGGGTGGCTTCGGGACCGAAGCCGAGGCGGCGGAAGCCGTCGCCGTACATGCGGTTCGGCAACGACGAGGTCATCTCGAACGCCGCGAGATGACCGACGATCGCACCGACCAAGCGCCGGTTCAGACCGAACATCGACATCATGTTGAGCGAGGCCAGGGTAACCGCGGGCACGGCGTCCAGATACGCCCCGTAAGTATCGTCGAGCCCCGCGGCTCGTACTGTTCGCGCGAAGATCCGCGAGTGCATCCGCGACAAATCTCCGGTGCCGTACTCGTCTGACTGGATCTCGACGAGGGCTGCCTTGGCCGCGCCCGTCAGGCGAGGTATCGCCCAGGAGTGCGGGTCGGCCTCGCGAAGCGTGTAGATGCTGCGCTGAATCAGGAACTCGCGCAGTTGCTCGTCCGTGGCCATCTTCGCGACGAATCGCGACAGACTCGGACCCGGTTTCGGGGCCGTCAGCGCGAACAGCGCACGAGCGACAGCATCCCGCGTGGGTGCCGGCCGATCGGGCATGTCGACACGCTCGCGCAGCGTCTCTTCGAAGGCGCGCTCCAGCATGCCGCGCGCGGCAATGAGCATCGGGTGCCACTCCCAACCTGCGTCGATGACTTCGAGCGACCCGTAGTGGCCCGCATAGAGCAGGAACAGCGCGAGCTGGATGTCGTCATCTCGCACGATATCCGTGCTGACCTCGAGCGCTCGAGCAGCCGTGCCCGCCACATCGCCCGCCTCGGAAAGCGCCGGGTCCGTCCGCAGGACCTTGAGAAGCTGTGCGCTCAGGGGCCCACGTGGCGCGAAGGACACGGTTTCGACGGAGAGATCGGGGGCGACGGTTGTGTTCACGTCACCATCGTCCCCCGGCCCGCGATTGCCGTCGGGGGGCTTGACAACCGCCCTCAGAGGGTGCCCGGCAGAGCTTTCACCGACAGCGAGGCCCGACGGGTCGGATGCGGGAAGGCCTGAGCCTGGGGTGCGTGAACGGCGTGCGGTTGTCAAGCCCCGGACATCCGTTCCGAGCCGCGCCTAGGGTTGCACCACTCCGTCCTCACGGGCGGTGCGATCGACACGAGGAGGAACGCGATGAGCGGAAACACCGGCGATACGCACAACACCCACGGTGCCGCGGAACAGGACGAGACGGGCGCCCGCGACCAGGCCGACACGGCATCGGGGGGCTCGCCCGAACAGCCCGACACGACAGACGATCAGGGTCGTCCGGTGGACAACCCGTCGGGAGGGTGAGCCATGAACGCAGACGACAAGACCCGCTTCGCGGCGGGCGAGAACGACGAAGGCCCACCCCCGCCGCGGTCGACCGATCTTTCGGATTCCGGCCTCTCGGAAGATGAGGCGGTCGAGAAGGATCGGTCCTACAGCCCGGCGAGTGAAAACGAGACCGAGCACAAGCAGGACGACCCGCTGCCCGAAACCATCGATGACGACATCGACGAGGACGACATTCGCGTCGTCCCGGGCACCGGCGGACCGGATGACGTCGGAGATGTCGACGTCGACCCGGCCGATCTGAACATGCCGGGTCGCGCGTAGACACCGCGTCCGTCCGCGGACTTCGCACCACGCACGACTACTGACAACTCTGAAGGAGTACGACCCATGAGCCAGATCATCGAGACCATCGACGTCGACGTTCCCGTCCGTGCCGCCTACAACCAGTGGACGCAGTTCGAGTCGTTCCCGCACTTCCTCGACGAGGTCGAGTCGATCACGCAGAAGGACGAGACCCACACGCGCTGGAAGGTCAAGATCGGCGGCGTCGAGCGCGAGTTCGATGCAGAGATCACCGAGCAGCACCCGGACGAGCGCGTTGCCTGGAAGAGCACCGGCGGCGACACCCACCACGCGGGCGTCGTGACGTTCCACAAGCTGAGCGACAACGAGACGCGCGTCACCGTGCAGATCGATTGGGAGCCCGAGGGCCTGCTCGAGAAGGCCGGCTCGTTGATCGGTGTCGGCAAGCACGCCGTCAAGAAGGACCTCGAGAACTTCAAGAAGTTCATCGAGTCCCAGGGTTCTGAGACGGGCGCGTGGCGGGGCGACGTCGAGGCTTGATCCTCACGGGAGCTTCGGCTTCCCTGTGCTGAACCGTCGCGAATGGCGGGTGCGGATGTCTCGCACCCGCCATTCGCGTCGAGCGAGCCGGTACATGGGCGCCTTCGACTACGCTCACGGCATGAGCTTGACCCGCACGATCGCGCGGTGGCTGCTCGGCGCGGCGCTCGTCTTCGCTGGCCTCGGACACCTCACGTTCGCGCGCGAATCCTTCGTGGCACAGGTACCGCAATGGCTTCCGCTGCCGGTCGACTTCGTGGTCGTCGCATCCGGGATCGTCGAGATCTTGCTGGGGCTGTCGCTGATCTTGCTGGCGCGCCATCGGGTGCTGATCGGATGGATCGTCGCGGCGTTCTTCGTCGCGGTATTCCCGGGCAACGTCGAGCAGTTCATCAGCGGCACGGATGCCTTCGGTCTGAACAGCAACCTCGCTCGCGGCATCCGCCTGCTCTTCCAGCCCCTCCTTGTGATGTGGGCGCTCTGGTCGACCGGAGCGTGGCGAGCTTGGCGGGCGCGCCGTGTCCGCGCGGCGCCGGGCTGACCCGCTGACAGAATCGCCTCATGCCGAGCTGGCTCCTCTTCACCATCGTCATCGTGGTCTTCTCGCTTGTCGCGACCTGGATCGTCCGTCGTCTGCTCGACATTGAGGTCGGGTGGCTGCGGACGTTCGTCACCGCGCTCGTCGTGTTCCTCCTGGCATCGCCGGTCGCGATCTGGACGCTGAACGAGACAGGCGTCTACGCGGACGGACGATTCGTCTCGACGTGGGCTGTGTCCCTCGCTTTTGTCGCGCTCACCGTCGGATGGATGTTCGCCGCGGTCGTGATCGTGGTCCTGACGCTCGAATTCCTCTGGCCCTCGCACCGCATGCGTAATCCGATCAGCGTGGTGCGGGATGCCATCCGCCGTCGTGACCGGGCGCGGCGCTACCTGCAGATCGTGGCGATCGGGTCCCGCAACGGCCTGACGTTCTACGAGAGCCGTCGCCGAGGGGACGGCGAACTGCCCACCGCACTGGTCTCGGCGATGAACGAGGCCGGTGTGACGTTCGTCAAGCTCGGCCAGGTGCTCTCCTCGCGTGAGGACGTCCTTCCGCCCGCCCTGGTCGTCGCCCTCTCGACCCTCCAGATGGACTCGTCGCCGATTCCCTGGGCCGAGGCCCAGGCGGCGATCATCGATCAACTGGGGGTGCCGATCGAGCAGGTGTTCGCCGAGATCGATTCGACACCGCTCGCCGCGGCATCCGTCGCCCAGGTCCATGCTGCGCGTCTGATCAGCGGCGAGGACGTCGTCGTGAAGATCCAGCGCCCACGAGCACGAGCACAGGTCACGACCGACCTCGACATCCTGGACCGGTTGGCGTCGGACGCGGAGGCCCGCACCAATTGGGCGAAGGATTACGGGCTGCACGCGCTTGTCACCGAGTTCGCCCGGGGCCTGCGGGAAGAACTCGATTACCGCACCGAGGTCGCGAACAGCGAAATGCTGCGAGCAGCGATCGCGGGCAACCCCGACTCGCGACTGCGCATTCCCCGGATGTTCCGCGACTACTGCAGCGACCGGATGATCGTGCAAGAGCGTGTGGGCGGCACCCCGTTCAGTCGTCTCCAGCCCGGCGCGCTCGCCCACGACCGGGCCGTCGAGATCGCGGATGAGCTCGTCGAATCCGTCGTCGATCAGATCGTCGTGCGCGGAATATTCCACGCTGATCTGCACCCGGGAAACCTCATTCTGGATGACGAGCGGGAATCGGACGGCTCCAGCACCATCACGTTGATCGACTTCGGCTCGGTGGGCATCGTCGAGAGCAGCATGCGGCGCCTCCTCGTGCCGATGCTCATCGGGATGGCGAACGAAGACGACGCGGCGGTCACCGATGTGGCCCTGTTGATGTGCGGGCGACCGGCGGGCGACTTCGACGAGGTGGCCTTGCAGCGCGACATCGGAGTCATCCTCACCCGGTTACACAACGCGCGCGCCGACGAGAACGTCTTCCGGCTGCTGCTGGACGTGCTGCGCCGGAATCGGATGGCACTGCCCCCGTCGCTTCTCCTCGTCTTCCGCACCCTCGCCTCGCTCGAGGGCACCTTGCGCAAGCTCGTCCCGGGCTACGACATGGTCGGGCACGCGCTGCACATCGCACCTCGGTTGGCGCGGTCGCTGGTCTCGCCGACGAAGGCGCTGCTGAGTGCGCAAACGTGGTCGTCGCTGCTGATCGAGCAATCGCGCAGGCTGCCGCGCCGGCTCGAGCACGTAACCCGGTCGCTCGACGACGGGACGATGTCGGTGCGGTTGCGCACCTTCGAGACTCCCGACGAGCGTTCGTGGGTGGACGGGCTGCTCGGCCGCCTCACGATGACCGCGATCGGCATCGCGCTCATCATCTCGGGAATCATCCTGAGCGTCGACGACGGTGGCCCCATGCTGACGGGTGACGTTCCGGCGTTCGCTTTCCTCGGCAGCATCGTGGCGCTCGGCGGCCTGCTGCTGCTCCTGCGGAGCCTGCGCTCAGCCCTCAAGCGTCGGTGGTGACGGCAGCGTCAGCCCGCAGCGGCCCGTAGGGATCAGATGCCCTCGCTTTCGAGCCCGCGCTAGTCGCGTAGCGCCGATGCGCCGTTTAGGCAAGGCCCGCCGCAGAGAATCTGTCGGCGCGTATAAATGCTCGTATGAAGCTGATCAGCGCCTTGAGTCGCGCGTGCTCCTCCGGCGGCAGCGAGGCGATGTGCTCTTGGATGTGCGGGTTGATGCCTTCGTGAATCAGCGGCACACGAGCGGAGTGGCCGATGAGTCGAAAGGCGAGCTGGTCGGCAATGCGAGTGTCCATCGCGGTATTCCCTTCTACGGTCAGGCGAAACCTGAGTTGCGGTTGACTGCGAACGGGGCCGCCATCGCGACGCGCGTGACCCGGACGTACACCGTGCACTGCCCGGAACGCCCGGCCGAATGCCTCGGCCGACCCGTACCCGTAGGGCACCGCGATTCCCATCAGGTCACCGTCCCCCAGCACGTCCGCCGCGGCGACCGACATGCGGCGACGTCGGACGTACTCCGACAGCGGCATGCCAGCCAACGACGAGAATATCCGTCGTAGGTGATACTCCGTCCTGCCGAGGCTGGTGGCCAACGAGGCGACGTCCATCTCGTCATCGAGGTGTTGCTCGATGTAGTCGACGACGCGGTTGAGGACGGCGATCATGGCTTCCCCCTTACGACATCCAGCCTGCTCGTCCCCGCACGTCGGCACCCGATCGTTGAAGACCGATTCGGTCGGGTCGGGACAGGGCCGCGGTCGACTCACTCCGGACGGCGCGAGTGATCGTCCACGTCAGGCCGCGCCCGCAGCACGATACGGGCCGTCGCCGCCGGGTCGAGTCGGTGCATGACCGCTTCGGGAACGACCACGAGCTCGGCACCATCCATCTCTTCGATAAAGCGCCCGGATAGCGGCCCCACGCGAAGCCGCATACAGCGCGAGGACCGCGCCGGACGAGTGTCCGAGGACGATCCTGCCGACCCCTCCATCTTCGCTGTCGCCCAGTCATGACGGACAGGATGGGTCAGGCGCCCCGGGGCCGGCGCCAGCGCCGTCGGTATCATTCGAGCTATGGTCTTCGCGAATGCTGGCTCGCTCGGCGCTGCGCCCGGCATACGGGACGCGCTCGTCGCGCATCTGACGCGAAGAAGCCGCGCCCTGGCGGAGGTCGGATGCCTCGCCTACGAGGTAGGCACGAATGACGACGACCCCGACACCGTCTTCGTGATCGAACTGTGGGAAAACGCGGACGCGCACCGCCGGTCGCTCACGCTGCCGGAGGTTCGGGCGTCGATCAGCGAAGCACGGCCGCTGCTCTCGGGCACGTTCGGGGGCTTCCAGTTCGACGTCGTGGGGTCGCCGCTCCGGGATTGACCACTCCCGCTCCGACGACGTCGGGAGGGAACGCGGCGTCACCGCCCGCAGGCACTGAGTGAGTCCGACCGTCGCGCGGCGGCGGCGTGGGCTGCCCGGTTGTCGAACGGATGCCGGCAACGTCGTTCATAATCGACGCATGTCATATTCCGTAGAACGTCGTTCCAATCCGTCTGCTTGGGCTGCTTTCTGGATCGCGTTGGCCGGTCTGGTGCTCATGCCCATCCCGCTGTTCATCGGGCTGATTCTGGGCGGCGGCCTCTCCATCGTCGCCGCGATTCTCGCCGTGATCGCCCTCCTGAAGGGCCTGGCTCGCAGCGGCAAGGGCATCGCCCCGGTCGTGTTCGCCGGGATCTTCATCGCGCTGACGTGGGGCGGCATCTCGATCGGCGGCGGCACGATCTGGTAGGTCGCCGAGCGAACGGGCCCGCGGACGTCAGCCCACCCGCGCGAAGACGCCGAGGCCGTTCGGCTCCTGATCCGGCCCGGGGAACTTGTTGAAGTAGGTCAGGGTCACCCCCGTGATCTGTCCGCCCTCTCGGACGAAGACCGCCGAGGAGAGCGACCCCGGGAGCGCATTCTCACCGGTCGGCACGAACGACAGGGTGTCGCCGTCCCAGGGGTCGATCTCGAACGTGTAGCCGCCCTCGGGGCCGAGTGCACCGGTGAGTGTGCCGTTCTCTTCGGTCACGACGAAGTCGCCGAAGTAGGGGCTCGTGTACGTGCCGACGTAGTCCGCGGCCGGACCCGCGGCCGCGGCATCCGCAGGGGCCGTCTCGCCGACGAGGTCGCCCGCCGGGTCGGCGAAGTGCGCGAATTGGGCGGGCCACAGCTCCAACCAGGGCCGCGTCTCTTCACCGAACTGCACGAGGTCGACGAACTCCGAGGCGATCGCCTCGGGAACTCCCGACGGCGCACCGTTCGTCAGGACGACGATTCCGACGTTCAGGTCGGGGATCATTGTGGCGTTGGTGGCGGTACCCCATCCGAATGCGCCGGAGTGGCTGATATTCACGCGGCCCGTCACCGTGGCACCGACGTTCGCGCCGAAGCCATAGTGCGACGTGCGCGATGTCAAGTTCTTGGCATCTCCACCGGTGATCGAATGGGCGGAGTAGGTCTTCGCCAGCACGAGCGGATCGATGAACTCTGCGCCGTCGACCTCACCGTTGGCCAACACCATATTCATCCACTTCGCGATGTCGCCCGCGGTGGAGGCGACGCCGCCGGCCGGGGCCTCGGCGTCGGCGTCACGGTCGAAGAGCTGCTCGTACTGAGCATCGCCGGTGCGCGCGTGCATTGCTGCGCGATCATCCGCCGCGAGGTACTCGTCGTGCACGGTGGTCGTGGACGTCATGCCGAGTGGCTCGAACAGCAACTCGTGCGCCGTCTCGGCCCAGGTCTGCCCGCGCGATGCGGCGACCGCCTCGCCGCCCACCGTGAGCCCGAAATTCGAGTACTGGTAGGTGTCGCGAAATGACGCCAGGGGGATCTGGTCCATGTGAGCCATGATGTAGTCGACATCGAAGCCGATGTCTTCGAGGTCATCGCCACCACCTGTCGGAATGCCCGTGCGGTGTGAGAAGAAGTCGGCGATCTTCGCATGCTCCGTCACGTATGGATCGTTGAGCGCGAAGTCGGGGAGGTACTCGATGACCGGATCTTCCCAGGACAGTTCGTCGTCCTCGGTGATGGCTTTGGCTACGACGCTCGATGAGAGCGGCTTCGACAAAGACGCGATCTGGAACACGGTGTCGACATCGACGGGTTCACCTGTCGTCATGTCCCGCACGCCGTATCCCTCTTCGAAGACGACCTCGCCGTTCGAGACGACGGCGACTGCCGCGCCGGGCACACCTGTCTGTTCGAGGGCCTTCTCGATGAAAGCGGGCAGCGCATCGACAGCCGCAGCCACGGCCGTGTCGCGATCCGTGTAGAGATTTATGACGTCCTGGTTAGGGGCCGCGCCGAGGGCAACGGATAGACCGCTCGCTGAGGACTTGTCGTCGTCCGCCGCGAAAGTGCACCCCGCCATTCCCACAACGAGTGCTGCCGCCGTCGAGACGGCGACGACACGGACGATGCCCTTGTTCGTGCTGCTGGTCATACCGCTCATGCCGCTGCTCCCGTTGACTGTTCGATGGCGGACCCATGGCTCCCTATGTCCACCTACGGAGCCATGGGCCCAGAGTCCCCCCACAGTCGCCAGTGTGACTGGACGGAAGCGGACAGCACAACCTCCTCTTGCGGCCATGACCTCAAGAGGACGTCCGGATGCGGCCACATGCGCCATGATGGTGTCCACACGTGGTCTGGAGGTCGACATGGACGATCGGGCGCTTCTCGAACTGATCTACCGCAGCCGTCCGCAGACGGTGGCGGAGCTCGCCACAATCGCGCACGCCGATGAGACTGAGACCGCCGCCACTGTTGCGCGTCTCGCGCGGGGCGGGGCGATCTCGGTGCGCGATGGCGCGATCGCGTACGCGACACCAGCCGTATGGACGGCCGACGTCGTCGAAGGCGAGATTCGTGCGATGCGGCAGAAGGCGGACGAGGCGACGACGCGCATCGAGGCGCTCGTTGCGGATCTTCCGGCACTGCTGCGTCATTGGGCTGTGGGCGAAGCATCCGGTGACGTCGTTCCCGTGTTCGTGCGACACGGGCCGCGGGCGGCAGAAGACCTCTGGTACGACATTGCACGGCAGCAGACCGACACCGCTTGGTCGGTGCTTCCCGATCTCGGACGCTTTCTGCAGACTGATCCCGCGCGCGCCAGCCGGTTCGCAGAGCTGTTCGCCGGCAAGCGATCGGTGCGGGCACTCGTCCCGCGGTCGATGGCCGAGGATGCCCGGCTCGTGGCGATCGCCGAGCGCTACGCGACCGTCGGCGTGGAGTTCCGCCTTCTCGACGACCTGCCCAGTTGGTTCTGGATCGACGGGGATGTGCTCGCCCTGCCCATCGAATGGGGCGAGGGGTGGCCGTCGAGCGTGGTCGGCGTGCGGAGTGCGTCGCTCGCCCAGCTGGGGCGAAGCCTGTTCCGCGAGCTCTGGCGACGCGCCGAGCCGATCGGTGGTGCGAATCAGCCGTGGACGCCACTTCTTGCGCTGATGAAGCAGGGCGTCACGCTCGACGCAGCATCTCGCAGGCTCGGGATCAATCCGCGAACGGGCCGTCGTCGCATTGCGGCGGCGATGGAGCAGTACGACGTGTCGACGTTGTTCGCCTTGGGTGTGGCGTGGGCCGCGGATGGAACGCCCACCGCACGCTGAGCGGCTCGCCCATCGTGTCGGGCCTTTTCCCGACACGAGTGCTTCGACATCGTCGGCGCCCCGCCTAGCCGAGGCTTGACCGCCTCGCCCTGACTTGCACGCCCCCTACTCGAGCAGCTTGCCCGCGAGGGCAACTTCCTTCATCAGGTCGGCGATCTCGGCAGGGATCGGCGGGATCGACTCGCGGGTGATGCCGCGCGACGGAGACCAGACGAGGTTGACCTGCAGTTCGGGGTCCATCTCCGGGTAATCGCTGCGGTTGTGGCATCCGCGGGTCTCACGCCGCTCCAGGGCGGCTTCGAGGGTGGCCCGAGCCGCAAGGACCGCGGACTTGAGGTCGAACGCGTGAGCGAGATCCTGGAAGCCCGCGATGTCGGGGTGTACTCCGATGTCGGCGATGCGCGCTTCGATCGCGGCGAGTTCGGCGAGGCCCGTCAGCAGCCCCTGCTCGTCGCGCACCACCCCCGCGTGCTCCGTCATGGTGTTGCGGATCGCTCGCTGCAGAGCACGCACGTTTTCGGTGCCCGAGGCGGCGAGCAGGTAGGCGATCTCGGCACGGGCGACGTCGACGGCCGCGGCGGAGCGCACCTGCGCGGGCAGGGCAGCGGCATAGTCAGCGGCGGCCTGTCCGACGATGCGCCCGAAGACGAGCAGCTCGATGAGCGAGTTGCCGCCAAGCCGGTTGGCGCCGTGCAGACCCGAGGACGCTTCGCCGATCGCGTAAAGACCGGGCACATCGGTGGAGTGGTCTTCGGGCCGCACCCACACGCCGCCCATCGAGTAGTGCGCGGTGGGCGCGATCTCGATCGGATCGGTGGTGATGTCGAGCATCTGCAGCTCGAGCATCGTCTGGTAGACCCGGGGCAGCCGGGTCATGATGGTCTCGCGCGGCAGGTGCGAGATATCGAGCCACACTCCCCCGTTCGGGGTGCCGCGGCCCTCTTTGATCTCGGTATAGCAGGCGAGTGCGACGCGGTCGCGGGTCGAGAGTTCGAGCCGCTCGGGGTCGTACTTGTGCATGAAGCGCTCGCCCAGACCATTGCGCAGGATGCCGCCCTCTCCGCGTGCCGCCTCAGAGATGAGCGTGCCGGCGGCGTTCTCGGGCTCGATGATGCCGCTCGGGTGGAACTGCACCAGCTCGGGGTCCCGCAGCCTTCCGCCGGCCTCGACGGCCAGACGGAACGAGTCGCCCGTGTTCTCGTCGCGCCGCGACGAGGTGCGGCGCCAGATGCGGTTGTGCCCTCCGGCAGCGAGGATGACAGCATCCGCCCGAATGAGATAGCGGGTGCCGTCCTCGATGTCGAAGCCGTACGCGCCGAAGACCGCGCCGTTTTCGTTCACCAGAATGCGCGTGACGTACACGGTGTCGAGGATGGGAACGTTCAGCTGAGCCGCCCGATTGACCAGCGTGCGCTGGATCTCGAGGCCGGTGTAGTCGCCCGCGAACGCGGTGCGACGGTAGGTATGGGCACCGAAGAAGCGCTGCGAGATGCGGCCGTCGTCTTCGCGGGCGAAGGGCATGCCGTAGCGCTCGAGGTCGTCGATGCCCCGCGCGGCGCCCGAGGTCACGATCTCGACCGTGTGCGGGTTGGCGAGCAGGTAGCTCTCTTTCAGAGTGTCGGCGGCGTGCTGCTGCCAGCTGTCGTCGGGATCCATCGTCGAGAGGGCGGCGTTGATGCCGCCGGCGGCGAGGGAGGTGTGCGCGTCGGACTTGGCGCGCTTGCCGAGGGCGAGCACATCGACGCCGGCTTCGGCGAGTTCGATCGCTGCGCGCAAGCCCGAGCCGCCCGTGCCGATCACGAGGACGGTGGTGGAGATCTGGCGTTCGGAAGTCGTCATCCTGCAAACGTAGGTCGGGCGCATCCATTACTCCAATGCATATATATAGTCATAGCGATAGCAGTAATCTATGGACGTGAACCTCGAGCAACTGCATGCGTTCGTCACGGTCGCCGAGCTCGGAAACTTCACCCGGGCAGCCGATCGCTTGCACCTCGCGCAGCCCTCCCTCAGCCGGCAGATCGCCACGCTCGAGCAGGACCTGCGCACTCCCCTGCTCCATCGCGCACGCGCGGGAAGCACTCTGACTGTTGCCGGAGAGACGCTCTTGCCGCTCGCGCGCAGGATGCTGGCGGACGCGGAGACGGCTCGACGCGAGCTGGCCGAACTCTCTGGCATCGAGCGAGGTCGGGTTCGCCTGGGTGCGACGCCGACCCTGTCGATCAGCCTCGTCGCCGAGGCGCTCACCGTATTTCACTCAGCCCATCCTCGAGTCGATCTCCACCTCTCGGAGCACGGATCGCGGCGCCTGCTCGACGAGCTCGGCAGCGGCGAGCTCGACCTGGCGCTGATCACGACGTCGGGCACCACGGCCGCCGAGCGGTTCACCGTGCTGCCGCTGCTCGTCGAAGAGCTCGTGGTCATCTCGTCGCGCGATGCACCGTCGGTCACAGCGGGTGACAGCATCCGCCTCGATGAGGTCTCGAAGCTGCCGCAGATCGTCTTCAGCTCGACCTACGACCTGAGGCGCGAGACCGACGCGGCGTTCGCGGGCGCCGGCCTGGTGCCCGACGTCGTCGTGGAGGGCGCGGAGATGGATGCTGTGCTGCGCTACGTCGAACGAGGCCTCGGCGTCGCCATCGTGCCGGCGATGGTGCTGGTTGAGCGACCGGGGCTGCGCTCGGTGCGGCTCACCGAACCCACGCTCACGCGGACCATCAGCATCGCCCGCCCGTCAGAGTTCCCGTCGTCGGCCGCGGCTCAGGTGATGGAGCGGACGATCACCGCCACGGCGGCGGAGTTCGCCGCGCGCTCGGGCGCGACGATGCGCGTGGCGCATCAAGAGCGATAGCCGGGCCTCGGCATGAGCGCCGCACTCGGGTCGGGTCCGATTCCGCCGCGCAGATCGAACAACTCGGCCTCGATGTGGTGCGCGCGGTGGCTGCGCGCGTACCGCCGAACCCACCGCACCAGGGGCGTCGGGCCGCAGATGACGACGTGCGCTCCCGCGAACGCGCCCGCCGACGTGTCATCGAGGGCAGTCGGGGTCAGCGGCGTGCCGTTGCGTGATTCGAAGTAGTGCACGATGACGCGTCCCTGCGCTGCGGCCGCGTCGATCGCTTCGCGCGCGTGAGCTTCGGTCGCGGATCGCACGGCATAGAGCAGCGTCGGCGGATGCATGCCTGCCGGCGGAGGATGTGCAAGGGCCGAGAGGAACGGGGTAATACCCACTCCCCCGGCGACCCACACAACCGGTCGTCCCCTGCGCGGTAGAAGCCGCAGCCGACCGTACGGGCCCTCGACGATCGCCTGATCCCCGACGCGTGTGTTCGCGGCAACACTCGATGTCCAGTCCCCGAGTTCGCGGATCATGAAGGTGAGTTCGGGATCGTTCGGCGCCGACGCGATCGAGAACGGGTGGGGCTCAGACATCCCCGGGGCACGGAGCTTGACGAAGGCGAACTGGCCCGCGCGTCGACGCAGGGGGCGACGGAGCGGGCTGAGTCGCACCTCGACCGAGCGAACGTGCGGAATGACCGCCGTAACCCGGTGCGCTCGTCCACGCACCGCCATGTCACGCCACACGACGCGCGCGAGGTAAGCGGCGACGCCCGCCGCGATCACCACGAAGAACCACAGCCCCCACGCCGACATGTTCGCGAAAGGTTTCTCGGCCGTGATCATGTGGAACGACGCGAAGGCGAACGGCACGATGAGCAGCTTGTGTGTGAACCGCCAGATGCGCCACGGCAGGGCGCGCAGGATGCTTGCCAACACCAGCACGTACAGGAACGGTTCGGCGAGGCCCGCCAGATCGTTGCCCGTCTCGGCAAGGTTCTCGCTTGCCCCGGCGACGCCCCCGCTCTCGAGTTCGTTCTTCGACTGGACGTGCCACCACATCAACACGACCGCGACAATGCCGAGCCAGCGATGGGCGACGTAGACGCGGTCAAGCCCGCCGAACGCCCACTCGCTCCAGCCGAGACGGATCGAGAGCAAGAACGCCCAGGCCATCGCCAGGATGGAGGCGGTTCCTACATAGAGTCCCAGACCATCGCCATCCGCATTCACGAAGGGAATCGCGCTTGCGGCAAAGGTCGCGACGACGGTAACCGGACCGAGCAGGTGGGATGCCTCGACCGGCACACCGAGATCGGGTACCCAATCCCGGGGGCGTCCCAGCAGGGCGGATGGCCGGGTGGATCGGGGGCGCACGCCGGACGGATTCGTCACGCGGACGAGCCTAGGTGGCCGACGCCGGGAGTTACCCGATCATGCTGGTCAGCGCGCCCACGCGTGCGTACCATCTCGAAGCCTGCCCGCGCGAGTAGGGTCGCGCGGGAGGCGAAGTCTGCTTCTTCGAGGGGCACCTGAAGACGTGCTCGACGGTTCAGATGAGATGGTGCGCGACGGCGTAGGCCGCGGCGCTTGCACGAGAGCCGAGGCCGAGTTTGTCGAGGATGTTTGCGACGTGTCGGTGCACCGTGTGCTCGCTGAGCACGAGCTCGGCAGCGATCTCGGAGTTGGTTCGACCCGCGGCGACCAAGCGAAGCACCTCTCGCTGCCTGCGGGTGAGCGCCGGCGCGCCGACCTCGTCAGCCAGGCGGAGTCGCACGCCATCCACGTCCGCGGTCGCGCCGAGATGCTCGAAGGCGAGCAGCGCGGCTCGGAGTTGCTCGCCAGCTCCGGTCCCGTCGCCGGCGTCGCGCAGACGCTCGGCGAGGACGATCCGCGACTGCGCGGCCTCGTACTGCAGCCCGACAAGGGTGAATCGCTCCACCGCTTCCTGTCCGTCAGCGATCGCCGCGCTGCCTCCGACTTCGGCGCGCGCCGCCGCGGCGAACGCGAGGAGCGGGTGGGTGCCGACCAGCGCGGCCGTCGCCGAAAGCTCGGCCGCGAAACCCTCGGCCGCATCCATTCGCCCAATCGCGACCGCCGTCGACACTGCCGTTGGCAGCACGCCAGCACGGGCGAGACGGTTCGCCCGTGGGATGCGGTCGAGCAGGCCACCGATCAAGGACCAGGCCGCCGCCGTCTCGCCACGAGCCAGCCGTAGCCGGGTGCGGCCGACGATCGCCGTGGTCTGGAACTCCGCCTGATCGAGCAGCTCGTTCGCCTCGGCCGTGCGACCCTGGCGTCGGCGGAGCTCGCCGAGCTCGGCGAGCGCCTCGAAGCGCGACTCGCGCCGTGAGGACGCGAGCCGCTCGACGAGCGCCGTCAGCTGCTCATCCGCCGTGGCCCACGTGCCGCGCGAGATCTGCACGGCGGCATGCTGGATGCGGCATTCCGACGTGAGCGGCGAGAGCCCGAGCTCTGTGGCGAGACGTTCCACCCGTTCACACCACGCCGCGGCGCGTTCGATGTCGTGCGTCTCTCTGCACGCCACGATCAGCCAGCAGCAGATCTTGCCGAGCCACATCAGGTCTCCGACATCCCCCGCAGTCGCGGCGGCCACCGCGGAATCGAGACGCGTGAGTCCGTCGGCTATCTGGCCGAGTGCGACGAGCGCGAGTCCTGAGTACGCGGCGCCGGCGAACGAGAGGTCGGGATCTGCGAGCGCGTCGCCGAGACGTCGCGCGGTCTCAGCAGCGTGGAATGCGCGTTCGGCATCGTGGTCGACGTTGAAGGCTATTTCCGCCTCGCGCACCGACAGCCAGCCGGACTCCGTCGATGCCGGAAACGGGGCGAGCAGGTCGGCAGCGAGGCCGAACCAGCCGCGCGCGATCGCGGCGCCCTGCCCGAAGAGCACGGCATCCCAGGCCAGCGCCGTCGCCGCACGTGCCGCGCCACGGGCGTCTCGCGTGGCGCGATACCCGCGGTAGGCGCGCTCTCGCGCCGCGAGGCATCCGTCCCCGTCGTCGAGCCACCAGAGGGCTTGGCCCAGACCTTCGAACGCCGCCGTGGCATCTGTCGAGTCCTTCAGCCGCTCAAACGCCGATGCCGCGATGGCCCAGCGGCCGCTGCGAAGGAGGCTCTGCGCGTCGACGAGCGTGTCAGTGGCCACGGCACATCCTCCCCACAACCGTGTCTCGTGCGCAAACATGGCCCGTACGGGCCTTTCGAGATCAGCTCACTCGTCTCAGGCTGAGGACATGAGCGACTTCCGATATCAGACCGCCCTTGCCGCCGCGCACACGCACGCGCTGGAGTGGCTCGGTTCGCTGCACACGCGACCGTTGCCTTCGCGCCTCGACGAGGCGGCGGTCGCGGCGTCGCTCGGTGAGCTGCCTGACGGACCGGAAGACGTCGCGACAACGATCGACCTGCTCGCCGAGCGGATGGAGCCCGGCCTGGCAGGAATGGGTTCGGGACGATTCTTCGGCTTCGTGATCGGTGGAACGCACCCCGCCGCCCTGGCCGCCGACTGGCTGGTCTCGGCCTGGGATCAGAACGCCGCGATGCGCGTCACGACGCCGGCTACGGCCGCAGCGGAGGAGACAGCCGGCCGTTGGATCCTCGACCTGCTCGGCCTGCCACAGGGCTCATCCGTCGGATTCGCGACCGGCGCGACGATGGCGAACTTCGTCGGGATCCTCGCCGCGCGTGGCGAACTGCTGCGTCGGCTCGGATGGGACATGGACCGAGGGCTCGCGGGCTCGCCGCAGATCCGGGTACTCGCCGGCGAGGAAGTCCATCTGTCGCCCGGAGCCGCCCTGCGCTACGCGGGACTGCCGCAGCCCGAGCTCGTCGCCGCCGATGCCCAGAGCCGCATGATCCCGGCCGCCCTCGAGGCGGCGCTCGCCTCCTCCCCCACGCAGCCGACACTTGTGCTGCTGCAGGCGGGCGACATCCACTCCGGCGACAGCGACCCGTTCGCCGAACTCATCCCGATCGCGCACCGCTACGGCGCGTGGGTGCACGTTGATGGAGCCATCGGACTCTGGCAGGCGGCGTCACCGTCGCTACGGCATCTCGTGGCCGGGGTGGAACTCGCCGATTCGTGGACGACCGACGCACACAAGACACTCAACGTGCCCTACGACTGCGGCCTGATCATCGTGCGGGACGAGCGGGCTCACCGCGCAGCGACGGCCATGCACGGGCCGTACATCGACGACTTCAACGACGGGCTCGGCCAGCCTTTCGACTACGTGCCGGAGATGTCGCGCCGCGCCCGTGGCGTACCCGTGTGGGCTGTGCTGCGTTCCCTCGGCCGGAGCGGAGTCGCCAAGCTCGTGGACCGGATGGCCCTCCGCGCACGCGAAATCGCCGCGGGCATCGCGGCAATCCCGGGCGCGGTACTGCTCAACGACGTCGTCTTCACGCAGGCATCCATCGCCTTCGAGTCCGATGAGCGCACCCGTCGTATCGTCGCCGCCATCCTCGACGAGGGTGAGGTCTGGATGTCCGGATCGCAGTGGCATGGGCGTGCGGTCCTGCGCATCTCGGTGTCGAACTGGCAGACGAACGAGGACGATGTCGAGCGCGCCGTCGCCGCCGTCGCCCGTGCCGTTGCCCGCGTCGAGTTGGGCGTCAGCCCACCGCGTCACCCAGCGAACCCGCTGATGAGCGCCACGTAGTTCGGATTACGGGACCGATGCACGATGTCCGCGCGTCAGCGTGCCGACATCCGGCGAATCACCGATGCATAGGAGTCCAGGGCATCGAAGATGCCTCGATGCTGCCAGACGCGGCCGCGGCTCTTCCCCGTGGTCTCGGTGAGCACCTCCCGCTCAGTGAGCGAATCGAGCGCGCGAAGCGCGGCCATTTCACCCAGGCCAAGCCTGTTGGTGAGGTACTTGAGATTCACGGCGGGCTGGCCGACTAGGTTGGGCAGGATCTTCCACGCCGCGGCGTCCGCGCGGATGCCCGCCATCTTCGCGCGGGATTCGTCGAGCTGATCGACGAGATCGTCGACGAGGTGTGTGCCCGTCGTTGCCGCAATCCTGCTCGCGTTGGCGAAGTCGCGGATAATCGGACCGGCGTCACCGTCACGGAACGAGTTGAGGGCGTCGAAGTAGCGGCGTACGTCAACGAGGAGGCCAGCCGAGATCGGCACAGCCGTCGACCGCACCAGACCCTTGTTCCGCAGAATCGACTGCGCGAGCGCACGGCCGGTTCGACCATTCCCATCCGGGAACGGGTGGATCGTCTCGAACTGTGCGTGCGCCACAGCGACCTGCACAAGCACAAGTACGTCTTGACGCTTCACAAAGTGGACCAGGTCCTCGACTGCACCGGGAATGCGGTCATGATGCGGTGCGACGAAGCCGGCGAGGCGAGGGCCGGCGTCACCCCGTCCGATCCAGACCTGCTCGGCGCGGAATCGGCCCGCGTCCTCGGGAGGGAAGCCCGTCTCGTGGAGCATCAGGGCCTTGTGCATCGCGAGGATGGAGTCCTCGTTGATGTCATCTGCCAGCTCTAAAGCGGCTTCCATGGCGCGGACGTTGCCAACGACGGTGAGCGCGTTCGCCTTGTCTCCCTCGTCGATCTCGGCGAGGGCGAGCTGTTTAGCAGAGGTCGTCAGCTGCTCGATCTGCGAGCTCGAGGCAGACTCCGTGCGCAGCAGGATCGCGGTCATCGGGCCGAGGGCGGGATTGCCGATACCCAGCTTCCGCTGCGCGTGCCGGTCGAACTCGACCAGCTGCCGAGTCGCATCCTCGACGTTTGCCGAATCCTCGCTCGAGATGAGCGGCGACCAGGCGCTTATGCGCGGCGTGACCGCTGCATCGTATGGTCCGGTCTGTCGCTCCACCTCGGCTCGCGAGTGCATTGCGGGCGCGCGCGGCCTCCAGTTGAACGTCTCAAACGTGACCGCATCAATTGGGACGACATTGTCGGTAGGTGTGGCCATCAACCCACATTACCAACATATAGCGTGATAAATGTTAGTAAAGATGGTTCTTGCTCACGACTACGACCGTCGCCACACCGATCAGCGCCCGGCCACAGCCAACCTTTCACTCCGCTAAGCAGAATGCTAACCATGGCTGAACCTCCGTTCTAAGGGAGTTCGGTGCGCTCCTCGAAGTACACCGGCGAGAACGGATGATCGGGAGTATAATATGACTTTCAGGTCATAATCTGCGGAGGGGGTGCTCACGTGACTACCGCTTCGACACTGATTCGAGCTGCTCGCAAGAGTCATCGGCTCACCCAGCAGCAACTCGCTGAGCGCGCTCACCTCGACCAAAGCCGAGTGTCGCGGTCCGAACGTGGACGCGAGACCGAGTTCAGCACCGTTGAACGACTGCTCGCTGGCGCCGGGCACCGTCTGTACGCGGCACCGACCCGACGGGACGATGCCGCGACAGTTGCTGTCGAGATTCGCGAACGGCTCCGCGCGAAGGACAAAGACCGCGCTCTTCGTGCGCTGATTCAACTCAACGACAACCTCGTCGCCGAGCAAGGTCTCGTGCGCGGAGTGCTCGGACTCGCCGAGCCGGAGTCCACGCGGGACGCAGCATGGGATGCCGCGATCGCCGGACTCGTTGCGTGGCGTCTCCACCAGGCAGGGCTACCGGCGCCGGACTGGGTGAGTGCACCCGGGCGATATCTCACCACCCCACGGACTCTCGACATCGACCGCGCTGACCCCACGCCTCCCCTATCCGTGGTGCCCGACGAGTTTGCGCGGCGAGGCGTTCTCGTTTGGCGTGACACGTTCGCGAGCCTCTGAGAATGTCTACGTCGCTGGACCGCGATGACATAATCGGCGGCCTTCGAGATTTGATTACCGCGCTGCAGGCAGCCATCCGGGACGCGGCCATTCGCCTTGTCGAAGGTGCCGCGCTGGCGCTTCGCTGCGCACACTGAGCACACACCCGGGATCAGGCGGGCGGGAATGCCGCCGCTAAGCGCGCGTGAATGGCGTGGATGTCGGTGACTGCCTCTGTACCTTCGGTCAGGCGCTTGAGCAGCAGTTTCGGCCACAGCACGTCGATTTCGTTCACGGTGAATGCTCCGCCGATGAGCGGCCAGTCTGCTTCAACGAAGCAGAGCGCACCTCTCACCTGTACGTCGGTATCGGGCAGCGCGGCGGACACCCTTTCGACCTGCGAGCGCACTCCGTCGACGAGTTTGGTCTTGTCGCGCCCATTAAGGCGCAACGTCTCGGCCCGTGGTCGGATCAGTCCGCCCTCCACTCGCAGGGCGGGACGCTGCCCCTTGTATCGCTTCGCGTCGATCACCCATACCCCGGCCGGGGTCACGACGATGTGATCGATGTTCGCGCGCGTGCCAGGAATGCGGCGATCGTGAAGCACCCGAGCAGAGTCAGGCAATTCTTTGAGTTTCTCGGCGAGGATCTCCTCTCCGATCGCACCACCTTGCCACGCCCTTGTGCTTTGGGGGTCGTCGGAAAGCGCAAGGATGAGTCCCCCAAGCTTCGGATGATTGGTGCGGATGCGTTGCTCTCGGGCGTCCCTTCGGCGTGCATGCTCACGGCGCGCGGATGCTCCGGCAACACCTTCGCTCACCGCGGCGGGCTCTGGCTCGCAGGTCACGCAACGCACTGTCTTTGAGTGACGCCCGTAGATTGCGTCGGTTCCCGTCGACAGCGTCGCGCCGCAGAGTCGGCATGTTCCGGCGTACCGCAACCGCATCCGCTTCTCGTCTTGCCCCGGCTCGAGCGTCACGGCTCGACGCTAGCAGCGGGCGCGATCAACCTCAGGTCAGGCCACCCCTCACAGCTGTCCGACCGCGGCTAACCTTCGCTCATGGACGTTGACGCGACGGATGCCTCCACTCTCGTGGGAGACCCCACGCAGATGCATGCCGACTCACTCGCTCGGTACTTCGCAACGATGAAAGACATCGCGGTAGACCTAGATCGTCTGGCCAGAGCGGAGGTCCCACCCACGAGTCCGCTTGGCACCGATCAGCGCACAGCCCGTGAAGAGGGCGGCAGTCTGGTGCTGACTCAGTACATCCAGGAACGGGCCGCGACCGCAGCGAGGTACTTGTTCGAGCTTCACAGTTCGACGCTCGAGGCCGACCCGGGTCAGCTGACTCTGGACTTCGTTCTGCTCTATCCCACGATGCGGGGGGCCGTCGAGAACAGCGCGGCCCTGACCTGGCTACTCGGCCCGGAAGACCGTCTGGTCCGGCTAGAACGGTTCATTCGGCTACTTCGTCGCGACGTCGGTCAGTTCGTCGCCAACAACAAGCGCCTCGCCGCGTCACGCGAAGACTCCATGCCCGTTCCCCCAGAAATGTTTGACCAACTCGCCGCGGCCATGAAAACCCAGGGCCCCCTCGCCACGAATTACCTCGACAGCGCGGCCAGCGCGATAGGACTTGATGTTCGTGCGACGCAACAGCAAGTGCAGACCGCTACTCCCCTCACCGGCGTCTACGGCGAGAACAGCTTGCCGCATGTCGTCTGGCGCTTCCTCAGCGACCTCACCCACTTCTCTTTCTCCATCATGAAGAACCAAGAAATCGCGGAGGCAGAAGGTGGAGGACCAGTCAGGATCGCATCGCTCCGACTATTCACAACGACAACCACCCTGACCGCGCGAGACGCCCTGCGAGCGCTCGAGCAAGCCACACGCCCCGGGTCGCACCCGTAAAGCATGGCGGCGCCCCGAAGGGATCCCGATCTACACATCAAACGTAAGCGGCGTATCCGCAGCGCGTCGGCATGGGAAAGTCAGAGCTCGTCGGCCACGAATTAGGGCGAATGTAGTGACCTGGGCATACTGCCCGCCATCCGCGAGTACCGGCACATAAAGATGTCGTACCGACGGCTAACGTCTTCCTTGTGACGATTGAACTCGGATCCGTGCTTAGCGCGATCGCCCTTGCGCTCACTGCAGTCGTAGGTTGGGCGGGGCCCCGCTGGACTAGAGAAAGACGCCTGTTGGCGCGCATTCGACGGCTCGGGGAGACCTACGCGCTTGTCCCCGAGTCAGGCGAGCGCGCACGCCTCGGCGTCGTAATCACAGAACTTGCGCGGGAGCTCAATGGCTGGAACGCCGCCGATCAGAGGGCTGCGCGCCGCTGGCGAATTGGCGCGCCTGTCGGCGCTCTGGTCGTTGCATACGCGATCGCGATTCCCGTCTGGTTTTCGACGGGCTTCGACCTAGCCGAGACGGGGGTGGCGCCGTTTGTGGTCGGAGCGATTGCTGGCGTACTCGCGGTCGTCGCCACCGAGATTGCGGAGGGAATCATCGGCCGCCGTGCAGCAGCCGAGGCGCGTGAGGCTCGAGTACGAGCTTTTCGCCAAGGCAAGTCGTTGGAGTCCAACTGATTGCGCGGGTCCATCGACCGCGCGGATCCCCTCAACGCTCAACTCAGCAAGTCGGAACCGAACGTCGCGCCCACGGCGATCGTCACCGCCCGATCGACGGACCGCCAGACCCACCAGGCCCGTAGTGCGGCGCCGCAGGGTCGTACGGCCGGCCGGGGTTGTACGGGTCAACAGCCGGCGCCCGCCGAGGCTCCTGGATCCGCACTTCCGGCGCGAGCCCCTCATCACGTGCGCGACTCATGAGGCGCGTCGCCGTGCTCTGGCTGATCTTCAGGGTGTCCGCGACGAGCTTGAGCGGCGGGTAACTGAGTGCTGTCGCTACGCGATACACGGCGATCGCCGCGTGCAGCGACTCGGTGGGTTCGCGTTCCTCATACGCCTGCACGCGGCTGAGAAACTCCCACGCCCGGATACGGTCGCCATCCCCGTCATCCATCCCGTCGACACCGACTGTGACGACTTGGAAAGCCGACGTCGTCATGATCCAGTGGGTGCGCACTTCGCGGAGCATTTGGCTGGTGATGTCGACGCCTTCCCCTTCGCGCTCGAGCGCGGCGGACGCGACGGCGGTGCGGCCGAGCGCAGCATCCCACTCCACGCGCACGGTGATCGTGCCGGGCACGTCCTGCTCCCCCGACACACGCGCATGCCAGGACTTCGGTAGCGTTACGCGGCTCCCGAGATCGATGCGTTCATCGCTGATGTCATATGCCTTGACGTCTGCCATACAGCCCACTATTCCAGGTCGACGCGAATTTGCGAAGAAGAGTGTCGATGTTGGCTCACAGGTGTGCTACTTTGCGACGAATGAAGATTGACACTGCTGGCTCAACGAAGGGAACGGACATGAACCACTCACCGGAGCACCTCGCTCTGACGATGAAGGATGCCGCCAAGCTGGTCGGCGTCGACTACCGCACGATCAAGCTCGGTATCGAAAACGGGACCATCCCCACGGTCCAGCTCGGTCCGCGCCGGATGATCCCACGCGTTCCGCTGCTCCGTGTGTTCGGGATCAACAGCTGACGGACCGCTACGAAGGGCGTATGCCCCCGACGCAACGGGTATCCGCATTCGGGCAGCCTCAGGTGGAGAACCCGAGTCGGCCAGTAGACGGTTCCGGGAAGGCCCGCTAACGCCGCTGGGTGACGGCCGCGACGAACGAACCGACGTCAGCACCGGCGAAGGGACTCCCCTGCGACTTGGAAACACGTCGTTTCAAAACGGCGCGAACCTTCGGGCGACTGCTAGCCAGCGTCTCCTGCGCGGTGGTGACACCGCTTCAGGAGAAAGTCGGCGTTCGCGGCTTTCGCGGCTTCTTCTTCCCGCTCCGGTCAGTCGCGTCCGGGACCATCTGAATCGTGACCGGGACCCGCATCGCCTGAAGAGCGCGTAGCGCTCGCCGGAGAGAGATTCTCGAAAAGATCGGCAGGTTGTCCGACTTTTTCTCAGGAGTTCTCTTGTGACTCACGATTGCGATGCCCACCGAGAACCGATCTTCCTTCACAGCTTTCGATACGCTCGCGGCCGTATTGGCGTCCGACCTTTTCTCCACAAGCCTCTGCAGCTTCTGACGGGCTTGCTCCGCAGTCCGCAGTAGCTCTGCCGAGTTCGCCGCCTGATTGAAGAGGTGGCTCAGATTGGCCGAACTAGTACCGATCTTGACGTGTACCAGCTCCAGCATGTCACCGTCTACTCGCAGGATGTCGCACGGTTCGACCGCGGTTTGGCCCCTGGGGCTCACATTCGTGCGGTCAAGACATACGGCTTTGATCCGATCGCTAACCTTTTCGTTGTACTCGCCCTCGGACGTCCACTGATGGTCGGGCAAGTTGGCATCTATCCAGAACGGATCGATGTCTTTGCGCAATGAAATAATGAGATCTGTGGAGACCTTGAACCATAGTCCATCGCTGAAGTGATAGGTGTAGGCCGGGTCATCCGTTACCTCGAACACAAGCGACTTATAGATCGACCATCGTTGACGCTGTGCGTGGCTTCCATCTAGCAGCACCAAATAGTCGTGCTTGAGAACGTCCACGCTGAAGGAGCCCTGGTCCACATCGTGCGCTTCGAGGTACTCCCGGTAGTGCTTCACGTAGACGTCGTCGAAAACGGGACTGCTCCCCCGCCCAGAAAACTGGACGAACGTCTCATCCTTGTAGTCCAAAATATCTGGAACCGTCAGCACCACCGGTGCGGATACGTCAAAGATTGCCGACGCGAGCTGCTGATCGAGCGACTCAATGACCTGCGGATCCGTAATCGGGCGAATCTGAGCCACGTCGGGGAAAGTCTTCAAGAACGCGTCAGACTTATACAGTTTGCGCAGACGCGACAAGAGTCGCTTGAGATCCTTCGGCTGCGCCGGAGTGGTGACACGAAGGCTGCTCGCTCCGGTCACACTCCGAACTAGGTCATTGAATCTTGGGCGTGCCTTACCGGTGAGGCTCTTGAGCACGGAGGCATCTCCCGCGAAGCTCAGGAGGGCCAGATCCCCGTCGTAAGGTATCTGGGTCCGACGCCTCTGCGAGGAGTCTGGATCGAGAGTCTCCGTGCTCTTCAGCTTGCGCGGGTCCACGGCGTTGAGAACGACACGCGTTCCGAAATCATGCTCAAACGCATCGTCTCGCAACAAGAATTGACCCGAACCGAAGGTCAGCACCATGATTCGCTTGCCCGACGGAACGAACGCAGCTGCGGAGTTCGACCCCTGGAGAAGTTCCTCGTCGAGGGACAAATATTGTTTCCACCATGGTGCGTCCTGCTTGCCACGCTTGATGAATACACGGAGATCAGGAATCGAACTCGAGTGCTTCTCGGTCTCGATGTAATCATGGTCGGCTCGCAGAGACTCTTCTACGGCTATCCCCGGCTTCAAGGCATAGATCGACATTGATCGTGTAGTCACGTTGCCCCCGTAGTCGTAGCTCAAAGCCAGTATGCCGAATGTGATGCCCCGACGAGGCCCACCCCCTCAGCCAAACCAGATCAATAGTCAGGTACTCCTGCGGCAGAAGAGCGAGAGTTCGCCGCGCGAAAGCGACGAGCCTGGAGTGGGCGATGGCGCGGATGCCCGCGGTTCCCGCTCTCGCGCTGCGTGCCGCGGCTCGGCATGCACAGCGCACACCACGTCCTGAATCGTGAACTCGGTCGTCCCGCGCGCCATCGTCGCCAACCTGCGCTACCGCCTCCTCTGTCCGCGCGACCGTGACCACGATGTTCTGGTGGCGCCGCCGGGTCCGTCCGGCATACAACCCGCCGCGTCAACATCTGACCCCGCCGCCTCAGGGTGACCAGTTCGCTTCGATCGTTAGTCGATAGCGCGCTCGGCGACATTTCTGATCTGCCCGATACGCTGTCTCGTGTGGCGGAATCAGGACCATCGAAGTACGAGATCGATGCTTGGACGAAGCTCAAGCATCACAAGGGCAAGCCGCTTTCAGCGTCGTTTCGAGATGCCAACGACAAGATCGTGAAGGGCGCCGTCGCGGTCGGTTCCCGCGCAAACAGCTACCTCGACGATCACCCAGCAGCGGGGAGCGCGATTGCTCGCGGGAAGAGCGCTGCAGCGAAGGGCGCGAAGGCAGTCGGCGAGGTGGCGGGCAAGATCGGCGATGCGATTCCGGATGGCGTAGGCGAGTGGGCCGGCGCCGCGCTCGACTCCGCGAAGACAACCGCTGCCCGTGCATCGCGCGCCGGGCTTTCCGCTAAGCGAGTTGTGGACCTGCACCGAAAGAAGGGTCATGAAGTTGAGGACCTTCCAGACGTGCGACGACTCGACCTTAAGCAGGTTGACAAGGTTGGCCGCCGCGGCAGCCAGCTTTATTACCCGGGACTCGCAGCGCTCTCCGGCGCAGGAACCGGAATTGTCATCTCCGGGGGTCAGATCGCGACCATCGCGTCGGCTGGCGTCGCCGCAGCACCGTCCGTGGGAGTGGTTGTCGGCGCCGTTGCCGTCGACGCGACCGCAGTGCTTACGCTAGCCACGCGGGCCGTCGGACATGTCGCACTGCTCTACGGTTACGATCCCGAGGATCCCGAGGAGAAGATTTTCGCGCTCTCCGTGGTGAACGCGGGCTCCGCCATCTCCGCAACTGCGAAGACGGCCGCGTTCGCTGATCTCTCCAGGCTTACGCAAGCTCTCGTGCGCGGGAAAACCTGGGAGGTTCTCAACAAGAGCGTCGTCTCCAATGTGTCCAATCAATTCGCGAAAGCCTTCGGTGTGCGACTGACCAAGAAAAGCCTTGGCAAGTTCGTGCCCGTCGTCGGGATCTTGATCGGCGGAACGTTCAACTGGGCGACGCTTGAGGGAATTATCGATGCGGCCGATGCAGCCTACCGACGTCGCTTCCTCGTTGAGAAATACCCGCATCTGCTGGACGATATGGTCGTCGACCTGCGCGTCGTGGATGATGCGAGCACTGATGAGGACGATGACTCCGTCAGTGTGCTCGAGGACCTAGCCGTGGCCGGTGGTCCAGATCTTCGCGGCGGCAATGCGACGCGATCGAGTTCTGAGCCCACGCCCCTCGTCTGATCGCCAGAGCGCCAAGCACCCCGCAAGCGCAACGCTCAGCGCCGCGCTTGCTGCGAGCGTGCAACTTGAAGCAGGCGTCAGTCATATGCGCACGGGGGGTTGTTCCTTGAGCCGGACACGGAGCTCGTCGCCGAGCTTGATGGTCGCTGTCTACCCGGAGAATACCGCGAGCCAGCAGGGCCCGAGCCGGCCATTAGAACGAGAGCCCGCCACCCACGAGCCTGACTGCCAACGCGCGAACGCTCGCGTCGACCTCGCTCGCGGGCCCATCGAGGTCCACGGCATGCGCGTGGACCCGGACACCAACGCTCGGTATGTCGAACCGCCGCGGGGTCGCGTCGCCCGAAACGTAGAGGAGATGCGCATCCTTAACTCCCAGCGCGAGAGCGTATGCAAGCGCCTGGTAGACGTCTCCATTCGGCGGCGAACCGGCGGCATCGGCGAACACCTTGTACTTCGTGTCTGCAACGGTGACGGGCGGCCCTGCACGCGAGATAACAATGTCGGGGCGGAGTACGACGTGTTTCCCGGTGTCGAGGCGCCACTGCTGATCCTGCGCTTCCACGCCGTAGCCAGCATCGGCGAGTTCGACCTGCAAGATATGCGCTACGTACCGCTCGAACACCAACGCCATGTTGACGAGGAAGGTTCCACCGCGCAGGTGTCCGTCGCTGTGCGTCCAGGCGACAGCATCCAGAACTACGCGAGCGATTTGAAGGGCCGGCGAGTAGTGGGCATTCAGCCTGGTTGTGATGATGTCAGGCAGTCGCATCCCGCGCGGGAGCCCCGTCACCTCTGAGAACCGAATCAATAGGTCATTTAGCCGACGCCTCGTCGCGGTTGTGAGATCTGGAACGTCGCGAAGCCGACGAAGTGCCGAGTACAAGATGCGGTTCTCACTGATGTCCTCGGTGAAATCGTCGTAGTCGATCTCGATTGGCAGCGGGATGCCCGGACGTACGGCAAGCTGACGAGCGATGTCCCAGCGCCCTCGAACGACGGACGCCGACTCCTGAACCGACTGGTAGCCCTTAAGTAGGCCTCGCCTCGTCACGACGTCAATCGAATGAACAAGCGCATCGGCCAGCGCCGAGGGGAGCGGCGAATCTGCTCCGTGCGAAACTTCCCCTTCATCGATCGAGAGCTGCATCGCTCCCAGCGATGCCATGTGGATGATGCTGCGCACCGGCGTCTTGGGCTTGATCACGATCGCCACATCTGTCAGCGCCACAACTCCTACCCGTGAGACGTCCGTGACGCGCCATTGCCCGGCGGTGGCGGTGGGCAGAACTCGACAAACGCGCAGGCCCTGAAGTTCGATGGCCTGAGCGAAGGTCAGGTCGACAAGAGTCTCGCCCTTCTCCATCACGACAATCTCGCGGCGCACGCCCGGACCTTAGTTGTCGCTCGCGGGGTCGGGCTGATCCTGGAGCGTAGTCACTGTCGCCTCATTGATTGTCGTCACGCTCTTCAAGAGCGACGTCAGCGCAAACGTCGACGAAACATCCACCGCGGTCCCGAGATGTCGCTCCTCGAGCAGCGGTAGCAGGCTCTCGGTCCAGATGGCGGCAAGGTCGGCTTCAGTCAGATTCTCCTCGCGCAGGAGGTGGCTCGGCCCGATACGGTCCTCCCGCTCGCGAATACGCGAGTTGAGTTCCGCGAAGATCGCGGCGACGGGGAAATCCTGCGGGTGGCTGTTGACCCAACGTTCCACGATGCCGGCGACGGGTGGTACGTCCGGATGAAGCTCGAAGAAGGAGAATCGCCTACGCATCGCCGAGTCAAGAAGCGCGATAGACCGATCAGCGGTGTTCATCGTCCCGATGATCAGAACGTTAGGCGGGAGGGAAAAAGTGTCACCCCCGTCATCGCCTGATCCTGCGTACAGCAGATCGATCGGCTCGTCACGATACTCAAGCAGGTAGTACAGCTCGCCGAAAACCTTCGAGAGGTTCGCTCGGTTGATTTCGTCGATCAGCAGGACGTGCGCGACCTCGGGATCCTTGCGGGCATCATCTGCGATCCGCCGGAGAGGTCCCTTCGTAAGCTCGAACACCAATTGGCCATTCTTCTCACGGGGCCGGTATCCCGCAAAGAAGTCCTCATAGGTATACGACGGGTGGAACTGGATCCGGCGCGCCGCTTCAGGCTTCGCGGTGATGGCGCCAGTCAGCGCTTTCGCAACGAAGGTCTTTCCTGTGCCGGGAGGGCCGTAGAGGATGATCTGACCACGCCGGTGCAATGCGGCGAGCACCCGCTCGATCCAGTCTTCGTCGAGCTTGAGGTTGTGGCTGAGTGATGCGGTGTCGACATCGGCCGGCGTGAAGCCGCGGGGATCATGAATGATCTCTTCGCCGTTGTCGTCATCGACTGGCTTGACCAGCACTGTCGGGGTTATCTCTTGGGGATCCCAGGTGGCACGCAACGGCTGATCGTAGAAGTTCACGGCCTTGCCTGTTTTCTTCTGGAGCGCGATCACGATACGTCGAAGGTCATCGTCTGCGTCAGTCGACGGGGTCCCTCCGATCTCGCCAATGAAAGCCTCACGGATCCGTGAGCGATGTTCGCTCGACACGATCGGGCCGAAGAACCCGGGATGCACGAGATACATCAGCGAGTATCTCTGCGTGGGAAATCCATCACCGTCGATGGAGAGAACGAATTCGCGCCACGACGTAGGTTCGCCCAGCACAACTTCTTGCTGCTCGGTGTCTAGATCAACCCACGCCTTAGCCAAGTTGACGATGATGTTGATCGCGTTGTTGATGTTGGACATCATCCCGGTACCCGGATTGAATGCCCCGCCTGCGAATGCCTCGTCGAAGATTCTCGGAATAGATACGGGATGCGCCATCTCATCGAGAACCGACTGGACCTTCTCCGTCTTTTTCGCGTGCCCCATCACGTTCGCGATAGGGAGAACCTGCATGGCGATGACCTCTGCCATCAACAGCTTCACGTCATCTGAGGCATTCGCCAGCTGAATTGCGACGTTCTCTACAAAGTTCTTGCCGTCAGTCTTCTCCGAGGCCGACCAAAGTTCGTGGAGTTCAGAGACGGTATTCGCCCCCCACACCGCCCTGCCCGGGCTGAAGGCCGACTCGCCATTCCGCAGGCTCTCGTCAACCCAGACGCGCGCCGCTTCGAGGAGCTTTCGCTGCGACGAGTCTCCCGACACCCAGGCGATGGGGAGCGCTTCCTCGATGCTTGACTGCAGTTCATAACGACTTGCCGCGTAGCGACGCGTAGCCTCAAGAAAGAGTTGGTCGCCGGGGAACTCAGCGAGAGCATCCACACCGTCCCGCGTCACCGCCCACTGTCCGGATCCGTTTGGCATCTTGCGAAGCCACCCGGCAGAGACCAGGTAGGCACTTGCCCAGCGCCAGTCCGACTCGCCACGCGAGCGTCCCTTCGCGGTCGGCTCGCTCTCGTGAGTGGTAAACGGAACCTCACGCTGCACGTGCTCCCAAATTTCGCCAATGGGTGCGTACTCGTCGATCGCTCCCCGCTTCGCCAAGTACATGAGAGCTTCTCGGGCCCGTTGCGCCCTGCGGACCCGCTGATCTTCTGCCACTTTGCAATCTCCTCCACAGTCCTGCCTTTCGCAGTCTAGGAGCGCCGAGCACAGCACTCACTCAAACATCGTCGGCACGGCTGGATGGCCGTAGCTGGCCCACAGCGCGCGTAGCGCATCGAACGCCGCTACCGCCCCATCCAACGCCCGGCACTCGGCGGCCCAACAACCGACCCCGTGGCCATCGCGGCCTCGCGGTCCCGTGACGCACGCCGCATCTCCGCCTGAGCCGCGCGCACGGCATCCTGCATCGTAAGCTCCGGTGTGCCGCGCCGCATCGACTCGGCGAGGTGCTCGCGGGCCGCGGCATCCGTCCGCGCCACAACGATCGCGACGTTGTGCACGCGCCCGCGAGTAAGACCGACGTACAGACCCGCCGCGTCCACATCCGGCCCGACCACGGACGCATCGGCCGTGTCGCCCTGCACGCCATGCACCGTCGAGGCGTAGGCAAGCTGCAGGTGCTCCCGCGCATACTCGGCAGACACTCGCCGCAACTCGCCGCTATCGCGAACCGACGCAAGATCCACCGAGTCCTCGCGGATGCCGCGCACGATCCACTGCGCACGATTCTCGACACCCGTGAGCCGATCGTTGCGGCGCGTCTGAACACTGTCGCCGACGAGGATGCGCTGCTCCCCCATCCCCCACGTGACCACGCCGGGATCCAGCTCGCCGTGATCGACCCGCCGCTGCTGGATCGCGTCGTTGATGGCGTCCGCCTCAGCGTTGGTACCACACACCAACGTCACCCGCTTGCCTCGCGCGTGCCACTCGAAGTACGCGTCGATCATCCGCTCACGGGCCGCATCATGATGATCAAGCCGCACAACATGACCGCGTTCCGCCAGCTCACCAGCGACCGCCAGCGCGTGCTCTCGATCTCCCGCATCGCGCAGCCGCAGCGTGAGCGCCGCGTAATCGGGATCGCGGAACCGATGCACCGTATCGAGCTCGACCGTTGCATTCGCATGCCGGATCGCTGAACCCATCGCGCCAGCATGCCCGACCGGCAACGCCTGGTGCGGGTCGCCGACGAACGCGAGCCCGACACCCTGCTCGATCGCAAGCTCGGCGAGCGCATTCGCCGTCTGCAGATCGACCATCCCCGCTTCATCGACGACAATTCGATCGCGAGCACGCAACACGTACCGCGCCGGCCCGCCATATGCGACACCCGTGCTGGGGTCGACCTCACTCACGCTCAGCCGTGTCCACACCATCGCGCCGGCCTCATCGGCACCCCACCGGTAGCCGTGGTCTGCGAGCAGTGCATGAATACTGGATGCCGCAGCCCCGACCTCGCGGGACGCCACCGACGCCGCCTTCCGGGTCGGAGCAACCACGAACATTCGCCGCCGTTGCGCGACGAGCGCTACGAACGCAACGCGCAGCATTGTCGTCTTGCCTGTGCCGGCGGGGCCGGTCACGGTGACGAGTCCGTCGCTCCCGGCGACAGCGCACGCCGCAATGTTCTGCGAAGCATCCAGTGCCGAAATGTCCTCGTTAGGCGCGAAGCGATGCAGCTCATTCGGCAGGAGCGAGCGCCCCGCCCGTGCTAGCGCGTCGAGGCGTCCGGCGAGGCGCACCTTGGCCCGCACCGACTCGGTCGCCATGAAGGCCTTCACGTGCGCGGGCGGAACCTCCGCAACAAGCCGAAAGGCGGCCTTCGCGGCACGCGTCGTTACCTCGACGATCACGCCGCCGAGCTGGTCGCGCTCCGCAACGATGCCCGTCCGCGAGAGTGCACGTATTGCGCCGGCACGGATGTCGAAGGTGCTGAATCGACCACCGCTCGATGTGGACCGTTGGTCCGCATCCACGATCGCCGCAGCAGCGAGCAGATCCAGATCGAGGGCGTGCAGGTCTTTCGGAGCCATGGCAATAGGTGCGCGCGCGGTGATCAGGCTTGGATTGATCTCCGCGATCTCGTCCCGGACGCGCGACTCCCACGACTCCTCGTCGAGGTCGGCCGGCTTGTTCGGTCGCGCTACCGCCCACGCGCGCCGGTCGATCTGTTGCAGCACGTCGACGCTCGGCGCCGATCCCCCGTGCGCCGCCGACCACTCCCCGATCAGGCGTGCGCGGTTCGCCTCGATCTGCGCCGACCGACGCGAGAGCGGGCGCACGGCGCTGGCGAGTTCGGTGATATCCCCCGCGTCGTTGAGCATGTAGCCGTGGCGCGCGAGCGCAGCATTCCACGCTGGGTCTGTGCGCGCAGCGAGCTCGCCCTCGGCGTTGATGACGGTGTGCAGCTTCATGGCGACGCGCGAGTCGAGGTTCGACCACTTGCCGTCTGCGCCGAGCACCTTGATGTTCAGCCAGAGGTGGCGGTGGATGTGCGGGTCGAGCGCGCGCGATCGGCGGTGCTGCAGCTCGACGACCTCGATGCGTGCGATGTCCTCGCGGACGAGCCCGCCATGCCCGCGCCGTGCGTTGAGCTCGGTTTGCCACGTCAGCAGGATGCGCTCGCGCAGCCGGTCTTGCAGCGCCTCGAACTCGGTGGCGAGCTCGGGATGCAGCAACGCAGCAATGCTGTACGACTTCGGGTGATTGAGCGTCCCGTCGAGCAGCAGGTCGGCGTCAGGACTCAGCCGCTGTTGGCCGCGCTCCTCACCCGTGATCGGGTCGTGCCCGGCGAGCCAGACACGAAGTCCCCCGACCGTGAGTTGGTCAGTCGTGATGACGCCGTTGTCGACGATGAACCGAGAGACGGTCGAATCGGATGCTGCGCCATACGTCTCGAGTGCTTCGACGCCGGTCGGGTGAGGCATGTGGGCGTCGCATGTGCCCTCGAGGGCGTACGAGATCGCGTGTCGAACCCCTCGGGATTCGATACCTCTCTTCCATCGCTCCAGACCTCCGCGCATGGCGCCAGAATAGGCTGGGTTTTCCCTCTTATCCAGGGATTTTTACGCAAAGTAGCTAACTGCAGCAGAGCGGTCTTAAACGGCGCTGCCCACCATTGGTGCCTGCGTGCATCGCCTCGATTGCCTTCGTTCATCGCCTCGATTGCCTTCGTTCGCGGTGTGCCCGGGGCGAGGTTCTCTCGAGTCACGGCCGAGAGAAGGACAGTTCTCGGAGGGTGCGCGGCTGTTCTACGTGGCGGCAACGCGCGCAGAAGTACTCGTACCTCTCGTGGAGATCGATCTCCGCAACCAGCAGACGAAACGCGCGCGGGGCCGTCTTGCTGCGACTTCTGGTCAACCGTCAGCTCGCTTTAGCCTCGATAAGCTGACGCGGTGACTGATGGCTTGCTCGCGGGGTTCCAACGCCCGGACGATCCGGCGCTTGACGAGGTAGCGGACGCCCTCCTCGATCTGGATCCTGATGGTTCTGGTTGGTCGGCAGTGATCCGGCACACGTACGACATGATCTACAACGGTCAGGAGACCGGCCGGTACCACTGGGACCAGCTGATGAAGACCGAGAAGACACACTTCGGAACGCTCTTTGAGATCAACGCGCAACGAAAGTTCGGGTTCGACGGATTCGATACAGATCCGACCGACTACCGCATCCGAGGGCACATGGTCGACGCGAAATGGAGTCAGCGAGTTGGCGGGTGGATGCTTCCCCCGGAGGTGGTGGACCACATTGCTCTCGTGGCAACAGGGGACGACAGCAAGTCGGTCTGGTCTCTGGGCCTGATCCGCGTGCGTCCCGAGTACCGAAGCGAGGGGTCGAATCGGGACAAGAAGAGCACATTAAACAAGCTCGGACGCGATGCCGTCCGCTGGCTCTGGCGTGATGCGCCGCTCAGACCGAACGTCTTGCTGCAGCTCGATCGCTCGGCCGTTGAGGAGATTCTCGCTCTGAGGGCGGGAACTAAGCGAACCGACGAACTATTCAGAGTCGCGGAGGGCCGCATTGTCCACCGCGGAGCCGTGCTCACCGTCGCACGACAGCTGGACGCGATGCGCCGCCTACGTGGCGGAAGTGGCGGTTCCCGTCGCGCTCTTGCACCTGAAGGGCTCCTGATCCTGAGCGGCGCGTACCACTCGCGCATCGCGCGCGATCTCGGAGCGCCGATCCCGAAGCGCGATGAGTTTGTTGCAGTCCGAGTCGTGCCGTCGGGCTCGGAGCCTGGGGTGCTCATTGACGGTGAACTCTGGCGGCTCGCACGGCCAGGCGAGCCGATCTCTCGAGCGGCTCCGTCGCTTCCGAACGTAGAGATCACATACGCGCCAGAAGACTCGGAGTAAACGGAGCTAGGTCCCGGTGGCAACAACTGGAGAAATTGAGTTGCTCACAAGTAGAGGGAATCAGTAGGTGGCGCTCGCCGAGCGAGGTCGCCCGCGCGTCAGTTCGACGTTGACATCTCGTGTCGGGCTACGAAGGTCCGCGTGGAGCGGGTTGCTCGCCAGTCTCGTTCGTCTCCGCGGCCCCCGCCCGCGACCTCTGTGACCCGCAGCAGTTGACCCAAGGTCAGCTCGTCGTCGTTGGCCACGATAAGTCCGGCTACCCACTGCAGTCCGCGTGAGGTCTCGATGAGTACAGCGGTCAAGCCCGCTCGCGACGTCTCCACTTTTGCGACACGACCTTCCACGCAATCGGGGTCCTTCCAGGCCGCTGCGGCTTCCCAGTGCGGCTCGCATCGGAGACGGCGCCTGCAGTACCTGCACCCAGACGGGTCAGGCACGGCAAGAAGCGGGACTGCGTCCCGCGCCGCGTCGACTTGGCCGAGTAGCGCGTCGATATCGTGCGGCGAGAACTCGACCGGGAGTGCGCCGTATCGCAGGCTGAAGACGACGAGCGAGACAGGAAGGTGTCCGTACTGCCGCCCGTATAGATGGGCGTAGAGGAGGAGCTGATTGCGGACGTCATTGCTGACTCCGGGTGTTCCGTCATCGCCCGTCTTGAGGTCCACTACAGCACCACCGGCATCGTTCACCACGATGTCCAGCTGCCCATACAGCCGACGCGCGTCGTCACACAGGAACACCTCAGATCGGGCGTGGCTACCGGAGGACTTCAGTAGACGGGCGAGCTCGGCACCGCGACGACGCAACCGTGACCTCGTCAGTACTGAATCCTTGAGGCGCCTCGGGTCGACACCCCATCTCGCAGCCTCGCTGTCCCAGGCCGATTGGAGTGCCGCACCAGGCGCGTCCTCGAGCCATCCGCCGCTCTCGAGCCACGCACCCATCGCTAGGTGGGCGAGCGTACCGGCGTTCCTCGGCGCGGAGGGTGTCGGCGCCATGGGCGCCGCGGTGAATGCTGCCGACGTCGGACAGCGCAGCAGGCGCCCGGCGGATGTCGCTGACAGCCACTGGGCAACGCTCACTGTCGTGACCGCTCGGCATCGGCCATGAGCCTCAGCACACGGCGGGGGTCACGATCGATGGTGAACGCGTCGACAAATACAACACCATCGCACTCGTGCACAGACTCGATGTCTGCGGCTGCGTCTGCGAGTCGCTCCGACATCACGTCTGAGTCGGAGCCCTCGAAGGAGTGCCGGAGAACCACGCCATACAACCCGTAGGGCGAGTCCAGAACCGCAGCAGCCACACCCGGGACGTCGATGACGTTCGCGCCGTATGCGGCCGCCCATCGCTCGATAGCAGCCGATTCCTCTGCGTGGTCAACATGCAGTTGCCCGTCGCGAAGCAGGCCGAACAGGTCGCGCGCGAGCCGCCAGTCGAGAAGGGCGTGGTACGCCATGTTCCCGTAGTCGCGCAGGCACCGATAGCACGACGAGTCGCACATCCGCGGATGGTCTTCCAGCTCGAGCTCGCTCAGGTAGGTCGCGACCGCCTCGAGAAACTCAGGTAGGAACTGCTCCGAACCCAAGTGCGTGCTGAATCCGGCACCGTTTTCGAGAGTGTCGGCGAGGAACGCTTGGACGGTCGGGACGCCCCCGGCTGTGACGCCGGAATAGATTCCCGCGCTGAGCTCGAGAGGAAGGATGTCCAGCTTCGCCGCCGCTACCGTGCGAAGCAGGAACGCAAGCGAGTACCACCCTGCCCTGCGGCCCTCTGTCACGTCGGCGGCATTGGAGGGCTGATGAATCCCGGAGAGGAGGTTGAGGCGGACGCCTTTATCGATGTCGGTCGGCTCCGTCGCTCCGATGAAGAGGAAGTCGGTGTGCTCGACTGCTCCGAGAGCAACATTAATGATCTCACCCGCGGCAAAGCTGGGGTGAATCAGCTCCTGTTGGATTGCCTGCACGGATACATAGCCACCCCAGTTGACGTTCCCCGGGGTGGCCTCCTGGAGCGCGAAAAGCTGTCCTCCGTTGTCGTTTATGGTGTACCGCTCGGCTGGACCGGACAGGACAAGAGCTCGCCCCGACGTTGACTCGGTGAGCTTGTCGGCGTCAGCCATCGCCCGCGCGGCCATCGCCCGCGGCGACCAGGAGAAGTTGCCGTCGAAGTCCTCTTCGCGGCCGCTGCGGAACCCGAGCGGTTCGCGCAGGGGGACCTCGGTAAAGTAGGCGGGACCGGCTCCGCATCGTGGGCAGGTGTCAGTCCCGTCATCGCCTCGCTCGTCGCCGAGGTAGGAGCAGGTTCGGCAGATGAAGAGGGCAGTCGAGTTAGCGAGCGGGTTGGCAACGGGCTCGGGCGGCCGAGCACCGGCTGGCTTGAAATCCGTGATGCCCACGACCGGATACACCTTGCCGTCGCGGACGATCTCGCTCAGCGGAGCGAACGCGCTGACAGCCATGCTCAGATCACGGTCGATGACCATCTTCGGCGGCCATGGGTTAGAGCGCCCGGGACGTTTGAGGTACAGATATCGCACCGATGTGGGAAACCCGAACATGGGGAGAAGACCTGCCTCAGCGAGGAGCTGGCTGAGGTCGTCATGCCTGTCACCGGCGACGGCTGCCGAGATATCAGCGACCAGCGACATGAGCACCGCATCCGCTCGGTCTTCCGCCGAGCTCTCGAACGAGGTGGCCGATGCCAGCGCCTTGGCGACTGAGACGACGCTCGCCCTGTTGATGAGAATCCAATCTTCAAGTCGCGCCCGGATAGTCGTGCCCCAGGCGGCAGTCAATCCGAACTCGCCGTGCACGTTCACCGACGGCTCGTCGTCTTCGCCCGCAAGGTAATCCTTGGATGCCAACCGGAGAATCTCGCTCCTGAGCGAACGGTCGAACAGCTCAGGTCGGTTCAACGTCAGGTAGGGCTTCGGAGTGGGCTCGTTCGTGATGCGCTCTGGCCGCTCGAAATAGTACTCGTCGTGGCTACGGCCTCGGCAGATGGTGAGCGCGATCGCGACGGGAGATCCTCGACGACCGGCGCGCCCGACTCGCTGCTGGTAGTTGAAGCGCGTCGGCGGCATATTGCCAAGGACTACCGCCGACAGCGAACCGATGTCGACGCCTGCCTCCATGGTGGTTGTTACAGAGAGAAGGTCCACAGCGTCAGTCTTGGGATTCTCGTCGCCGGCCAGGAATACCCCCTGGAAGCGGGCTTGCCTGTTTTGGGCGTCTATCCGGTCTGTTTGGCCGGTGAGTTCTGCGGTATTGAGCCTGAAACGACCGTCATCACTCATGGCCTTCCACGCGTAGTAGTCCTCTTCGTTATGGACCTCACTGGGTTCGGCCGGGAGCTTTCGTGCGCACTTCGTGCAGTAACCGTTCCCCGTCATCAGGTGTTGCCGGTGGCATGACTCGCAGACCCATGCACGACCATCGCTTAGGCGAATCGAGACCTTCGATGGGTCGATGAGGTACTTGACGACAGCCGTGCCTGCACGGTCCATCGCGTCCTGGCGCATCGAGTCAGGGTCGCCATGTGTGTCCTCCGAGACCTTCTTCCAGAACTCCCTCAACCGAGTCGTCGGAATATCGCGCACAGTGCGAATTCTGGCGAATCGGCGCTGGTCGGCAAGGATTCTCAGCGCTGCCCGCGCCTGCGCAGTCCCGTTGTCGCCAGGTTCGTCGGGGGGTGCGGTGTCGTCAGCCAGAGTGAGCCAACCGAGCCCCGTCGTCTCGAAGTCACGTCCGCCGCCTGCATAAAGCCCTTCGAGAATCTCGCTCTCCAAGGAGGCATTGATTCTCTGCAGTAGCGACTGCTCGTCGATGGAGAGGTTCCCTTGCGGTTGCACAGGACTCACATCCCAGTTGAAGAGAGAGGCCCATCCCTTGTCGTCCGTGCCGCGCAGACTGGCGTGAGGGCCGCCGGGATTCATGCCGAGCTTCAGAAGGTCGAGCGCAACGAGATTGGCGAGTTCGCTGAGCGTAATGCCCCGCGACAAGCCGGCGATGAGCACTGGCTCCACCGTCGTGTCTACATCGGGCGCCTTCTCCCAGATGTCCCTTAGCGCATTGAACGACGCGGCGTCGCGGGCACGGAGTCTGGCGATCGCCTGCCAGCTCTCGTCCGTCCTGACGCCGTCCGCCACATGCTTGCGCGCGAGCTGCACGTCGACGGCAGGGTCGCTGGTGCCCTGCAGGCGAAGGTACATCAGCTGACGAAGGAGGTCTTGGTAGTGGCGGAGACCCAGTCCCGCTGAGAGCTTCGCCGCATCCTGTCGGCTGTCGGTGAAGACGATGAGCTTCCGCTCGCGCTCGCTCAAGTCATTGGCGAGCTCGGTGGTAAGGACCTGATTGATTTTCTCGAAACCGGTGCGCATGCCCCGGATCGGCGACCGTTGGGTTCTGGGGTCCGACGCCGGGAGCTTTTGACTTCCTGCGTAGTCCTGCGCCCAGTCATCACCACAGGCCGGGCACGAGGTGGGGAACGGACTTACCGTCGCCATGTCACGCTTGAGTTCGCCAGCCCTGTCCCGGGCAACCCGGGCGTGGAAGCTCCAGCCGGTGTGCCCCTTCCCGATGTTCTTGAGCTCACCGGAGCCGGGAGTTAGCTGGCTCGCCCGGAAAGCGTACTTGACCGCGCCGTTGTCGCGTGTCCATTCAACTGCGTTGACCTGAGTGAGGCCCGTTTCCGGCCGCGGCCAGTACACGACGTAGTTGTCGGCGGTCCGCTGAAGGCTCACCTGGTCCGGGAGCTTCGCGAGTTCAGGAACGTCTGACAGGAGCATCGTCTTCACCATCTGCTCCTGCGGCTCCCCCTCCGGCGCGAACCCGCCGAGGAACGCGTCGCCGCAGTTCTGGCAGTAAAGGAGCTCGAGAACTCGCGCCCCGCATTCGCACCTCGTTGCAGGCTCCGCGTGGAGCTTGCCGATGCGTCGGTCAGGGTCAGGATTCGCCACCGCAGAGCAGTCAGGGTCAGTGCATGCCCACATCCCAGCAACGTTGCGGAAGAACAGGTGGGCACGGAGCTTCGGGTCCCGGTCGTCCGGTGCGGCAGCGAGTCCTTCGAGAACTCGAGCGACGGCAGTCTTGGCCACCGACGCGTTCGCCGCGGGGAAGATAGCAGCGGCTATGTCATCGACTTTCTTGGCCGCCCCGTTCTTCGCGTGGAGCGCAGTACGCAGAGACTCGACGACTCCTCCGTCCCGTGCCGCTGTCGCGGCCGCTTCAGCAGGTAGGGCCGCGAGAGCGGCGGGGTCCACATTCGATGCCGCTTCGGTCTTCGAAGGAATCTTGTTCGTGCCTTCAACGAACTCAAACGATCCTGGCGCGACGTCGAAGAACTGATGCAGATAGTCCTCATCACGCTTGGGGTCCAGCGAGGCAGACGCTGCGAGCACGCGGAACTGGTCGGGGCGCTCGTCAAGACCAAGGCGACGCTTGAGGTGGCGAAGGAGGTAAGCAACCTCACTACCGGCCGTACCGCGGTAGGTATGGAGCTCATCGACGACGAGTGTGAACCGGTTGGCTGGGTCCTCGAGCCACTCGCGCGTCGATTCGAAGAAGTGGCTATCGCGCTCTCGCATCAGCATGACGTTCAGCATCGAGTAGTTGGTGATGAGGATATCCGGCGGCGCGTCCGCCATGTCCCACCGGGAGCGCATCTCGGCACCGTCCAGCCGAGGCACGAAGTACCGCATGTCTTCATCCGAGTTCTGGGTCGCGAGCTCTCTGGCGCGCTCCCCACGCACGGCCGTCGCGCGGAGGTATGCGGCCAGTTCGTTCACTCTGAGTTGATTGGTGCGCTTGCCGGTAACCGGCGTCGCGCCGGTGTACCTGCCGAAGTAGAAGCGGTGCCCATTGCGGTGTTCGTCGAGCCAAGCGCGGACGGCGTCGCTGTCGAGCGCCTTGCGCAGCCGGATGAGCTGGTCGTCTACGAGCGCATTCATCGGGTAGAGCACTATGGCGCGGACTGCCGCTCGTCCAGCGTCGGCCTGCCGCTGGGTCGCGAAGCTCGCACCAGGGGTTTTCCACCAGCTCGGCCCACTGCTCGCCGTTCCCGTCCATTCGCGCGATTCATCAAGTAGCGACGAGATCAGCGGCAGCATGAAGGACTCGGTCTTACCGGAGCCTGTTCCTGCGGTGATGACCATGTTCTTGCCAGACGTGACACCAGCGGCCAGTGCGGCTTCCTGGTGACCATGTAGGGCCGGCACGCCCTTTAGCAGGCCCCGCGATGCGAACTCGGCCAGTTCGGGTGCCGCTCCGACTGCGATCACTGAATCCGTCAGCGACCTTCCGGTGCCTTCGTACTCCGGCCGCAGCTCGAGCAGAGGTTCGCGGAAGACACCGCCATCCCGGTCGAGGAGCGCCCGCCGCTCCGCCTGGAGGTTGGGGTCCGCCAGCCCGAACGGCGTGTCGTAATACTTGAAGTAGGCCTCTCGGAGGTGCTCAAACGTCTTGACGGCATCGAGATGACGCGGAGCGGGAGCGTTCATGTGGAGACAGACCTCTCAGTCGTTGACCAGCGGTTGGCCGAGCGATGTGCAGATGCGCGCCGCGACGTCGCGAGGCACGTTCTCGTAGATGGCGGTGGTCGCGACGTTTCCGAACTTCGGAGGAAGCCCAGTGCACAGAACAAGCGCACGGCCATGGAGGACCGGCAGCGGTGCGCCCCAATCGACGAAGACGGTACCGAGGTCGGCGCCGACCCGCCCCGTGTCTGATCGCCAGCGCAACGCGGACTTTCCTTCGCGAGCAAGCTCCGCGAAGCTCCCGCTGGACAGGTTGCATTCGAACCACTCGCCGTCGCGACGGGTCAAATATCGCGGCCTCCCATGGACCTGCTCGCTATATAGTCCGTCGGACGGATTTATGTCCGAAGCGCTGACAGGCTCCCACTTACGCGGATTGCTCTCTACGAGGCGCGTGAGCTCCGACCTATAGGCGGGCGGCCCGGTAATGACGTGCGGCTTCGTCTCCGTGAGAGCCCCGGCGATACGGACCGAGGCCAGCCCCGCGAGCGCAACTCCAGCTTCCGCTGCGCCTTCGGTCAGCTCAGCCTCAGTCCTGAACGTGACGTAGTAGGTGATGGGAAGCGGCATCTCGTCTTCGGATGCCTCCCGGCGCGCTGGCGCGAGTCCACCCCAGAACTCATCGAGCGGCCGAGTCGTCCGTAGGCGTCGCGCGCCCGCGAGGACGGCGAGTCCATCCGCACCCGGCAGGCGGACAAGCGCGGTCGGCGCCATATACCAATGCCCGTTGTCCCAGTCCACTTCGCAGTGGCCGAGAGACGACATGTCACGGAGCCAGCGCCCGCTCGCCCACGGCGGCAGACTTAGGTCAACCGTCCTGCTAATCCAGTCGACCCGGTTGCGGAGGTCAGCGATTGTGCCAGAGCCGACCTCACTCATCCACCGCAGCAGGATGTCTCCGACCGACTCATTCATGGGCCAGTCCCAGCTGCAGCGTCCAGTAGGCATTTCCGGTCGCGTCGGCGGTCCGCGCCCATGTGCCAAGCACATCAAAGGACGCTCTTACCTCGCGGGGCGTCCCAGGCGTCAGTCGCGCAAGATGCCAAACTTCGCCTGCTCGCTGAGCAATCCACTGCGCGGATGGGCGCAGGGGGACCTCGAAGAATGCCGGCGCATAAGGGAACCCAGCCTCACCAGCAAACGTCGGCGACCCCGGCTGAATGCAGCGATGCGCACGCCCTCCATCTACGAGCAGCCAGGTCTCCTCGCGGTCGCGTCGGCAAAGGACGACTGGCGCATCGGTGACGGTGTCGACGATGCCACCGCAGATACGGATGCTCGCGGAGTCCACGGTAAAGATGCCGTCCGCCGACCAACCCGCTGCGCCGGTCCCCCGCGGTTCCGCGGCGAGCGCGGACTCCGCCCGCAGGGTGAATCGCAGCCTCTGGCCGTCAGCCACGACGTCTACGTTGCCCTCCGGATTGGGGAACCGGCGAAGCGGGAAGGGGAATCCGTTCGCCATGATGAGTTCCTCGACGCCATTGAGACTCAGAACGGCCAGGTCGGGCTCTTCCGGAGTGGGCATCAACACGTCCGGTTCACCGCCGAGAAGATAGTGGTTCGGGGCGAGGTCACGGTCGATGGGCAGGCCGCGAACGAAGCGCGCACGCGGAACGAGGGTCGGCGCGACGCCGAGTAGACGGAGGTCGGGCTCCTCGCTCAGCGCGGCCTGCAGCGCTTTATCGTCCGTGAACCGCACACCCTCGAAGAGGGTGAACCCGGGGAGGAGCGGGTTGGCGCTCTGCCGTCGCACCGTCCAGTCGTCACCACCGGCACGTTTGAGGACTCGCGATACTGCGGATGACTCAGCGGCAGAGGCGGCGATCACGTGGGTCTCGAAGGGTGTGATGCCAGCGGTCGAGGACCACGCGCCCGTCTGCGCGTCGCGGAGGAAAATGAGAATGTCCGTCCTCGGGAACTCTGCTGCGAACTGCGAGCCTCGCAGCCGGAACCCCTGGCGTATGAGCTCCGGCGTGACGGCGGGCGCATGCTCGGCGATGTAGTACCGGTACGGCGGCTCCTGTGACAGGGAGACCTGCGCATCGGTGCCAGTCAGCCCATCGAGCAGGATGGGCGAGTCGACTTCGTCCTGAACCGGGAAGAGCCAATCCGTGGTCCACTCTTCGAGGTCGATGCCCAGGCGGATTGCAATCCGACGTCGACCATCTCGGGTGATGGCATGACCGTCCCAGGCCGCACCGAAGGCGAGCACTACGGCGGCAATCAGACCGCGTCTTTGGTCGTCCTTGAGCGCGGCCAGGAATGTCTCCCCAAGCCGGTTCTGGCGACGTGACGTCCAGACGTCAAGCGCGCTGAGCATGGTCCTTTCATCCGGCAGACTGTCCGGCTCGAGGACCATCGCGGTGAAGAGGCGGGTGAGCTCGGCACGGTCGTTTCGCGTAAGAAGGGCCTGCGACTGCGGGTACCCGATCCGTGTGAGCCGCTCGTGGGTCCGGATAGTCGACGCCCCGACCCGTCCACCCTGGTCGGTAACCCACTCATCCAGCGAAACCCACATGGAAACGACGTCCTGAAACGCGCGTCGCACCTCTTCTCGCATTGCGATGACTTGGTCCGGTCCAGCCTCAGGGTCGAGCGACTGCGCCAGACGAAGGTAGTAGTTCGTGGACAGGCCCTTCTCATCTGAGCGCATGCGGGAGGCCGCAAGCACCGTGAGCGCCAGGACCGGAAGAACGGGTGGAGGCGTCGCCCGGTCTCCCTGCTGCCACAACCGCCGTTCTCGCTCCACTCGGCCGAAGTACGCGCCATGAGTGAGCGAGCTCGAGTCCCGAACGGCGAGCGCAAGATCGGGCGCGGGATTTTCAAGGTCAGGCGCAATCCGCCGCAGTTCGGCGTCGTCGACGAAGAAGACGAACGCTCCGCTCTGCTCGAACAGGAACTTTTCGGACAGGGTGTTCTGCCACCACAGGTAACGGTCATCCGCCATTGGTCCCATCGCAAACCCTCCCCCAAGACACACCATACATACGCCGCCCGCATTCAATCCTTCTCCCCGCATGCGTCCGCGACGGCGGCGTGGGGGGATACAGGGCCTGTGTGGGAGAGACTCCGGACGATGCGAAGCCATCGGTCTGCGCGCGCCGCAAGAATATGCAGGCCAATCGTCGTCGTGACACACGTCCCGAACTCGCGCTGAGGTCGCCGCTGCACGCCGCAGGTCACCGCTACCGGATGGACCACCGCATCGACTTTCCCGGCGCCCGCGTGCGCCCGACATTGTCTTCACGCGGCGGAGGCTCGCAGTGTTTGTCGACGGCTGTTTCTTGCATTCCTGTCCTGAGCACGGCGCGGAGTCCAAGATGAACTCCTCGTACTGGAGCCCAAAGTTGCAGGGCAACAGAGAGCGGGATGCACGCAACAACGCTGCGCTCCGCGACCAGGGGTGGGCCGTGCTCCGCATCTGGGAGCACACCCCGCCGCGAGAGGTGTTCGCACAAGTCGAAGCGGCGTTAAGGCAGGTGTCTTGATTTCGTGGGCCCCTCCTGCTTGCCTCCCAATTCCAGGGCTCCGCGGTCGATGGGTCGCGCCCACGCTTCGGTGCAACGCGGGCCACATCGAAGGAGTCCTGGCGAGCCAGGAATGTCGGTGGCTTGCAGCATCGTAGAGTGAACCGCGCGGGCATCCGCAGGGATATGCCGAGGAGAACTTGTGAGCGAGACGAACCTGAGTGTTCTAGAGATCTGCGCTGGCGCAGGCGGGCAGTCCTTCGGTCTCGAACAGGGCGGCTTCGAGCATGAGCTGGCCGTTGAAATCGACAAAGACGCTGCTGCGACGCTAAGACTCAACCGGCCGCAATGGGATGTGAAAGAGGACGACGTCAGAAACGTTGATGGCAACAAATACCGCGGCATCGACCTTCTCGCTGGCGGAGTACCTTGCCCGCCGTTTAGCGTGGCAGGCAAGCAGCTAGGGGCCGACGACGAACGCGACCTGTTCCCGGAAGCACTACGGCTGGTGCGGGAAGCAAAGCCGTCCGCCGTGATGCTCGAGAACGTGAAAGGGCTCGCCTCAGCACGCTTCGCCGCGTACCGCGAGTCCGTCATCGGAGAGCTAAATAAGCTTGGCTACACGGCAGATTGGCAACTTCTCTACAGCTCAGAGTTCGGGGTTCCGCAGCTACGTCCGCGATTCATTCTGGTTGCAATCAAGGGACGCAGGGCAGACCGATTCGAATGGCCCGGTGCGGTTGGAACCCCGGTCACCGTGGGTGAAACCCTTCGCGACCTCATGGCGGAAGGCGGCTGGGCTGGCGCCGCAGCATGGGCACGCAAGGCGAACGGGATCGCACCAACCGTGGTCGGTGGCTCCAAGAAGCATGGCGGCGCAGACCTCGGACCTACGCGAGCGAAGGCCGCTTGGCTCACGCTGGGCGTGGACGGCAAGGGCATCGCTGATGCACCACCCGCCGCTGACGCGCCGTTGCACTACACGCCACGCCTCACCAATCAGATGGTTGCTCGCATTCAGGGATTCGACCCCAGCTGGGAGTTCGCGGGCCGAAAGACCTCCGTCTACCGCCAAATTGGCAACGCGTTCCCGCCGCCCGTGGCGGCAGGTGTAGGCAGTGCAATCAAGCGAGCACTCGGCGCAAGTGCGTCGGCTCGTGGCAGTCTGCGTGAAGTCGCCTAACGCCTCATCCCACGCATTCTCGCCACGTGTCGTTCCTAGCGTTCAACGCATGACGAAAGTCATTACGTTCGCGTTCTCTGGAGACGCTTGCTTCGCGAATCCGCTCACTCGTCACGGTGCGACCGTGTCGCAAACTTGCCTTCACTCCGACAATCAGCCACCCAAGCGATCGGGCGCGGCGCAGTGCTCGGCGGCGAGCGGCTGCTAAGCGGAGCGCGCCAGCGCGGAGTCTGCAAGGAGTGAGCGGCGAGAACGGAGCCGCGACCGATCGCTACACTCTCCGCGTCGGAGGGAGGAGCCCCCCATCCGAACGCCAGTGGACGACGTCTTCCGACATCTATCCACATCTGTCGCCGGCAACGTTGACGGGATCCGACCCGTGTCCGACACTAGGCCGATACTGACCATCGAGGCAGCACCGAGCGGAGTTCGAGATGGGCACCATCACCCCGTACGAGACGGTAAATGGGCGCCGCTACCGCGTGCGCTACCGAAAGCCGGATCACACCGAGACACAGAAGCGCGGCTTCACGACGATGCGCGAAGCGAAGCTGTACTGGCCTTGACCCCGGAGAGTGGACACGGGTTAAGCGGCGAGTTGGATCTGTGCGGCCTGTGATGAGTATTGCATTTCGAACTCCACTGGGGTGACCTGCCCTATCGCGGAGTGCCGGCGGCGGCGGTTGTAGCGGTCCTCGATCCACTCTGCGACGCCTTGGATCGCGCGGGCTCGGGTGGGCCAGACACGGCGGTAGTAGAACTCGGTTTTCAGGGTCGCGAAGAAGCTCTCGGCCATGGCGTTGTCCCAGCAGATGCCGGTGTATCCCATCGACCGGGTGATGCCGTTCTTCGCCGCGAACAGGGTGATCTGTTCGGACGCGTATTGGGTGCCGCGATCCGAGTGGAAGATCACCGTCGCTGGGCGGTCCCCGCGCAGTGCCAAGGCCATCCTGAGGGCGTCTTCGATCAGGTCTGTGCGCATGTGGTCAGCGATGGCCCAGCCGATCACGCGGCGGCTGTGAGCGTCGATGACGGTCGCTAAATACACCCACCCCTCCCAGGTCCTCAGGTAGGTGATATCGCCCACCCAGACCTGGTTCAGAGCCCCGGTATCCCACTTCCGTTTCACCGCGTCGACGGGGTAGGCGTCAGCGCGGTCGATGATCGTGGTTGTCTTCCACTTCTTCGGACAGATACCCACCAATCCCAGGCGCCGCATGGTCGCAGCAACGGTTTTGCGGGAGATGATCTCCCCGTCCGCGCGCAGGTCGGCAAGGATCCTGGGGGTCCCATAGGTTTCGTCGGAATCGCCGTAGAAGAACGTGACTTTCTGCTCAATGTGCACCCGCCGAAGCGACGCACGCGACGGGACCCGTCCGGCCCAGGCGTAGTAACCGGACCGGGACACCTCGAGGAGACGGACCATACGGGTGATAGTGAAGTTGGTCTTCTCCGCCAGCATCAGTTCGAACGCTTGCCGTTCGTATCCGACGCTTCCTGGGCGAAGAAGATGGACGCTTTTTTTAGAAACGCCCGATCCAGTTTCAGATCCGCGTTCTCCTTGCGCAGCCGCATCAACTCAGCCCGCTCAGACTCCGTCACCTCGGCCTGCCCGGTCTCGCTACGCGCCTTGAACGCGCCCACCCACCGGCCCAGCGTGGCCTCGTTGATCCCGAGCTCGCGAGCCACGGTCGCGACCGCTCTACCAGTCGTTAAAACCAGCTTCACAGCCTCGTCTTTGTACTCAGGAGTGAACTCCCGACGTGATCTTGCCATAGCGAACATTCTCTCTTGTGAGGTGTCCACTCCCCGGGGTCAAGGCCAGTACCTCTCTATGGTGACGGTGTCGAAGTCGAAGGGCGACTACATCGACCCGTCCTCGTCGCGGGTTCCGGTCCGGATGTTCGCGGAGAGCTGGCTGCGATCTAAGCACCCGCCGATGTCGAAGCCCTCGTACTACGTGACGCTCGAGCAGGCGTGGAAGAACCACGTCGCTCCGGTCTGGGCTCATAGGGAGATCTCCTCGATCCGCCGCTCTGAAGTCCAGGATTGGGTGTCAGAACTCGCGACTCACAAGTCGCGCACCGTCGTTCTTCGCGCCTTGGGAGTCCTCGCGGGCATTCTCGATGTGGCGATCGACGATCGTCGCCTGACGAACAACCCGGCCCGCCACATCCGCAATCTCCCTCGCAACGGCCCGGGCAAACGCCGCGTCTACCTCTCACACGACCAGGTGGCGACGCTGGCGGCGTGCTCGGCGCATCCGACCATGGTCCTGACGCTGGCGTACACCGGCCTGCGCTGGGGAGAGGCGACTGGCCTGCGGGTACGCAGCGTCAATCGACTGCGTCGACGCTTCGTCATCGAGGAGAACGCCGTGATGATCGCTTATGAGATCCATGTCGGCACGCCCAAGACACACGAGAAGCGCTCGGTCCCCTACCCTCAGCGGCTCGCTCCGATGATCGAGGAGGCCTGCGCGGGCAAGGGGCCGGAAGGATTGCTCTTCGGCGACGGCGTCAATCACATGCGCAACTCCGGCGCGCAGGGATGGTTCGCGAACGCGGTGAAGCGCGCCCAGGCGGTCGATCCGTCGATCCCGCGAGTCACTCCGCACGACCTCCGCCACACCGCCGCGTCGCTCGCGATCAGCTCTGGCGCCAACGTGAAGGCCGTGCAGCGGATGTTGGGACACGCGTCTGCGGCGATGACACTGGACACCTACGCCGACCTGTTCGACGACGATCTGGATGCGGTCGCGCAACGACTGAACGACGCTATGCCGCTGGTGGCGCTGCCGTCGGGTCCGCAGACCCGCTATGCCCGGCCGCAGCGCCCATAGAGCAGATTGCTCAGTTTTTCGCCAGGCCTCAAACCGCTGGAAGTGCTCGATTTCGGCACTCTACGACGTCGAACGAAGCCACTTGAAGGTCCTTGAATGAGGCTCGATCGGGGCTCATAGCTTTCTCAAATGCGGCCAAAAAGCGGCCAAAAGTAGCTCCTGAGCGGTCTGACCACAGAAGAAATTCCTGATCAGAGCCAAAAATAGACTGTGCCCCTGGAGGGACTCGAACCCCCAACCCTTTCCTTAGGACGGAACTGCTCTTCCATTGAGCTACAGAGGCCAGGGCTTGAGTCTACCGAGAGCATGCGATGGGGGCGGGAGCCCCTTCCACAAGCTCAGGGACCGGGCGGAAGGCAGCCATCATTCGGCCAAGTCGACTCCCCTCGACTGAATCGCCGCGAGCAGTTCCGTTGCCGTTCGCTCAGCGAGACTCGCATCGGCCACCCCAATCGGACGCGCTCCGTAGTGACTCTGATTCCGCGTCCTGCGCAAGCGGTCGCAGCGCTTGGCCGCCTCGTTGCCCGGCGGCGAATCGAGGACAGCTTCGAGAAATCTGCCGAGCGCCTCGTGCTGACCGGATCCGTTCGTGGTGCGGTATCCATACGCCGCGAGAAGCGCTTCACCGACGTCATGTGCCGCGTCATACACCAAGTCGTACTTGACCCGCGTGCTCGAGAGGAGCGGAAGCTGACTGATTCGATCCTCGGCGGCGGCAAGGAAAGCTGCCACCCGTCTCGCATCTATCGGAACAGCTTCGACACGTCGAGCGGCGACAAGCGCGGCGATCGCCGCCAACTGTGCGTCGGTCAACGGAGTCACTCCCATGGCAGCTCACCGACAAGAGGGACCACCGGACCACTGCGCACCGCTGACAGGAAGCCGGATGCTTCACTCATTTCGTCCGGGGTGAGGATCGTTGCGTTCACGGGTCGATGAACGGCCCGCTCAACGCGACTGCACGCTTCATAAACCAGGCCCGCGTCAGGCATGCCAACGACCATGACGTCGACGTCGTGTGGCGATGTGCCCTCGACGCCACGCATCCGGGCCGCGAAAGATCCATACAAGAACGCCGACTCGATCCCGTCGATACGCTCGAACTCCTGAGAGAGCAGCACGGCCGGGCCCGCTGCAATCGTCACGACCTCGCGCAGCGGGGGGACGAGGGGACTGTCAGGGTTGGACGCGATCAGGCGGGTCCTGCCGACCGCACGTTCGATGACGATTCCGGCATCGAGGAGACGCGCAATCTCGCGGTGCGCTGTGGGATAAGCAACAATACCGTTCAGTTAAGGGTTTGAACGTGAACTCGGGGACTGTTCGCGGGTTGTGGCCAACGACTGTGGTGGTCGCGTTTGGCAAGCCATTTGGAGATCTTGCGTTTGATCACGCGGGGGTTTGAGCGCTGTCGGCGCGCAGGGTTCAGGCGTTTGAGAAGGCTGAGGATGGCGTGACGCCATGCGGCGACGGCAGTGTCAGGGCGCTGAGGGGGAAAAAGAGCCCGAGGCGACTGAGCGGCGGGCTATGCGTAGCGCTGCGACGAACGAGACCCGGTCGGGGTCCCGTCCGGCGTGGGCGGCGGCGTCGACCATGAGGGTGCGGATGGCGTAGTGGCAGCACAGGTGCCCCCAGATTTCTTGTTGGACCAAATCGGGAGACTTGGAGCGCAGCACGCCCCTGGGGCCACGCTGATGTGTCTTCAACTCGTCAAAGGTGGACTCGATCTCCCACCGCTCGGAATAGGCCGCAGCGAGGTCTTCGGCGGTCACCTCGGCTGGATCCAGGATCGTGGTGAGCAGCCGATACGACTCGGGGTTCTCCCTCCCGTCCTCGATCGTGTAGTCGATGACCCGCACCTTCAGCGGCGGTGTCGACTTCCGGTCGGTGCCGGAGGTGGGGATGATCTCCGCCAACCATGACCCGTCGGGTAGAGCTTCCCGAAACCGCGGGCGCAGGTTCGTCTTGACCCGCCAGAGCAAGTCTGCACCCGTGGCCGCGGCTTGCTGCCAGAGTGTGAACCCGTAGAAGCCTCGGTCGGCGAGCACCAGCATTCCAGGCTCCAGCCTGTCGAGCAGTTCCCGAGACAACGCGATCTCCGAAGTGGTGCATGGGCCGATTTCAGCGTCGAGGATGGCATGGGTGCCGCACTCGGCCAACGCCACCAGCCGGGCCTGCGGAAACGCGGCATGCTCACCCCGACTCGACGCGGGGCGGCCGAAGAAGTCGACATTCGCCGGCGTGTCAGCCAGATCCAAGACCGTGCCATCGATCGCGACCAGTCTTCGTCCGGCCAACCACGAACCCGGTGTCGCCGGCCTGGCCAGCGGGCGCGCCACCCGGGTGAACAGGTCACGCACGGGTTCGAATCCGAGCCGGGAGCGGGCTTGGAAGATCGCCGACTTCGACGGCGGCGACCATGACTCGGCCCAGCCCGAGGACCATGCCAGCCCATCCGTCAGCTGGGCGAACACATCCTCGTAGGAACCCTCCGAGTGCAACGCCATCCCGATCGAGAAATACGCCATCACCCGCGCCGGCAACGACCGATTCCGTTGCTCGGTACGCCCGGCATCAGCAATCACCTGATCAACAACCTCCGCAGGAAACACCCGTGTCAGCAAACCCACCGACACCAAATCCGACAACCGGCGGTCAGAAACCGGCTTCACCCAACCAGAACGAGGCATACCCCAAAACTACCGCACGAACCCTTAACTGAACGGTATTGGGATAAGCAACGTCAGCACGAGCAGCGAGTTCGACAATGCTGAGCTCACCTGTTGCGAGGAGCAGCGCAGAAAGCAGGCGCGCTTGGCCATCCGATCGAAAGATCGGAGCCAAGAGCGGCGCCTCTGTTCTCATTTAATGGACTTTAATACCCATTAAAGCGATAGTCAATAGGGCGCGGCCCGGCGAAGCTCCGCCCGGGCGGGACCCTTCGACAGGCTCAGGGACCGGGCGCGGGTCAGGCCGCGAGCTCGAGGTAGGGCTCCCACCGCGGATCGGCGCGCTCGGTGCCGCGCACCGTCCACTGCGTGCCGTGCGGCGGGCGTGGCACGCAGCGCAGGTCCCAGTGCATCTCGGCAGGCGTGCGGTCGCCCTTGATGTTGTTGCAGCGCAGGCAGCACGCCACGAGGTTCTCCCACGAGTCCGCTCCCCCGCGCGAGCGCGGCAGCACGTGATCGATCGTCGTCGCACCCTTGCCGCAGTACGCACAGCGATTGCCGTCGCGTCGCAGCACACCACGTCGCGTCACCGGAACCCGTCGCGACTGCGGCACTCGCACGTAACGCGTGAGCAGAATCACGGCCGGCCGGTCGATCGCGCCGCGAGCACCCCACACGGGATCACCCTCCACGCGCTCGATAACTGTGGCCTTCGCATTCATCACGAGCACCAGAGCTCGCTTGAACGACACAACAGCCAGTGGTTCGTATCCTGCGTTCAGCACCAGAGTGCGCATCGGGTGTCCTCTCGAATAGCCCGTGACGGCTTCAGCGGTATTCGATACAGCGACGCCCGCAGGCGCGACAGGCTGCGAGGACGAAAAAAGGCGCTGCCCCTAGGGGCAGCGCCTTGCGGCCACGGTCATGCCGTGGCATCCGTCCACACGATGACGAAGGACGTAACGACCGTGCGCATTCCGGGTTCGGATGCGAGGCGTGATATCCATCGACATTTCCCATCGCTCGAGCAAGCGTTCGGGGTCAGATTACCCCACGATTCGGAGTGCGAGATTCACGGATGCCGAAGGTTCTACCGTGTCGTGAACTCAGGTGCCGTACGGACCGAGCCACGGCATCGGGTCGACCTTGGCACTGTTCACGAACACCTCGAAGGCGTACACGGGCGCCAGCGTCTCGTCACCGACATCCGAGGCGACGACGAGCGTCTGCGCGCCATCGGCGGCACGTTGCTGCAGTGTCTTCGGTTCGGCCCCGGCGGGCCGTCACGCCGCATAGGCAGGGATCGCTACGGCTGCACAGGCATGACAAAGAGTGAATCAACCCGCGTTCGCGGCGAGCCAGCCTTCAGCGTCGACGCGTGTGCCATCCACATGGACCATGAGGTGCAGGTGTGTTCCGAAGGCAAGGCCGGTGTCGCTGACCTGCCCGATCATCTGACCCGCGCTGACGGTTGCCCCCACACCGACTGTCCGACTGCCCGGCAGCATATGCGCGTAGACGGATTGCACGGTGCGACCGTTGATGTTGTGCATGACCGTGATCGTCACACCGAGCGCGCCACTGCTGTCGGCGGATGCGGTGACCACACCGTCGGCGACGGAGTAGACCGGCGTTCCGCGCTCGACCATGTAGTCGGTGCCGCGGTGGCCCGCGTAGGGCGCTCCGAAGTTGTTGAAGTACGGCAGCGGGCGCCGCACGATGCCCGATCCCGGCGAGACCAGCGGCACGCCGGCGGGAACCGCGTACGATCCCGAGCCCGACGAAGCCGAGCGAGCGGCGGCGATTGCCTTGGCGCGCGCAACAGCGGCCTCTTCGGCCTTCTTCTTGGCGATCTCGTCTGGTGTGGTCGCCGAGTAGGAGCCTCGGGCCAAGGTCGAGTCCGTGACATCCGATGCCACGACGAGTGTCTGTGCACCGTCAGCCGCGAGCTGCTGGAGCGTCGTTGCTTCAGCCTCGGGCTGCCAGGCAGCGTATGCGGGAATGGCGACGGTGGCGACAAGGCCGGTGACAACGGCAAGAGTCAGGATGCTGCGCACCGGACCGCGGCGGCCCGTGTGCACGGTTGTGGCGCGCTCTTCCCGCGCTGCGCGACGCTCAAGTTTGGTCGCTCGACGCGTTGCTCGACGAAGGCGGGGTGGCTTCTGTGTCTCGCTCCGAGCCGACCGTCCCCAACGGTCCTGGCTCGCTACCTGCGCTTCGGGGGCGCTCTCTGGCGAGTCGTTCGCTTCAGCCAAACGTTTCCTCCTGCCCCGGCACCCGCATAAACAGGTGTTGGCTCGTCGTCACGATGCTGGTGGTTCAGCCGACCGAATGGACGAGCCTAGAGGGGCGTTCGGGCCGGGAGTTCCATCGCCTGGCTTATCGGCGGTGGATTTTTTTAGGTTACCGGATGGTAACGGTTCTGTCACTTCGACGGGCGGCGACTGTGGACGAATCGGCGCACGCCGGCATCCGATTCAGACCGAAGCGTCGACCAAGAAGATGTGCGCGGCAACCTCGACGGGAAGCTCGAGACCCTCGTCCGATCCGTCCATCTCGACCAGAACGTAACCCTCGTTGTAGCGGTAGCGCCCCCTCGCTCCCGGCATAACACCGGCGCTGCGCAGCTGCTCGAGCAGTTCGGGGTCGACCTGCGCGGGCTCGGCGAGACGACGCACGGTGCCTTCGACGGGGCCGCCGACCTCATTGAGGTGCCGGACGAGACCGACAACTCCCTGTGAAAACACCGCCGCGGGCACATCGCCCAGCTGATCGAGGCCGGGAATCGGGTTTCCGTACGGCGATTCGGTGGGATGTCCGAGCAACTCGACGAGCCTGCGCTCGACTTGCTCGCTCATCACGTGCTCCCAGCGGCAGGCCTCTTCGTGGACATACGCCCAGTCCAGACCGATGACATCCGAGAGGAGTCGCTCCGCCAGGCGGTGCTTGCGCATCACGTCGACGGCCTTCTGCCGACCCGCGCTCGTAAGTTCGAGACGACGATCTTCCGACACGACGACGAGGCCGTCGCGCTCCATCCGTCCGACGGTCTGCGAGACGGTCGGCCCCGAGTGCCCGAGGCGTTCCGAAATGCGCGCGCGCAGAGGAATGATGTTCTCTTCCTCGAGCTCCAGAATGGTGCGCAGGTACATCTCTGTCGTATCGATCAGATCGGTCATGGCAGCTAGTTCCTCGCGTCCGGGTTGCGAAGGTAAGCCTAACCCAGTGGACCGTCACACGGCCGGGGTCACCCCGCGCCCGACCCTAGAATCGAGGGCATGTCCCACGTGTCTCTCCCGAGCAAACTCCTGCCCACCGACGGACGCTTCGGGTGCGGCCCCTCGAAGGTTCGCCCCGCCCAACTGGCGGCCCTCGCGACCGCCGGAGCGGAGCTGCTCGGAACGTCGCACCGCCAGGCCCCCGTCAAAAACCTCGTCGGCGACGTGCGCGCCCTGCTCGCCGAGCTGTTCCACGCGCCCGAGGGCTACGAGGTGTTGCTCGCGAACGGCGGTTCGACGAGCTTCTGGGACGCCGCAGCCTTCGGCCTCATCGAGCGTCGCGCCCAGAACCTCGTCTTCGGTGAGTTCGGTGGCAAGTTCGCCGCCGCTGCCAAGGCCCCCTGGCTCGAGGCCCCGGATGTGCGTAAAGCACCCGCCGGGCAGCGCACGACCGCAGAGGTCGTAGCGGGCGTAGATGTGTACGCCTGGCCGCACAACGAGACGTCGACGGGCGTGCTCGCCCCCGTCACGCGCGTCCACGGCGACGACGGAGCCCTGACCGTCATCGATGCGACCAGCGCCGCTGGTGGCGTTGATGTAGACATCGCCGAGACCGACGTCTACTACTTCGCGCCCCAGAAGAACCTCGGGTCCGACGGCGGGCTCTGGCTGGCTCTGGCGTCGCCCGCCGCGATCGAGCGAATCGAACGCATCGGCAAGTCCGACCGGTACATCCCCGAGTCGCTGAGCCTGGCAGGCGCGGTCAGCAACTCGCGCCTGAACCAGACGCTCAACACCCCCGCGCTGGCCACGCTGTTCCTGCTGCGCGATCAGCTGTCCTGGATCGTCGATAACGGCGGACTGTCGTGGGCATCGGCTCGCACGCACGAGTCGTCGTCGGCGTTGTACGAGTGGGCCGAAGCATCCGCTGTCGCCACACCGTTCGTCGCCGACCCGGCCGACCGTTCGCAGGTCGTCGTGACGATCGACTTCGACGAGAGTGTGGATGCCGCGGCCCTTGCGGCATCGTTGCGCTCCAACGGCATCGTTGACACCGAGCCCTACCGCAAGCTCGGACGCAACCAGCTGCGCATCGCGACATTCGTCTCGATCGAGCCCGACGACGTGCGCCAGCTCATCGGCGCGATCGAGTACACGCTCGAGCGAATGCCTCGGGCCTAATAGCTCCGGTCGACGCGCGGGTCCTTGTAGTCGAGCTCGTCGCCCTCATCCGAGTCATCGTCGTCGTAGTCATCGTCGTCGTAGACATCGTCGTCCGAGTCGTCGTCGTCCGAGTCGTCGTCGTCATCGGAATCGGCGTCGTCGGAGAAGTTGTCGATGTCAACACCGTCGACGTCGCCTGAGTGCAGGATCGGCGATCCGTCCTCGTCGAAATCGGCCGCGTCGAGATCGTCGATGTCGTCTTCGTCCGAATCCGCGTCGTCCGAATCGTCACCCTCGTCGGACGCCTCGGCGGCGAGCGCCTCCTGGTCGAGCTCGGCCTGGTGAGCGTGGTACTCGGCGAGCCGCTCGGCCCAGGGCGTCCACTCGGGAGCGAGCAGCGCGCCGTCACCGGGCATCAGTTCCGCCTCGAGCACGGTCGGGGCGGAACCCTCGACGCGCGCGAGCGTGACTGTCCAGAACCATCCGGGGTACCCGGCCATCCGATTCGCGAATCGCAGCGATAGCGCACCCTCGGGCTCTTCGCGATAACCGGCGGGCTCACCGATCGTCTTCTCATCGGTGATCTCGCGCAGCGCGGCGAGCGCCAAGTCGCGCGCATCGAGCAACTCGGGATCCGGCACCGACGACTCCGGCGCCGTGGAATCCAGCGCCGTGGAATCCAGCGCCGAAGAATCTGGCGCCGTGGACTCCGGCAGCTCGGACTCAGGCGTCGAGTTCATCGGCGACCTTACGCAGGACCGCGGCGATCTTCTTGCTGTGGGAGCTGCTCGGGTAGCGGCCGCGACGCAGATCCCCACCCATGCCGTCGAGCAGCTTGACGAGGTCTTCGATGATGATCGCCATGTCGTCGGCCGGCTTGCGCTGCGCCTTCGACAGGCTCGGCGGCGCTTCGAGCACGCGCACCGAAAGCGCCTGCAGCCCACGCTTGCCGTCTGCGACGCCGAACTCCAGGCGCGTACCGGGCTTCGGAGCGGGCGCTCCCGCGGGCAGTGCGGTGGCGTGCAGGAAGACGTCTTCGCCGTCATCGGTGGAGATGAAGCCGAAGCCCTTCTCTTCGTCGAAGAACCTGACCTTGCCGGTGGGCATCGTGAACTACCTCGTTGCGTCTGGCGCCCGCAGGCGCTGAAGAATCCGGGGAAACCCCCGACATACCAGCCTACGGCACCGCTTCGGCACGCGCGCGATCGATCCCAGCACCCGCGCCCACTAGGCTCGGACGAATGAGCACGTCTCCCGATTCTTCGCAGCTGCAACCTGGGCGCGCCGAACGCATCCTCGCGTTCATGTCCCTCGGGATCGCGCTGCTGTCGATCCTGTGCTTCTTCGCGATCATCATCGGAACCTGGTCGGGCATGACGATTGAGGACTTCGGCTCCGGAATCTGGCCCTTCGTCGCTCTCCTGCCCAACATCGGGCTCCCCCTCGCTTTCGTCCTGATCATCACGCTTCTCGTGATCACCTGGGTGCGTCGCAGGCGCGCGAATCAGGCATCGTCTTGAGCCGACCATGACAGAGGGAACGAGGGAGCTCGCTGCACGCCTCGCGACCCTCGATGATCGGGAGTTCGCGGCCCTGCTCGCGGCGCGTGGGGTGTCACCCACGGTCGCGTGGCGGGACTACTTCGATGCCGCCGACGCCCTCACCGACCCGTCGTTCGTCGCACGCGCGTTGCAGGGCCTGACCGCGACCGAACTCTCTGCCGTCGCCCGCGCCGCAGCCGACGCAACGCCCGTTCCCGAAGAACACGCCGCCACCGTTCGAAGTCTCGGGCTGACGGATGCCTCAGGCATTCCGCTCCCGTCGACATCGGCCGCGATCAACCTCGTCGTCTTCGACGAGGCGGAACAACAGGACGCACTGCCGCCGGCCGACGCGGCGACCGAGCGCGCGACCGCCGAGCGTGCCTTCACGAGCGTCGCCTCGCTCGGCGACATCCTGATCCAGTCACTTCACGCGCCATTCGCCCGTCTGGGCTCTGGCGCAATAGCTGCCGCCGATCGTCGCCGAATCGCCGACGAGCTCCAGCGCCCGGAAGACCTCGACGCCCTGATCTCGCTGGCGCGCACCGCCGGCCTGCTGGATATCGAGGGGCGCTGGTTGCTGCCTACGGCGCAGGCCGAACTGTGGCTGCGCGAACCGACGGTGCGGCGCTGGTCGCTCGTCGCGACCTCGTGGCGCGATGAGCTTCCCCGTGGCATCCGCGCGGGTGGTGCGTGGACCGAACCGTCGACGTGGAACGCAACATTCCCCGCGGATGCCTCGTGGCCTGCCCGGGCGGAAGCCCTGCAGGCTCAGGCTCAGGTGTGGGGCCTCATCGCACCCGATGGCGCGGCGCCACCGTGGTCGCGGGCCCTCCCCGCGGGCGCCGATCGCGCCGAGGCGGAGCTGGGCGCCCTGCTCCCGCACGAGGTCGACCGCATCTACCTGCAGAACGATCTGACCGCCATCTCTCCGGGCCCGCTCGCATCCGGACTCGATGTGCGCCTTCGCCAGCTCGCGCATCGCGAGTCGCACGCGCAGGCCTCTTCGTATCGCTTCACACCCGAGACGATCGCGGCCGCTCTCACGGAGGGCGAGACCGCCGAGTCGATGCTGGAGTTCCTCGCGGGGCTGTCCTTGACGGGCGTCCCGCAACCCCTGGAATACCTGGTGCGGACGACTGCAGACAAGCACGGCCTCGTCCGCGTAGGTTACGACCCGGACGCACCGCCCGAGACCCCCCGCACGCTCGTCACGAGCAGTGAATCGCAAGCCCTCGAGACGATCGCCGTCGACCAGTCGCTTCGCCCGCTCGGTCTCGTCCGGAACAATGACGGATCGGCGTTGACTTCGCGCGTTCCCCGCGACACGGTGCTGTGGGCCCTGATCGACGCCCGGTATCCGGCCATCGCCGTCGACGATGAAGGAACAGAAGAACCCATGCGGCGCCACCGCATCGCGGCCGGTGCACTCGCCCCCGGGTCCGTGCCCCCCGAGGCATATACGGCGCTGATCGAAACCCTGCGCGCGTCTGTCTCATCCAACGCCGACACCGCCTGGCTCGAGCGCGAGATCGAGTCCGCCGTCCGCGCCCGTGCGGTCGTCGATGTGGACGTGGAGCTTCCCGACGGATCGACGCGCACCTTCACGCTCGAAGCCAGCGGCCTGGGTGGCGGTCGCCTGCGCGGCCGCGAGCGAGGCACGGATGTCGAGCGAACCCTGCCCGTCTCGAGCGTCCGAGGCATCCGACGCGTGTGAATCGCGCCCGCGCACGCGCGCGCACCGGTAGAATCGGCCCTTATGTCTGATGGCCCCTTGATCGTGCAGAGCGACCGAACCGTGCTGCTCGAAGTGGCGCACCCGGACGCCGAGACCGCGCGTCACGAACTGGCGATCTTCGCCGAGCTCGAGCGGGCGCCCGAACACATCCACACCTACCGGATCACCCGGCTCGGACTCTGGAACGCACGCGCGGCCGGGCACCAGGCGGACGACATGCTGGCGACACTCGACCGGTGGTCGAAGTTCCCCGTGCCGCCGTCGGTATCGATCGACGTCCGCGAGACCGTCGGCCGCTATGGGCGACTCGTCATCGAGCGCGATGACGAAGGCACTCTCGTGCTACGCAGCACGGATGGCGCCGTGCTGTCCGAGGTCGCGCGCAACAAGCGCATCCAGCCGCTGCTCACGGGCCAGCCGGTCCCCGGCACCTACACGGTCGACGCCTGGGCCCGCGGCCACATCAAGCAAGAGCTTCTGAAGATCGGCTGGCCGGCCGAAGACCTCGCGGGCTACACCCCCGGCACGCCGCACGAGATCGCACTCGACGAGAGCGAATGGAATCTACGGCCCTATCAGCGGCAGGCTGTGGACAGCTTCACGGATGGCGGATCCGGCGTCGTCGTCCTGCCCTGTGGCGCCGGCAAGACTCTCGTCGGTGCCGCCGCGATGGCAGACACCAAGACGACCACGCTGATTCTCGTGACCAACACCGTCTCTGCCCGACAGTGGCGGGACGAGCTCCTCAAGCGCACCACCCTGACGGCCGAAGAGATCGGCGAGTACTCCGGGCAGGTCAAAGAGGTCAAGCCGGTCACGATCGCGACCTACCAGATCCTCACGGCCAAGCGGAAGGGCGAGTACGCCCACCTGGCCCTTCTCGACGCGCTCGACTGGGGCCTGATCGTGTACGACGAGGTCCACCTGCTACCCGCCCCGGTCTTCAAGCTCACCGCCGAGCTGCAGGCTCGTCGTCGCCTGGGGCTCACCGCGACCCTCGTCCGCGAAGACGGACGCGAGGGCGATGTGTTCAGCCTGATCGGACCCAAGCGGTTCGACGCCCCGTGGAAAGAGATCGAGGCTCAGGGGTTCATCTCCCCCGCCGCCTGCTACGAGGTGCGTATCGACCTTCCGGCGTCCGATCGCCTCGAGTACGCCGCCGCGGCCGACGACGAGCGCTACCGGCTCGCCGCGACTGCGCACGCCAAGATCGACGTCGTCCGCCAGCTCGTCGAGCGGCACGAGGGCGAGCGCATCCTGATCATCGGGCAGTACCTCGACCAGATCGACATCCTCGCCGAGGCCCTCGACGCCCAGAAGATCACGGGAGCGACACCGGTCGACGAACGCGAAACGCTCTTCCAGGCGTTCCGCGAGGGCTCGATCTCGGTGCTCGTGGTGTCGAAGGTTGCGAACTTCTCGATCGACCTGCCCGACGCATCCGTCGCCATCCAGGTATCGGGCTCGTTCGGCTCGCGCCAAGAAGAGGCACAACGCCTCGGGCGCCTGCTGCGACCCAAGACGAACGGGCACACCGCGAGCTTCTATACGCTCATCGCGCGCGACACGGTCGATCAGGACTTCGCGCAGAACCGCCAGCGCTTCCTCGCCGAACAGGGCTACGCGTACACGATCCTCGACGGTTCGGCCATCGCCGCGTAAGCGCCGAACGCGCCGATCAGGGCTTTATTCAGCGGATGCATGGGTCCCTCCGCGATAATGGGGTAATGACTGCACCGCGCATCCTCGTCGTTGACGACGAGCCGAACATCCGCGATCTTCTGATCACGAGCCTGCGATTCGCCGGTTTTCAGGTCAGGGCCGTCTCGAACGGCGCGCAGACGATCTCGGCCGTTCTCGAAGAAGAGCCCGATCTGATCGTGCTCGATGTCATGCTGCCCGACATGAATGGGTTCAGCGTCACCAAGCGTCTGCGAAGCGCGGGCTACACCGCCCCCATCCTCTTCCTGACCGCGAAGGACGAGACCGAAGACAAGATCGAGGGGCTCAACGCCGGGGGCGACGACTACGTCACGAAGCCGTTCAGCCTCGACGAGATCGTCGCGCGCATCCAGGCGATCCTCCGCCGCACGATGCAGGCCGACGAAGAGGCCGTCATCCGCGCCGGCGAGCTGTCGATGGATCAGGACACACACGACGTCAAGGTCGGCGAGGTCTCGATCGACCTCAGCCCCACCGAGTTCAAGCTGCTGCGCTACCTGATGCTCAACCCCAACCGTGTGCTGTCGAAGGCTCAGATCCTCGACCACGTGTGGGAGTACGACTTCAACGGCGACGCCGGCATCGTCGAGAGCTACATCTCGTACCTGCGCCGCAAGATCGACCCGCACTCCACCGAAGCGCTCATCCAGACCAAGCGAGGCTTCGGCTACATGCTGAAGGCCGGCAAGACCGCGTAGGGGGCACCCCTGAGCGATCATCACGATCCCGACAAGGTCACCCGGTGGTGGCGGGGCGTCAGCCTTCGCGCCAAGGTCACCGGGGTCACTGTGGCGATCCTCGCGATCGGTCTGTTCGCCTCGGGCATCGCGACCATGGCATTCGTGCGCAACGCCCTCGTCGTCGCCCAGGACGAACAGCTCGTCGCGCGCGCCTCGTCGAACCTCGGCGCAGGCCTGCTCGATATCACGGTGGATCCCGACACCAACCAGGTGCAGATTTCGCTGACCGATCAGGCCGCGGCGGGCGACTACTTCATCGCCGTCTACGCGGCCGGCGGCGAGTCGTTGGGCGGCCGCCCGAGCGGGGGCGGGCCCATCTGGCCCGAGGAGTACAAGCTCGAGACGACGGTATCTAAGCTCAGCGCGGTCTTCCCTCTCGTCGGCCCGGACGGCGATCTCTACCACGCGAGCGCGGGCATCCTCGATCCGGAAGTCAACGGCGAGCTCTACACCCAGGTCATCGCGCAACCACTCGCCCCGATCGATCGCACGGTGGCGACGTTCTTCGGCGTCTTCACAATCCTCGGCCTCATCACGATCGCGGCCGGAGCTCTGATGACACGGCTCCTCGTGACCCAGACGTTCCGACCCCTCGGGCAGGTGGAACGGGCCGCGATGTCGATCTCGTCCGGAGACTTCAGCCAGCGACTGACACCCGGCGACCCGCGCACCGAGGTCGGAAAGCTCACCGGCGCGCTCAATACGATGCTCGACCGCGTGGATGCCTCGCTCAGCCAGCGCGAGGCAACCGTCCGCCAGATGCGGCGCTTTATCGGCGACGCGAGCCACGAGCTGCGCACGCCCCTCGTGACGGTGCGCGGCTACGCCGAGCTGTATCGGATCGGTGCCATCCGTGGCGACGAAGACACCGCCCAGGCGATGGAGCGCATCGAGAAAGAGGCGATCCGAATGGGCGTGTTGGTTGAGGACCTGCTCGCCTTGGCACGCCTCGACGAGCGTCGCGAGGTCGAGATCGCGCCGATCGATCTGCGCCCGATCGCACGTGATGCCGGCATGGATCTGCGCGCCGCCGCACCGCAGCGCACCGTGACGGTGATCGACGCGGATTCTCTGGTGGCGCGCATCGCCGCCGAGGAGGAGGGCGCGACAGCCACGATCCCGGTGGACACCGATCCCGCGGAGAAGGATGCCTCCGCCCCTCGTCGACGCGGCGGGGCGACTTCCGCTGCGCGCGCACGCTCTCTCCTCCGCCGCATCCCGCGACCCGTTCCGGCGCCTCGCGGTGGATCCGCGGATGATTCTGCCGGCGGCCCTGCTCAGCTGTCGTTCCCGACTAAGCCGATCCCGGTCGCCGTGAGTCGCCCGCCCGTCGTGCTCGGCGACGAGAACCGCATCCGTCAGGTCATCGCGAACCTGCTCGGCAACGCGCGCCGCTTCACCTCCGACGATTCGCCGATCGAGATCGTGGTCGGCTCCGACGTCACCGCGGTGAGCCAGACCGCGCCTCTCGGCATGGCTTGGGTTGCGATCGTCGACCACGGCGAAGGCATTCCCGAGCAGATCCGCGACAACATCTTCCAGCGCTTCTGGCGAGCCGACTCTTCGCGCACGCGCGAGACCGGCGGCTCCGGCCTCGGGCTCGCGATCGTCGCCTCGATCGTCTCGGCGCTCAACGGCACCGTCGAGGTCGAAGACACCCCGGGCGGTGGCGCCACCTTCCGGGTCTCGTTCCCCATTGCGCCGGAATCGACGCTGCACCTCGACACGCAGCCTCTACCCGAGCTTCCGCCGCTGCCCCCGCTCCCGCCGCAGTCCGCTCGTTGAGCAAGGGCGCAGCCCGAGTCGAAACGCACCTCAGCGCCGCACCGGCAAGCGGCACCGGCACGCGGCACCCCAGCACCGCTCCCCTGGCACTTGTTGTGGTCTCCGGGCGCCTCGAACCCCGATTAGTGCCAGCGGAGCGGGGCGGACCCCTCCTCCCCAGAGGCACGCGAGCAAGAATGGGGCGTCATCGGATGCCTAGGGGGCAGGCGCGAGCCGCGAAGCACGTAGCGTCGGGGCACCCGCCATCACCCGGCAACCCCGATCTGCACCTCAAGGAGACCCATCATGGCTGTTTTCACCGTCGATTCCGACGCCGTCATCGCGCAGTCCGCCGCGATTCGCGGCACGATCGACCGCATCCAGTCCGAGTCCCAGTCGATGCTCGGACAGCTCATCCAACTCCAGTCCGCGTGGACCGGTCAGGCATCCGCAGCATTCCAAGAAACCATCGAACGGTGGCGCACGACGCAGCGACACGTCGAAGAGAGCCTCGCCGCCATCACCCTGGCGCTGGAGTCCGCCGGCCGACAGTATGCGGACGCCGAGATCACGAACGCCGCCCTGTTCCGCTGACCTGCCCACGCGCAGAAGGTCCGGCAGACAAGAAGAAGGGCCCCGGCCTGACGCCGGGGCCCTTCTTATGCTTCGCGCGGGACTTAGAAGTCCATGCCACCCGTGGGGTCGCCCGCCGGGGCGGAGACCTTCTCGGGCTTGTCGGCGACGACGACCTCGGTCGTCAGGAACAGACCGGCGATCGACGCCGCGTTCTGCAGGGCAGAGCGCGTCACCTTGGCCGGGTCGATGATCCCGAGAGCGAACATGTCGACGTACTCACCGGTCGCGGCGTTGAGGCCGTGTCCGATGGGCAGCTCGGCGACCTTGTTCGCCACGACGCCGGGCTCGAGTCCAGCGTTGAGGGCGATCTGCTTGAGCGGCGCTTCGATCGCGACGCGAACGATGTTCGCACCGGTCGCCTCGTCACCCGTCAGGTTGAGCGTGTCGAACACGTTCTTCCCGGCCTGGATCAGAGCCACGCCACCACCGGCGACGATGCCCTCTTCGACGGCGGCCTTCGCGTTGCGAACGGCGTCCTCGATGCGGTGCTTGCGCTCCTTGAGCTCGACCTCGGTTGCAGCTCCCGCCTTGATGACGGCGACGCCACCGGCGAGCTTGGCGAGACGCTCCTGGAGCTTCTCACGGTCGTAGTCGCTGTCGGTGTTCTCGATCTCGCGGCGGATCTGGGTCACGCGACCCTCGATCTGCTCCGAGTCGCCGGCACCCTCGACGATCGTGGTCTCATCCTTGGTGATGATGACCTTGCGTGCCTTGCCGAGCAGGTCGGTGGTCGTGTTCTCGAGCTTGAGACCGACCTCTTCGCTGATGACCTGACCACCGGTGAGGATGGCGATGTCCTGCAGCTGCGCCTTGCGACGGTCGCCGAAGCCGGGAGCCTTGACAGCAGCCGACTTGAAGATGCCGCGGATCTTGTTGAGCACGAGAGTCGCGAGAGCCTCGCCCTCGACGTCCTCGGCGATGATGACGAGCTCCTTGCCCTCCTGGATCACCTTGTCAACGACCGGCAGAAGGTCCTTGATGTTCGAGATCTTGGAGTTCGCGATGAGGATGTAGGGGTCCTCGAACACGGCTTCCTGGCGCTCGGGGTCGGTGACGAAGTAGGGGTTGATGAATCCCTTGTCGAAACGCATACCCTCGGTGAGCTCGAGCTCGGTGCCGAACGTGTTCGACTCCTCGACGGTGACGACGCCTTCCTTGCCGACCTTGTCGATCGCCTCGGCGATCAGGTCGCCGATGGTGGTGTCGGCGGCCGAGATCGATGCCGTGGCGGCGATCTCTTCCTTGGTCTCGACCTCTTTGGCGCTCTTCAGCAGCTCGGCCGAGATGGCCGCGACGGCCTTCTCAATACCGCGCTTGAGCGAGATGGGGTCGGCGCCGGCCGCGACGTTGCGCAGGCCTTCTTTGACGAGGGCCTGAGCGAGAACGGTAGCGGTGGTGGTGCCGTCACCTGCGACGTCGTCGGTCTTCTTGGCGACCTCCTTGACGAGCTCCGCGCCGATCTTCTCGTACGGGTCGTCGAGTTCGATCTCCTTGGCGATCGAAACGCCGTCGTTCGTGATTGTGGGGGCGCCCCACTTCTTCTCGAGCACGACGTTGCGACCGCGGGGGCCGAGCGTCACCTTGACGGCGTCGGCGAGGATGTTCAGGCCGCGCTCGAGGCCGCGACGGGCCTCTTCGTCGAAAGCGATGATCTTTGCCATGTGTGTGTCGTCCCTCCCGGACGTAGGTATTGGTTTAGCACTCCGGTAAGGCGAGTGCTAACGCCCATTCTGGCACTCACCCCCACCGAGTGCAAGCTGCGCATACCGGGGAGGACGGATGTCCCCGGCACGAGACATCCGTGCGGCGCGACCCCTCGGGTCCGGGTCAGACGACCGCGATGCTTCCGCCGCGCGCATTGGGCACGAGCTCGACCCACGTGTTGCCGGGGGCGAGATAGACCGGAGTGCCGTACTGGTTCGTGAGTTGGATGGGCGCATCGGCGGATGCCTTGGTCCACGTGACCTGGATGGTCTTTCCGCCCGTTGCCACCCATGCCGGCCCACTACCCATCATGACCGTCTTCGGGATGTCGCCGTAGGCCCAGTCGATGCTCACCGAAAGCGCGACGACATTGGTCGCCGCGAGCTGCCCGCCCGCGGAAGCCATGTCGGGCGCACCGTTCTGCGAACGTAGGTAGCGCCCGGATCCCGCGTCCCACCGCCACGACCGGCCTTCCTTCGCCGAGAAGAACAGATCGAATCCGTTGGCCGTGCTCCCGTATGCCGCGGCCGATGCCGTCTGCGGACGCTGCGAATACGCGAACTGCTGAGCGGGCGGAGGCACATCGGCGTACGCGGCGCGCAACTCTTGAGCTTTCACGATGACGTTGTGCGGCGCGGTCTTTGACCGGGTGCGGTACATGAAGCGATCGTCCACGCCGCCGTGGATGGCGTTGTGCACGGGTGTGTTGAGCATCATGTCCACGAAGCGCTGCTGGCCGCCGGAGTAGGCGATGAGTCCGCCGAACGGCGAGACGATGTCGGGATCCATCGGACGGATGCTTCGAACCGGGCCGATCTCGGCGGGCACGTCCGAGAACCAGAGCGCGACGTAGCGGGTCAGACCGCCCTCGACGAGCTCCTCGAACACGATGTCCGTGTGGTCCAGACCCACCTGCGGGCGCGCCGCGATGTGGTTGTCGATCTTCGCCGCGAGGGCGGGGCCCGTGATCGTCTCGGCCGGGACCTGCGTTCCGCGCAGGGGCTGCACGGCCAGCGGGGGCGCCTCGGGGGTGGGCGTCGGCGTGGGCGTGGGCTCGGCCGACGCCGTCGCACTGGGCGACGCCGAGGGCGAAGCGGCATCCGTCGTGTCCGCGGCGCACCCGCTGATCACGAGCGCCGAGACCAGGACGCCGACGGTTGCGGCGAGCCGCACGGAACGCGGGAGCGCGCGGGCCCGCGCAGGCGACTTCATGCGCGTCAGACTAGGGCGCACGCGACGGGTGAGGCCGTCGACACGGCGGGCGACGCGGAAGCCGACGCACCATCTGCCGGCGCGTCAAACGACGGGACATCCAAAACGCGCGTCAAGAAACGACGCGAACGGATTCTGCCTGCGGGCCCTTCTGGCCCGCGCCGACCGTGAACTCGACGAGTTGCCCCTCTTCGAGGACGCGGAAGCCCGTCATGTCGATGTTCGAGTAGTGGACGAAGACGTCCTGCCCCCCGTCGACCACGGTGATGAAGCCGAATCCCTTCTCGGCGTTGAACCATTTGACGGTGCCCTGGGTCATGCGTTAACTCCTGTGCTGCGCGGGTGAGACAGGGTCATGCTAGCCAGCGAAATCGCGCCAAAAGTGCCGCGAGGTCAACTGTTGACACGGGGGCCGTCAACTCGTAACTCTGCCGAAACATGCGGGCGAATAGGTGCGGCAATGCGCCCCTTCGCCGGGCTACGGGGCGGGTGTCTCGGTCGCGACGGGCTCGACGCGGTCGAGTCCGAGAACCACGGTCAGCTGCGTGACGGGAGTGCCGGGGAGCGGATACTCGGGGTCGAGCACGACCTCGGCCGCACCGATCACACCGGCGAGGCCGCGAGCGGCACCCTCCGCCTCGGGCGCGGCGTAGTAGACGGTCGTCAGCGGGAAGGCTCGATCGCCGGCGTTGCCCGCGAGCACGTTGGCCTCGGGCCATCCGTTCGCCACCAACTCGTCCTTCACCAGCGTCGCCTGTCCCTCCTCGGGCGTGCCGTTGAGCACGAGGACGGTGTACGAGGTGTCGACGACGGGTTCGGCCGTCGGGACGATCGAGACCGAGGGCGCGGGAGTCGGAAAGAGCACGATCTTGCCCTGCCAGATCATGCTCGCGAAGATGCCCAGCAGGATCAGGAAGATGGTTGCGACGAGCGCCCACAGGAAGGTCGTCCAGCCGCGGACGCGAGGATTCTCGGCCCGGTGTGCGCCGACACGGCCGGGGGACGCAGAGATGTCGTCGAATCGATCGGTGGGGGGCGTGGGCACCTCAGAATGCTACCGGCGGACGCGTGTGCGAACCCTCAACGCCGCGGCCGGCGGGGGTTCAGAGTCCGAGCGCGCCTTCGCGGGCGGCTCGTTCAGCGTCACGCTGATCGCGGACCCGGCGCAGACGCTTCACCAGCATCGGGTCGTAGGCGAGGGCTGCTTCGGTCTCGATCAGTCGGCCCAGCAGCTGGTAGTAGCGCGCGGGTGCGAGGTCGAGTTCGGCACGGATCGCCTCTTCTTTCGCGCCGACATGCCGACGCCACTCGGCCTCGAAATCGAGGATCGCGCGCTCATCGACGGTGAGGGCATCACTCGGGGATTCGGCCATGTCCCCAGGGTAGGTCGGCCGGACGCGTCAGCCCGCGCGCCACTCCAGCCAAGCGCCAAGCGGATCCGCCGCGGCCAGAATGCGCTCATCGTGGCTCAGGACGAACCCCGGCCATCCGGTCGCGTCCACCGGCGTCGTCCAGCGTTGATGAAGCGCGGGCGGATCCAGCGATATCCAGTGCACGCCGTCACTCCGCAGCTCGGCGAGCGCGTCGAACAGCCGCTCGCGCCCGGCACGGGGCACGTGCGGCAGGAGGCCGGGCGTGGTCACCACGACCGTCGCGTCGGGCGGCGCGGAATCCGCCAGGCGCCGGAGCGCCTCGGGATCGGTGGCGTCGCCCGCATCGATGCGTAGGTGCTCGGCTGCGGCAAGATCCAGCGCCGCATCGATGCGCGCCGCGCGGCCCGTCTCGCCGGGCCATACGAGCGCCGTGGCGAAGCGACGGTCGTCTGAGTCGGAGGGGTCGAGCGGGCGGAGGTCGAGCCCCGCACGCCAGACGATTTCGGGCATGCGCAGTTCGGGCGTGCGCAGTTCGGGCATGCGCAGGTCGGGCCGACGGTCGCCGCGCAGTTCGCACGTGAGCACGACCGAGGATGGGCCATCCGTGGGATCGAGGGCCGCACTCCCCGCCCCGCCGTACCGATACGAGTACCGGTCCGGCAGCAGGCACAGGCCCGCGGATGCCCCGAGTTCGATCAGCGCGATCGGCCCCTCGATCGCGGCGAGCGCCGGCAACAGCACGGCGCACCTTTGCGGTTCGTTGGTCTGCAGGGAGCGGACGGATGCGTCCGCGGCGAGTTCTGCTCCGTGCTGCACGAGCCAGTCCGCGAATGCCGCGTATCCACCGACTTCGGGCGCACCACGCAACCGAGCAAGGGCGAACACCAGCGGGGGCTGGCGGCGGTCGGCCGGGAGCCGTCCGATGACGTCGCACGCCGAGGCATCCGTCGCCACGCCACTCGCCCATTCGGCGTACAGGGCGGATCGACCCGGAGCCTCGATGAGCGCAAAACGCTCGTATCGCTCCGCAACTTGGTCTCGTGCCACTTGATCTCGCCCCACCTGATTCCGCGCCACCATGCCCTTATTCAATCGCGTAGGTGCCCGCGGATGCGTCCAGCAGGTCGCACGCAGGGTTGAATGGAGAGGAAGACAGGAGTGTGCGATGGACTACACCATCACCAAGACCGACGAGCAGTGGCGTGCAGAACTCGACGCCGACCGTTTCGCCGTGCTGCGGCAGGCCGCGACCGAGACGCCGTTCAGCGGCGAACTACTCGACGAGGGCCGCGCCGGCCTCTATACGTGCGGCGCGTGCAACGCCGAACTCTTCGAGAGCGGCACGAAGTTCGATTCCGGATGCGGGTGGCCGAGCTTCTACGAATCCGTCCGGCCCGACGCGGTCGAGCTGATCGAGGACGACTCGCTCGGCATGATGCGCACCGAGGTGCGCTGCGCCGCGTGCGGGTCGCACCTGGGCCATGTTTTCCCCGACGGCTACGGCACACCCACGGGTGACCGGTACTGCATGAACTCGCTCGCGCTGTCGTTCGAGCCCGAGAAGTGACCGCGCTCGACGCCGTCCGCGCGCGGCGTTCGTGGTCGAAGGTCACGGACGAGGCTCCCACGCACGACGAACTGCTCGAGTTGGTCTCGGCCGCGGGTCGGGTCGCTGATCACTCCGGGCTGCGTCCCTGGCGCCTGATCGAACTGCGCGGGGACGACCGTGAGACGCTCGGCCGCGCGATCAACAAGGCCGAGGGCGAGAAGGGCGCATCCAGCAAGCCGCGCCGCGCTCCCCTGCTGATCGCCGTCGTGGCGAGCTACCGCAAGAGCGACAAGGTGCCTCGCTGGGAGCAGGAGGCCGTGGCATCCGGTGTCGCTCACGTGCTCAGCCTGCTGCTCGACGAGGCAGGCTACGGCGTCCTCTGGCGCACCGGGCACTACACGCGGGCGAAGGCCGTGGCCAAGGCGCACGGGCTGAAGAAGAACGAAGAGCTGTTGGGGTGGCTGTACGTGGGCAAGAAGCCCGAGCGCACGCGCGGTGGCTTCCGACGCGGTGTGGATGCCTCGCGCTTCGTCTCGCGAATGCCCCGCCCCTAGCGCCGGCGCGGCAGCACGACCACGAGCACCGCGATGAGTGCGATCGCCACGGCGATGAGCGCGCGCGGTACGTCGAGGTCTGCATCCGTCGGCCACGCCACGTCGAGCACGACGGATGTCGCGAGCAGGCCCACGACCGAACCGAGCCCGAGCAGCAGCACTCCCGTGTACCGGACGAGTCCGGCCGACACGAAGATGTACACGACCCCCGTGGCACCGCCGAGATAGAGCCAGGGATTTGTCGGGAGCACCGCAGGGGGACCGACGACCGCAATGTGGATTGCGGCCGCGGCGCCGAGGATGATGGTCCCGCCCAGGAAGTTGACGAACGTCGCGGCGAAGGCCGACTCGACGCGCTGCCGCAGACGCCCGTTCGTCGCCTGTTGCCACGAGATGCCCGCGCCCGCGAGAAAGGGCAGGGCCAGCATCCACCACGGCACCGAAACCACGGCACTGCCGACCAGGCCCACAGCGACCGCGACGAGCGCGAGCGCTCCCCCACCGACGCGTCGCATCGTGACCGGAACGACTCCTGCGGGACCGTAGCCGACACGGTCGAGCACCAGTCCGCCGACCGTCTGCCCCGCGACGACCCCGACGGTGAAGAGCGAGACGCCGAGCAACCCGACCGTCAGGCCCTGGGTCGCGGTCGTGAGTGCGCCGGCGAGGCCGCCCAGAAGCATCCAGGAAGGGATGCTCCGTTCACGGACACCTACGAACAGTCTCCGCATCGCGGCTCGACCCGCGGGGGTGACCGGCGCGAGCACGACCAGGATGAGCAGACCCGATCCGAACGACACGAACGCCGCGAAGATTCCGTCCCCGGACTCGCTGCCGAGACCGCCGTTCATGCGCGCCTGGATGGCCGTCATCGCCCCGACGGACACGGCACCCAACGCCGAGAGAAGTACCGGGGGGCGCTGACGCATTGCCACTCCCCCCCTTTCGAATCGACAACGGGGCGTGAACCCCGGCGCCCTACTCCGAAGACGGCCGGGTATGACTTTACAGTCGGCATCCCGGCACTGTGGGGGCTCCGCGGAGGACTCCGGATCGGCTCGACGGGGCGTGGACGGAGCCCGTTCGGCGCCCTGCGAGACCCACTTCCCGCACGAACGCCTTCCGCCATCGCACCGCCCGATCTCACATAGGGGCGCCTACCTGTCGATCGAAGTATCGAGCGAGAAGGGCATCGGTCCGCCCGATACTGACGGCGCAAGCGGGTCCGGGCGTCGAGGTTCTTCGTCCCACACGTAGCCACCCATCGCGCTGCGCCGCGGGATGGCGAGTCTGTAACCACCGCGTTCCGCTTCTCGGGCATCGACGAGCGCGTTGGTCAGCTCCACGTACTCGAGCCCCGCGTCTGTCGACGAGAAGTCGCCCACGCTCACCCAATTCTGCGCGAAGTCCATCACCCGGTAGAGGCCTGCGGGACCGCCGTCGGCGGTAGCTCGGGTGAGCGCGCTCAAATAGTCGAGGCGCAGGACAGTCGGGATAATGACGCGCTCTTCGCCCTCAGCGACAAGTTCGTTGTTCATCGCAACCCGGGCCGAACGTCCGTTGCCGTCGATGAACGGATGCACCTCAGCCACCATGAACATCATGTAGACGGCGCGCCGGAACGGGTCTGCAATTTCCTGACCGATGCTCCACCCCGCCCGTAGGGTTCCTGGAACGAGGCTGTAGTCGACGAACTGCGTCATGCCGGCTTGATTGTTGCGGTCTTTCCACATCCCTGGCATAACGTCCGGCCGCTGGGACATCATCCGGTAGTGGCGCTCACGAAGAGCATCCATGAACGCGTCGGGCGAGGCGAAACGCTGCTCCATCTCCTTCCGATTGTTCACGACCTCATAGGTGCCGCGAACATCATGGGCGTCCCGTGGCCGACCGAAGTCCGCCTGCTCGAATACGACGGCTTCCGCCTCTCGAACTGGAAACTCGGTGCCTTCGATGAGGTTGGAGAAGTAGGCCTCGTAGAAGGGGATGAACTCGGTGCGGGCGATATCGACCGGTCGGCGACTCGCTGGGGCCTCGTTTCCCAGGCCGAATGCGAACGCCCTGAACCGCGCTACCCGGGTTTGGTCGTAGCTCTCGCCACGAGACGCCGCCAGCATGGCTGGTGAATCGCTGTCGAGCGTTGGACGTTCGCCATAGGCGGCTTGGAAGAAGACCCTGATGTCGTCAGCGCCACTCGCGCTCGCCTGCTCCTCTACCTGCGCGATAAGTCGATCCGACATCGATCGCGGCTGGGCGGCGGCAATCCGTGCGATGCGTTCGTGGAGCTCGGCACGCGTGAGCAGGCGTCCGTCTACGGGTGGCCGACCGCGTCCAGGGGCGTTGTCTGCGAGCGCCCGCGCGGTCGAGGCCGCGAAGAGTCCCTTGCCCATGGGGATGTCGTCATCCTGCCGAGGGCTCGACCGCCCGTCGGGATATACGGTGAGTCCGGGAATCTTCAGCGGCGTGGAACGTGGGTGTGACACGTAGATTGCGCCGTCAACGGGACGATAGTCGAAGCCGCTCCGATATGTGATGACGGCTCCGGGAAAGACCTTCGCGAGGATGTCAGACCATCGAAGCCGCACAACTTCCTCTGCGGGGAGACTCACCTCATCGGTGTAGATTCCTCGCGCTACACGTTTCAGAGTTCCGTTCTGCACGCGCCGTGTGGGCTCAGCGGAGTTCGAGAAGTCCTCACTTGTGAAGATGGCCATGTAGGAATCTCCGACCAAAGCTCGCGTATGTAGAGATTATCTCACAAATAGACCATTTCGTGTAGAAAAATACGGTCAATTCGGTCGCGATTGTCGGAACTCTTCAGCCTGAGGCACTTGAGCCGACTACGGGACTTGAACCCGTAACCCCCTAATTACAAGTTAGGTGCGCTACCAATTGCGCCAAGTCGGCAGGTCCACCAGTCTATCGACGACGACCGCACGCCGTGAGCCCGGGCAGAGAGCGAGCCGCTCACTCGTTACGGGGTCGGCGACGGGGTGGTCGTCGGAGTGACTGAGGGCGTGGGGGTCGGCGTCGAGAAGTAGGCCTCGCTCGCCAGAGTGAGCACGAACTGCGCGAACTCCTTCGCATCGCTCAGGTCGCCGTTGTACGGCGTGCCGTTGACGTAGACCTTCGGGCCGGTCAGCGCCGCGTCGGTGCCCGCGACGGGCTCGGCCAGTGCTCGCGCGGTCGCCTTCTGCGCCCACGGCACGAAGCTCGCGTTCTCGATGCACCGCGTGACCCGCTTGGGGTTCTCAACACCCACGGCTTGCGCGAGGACGGCCAGATCGGTGTCGCTGAGCCCGTCTGTGTCGAGCTCAGGGCGCTGCTCGAGCAGTTTGTGATTGAACGCGAAGAACGACGTCGGCGCATACGTCGCAACGCACGCAGCCGCACCCGCTGAACGCAGGGAGTATTTGGTCCCGTTGGACTTGCCCGTCAGGAGTGCGACCGGGTGATATGAGATCGCCGCCGCCCCCTCCGACACCCATTCCGACAGCTGCTGGGCGTTCGCGAGCTGGAAGTCGGAGGATGCCTCGGACAGGTAGTCGACATAGACCTCGACCTGCAGCGGCTGCTGGGTCGACGTCGGCGCGGGCGTGGCGGGCTCCGCCGCATCGGGAGCCGTGGCATCGGAAGACTCGGGCGGGGCTTCCGCCGCACCGCCCCCGGAGAAGGATGCCAGGACGCTCGAGGGAATCGAGTCCACCACGATTCCGTCGTCCTGCACGGCGGGTGAGAGCTGCGGCTGCGACGCCGCCTCGCCGAGCGTCCAGGCAACGGCGACGCCAGCCCCGACGACGATGGCTGTCACGACGACACTGCCGACGACGATCCGCGCGACGCGTCCACGACGCTGGCGGGCCTGCACGGCCGCCGCCTTCTCGCGGACCGCCTCGCGGCGGTCGCGACGCGCGGGGACGTTGGGCGTCTCATCGCTCGACATGAAACCTCTGAATCGCTCGGGCCGAAAGCATCGGGTGCTTTCGGGTAGGACGCGCCCGGGAAAGCGACATCCGCAATCGATGGTAACCAGAGAGGCTGGGAATCACCCAGACGGGGCGCCTATTGCTGTGCCATAATTCGGACAGGCGCACTGATGCGCCCGCGGCGGCTCACACCCGCCACTTCCATTCACTACGGATCGTCCGGCACGTACCTGCCGGTGAAGGAGAAAACAATGGCATCCGTCACGTTCGACAACGCCACCCGCCTGTACCCCGGAGGCGAGCGTCCCGCCGTCGATAAGCTGAGTCTCGACGTCGCAGACGGCGAATTCCTCGTTCTGGTCGGCCCCTCCGGCTGCGGAAAATCCACGTCGCTGCGCATGCTCGCTGGCCTCGAAGAGGTCAACTCGGGCCGCATCCTGATCGGTGACCGTGACGTCACCGATGTCCCGCCGAAGGATCGCGACATCGCGATGGTCTTCCAGAACTACGCCCTGTACCCGCACATGACGGTCGCCGAGAACATGGGCTTCGCCCTGAAGATCGCCGGCATCGGCAAGGACGAGCGCGCCGCCCGCGTGCTCGAGGCCGCGAAGCTGCTCGACCTCGAGCAGTACCTGACCCGCAAGCCCAAGGCCCTCTCGGGTGGTCAGCGTCAGCGCGTGGCGATGGGTCGCGCCATCGTCCGCCAGCCGCAGGTGTTCCTCATGGATGAGCCGCTGTCGAACCTCGACGCCAAGCTCCGTGTCCAGACGCGCACCCAGATCGCGTCGCTCCAGCGGCGTCTCGGCGTCACCACGGTCTACGTGACGCACGACCAGACCGAGGCGCTCACCATGGGTGACCGCATCGCCGTGCTGAAGGACGGCCTGCTGCAGCAGGTGGGTACGCCGCGCGACCTGTACGAGACGCCGAAGAACGTCTTCGTTGCAGGCTTCATCGGCTCGCCCGCCATGAACCTGTTCACGGTTCCCCTCGTCGAGGGTGGCGTGCAGTTCGGCAACACGGTTGTCGCGATCGAGGCCGACACCCTCAGCCGCGCGAACGGCAGCGAGGTCACGATCGGCATCCGCCCCGAGGACGTCGTGCTCGCCGGAGCGGACGGCCCGGGCCTGTCGGTCACGGTCGACCTGGTCGAAGAGCTCGGCGCCGACGGTTACCTCTACGGACACGCGGATGTGGGCGGCCAGCGCACCGACCTCGTCGCTCGCGTCGACGGACGCCGCCACCCGAGTTCAGGTGAGACGATCAGCCTCGCACCAATCCCCGGACACATGCACGTGTTCGACGTCGTCTCGGGCGAGCGCCTCAGCGACAAGCCCGTCGTCTCGGCGTAACTCCCTCGTGCGGCGCGGGTCCTCCTCGGAGGCCCGCGCCGCACGCATTTTCCCGCGCCCGCAGGACCGGAAATCGACCGAGGAGGAACCGTGAGCGATGCCCTCAACATCACCGCGAGCGAGGTCGATCCGGGCTTGCTGACTTTGCCGTGGTCGGTGCCGCTCGCTGAGTGGCCGAGCAGCACGATCGTCTCACTCCCTAAGGGGCTCTCGCGCCACCTGGTGCGTTTCGCAAATCTGTCCGGCCGCGTCGTGGCTGTGAAAGAGACGACGGCCGAGATGGCGCGGCGCGAGTACGAGATGCTCGGGAACCTGCACCGGCTCGACGTGCCATGCGTCGACCGCGTCGCGGTGATCGCGGGGCGCAAGGATGCCTCGGGCGAGCCTCTCCCGGCCGCCCTGGTGACCGCGCACCTGAAGTTCTCGCTCCCCTACCGCGCCCTGTTCACACAGGTGCTGCGACCCGACACCGCGACGCGCCTGGTCGATGCGCTCGCGGTGCTGCTGGTGCGCCTGCACAACGTCGGCTTCTTCTGGGGTGATGTGTCGCTCTCGAACACGCTCTTTCGCCGGGATGCCGGCGCCTTCGCCGCGTACCTCGTCGACGCCGAGACGGGCGAGCTGCACGAGAACGGGTTGACCCTCGGCCAGCGCGAGCACGACCTCGATGTCGCACGCACCAATATCGCGGGCGAGATCATGGACCTCGAGGCGGGCGGCCGGCTCGAGGGCGGTGTCGAGGCGGTCGAGATCGCCGACGGCATCCTCTCGTCGTATCACTCGCTCTGGGCGGCCCTCACCGATCAAGAGAGCTTCTCGTCGGCGGAGTCGTGGCGCCTGACCGAACGCGTGCAGCGGCTGAACGCCCTCGGATTCGACATCGGCGAGATGTCGATCCAGGCAGCCCCCGACGGCACGCGCGTCTCGATCCAACCGAAGGTCGTCGATGCCGGGCACCACCAGCGACGTCTGATTCGGCTGACGGGACTGGACGTCGAGGAGAACCAGGCGCGGCGGCTGCTGAACGACCTCGACGAATTCCGCGCCCGGGTCTCACGCCTCGGCGCCGACGAAGAGATGGTCGCTCACGAGTGGCTGACGCGCGTCTTCGAACCCGTCGTCAAGGCCATTCCCTACGACCTGCGCGCCAAGCTCGAACCCGCCGAGGTGTTCCACCAGGTGTTGGAGCACAGGTGGTACATGTCGCAGGAGCGCGGATCGTCCGTTCCTCTCGCCGAGGCACTGACGTCCTACGTCAACAATGTGCTGCGCCATCGCCGGGACGAGGCCACCATCATGGGCCCGCCGACCGAAACCCTGGCGCTCTCGGTCATCCCCGAGGACGCGCCCATCGAGCCGGACCCCGAGGCAGACGCCGTCGACTGGCGCGACCTCGTCTGACACGCGTTTCGACTCGGCCTGTGGCCTCGCTCAACGAACGAGCGCCCCGGTCGTTGAGCGAGCGCCAGCGAGTCGAAACGACGCGACTCGACTCGACGCGGGACTAGTACCCGACGGTGAAGCGCTCGCGCGTGTGCTTCGGGGCCTCGATCTCGTCGAGCACCGCAACCGCGAGGTCTGCGCCCGAGATGAAGGATTCGCCATCCGCATCCGTGACGATGACGTCGCCGCCGTCGCGGTACGAGCCCGTCCGCTCACCGGGGTTCCACATGCCGAACCCGCCAGCCGGGTGCACGAAGAACCAGTCGACCGGCGGGTCGCCCGCCTGCAGGTCTTCGAGAATGCCGATGGCCTCGAAGGCCTCGGGCTTGTATTCCTCGGTGAAGCTCGGCAGATCGATGACTCGCGGGCCGCCGGGGGCAGAGAGACTCCCGCCCGCACCGCCGATCACGCCGATCCGCGTTCCCGGTTGGAGCGTCGCGACGAGCTCGGCCACGGCGGGCCGGACGAGCCCCGCCATCTCGCCCCGTGCGGGAACAGACAGGATGACGACCTCGGCGCCCTGGATCTCGGCGACGAGGCCGGGCACGTCGAGCAGCGAGCCCTCGATGTACGTGACGCCTTCTTGGCGGTCGGATGCCGCGGTCCGCGCGACCGACAACGCGGTGTGTCCGCGCCGGGCCGCCTCGGCGACGATGTGGCTGCCGGCGTAGCCGGTTCCTCCGATGACAACGATGCGAGACATCCGGGGTCCTTTCGCGTTCTGTTGAGCGGGTCGTTCAGTCGCCGACGGAGGCTCGCAGCGTCGACACCTGATACAGGGCGACGGATGCGGCGATGCCGGCGTTGAGCGATTCTGTGCTGGCAGAGATCGGGATCGAGACGATCTGGTCGCAGGTTTCCGCGACCAGGCGCGACAGGCCCTTGCCCTCGCTGCCGACGACGATCACGATCGGACGGTCGGCGAGCTCGAGTGCGGGCAGCGACACATCGCCATCACCGTCGAGTCCGAGCACGAACACTCCCTGACGCTTGAAGTCCTTCAGCGTCGAGGTGAGGTTCGGTGCAACCACGACGGGGGTGCGTGCTGCGGCGCCGGCGCTGGTCTTCCACGCGGCGCTGTTGACGCTCGCCGACCGACGCTGCGGCAGGATGATGCCGTGCCCGCCGAATGCCGCGGTCGACCGGATGATCGCGCCGAGGTTACGGGGGTCGGTGATGCCGTCGAGGGCGACGAAGAGCGGCAGCTTGCCGGAGTCGATGATCTTCTCCAGCAGGTCCTGCGGGTGTCCGTACTCGTACGGGGGTACCTTCAGCGCGACGCCCTGGTGCACGCCGTCGAAGCCGGCCATGCGGTCGAGTTCGGGGCGCGTGACCTCGAGCACCGGGATCTCGCGGTTCGCCGCGAGTGACAGCATCTCTTTGACACGGTCATCCATCTCGACTCGCTGCGCGATGTAGAAAGCCGTTGCGGGGATCTTCGCCCGCAGCGCCTCCAGCACCGAGTTACGACCGGTGACGACCTCGGTTTCTTCGTCTTTCTTCGCCCGGGGTGCGCGCCCCGAGTTCGGGTTCGAGCTGGGGCGCCCCTTGCCGCCGGCGGCCGTGAAGCGTTCGGCCGCGGCCTTGCGCTTACCCGCCGGGTGCCACGCGCGGTCCTCGGCCTTGGGCGTCGGCCCACGACCTTCGAGCGAGCGCTTGTTCTTTCCGCCCGTGCCCTTTGTGGGGCCCTTTTTGCCCCTGCTCGCGCCGGGTCGTCCTGGCTTAGCCATCGATGCTCCAATGCGTGCCGTCTGAGGTGTCTTCTAACGTGATGCCGGCCGCCGCGACGGCGTCGCGGATCCGATCTGCCGCCGCCCAGTCCTTGCCATCGCGCGCACGCGCACGCTGGTCGATCAGGCTCGTGACCAGAGTATGCAATGCGCGGGCCTCCGCGCCGTCCGAATGCCCGCGCCAGCGCTCGGACATCGGGTCGATCCCGAGAATCCCCGCCATCGTGTGCACGTGGATAGCCGCGGTCGTCGCTACATCGAGGTCTCCCGCGTCGAGCGCCGCGTTCCCCGCGCGCACCGTCTCGTGCAGCACGGCGAGCGCCTCGGGAACGCCCAGGTCGTCGTCCATCGCGGCGACGAATGCCTCGGGAAGGTCGGTGGCGAGCCATCCGTACTCCCCACCGCGGGCGCGGCCCAGCCGCACGAGGAAGGTGCGCAGCCGCTCGAGTGCCGACGCCGCCTCGGCGAACGACGATTCGGTGATGTCGAGGTTTGACCGGTAGTGCGCCGAGACCAGGGCGTAGCGAACGACGAGCGGGTCGTAGGCGCGCAATATGTCTTCGGCGAGCACGAAGTTGCCGAGCGACTTCGACATCTTCTGTCCGTCGACGGTGACGAGTCCGTTATGCACCCAATACCGGGCGAAGGGATCCCCCGCCGCGGTGGTCTGCGCGAGCTCGTTCTCGTGGTGCGGGAAGCGCAGGTCGAGCCCGCCGCCGTGGATATCGAACTCGGGACCGAGGTACCGACGCGACATCGCCGAGCACTCGATGTGCCAGCCCGGGCGACCATCGCCCCAGGGCGATTCCCAGGTTGCGCTATCGGGTTCGCCCGTCTTAGCGCCCTTCCACAGCGCGAAGTCGCGAGGATCCCGCTTGCCGCGTGGATCGGCATCTGCGGCCGGCTCCATCGCGTCGAGCGACTGACGCGTGAGCGTGCCGTACGCGGGCCACGATCGAACGTCGAAGTAGACATCACCCTCGGCGGCGTAGGCGTGCCCCTCGGCGATGAGTCGAGCGATCAACTCCTGCATCTGCGGAATCGAGGCCGTGGCGCGGGGCTCGTAGGTCGGCGGACGGATGCCGATCGCGGCATACGCGTCCGAGAACGCCAACTCCATGCGGTATGCGAGTGCCCACCAGCTCTCGTCGGGCGTCGCGTTCGCGAGCACCTTGTCGTCGATATCGGTGACGTTGCGGACGTAGGTCACGGCGCCGACCCGGTGCTCGAGCCATCCGCGCAGAACGTCGAAGGCCAGCGCGCCGCGCAGGTGCCCGAGGTGCGGGCCCGACTGAACGGTGGGGCCGCAGACATACATCGAGACGCGTCCGGGGTCGCTCGGCACGAAGTCGCGCAGTTGCTGCGCCTTCGTGTCGTAGAGCCGGAGAGTCACCTGCCTAGACTACCGGCGGGTCTTCGGCGCATCGAGCCGTCACAAAACGCTCGATCAGGGCGACGGATGCAGCGGTTCGCGACGGTTCGACGCCCCGAGCCCGGCGGGGTAGAACTGAGGGGTGCTTCCTGTCCTCGCCGTGCTCGCCGCGGCCGTCCTCTTCGGCACGACCGGCACGTCGCAGGCGCTCGGCCCCGAAAACACCACGCCTCTCGCGGTCGGAGCCGTGCGCCTCGTGATCGGCGGGACGGGCCTTGCGATGATCGCCTTCGTACTCGCCCACCGCGCGCACCGCCGCGGTACCGTCGCCCCGCGTCCCCGCCTCACGGCCGCCCCCCTGGGCCTCATGGCGCTCACAGGCCTGTGCCTCGCGCTCTATCAGCCGCTGTTCTTCCTCGGCACCGCCCGAAACGGCGTGGCGGTGGGCACCGTCATCGCGCTCGGCTCGGCGCCGATCCTCGCCGGTGTGCTCGAGTGGTCGCTGACGCGCCGCCGTCCGAGCGGCGCCTGGCTGCTCGCCACGGCACTCTCCACCGTCGGTGTCGCCCTCCTGGGAATCGGCGGCGGGACGGATGTCGCGGGCGCCGGCGGGACTGACCCCCTCGGATTCCTCGGCTCGGTCGGCGCGGGCGCGACCTTCGCCGTCATCGCCAACGCCCAGCGGCGACTGCTGGATGACGGGTGGGACCCGTTCACCGTGGTCGGCGCGATGGGCGTGGGCTCGGCGGTGCTCTCGGCCTGCGTACTGCCGTTCGTCGACCTTGTATGGCTCCGGGAACCCGCGGGCGTGGTGATGGCCGTATGGCTCGGCATCGGGACGATCTCCGTCGCCTACGTGCTGTTCACGTGGGGCCTGAACGGGCTGACCGCGGCGACCGCCGCGACGCTGACCCTCGGCGAGCCGCTGACCGCCAGCATCCTGGGTGTCACGGTACTCGGCGAGCAACTGAGCGTTCTCGCCGTCACGGGACTCCTGGTGCTCGCCGTCGGCCTCGTCACCCTGGCGTGGGGCTCGCGCGCGCCCCGGGATCCGAAGCCTTTCGCCGTTGAGGCGTGACGCTCGAACGGGAACACGTCAGACGGGAACGAGCTAGACGGGCAGGTGTCAGACGGGGATGACGAGAGCCACGGCGAAGGCCGCCACACCCTCACCGCGCCCGGGGAATCCGAGTCCGTCCGTCGTCGTCGCGGCGATCGAAACGGGCGCACCGAGAGCGTCGGACAGCGCCGCTTCCGCTTCGGCGCGACGGGTCGAGAATCGCGGTCGGTTCGCCTGGAACTGAACGGAGACGTTTCCGACAGCCCAGCCCGCGTTACCGAGCAGCTCCCGCGTCCGCGTCAAGAAGGCATCCGCGTGTGCCCCCGCGAACTCGGGACGATCGACGCCGAAGTGCGTGCCGATGTCGCCGAGCCCGGCGGCGGAGAGAAGTGCGTCGACGATCGCGTGCGCGACGGCGTCGCCATCCGAGTGCCCCGCCAGTCCCGGTTCGCCCGGCCAGTGCAGCCCCGCGAGCCAGAGCTCGGCGGCAGCGTCCCCGGCAGCATCGACGACCTCGAAAGCGTGAACGTCCGTACCCACGCCCACCCGGGGCGCACGCCCGCCGGTTTCGAAGCGTGCATGTGCGGGCGCGATCGGGACGATCAGTCCTCGCGCGCGATCCATGTCGGCCGGTGTGGTGATCTTGAACGAGAGGGCGTCACCCGGCACGGTGACAATCGGATGACCCGCGGCAGCCACGAGCGCCGTGTCGTCCGTGTAGTCCTGCTCGGCGCTCCCGTAGGACGCGACAAGCACTCCGCGGGGAAACCCTTGCGGGGTCTGAGCCGCCGCGAGATCGGCACGATCGACAGCCTCGAGGACGACATCTCCCCCGACTCGCTTGATCGTGTCGATCACCGGGAGGGTCGGAACGACGCCCGACCCGGTTCGGTCCACCGCCTCGACGACCCGCTCGAACACGGCGGGCGGGGTGAGGGCCCGTGCCGCGTCGTGCACCAGCACCACCTCGACATCGGCCCAGAGTGCACCCAGACCCGCGGCGACCGAGCGCTGCCGCGTTTCGCCCCCGGTGACGACCGAGATCAGATCGCGCCGACGACCACTCTCGAGCGCGGGGGCCTCTTCCGACGCGGCCAAAGCCTCGGTCAGGGCATCACCCTCACGCCCGGCGGGCGCGACGATGACGACCTGCATCGGACCCGCGGCGAGCACGCCCCGCAGGGCATGGCTAAGCATCGAATGTTCATCGATGCCGACGAAGGCTTTCGGGGTGCCCGCGCCGAGGCGCGTGCCGGAACCGCCCGCGACGACGATGATGCCGACACGAGGAGATGGCGTGATGCTCACGCCGGGAGCCTAGCTTGCGAGGACCTCGTCGAGCACGACACCGGCGCGCTCTTCGTCGGTCTTCTCGGCCAACGCGAGCTCGGAGATGAGGATCTGGCGCGCCTTGGCGAGCATCCGCTTCTCACCCGCGGACAGACCGCGGTCCTGGTCGCGACGCCACAGATCGCGAACGACCTCGCTCACCTTGATGACATCGCCGGAAGCGAGCTTCTCGAGGTTCGCCTTGTAGCGGCGAGACCAGTTCGTGGGCTCTTCGGTGAAGGGTGCGCGAAGCACCTCGAAAACCTTGTCGAGACCCTCTCTGCCGATGACGTCGCGAACGCCGACGAGGTCGACGTTCTCTGCGGGTACCTCGATAACGAGGTCGCCCTGAGTGACGTTGAGCTTCAGGTATTTCTTGGTCTCGCCCTTGATGACCCGGTCTTTGACTTCGATGATCGTCGCGGCCCCGTGGTGCGGGTAAACGACCGTTTCGCCAACCTCAAAAAGCATGCAGTTATGTCCTTTCGGCAACCTACAGAATACCACAGGGACCATACGCTAAGGTGCGCCGCGCACCGGGCGCAGCAGCGATCAAGCGGGCCCCCTAGAATGAGACCGCAATGTCTGCGATCTCCCTGGAGGACCCGTGAAATCCCGTCGGCTCGCGTCTCTGGCTCTTGTGGCCGCCGTTCTGGTGGGAACTTCCGGGTGCGCCCTGATCGCGCCGCAGGCGACGCTCATCCCCTACGCACCCGCCGACGGCGTCTCTGCGAAAACGGGCGATGTCGCCGTGCGCAACGCGCTCGTCGTCTCGGATGACGGAATCGACGGCAACTTCCTCGCCGCCTTCGTCAACGAGAGCACCGACCCCGTGACGCTCCGGGTCGAGTACGGCGAGGGTTCCGACAAGACGGAACTCACCGTCCGGCTGGCCGCGAGCGAAGCGATCAGCCTCGGCATGGACGGCGAGAACGACCCGCTGCCGTTCCCCAACATCGACACGATCCCGGGCGCGACCATGCCCGTCTACTTCCAGGCCGGCGACGCCGAGGGTTCCCTCGTCGAGGTGCCCATCCTCACGGGCGAAACGAGCTACCTCGAACAGTTCGTTCCCTGAGCGCCCGTCACTCCGACTCGAAGCGGTACCCGAGCCCTCGCACGGTCACGAGCATCGTCGGCTCACTCGGTGTCCGTTCGATGCGTGAACGGATGCGCTTGATGTGCACATCGAGCGTCTTGGTGTCGCCGAAGTAGTCGCTTCCCCACACGCGGTCGATCAGCTGGCCCCGGGTCAGAACGCGACCGGCGTTGCGCATGAGCACCTCGAGAAGCTCGAATTCCTTCAGCGGCATACCGATCTCCGAACCGTCCACCGAGACGCTGTGGCGGTCGATGTCGAGGGTCACACGACCGCCGGCGAGGACATGCTCCTCGAGATCGGCGTCGGGCTCGGCGGTGCGACGAAGAACCGCTCGCATACGGGCGAGCAGTTCGCGTGCGGAGTATGGCTTGGTGACGTAGTCGTCCGCTCCGAGCTCCAGCCCGACGACGATGTCCACTTCGGAGTCCTTCGCGGTGACCATGACGATCGGTACCGCCGACGTCTGACGGATGCGTCGGCACACCTCGGTTCCCGACATGCCCGGCAACATGAGGTCGAGCAGCACGATGTCGCATCCACGCTCTTCGAATGCGGAGACGGCCGCGGGGCCATCTTCGGCGATCTCGACCTCGTAGCCTTCACGGCGCAGCAGGTAGGCCAACGGTTCGGCCAGATCGGGTTCGTCTTCGACGAGGAGGACCCGGGTCATGTCTTCTTCTCTCCCTCGGGGGCGCGTTCGGCGTTCATGGCGCCTCGGCGTTTCTTCGTGGTGTCGTTCGCCTTACGACGGTTGGTCGACTCGCTCGTTTTCCGGCGGCGGCGGGGCTTCTCGGTTTTTTCGGGGGCCGATGAGCGCGGGAGCCGGATCGTGAAGGTCGATCCTCGTCCGGGCTGCGACCACACGCGGACCTCGCCGCCGTGGCGCTGAACGGCGTGCTTGACGATCGCGAGCCCCAGGCCGGTGCCGCCCGTGCGGCGAGAGCGCGCTCCGTCGGCACGGTAGAAACGCTCGAAGATGCGCTGCTGATCGGCCTCGACGATGCCGATTCCCTGATCGGTGACGGCGATTTCGACCACTTTGTCTTCGACGCGCACACCGACGCCCACGCGTCCCCCCTTCGGGGAATACGCGACCGCGTTGGCAATCAGGTTACTGACGGCCTCGATCAACATGGTCGGGTCGCCCCGGACGATCGCCCCCCGGTCGCCACCACGCAGCAGTTCGACACCCGCAGAATCCGCCTGCACGGCGTTCGACTCGACGGATGACGCGACAACCTCGTCGATCGAGACGTCGCGCGGCTCCGGCAGCTCGTCCGCGGCTTGCAGTCGAGACAGACCCATGATGCGACTCGTCAGGCGGGACAGGCGTGCGGCTTCGGCCTGCAGTCGCACAGCGAACGCACGTACCTGCGGCGGGTCGTCGGCGGCAGATTCGATCGCCTCGGCGAGCAGGCTCACGGCACCCACCGGCGTCTTGAGTTCGTGGCTGGTGTTAGCGACGAAGTCGTACCGCATCTGCTCCAGGCGCTCCTGCTCGGTGACGTCGTCTACGACGAGCAGGACGTGCGTGCCGTCCAGCGATGCCGCGCGCGCCGACACCAGCCGACCCTCGGTCGCAAGCAGAGCAGTGCCCCCTGCGGCTCGGCGCATGCGAAAGCGCGCGCTCTCCGCTCCACCGGATGTTCGCGTCGCGCGAACCAGCACGCGCAGGTCTTCGACGCTGATCACTTCACCCGCCGACATGCCGAACCCCGGTGCAGCGGGTGAGGCCGCAACGACGGTCAGCGACGCATCCACGACGGATGCGGCACCTTCCATGGCGTCGAGCACCTGCAGAACACCGGAGGGTACGGTCACGGCCGCCTCCGCCTCAGCACGCTCCGCCGCTCGCAATGCCGCAAAGACGAGGGTTGATACGCCGAGACCTATCACCGCTCCCGCAAGTAACGCGAGGAGCGCGATCTGCACCGGGTCCATGAGACCCAGCGTAGGGTCACGCGTCGGGAACGGCGGACCGGGACCGCAAGAGCGTGGCGCACGCCCGGGTACTATTCACCGGAGCGGCACCATCCGTTAACCTTCGGCGGAGATGATCGCGGAGGTCGCGGGCGCCGTGTCCGACCGACCGGGAAAGGGACCAGCACCGTGCGCGAAGTCTTCCATCAGTCCCTCGAGGACGTCCAGGGGCGCCTTGTCGAGATCTCCGAGCTCGTCGCTACCGCGATCGAGAAGGCCACCCAGGCGTTCGGCTCGAGCGACGTCTCGCTCGCCGAAGAGGTCATCGACGCCGACAGCATCATCGACGAAAAGGCCGTTGCGCTCGACGAGCTGGCCATCGAGATCCTCGCGCGCCAGCAACCCGTCGCTCGCGACCTGCGCATCGTCGTGAGCGCTCTGCGCATGTCGGCCTCGCTCGAGCGGATGGGGGACATCGCCGAGCACATCGCTCAGCTGACCCGCTACCGCTTCCCTGAGCGCGCGATCCCCAAGGGGCTGAAGAGCACCTTCACGAGCATGGGCCAGGTCGACGTGCAGATGGCGCAGAAGCTCTCCGAGCTGCTGAGGACGCAGGATGTCGCCATCGCCGAAGAGATTCGCAATCTCGACGATCAGCTCGACGACCTCCACGTTTCGGTTTTCGAGAAGGTCCTCGGCGAAAACTGGCAGGGCGAGGCGATGGCGACGGTCGACGCGACCCTCGCGAGCCGTTACCACGAGCGCTTCGGCGACCACGCCGAGTCCGTGGCCAAGAAGGTCGTCTACCTCGCGACGGGCGATTGGTCGGACGCCACAGGCGCTACCCTCGCTTAGCCTCGACACCGAAACGGGACCGGATGCCTCGGCATCCGGTCCCTTTTCGTGCTGAACGGGGTCGTTACTTCTTACCCTGTGCGGCGACGGCCGCGGCTCCGGCCGCGGCGGCATCGGGGTCGAGGTATTCGCCCGGTCCGAGGGGCAGCAGGTCTTCGCCGAGGCGGTAGACGAGCGGGATGCCGGTCGGGATGTTGAGCTCGGAGATGTCGTCGTCGCTGATGCCCTCGAGGTGCTTCACGAGTCCGCGCAGCGAGTTGCCGTGCGCTGTGACGAGCACGGTCTTGCCGGCGCGCAGGTCCGGAACGATGCCGCTCTCCCAGTAGGGGAGCATGCGGTCGATCACGAGCTTGAGCGATTCGGTTCGGGGGATGTCGCCGTCGATTCCGGCGTAGCGCGGGTCGGAGACCTGGCTGAACTCGTCGTCGTCGGCGATCTCGGGCGGCGGCACGTCGAACGACCGGCGCCACAGCATGAACTGCTCGGGGCCGAACTCGGCGAGGGTCTGCGCCTTGTCCTTGCCCTGCAGCGCGCCGTAGTGACGCTCGTTCAGGCGCCACGTGCGGGTCACCGGGATCCACAGGCGGTCGGCGGCATCGAGCGCGATGTTGGCCGTCTGGATCGCACGGCTGAGCACAGAGGTGTGCAGAACGTCTGGCAGCAGACCCGCCTCGGCGAGAAGTTCGCCGCCCCGCTTGGCCTCGGCCTTGCCGAGGTCCGTCAGGCGCACATCGACCCAACCGGTGAAGAGGTTCAACTCGTTCCACTCGCTCTGGCCGTGGCGGAGCAGGATCAACGTATAAGGCTCGGTCATGCGCCCATGATATCGGCGCCGGGTGAAGGACATTCCCGACATCATGGAGGGATGACCGCGCAGCGCCCGCCCGCACACCGTCCTCCTGCGGGTCGCCCCGTTGGGCAGACGACGCGCGGGACGACGGGCACGAACAGGCTGAGGCGCAACGACCGGTATCTTGCGGAGCTGCCCGCCCTGCGCCGAACGGACGATCCGCTCGTCGTCGATCTCGGATTCGGGGCCAGTGCGGTGACGGCGCTGGAACTCTGGACGCGCCTCGCGCGGGTGCGCGCCGACGTCGAGGTCGTCGGCGTCGAGATCGACCCCGAACGCGTTGCACGGGCACGCGAACAGCTCGCGGCGGTGCGCGCGGGCAAGACATCCTTCGCACCTGACGCCCGAGCCCGCTTCGAGCTCGGTGGTTTCGAGCTCCCCCTCCCCGGCGGACGACGGCCCGTCCTGGTTCGGGCGATGAACGTGCTGCGCCAGTACGAAGAGGAGCAGGTCGCGGATGCCTGGGCCCTGACATCCGCTCGACTCCAGCCCGCGGGTGCGCTCATCGAAGGCACCTGCGACGAGGTCGGCCGTGTCTGTTCCTGGGTCGATGTGAACCCCGGAAGCGAGCCGGTCCGGTTGACCATCGCGCTGCGGCTCGCCGACCTCGATCTGCCCTCGATCGTCGCCGAGCGTCTCCCCAAAGCACTCATCCACCGCAATGTCCCGGGTGAGCGTGTGCACGCCGTGCTCTCCGCGCTCGACACGGCATGGACCCGAGCCGCGCCCTTGGGCGTCTTCAGTCCCCAGCAACGCTGGATCGCCGCGGTCGAAACGCTACGAGCAACGGGCGTGCCGGTGCTCGGCGGACGCACCCGGTGGCGGCTGGGTGAACTGACCCTGCCGTGGTCGGCCGTCGCTCCCGGCTGATGGGCGACGTCAGAGACGCGGGATAGCGGCACGCGCCTGATCGGCGGGCATGCCCGCACCGATCAGAAGATCGACGACGAACGGTCGCAGTGCGGCGATGAGGTTCTGATCGCCGAAGCCTGCGCCCGGCACCACTTCGGTGGGATCGAGATGGTGCGCGATCCCGGCGAGGGCCTCTTGAGCGACGGGCTCGAGGGAGATGTCCGCCAGCGATTGCTCCACGAGCGAAGCCCCCCGACCGAGCGTCATCACGAGATCCGCGGCAACGGGACGCGGCACACCGTCATCCACGAGATAGGCCGTCCGCCGCGCGACAACACGCAGGTTCCGGGTCGCGAGGTCCATGGCGGCCAGCACGCGCTCGGCCCGCGCCAACTCTGCCCGGCTGGTCCAGAGCCAGGGCGAAATGCGAGCGATGGCCACGGAAGACTCCAACGTCTCGCGCCACGCCCGGACGAGCGGGTCGAGCGCGCGCGCCTTCTGCAGCCCGCGCTCGGCACGGGCACGGTCGCCCTGGCGCAGCGCGATGGCAAGGCTCATCACGGCGCCGTCGAACGCGCGGAACAGCGTCGCCACGTCCCGACGCGCTTCGCCCCGTGGACTGCGCGGGATCAGCGCCGTAGCCAACAGGGCCGCCACTCCCCCGACGACGCCGTCGAGCATGCGTGAGAACGGCACACTCGTCGAGGCGGGGATGATCAGCACGATGAGGGACTGGATCGCGGCGGCGATCGCAAAACTCGCCTGGGGCGAGAGGAACCGTGCCACCACGAGGGTCACCGCCAGGGCGAGCCCCACCTGCCACCATCCCCGTCCCGCGACGAGCAGCAGGACCTCGGCGATCAAAATGCCGAGGATCATCCCGACGACCGTTTCGAGAACCCGACGCGGGCGGGCATCGCGCACGAGTCCCAAGCTCGCGACGGTCACCGTCCCGGCGAGCAGGGGGGTCTGATGTCCCACCACGAAGTAGGCGAACGCGTACGCGGCGGTCGCCGCGACGACGATCTGGATGATCGGCAACGCGGAGTTCTGAACGCGGCGTACGCCCGGTCGCGGATCGAAGCGGTCACGCAACCTCACCGGAACGGCGGTCGTGATGGGCGGAAGCGGTTCCTGCCTCGGATCGTCCGAACCGGAACGACCGGCGGCGCCGGTCACGCGCGGGCGCGCGCCGATAGCCGCGGCAGGCGCGGGACGGATGCCTCGGCTCCCGCTCCCGGCGGGACGATGACCTCCTGCGCCGCGAGCACGGTCTCGTCACCCGCCGCGACGGTCAGAGTCGCGTCGATCGGCAGGGTTCGCTTGACTACGGCGAGCGCGATCGGGCCGAGCTCGTGGTGGAGCGCGACCGACGTAACGCGCCCGACCTCCGTGCCGGCCAGCGAGACGGGCGCACCCGGCTCGGGCAGAACCGCGTCGCTGCCGTCCAGGTGCAGGAACACCAGGCGGCGTGGCGGATGGCCGAGGTTGTGGACCTTGGCGACGGTTTCCTGCCCTCGGTAACAGCCCTTGTCGAGGTGAACGGCCGAACGCAACCAGTCGAGTTCGTGGGGCAGCGTGCGCTCATCGACCTCGTTGGCGCGGCGGGGGCGCCACGCCGCGATGCGGAGCGCTTCGGCGGCGATCAACCCGGCGGCCTCGACGTCCGCGGCGCGGGGGATCGCGGCGGCGATGTCGGCCGCAGCATCCGTCGTCACGATCGCTTGGCGCCAGTTCCAATCGGCACCGGGGTGGGGGCCCGCTGCGTACTGGTGTCCGCCCACTGCCACGTGCGACCAGGGATCGATCCACACGAGCGACACACCCGCGGGTGCGTGGACGTGGGGCGCGATCAGGGCCTCGGCCATGCCTCCACCGAACGAGCCGAGCACGGTCATGTCGGCTTCATGCGTCACGACCACCTGGGCGCGGAAGACCATCCTCTTCAGCCAGGTCGCGAGCGCTTCGACGCTGGTCGCGTCGACGATGAGCCACGTCGTCACCCCGTCGTCCAGGACGGATGCCGCGTGCTCCACGTGTCCGTGCGGGTCGAGGACGAGCAGCTCGGTCGCGCGCCCCGGCTCGAGACGCGCCAGGTGCTGCGACGTGATCGAGTCGAGCCAGGTCAGGCGATCGGCGCCCGTCACCGACAGGACGACCCGGTCACCAAGGTGGACGATCGCGCGGCCCTCGGCGAGCAGTCGCTGCTCACGCAGGAAGGTGCCGAAGTGCAGCGGCGCTCCCCCCGATTCGGTCGGAGTGGCCGACTCGTCGGTGACGGCACCCGGGAGCGCGGCGAACGGAGACGTCATCACTCGGCCTTCGCGAGACGCGCGGACGCGTGGCTGCGCAGTTCGTTGCCGAGCGCGGCGATATCCCACGCCCAGAGCAGGTGGCCGTCGACGAGCCCGTACAACCGCGTTGCGGCGGCGTAGTGCTTGGCACCCGAGGGGCGCACGACGGCGTCGGTCGCGAGATCGATCCGCGGTCCTGTCACATGCCCCAGGTACAGCTCGGAGATACCGTCCGAGTGGACGATCGCAGCCTCGATCTCGAAGCCGCCCTCGGCAGAGCGCAAAGCCTCGACATCGTCGACCGTTCGCGCGGGTGCGGGCGAGCGAGCAGGAAGCAGACCGGGACCGGCGTCGGCGTCACCGAGAGTGCGGGCGAGACGCCAGTACCCCGTCTCGGCGACCAGCTGCACGCCCGAGCCGTCCTCCGCAGACATCCAGGCGCTCGCGGAGTAGTTGAGGTAGTCGCCGCCGTCGTGGCTGAAACTCACACGATGGGCGAACTCACCCGCGTAGCGGTGACCCGCTGCCTCGTAGTCGATCACGCCGGTTCCCTCCCACACCCCGACCAGCCACGAGAGCGGTACGAGGTCGGCGGGTAGGTCGGTCGGCAGATCGATCACGATCGGGCCGCTCAGCGCTGGCCGCGATAGAGGTTGACGATCACCACGCCCGAAACGAACGCGATCGCCAGCGATGCCAGTGCGAGGAGACCCACGAAGAAGATCTCGAGAGCGAGGAGGTCCATGCTCATACTCTAGCCCGCCACGGCCTGTCCGGATCAGCCAGGAATGCCGGATCAGCCAGGAATGATCGTCGCAAGGCCGACTCCGGCCGAGACGATGCCGAGCGCCAGCAGCGCACCGAGCACACTCGCGGCCACCCGCCGGATGAACCCGGTGGATCGCCCGTAGGCCAGCTGCACACCGAACGAGACCAGCAGGCTGGCTGCAAGGGCAAGGACGAACCATTGCGCCTGGTAAGCGGCGGGCACAAAGATCGCCACGGCGATCCCGGCGAGGAGGGCCGCGATCCAGACCGCAGCAATACCGCCGACGCTCGAGCGGGGAGCGAGTTCGGGTGCCGACATGCCTTCATCTTCCCCCACGGGAGGCGAGCGCGCGAGCCCGCCACGACCCACGGGCCGTGGCATTCCCGCGGTCGGCGTAAGATGGGGGGCCACGACGGCCCTGGGGGCGTCGCCCGAGAGGAAACGCGTGGCCCAACTGCTCGTCCTGAGTTCCGCACACGGCAGCGGTCCCGTTCTGCCGTCCCTGGAACTCTTGAGCCACCGAGTCCGGCAGATTCCCGCCGAACCGGCACAACTCGTGAACGCACCGAGCGCGGACGTCATCTTCGTCGACGCACGAACCGACCTGGTCGGCGCGAAGTCCCTCTGCAAGATCCTCAATACGACCGGCCTCGACGCGCCGCTCATGCTGGTCGTCACGGAGGGCGGTTTGACCGCGGTCAGCACCGACTGGGGCGTCGATGACGTCATCCTCGTCAGCGCGGGCCCCGCAGAGGTCGACGCGCGCGTTCGCCTGGCCATGGGACGGATGACGCAGGAGCAGGTCTCGACCCGCATCCAGACATCCGGAATCACGATCGACGAGTCCTCGTACTCGGCGAAGGTCCACGGAAAACCCCTCGACCTGACGTACAAGGAGTTCCAGCTCCTGCACTTCTTCGCCACACACCCCTCGCGGGTCTTCACCCGCGAGCAGCTGCTGAGCGAGGTGTGGGGCTACGACTACTTCGGCGGCACCCGCACCGTCGACGTACACGTGCGGCGCCTGCGCGCCAAGCTCGGCGACCTCGAGCAGCTCATCGGCACGGTCCGGAACGTGGGCTATCGGTTCAACGTCTACGAAGACGACCAGCTTCCCACCGGCAGCGGTCGCAAGGGCTGACTCCCGGGGGCCATCCGGTTTACCCGCTGGACACCTGCGCCCTGCAATGATGGAGCATGCTCGAATCCTCGATCCTCGACGCTGGTCTGGGCGATGCCGACGATGACGACTTCGATGAAGCCGTCGAGGCGTTCGACTCACAACTCCCCGAGAACAGATATCTCGACCGCGAACTGAGCTGGCTCGCGTTCAATCAACGCGTCCTCGAGCTCGCCGAAGACCCGACGGTGCCCGTTCTGGAGCGTGCGAACTTCCTCGCGATCTTCGCCAGCAACCTCGACGAGTTCTTCATGGTGCGCGTCGCGGGGCTCCGTCGCCGAATCATCACGGGCCTCGCCGTCCCGACGAATGTCGGCCGGTCGCCCTCGGACGTCCTGGCCGACATCTCAGCGGAGGCCTACAAGCTCCAGCTGCGTCACGCCGAGGCATGGCGCTCGGTCGTGCAGCCCGACCTCGCGGCGGCAGGCATCGAGGTCGTGACCTGGGATGCCTTGGGCGATGAAGACCGCCTCGCCCTGTACGAATATTTCCAGTCGCAGGTGTTCCCGGTGCTGATGCCGCTGGCGGTGGACCCCGCGCATCCGTTCCCCTACATCTCGGGCCTCTCGCTCAACCTGGCCGTGCGCATCCGCAACGCCCGCACCGGCCGCCAGGAGTTCGCGCGCCTGAAGGTCCCCCCGATGCTGCCCCGGTTCGTCGAGGTGCCGGGCGCCGCGAGCGCCGGACGCGGACGCTACCTGCCGCTCGAGGATCTGATCTCGAACAACCTGGTCGACCTCTTCCCGGGTATGGAAGTGCTCGATCACCATGCGTTCCGCCTGACGCGCAACGAAGACATGACGATCGAAGAGGACGAGACCGAGAATCTCATCCAGGCCCTCGAGGCCGAGCTGCTGCGGCGCCGGTTCGGGCCGCCGATCCGCCTCGAGATCACCGACGACATGGACGAAGTGACGCTCGGGTTGCTCATCCGCGAGCTCGACATCACCGAACAGCAGGTCTTCCGTCTGCACGCGCCGCTCGACCTGCGCGGTCTGTTCGACCTCTCGCGGATCTCGCGCCCCGACCTGCACTACCCGCCGCACCTGCCGACCACGGCGCTGGCTTTCCAGCCGGGCGACAACAACGAGCGCGCCGACATCTTCGCGTCCATCCGCCAGGGCGATGTGCTGGTGCACCACCCGTACGAGTCTTTCGCGACGAGCGTTCAGGCGTTCCTCGAACAGGCCGCGAAAGACCCGCATGTGCTCGCGATCAAGCAGACGCTGTACCGTACGTCGGGTGACAGCCCGATCGTCGAGGCACTGATCGACGCGGCCGAGGCGGGCAAACAGGTGCTCGCGCTGGTCGAGATCAAGGCCCGCTTCGACGAGGCCGCGAACATCGTGTGGGCCCGCAAGCTCGAGAAGGCGGGCGTGCACGTCGTGTACGGCCTCGTGGGATTGAAGACGCACTGCAAGCTGGCGCTCGTCATCCGCGAAGAGGGCGGTGTGCTGCGTAGCTACAGCCACGTCGGCACGGGAAACTACAACCCCAAGACGAGCCGCATCTACGAAGACTTCGGCCTGTTCACCGCCGACGACCAGGTCGGTCGTGACCTGACGCGCCTGTTCAACGAACTCTCGGGCTATGCGATCGAGAAGAAGTTCAAACGCCTGCTGGTCGCCCCCCTGCATCTCCGCAAGGGTCTGCTGCGCCTGATCGACAAGGAGCGTCGCAATGCGCTGGCGGGTAAGCCCGCGCGCATCCGCTTCAAGGTCAATTCGATGGTCGACGAGCAGATCATCGACGCCCTCTACCGCGCGAGCCAGGCGGGTGTCCAGATCGAGATCTGGGTGCGGGGTATCTGCTCACTCAAGCCGGGCATCCCGGGCGTCAGCGAGAACATCACGGTGCGCAGTATCCTCGGCCGCTACCTGGAGCACTCGCGCATCTTCGCGTTCGAGGCCGGCGGCGACCGTCAGGTCTACATCGGCAGCGCCGACATGATGCACCGTAACCTCGACCGCCGCGTCGAGGCCCTCGTGCGCGTTGTCGCGCCCGCGCACCTGAAGGAGCTCGACGACCTGTTCGATCTCGCAATGAGCGACGGAACCAGCTCGTGGTGGCTGGGACCCGAGGGCGAGTGGATTCGCCAGAGTACGGATGCCGACGGTAAACCCCTCGTCGACATCCAAGACAAGACGATGCACGACGTCCAGCGCCGCCGCCGCGCGCGGGCGGTCCGATGACGGACACCGCCGTTTACGCGGCGGGCGCGGTGATCTGGCGGCTGGTCGAGGGCAAGCTCCATATCCTCGTCATCCACCGCACGGCATACGCCGACGTGACCCTACCCAAAGGCAAGGTCGATCCGGGCGAGATGCTGGCCGAGACGGCTGTGCGCGAGGTGTTCGAAGAGACCGGTATCCGTGTCGCCCTTGGCATCCCGGTAGGGGTTTCGCGTTATCGGATGCCGAACAAACGACAGAAGATCGTGCACTACTGGTCTGCAGAGGCGACGGATGACGCGATCCGGGCCTCGCGGTTCGTGCCGAACAAAGAGGTTGCGGCCCTCGAGTGGGTCACGCCCAAGCGCGCGCGGACCTACCTCAGCTACCCCGTCGATCTCGAGATTCTCGACGCCTTCATGAAATTCGTCGACGACGGAGTGCTCCACACGTTCCCCCTCATCGTGCTGCGACATGGCAAGGCGGTCGGCCGGGACACCTGGAGCGGAACGGATGCGTTGCGTCCGCTGACCGCGCGCGGCACCCGCCAGGCACACGCGATCGTCGGACCACTCCTCGCATTCGGGGCGCGCAGGGTCATTTCATCGGACGCGGTGCGCTGCGTGACGACCGTCACCCCCTTCGCGGCCGCGCTCGGCAAACCCGTGTGGCGCACGGAATTGATCAGCCAGGATGCCTGGGAGCAGGGCCGGGCGGACATCCGCACCATCGTGGGTAAACGCGTGCGCTCGGGAAAGCCGGCCATCCTGTGCAGCCACGGGCCGGTGCTGCCCGAGATCATGAGCGAAATCGCTCTGGCGACCGGCACGCTGCGCGGGTCGTATCTCGGCAGTGCCTCGACGCTGGATTTCGCGGCATTCTCGGTCGTGCACCTGTCGGCCACGAACCCCGGATCGGGCATCGTCGCGATCGAAACACACACCCCGAAAGAGTGAGCTCGCAGCCCGAAAGCACGCTGCTCGCGGGAGTGCGAGTCGCCTGGCAGACGGTGCCGCTCGAGAGGACCCGCCGGGATGTTGCAGACACCCTGATTGCGCGCATCGCGACCGCGTCGACGGGCGGCCCGGTCGTCGTGAGCCGACGGTGCGAGCGCTGCGGCGCCACCGACCACGGACGCCCCGTCGTCACCGGGGCACCGATCCACGCGAGCGTGTCGTATACGGCCCGCCTGGTGGTGGTCGCCGTCACGGACGCCTGCCGGGTCCTCGCGCTCGGAATCGACGCCGAACGCGCGGGGAACAGGGTGCGTCAGGACGGATTGCGGGGGCTCATCACCCCGGGGCAGCACACCTCGCTCCGCCACTGGACGCGCGTCGAGGCGGTGCTGAAGGCCGACGGCCGCGGCCTCGCCGTCGAGCCCGCCCGGGTCCGCATCGAGCGGACGCTGCGGGGAGTCCACGGGAGCATCGCCGGCGACGGTGCGACAGACGGTGCGAGAAACGGTGCCCTCGGCATCCGTCCCCGTCTGCTGCGGGTGCGCGGACCGCGCGGCGTCGTGATCTCGCTCGCGGTCGCCTCAGCGTGAGGCCGGACGCAGCGTCGGCAGCGGTGTCTGCGACAGCCAGCTCATGAACAGATCCGCCAGAGGTTCGTCGGCGATCGCCTCCGCGCACACGACGAAGTCCTCGCTCGTCACGAGACCGTGTCGGTGGTCGGCGCACCAGCGACGCAGGATCTCGAAGAACGTCGTGTCACCCACCCGCAGGCGAAGGGCATGGAGGGTCAGCGCGCCGCGCTTGTAGACGCGGTCGTCGAACATGAGGTCGGGCCCGGGGTCGGACAGCAGCAGATCCTGCGGCAGCGCCCGCAGGATCGTATGGTGCGCGGCGGCGCAGGCCTCGACGGACGGGCCACCGGAGGCCTCGGACCAGATCCACTCCGCGTAGCAGGCGAATCCCTCGTTCAACCAGATGTCGCGCCAGTGCGCGAGCCCGACGCTGTTGCCGAACCACTGATGAGCGAGCTCGTGGGCGATGAGACGCTCTTCCGAACCGTCGAGATGATTCGAGCCAAAGGTTGCCATCCCCTGCGCCTCGAGCGGGATCTCGAGGGCGTCGGCCGTCACGACGACGTCGTAGCGTGCGAACGGATAGGGACCGAACGCACGCTGGAAGACCCGCATCATGTCCGGCAGATCGGCGAAGGCCGCTGTGACAGGAACGACAAGCGCCCGCGGGTGATGCACCGCTCCCGGAACACCGTCGAGATCGACGAGAGTTTCGGCATAGTGACCGATCTGCACCGCCACCAGGTAGGTCGGGGTCGGCGCAGGCTGCTCGAAAACCCACGTCGCCGCAGCACCCGCACGCGCAAGCGAGACGCGCTCGCCCGTCGCGATCACACCGTAGGCGCCATCCGTCGTCACGGAGATCCGGTACGTCGCCTTGTCGTCGGGCCGATCGTTGCACGGGAACCACGTCGGTGCACCGGTCGGCTGGGCGGCGACGAGGGCGCCATCCTTCAACTCTTCCCACCCGATCGTTCCCCACCGCGACCGGCGCGGTGCCGGCGCCCCGGCGTAGGTGATCTCGACCGAGAACCGCTCGTCGAGCGCGATCGGAGCACTGGGGGTCACTCGAACCATCCGCGGGCCCTGGCGATACGCCGTGCGGCGGTCGCCGTCGACACGCACCTTCGAGGCGCGCAGGCCCACGAGGTCGACCGCGAACGAGCGGAGCGGATGCCGCGCCACGGCGTTCATGACAACGCGACCCGAGAGCCGGTTGGTCGACGGCTTGTAGGTGATCTCGATGTCGTACGACTCGACGTCGTACGACAGGTCCCCGCTCTGCGGGGCGTAGGCATCGGGCGCCGGCAGCTGAGCGCCGGTCATCGCGCGGCCATCAGTGCGAGCTCGTCTGGTACGAGCGAACCTTGACCGCGCGCCACGGGCCGATCGGGTTGCCGCTCCACCGGCTGCCGACCGGCACCGTCTCGCCGCGCATCACGAGCGACGCGGGTCCGACCGTCGCGTGAGCGCCGATCGATGCCGCGGGCAGGATCACGCTGTGCGGGCCGAGCGTTCCGCCGGGTTCGATCGTGACGACATCCATGCTCATGATCCGATCATGGAACAGGTGCGTCTGCACAACGCAACCCCGGTTGACCGTGGATGCATCGCCCAATGTCACGAGGTCGGGCTCGGGTAGCCAGTAACTTTCGCACCAGACACCGCGCCCGATCTTGACGCCGAGCGAGCGCAACCATACGGCGAGCGCGGGCGTGCCGGTCGCCGCGCGGGCGAACCAGGGCGCCGCGACCATCTCGACGAAGGTGTCGGACACCTCGGTGCGCCAGACGAAACTCGACCACAACGGCTTCTCTCCCGCGTGGATGACGCCCACGAGAGCCCACTTTGCGAGCGTCGAGACACCCGCCGCGGCCGCGCCGGCGACGAGCATGACGATACCCGACAGCAGCACCGTCACGATCGCGCCGAACGTCTGCACGAGCAGTGCGAGCACGAACACCACACCGAGACCGATCGCGCACGTCACGATGACGGGCACGATGCGGCACAGCTCCCACAGGGCGCGGGCGATCCGGAGAGCCGTACTCGGCTGATAGGTGCGACTCTCATCGGCGTCGCTCGAGACCCGGCGCAGGCGGACGGCGGGCGAACCGAGCCACGAGGTACCGGGTTTTGCCTTGAGTGGCGCCGCTGACAGCACGGCTACCAACCCGCCCTTCGGCACACGATGACCCGGTGCCGCCATACCCGAGTTGCCGAGGAACGCACGTTTGCCGATCTTCACCGGCCCGATCCGCATCCATCCGCCGCGCAGCTCGTAGGACGCGACCATAGTGTCGTCGGCGAGGAATGCGCCATCTTCGATCGTCGTCATCGCGGGGATCAGCAGGACGGTGGATGCCTCGACATCGCGGCCGACGTGTGCTCCGAGCATCCGCAGCCAGACCGGTGTGAACAGGCTCGAGTAGAGCGGGAACAGCGTCGTGCGCGAGGAGTCGAGCAGACGCTCGATCGTCCAGGCGCGCCATCCCCTCGCGCTCCGCACCGGGAAGGTGCCCTCGGCAAGACCCCATTGCAGCAGGCGGACCCAGATGACGACGGATGCCGCGAACACCAGCCCGGTGACCAGCACAGCGGGCACGAGCCAGGCGAACGCGGCGAATGCAGCCGCCCCGAGCGAGTCCGCGCCGCGCATGCCCGCCGCCAGAACGAGCGCGCCGGCCGCGAAGGCGACCAACGGCAGCAGGGCCAGCAACGCGGACGACGCGGCGTAGGCCCACAGCCACCGAGTGGGCGCGGGCGGGCGCTCACGCGGCCAATCCTCGGCGGCGCCACCGACTCGCTCAGCGGGTGAGCCCGCCCACCGCTGGTCGGCGCGCACCCGGCCGAAGACAGCGGACCCGGGCGCGATCTCGGCACGGCGGCCGATCCGCGTGCCCGGGGCTAGCGTGCTCCGCGCCCCGATCGTCGCCTGCGCCCCGATACGCACCTCGCCGATCCGGACGACGTCGCCGTCGATCCAGTAGCCCGTCAGGTCGACCTCGGGCTCGATGCTCGCGCCGTCGCCGATCTGCAGCATTCCCGTGACCGGGGGAAGGGTGTGCATGTCGACGTCGCGGCCGATCTTCGCGCCGAGTGCGCGGGCGTAGTAGCTGATCCACGGCGCCCCGGCGAGTCCGACCGCGTCGACCTGATCGGCGATCTGCTCGGCGAGCCACAGGCGGATGTGCACGTGTCCGCCGCGGGGGTGGTCGCCCGGCAGTACCCCGGCGAGCAGGATGCGCGCAGCAACGGCCGAGATCGTCATCCGTCCGAACGGGGTCGCGAAGATCAGCAGCGCGGGAACGAGCACCCACCAGTCCACGATGGGGAGCGCCTCGAAGCCGGGCACGAGGTGCAACAGGGCACTGCCGGTCAAGAGGTAGAGCAGCCAGCGAACCCCGCTCAGGATGAACAGCGGAACGCCCATGATCGTCTGCAAGATCTGCGTCGAGCGGGGTGTCGGTGTGGGCTCGCGATAGGTCCCTGCCACGTCGTCGCCGAGCGGCCCGAGCGCCTTCGCCATCGCGCCGAGGCGCGGCAGGTCATAGATGTCGGCGACGGCGAACTCCGGCGAGCGCACCCGGATGCGCGAGACCAGCTGGGCCGCGGCGAGCGACCCCCCGCCCAGGTCGAAGAAGTCGGCGTCTGCATCGGGAACCGACACCCCGAGCACCGCCCGCCACTGCTCACCGAGCCATGCCTCGACGCCGGTCAGCGTTGATTCCTCGGCCGGCATACCGGCCAGAGGCCAGGGCAAGGCGGCCTTGTCGACCTTGCCCGAGGTGCGCACCGGCAGGTCGTCGACGACCGCCAGCAGCGGCACCATCGGCGCGGGCAGGGTCGCGGCGAGTTCGGCGCGGGCCGGCTGGCGCTCGAACCCCTCGTCTACGACGAGGTAGCCGACCAGGATGTCGACTCCCGCATCCGTCCGCCGCACCGCCACCGCGGCGCCCCCGACGTGGGGCAGAGCCTGCAGCGCGGACTCGACCTCGCCCAACTCGATGCGGCGACCGCCGATCTTGACCTGGTCGTCGGCGCGTCCCTGAAAGACGAGACCCGCGGGGTCGTAACGGACGAGGTCACCCGAGCGGTAGGCGCGGTCCCAGCCGAGCGAGGGCATCGGGGCGTACTTCTCCGCGTCCTTTGCGGGGTCGAGATAGCGAGCGAGGCCCACTCCCCCGATGATCAGTTCGCCGACCTCTCCTTCGGCGACCGCGGCACCCTCGGCATCCACGACCGCGAGCGCCCAGCCGTCGAGGGGCAGCCCGATCCGCACGGGCGGCTCGCCCGTCAGCAGCGCCGCGCACGCGACGACCGTCGCCTCGGTCGGGCCGTACGTGTTCCAGACCTCGCGGCCCTCTTCGGTCAGGCGGGCGGCGAGTTCGGGCGGGCATGCCTCGCCGCCGAAGATCAGCAGTCGAACGTTCTCGATCGACTCGGCGGGCCAGAGGGCGGCCAGCGTCGGGACGGTCGACACGACCGTGATCTGCTGACGCACGAGCCAGGGGGCGAGGTCTTCGCCCGACCGCACGAGCGCGCGCGGCGCGGGCACCAGGCAGGCTCCGTGCCGCCAGGCGAGCCACATCTCTTCGCACGACGCGTCGAACGCGACCGACAGACCCGCGAGCACACGGTCACCCGGACCGAGCGGGTCGCCCTGCAGAAACAGCGCAGCCTCGGCATCGACGAAGGTCGCGGCAGAACGGTGACTGACAGCCACGCCCTTCGGCGTTCCGGTCGAACCCGAGGTGAAGATGACCCACGCGTCGTCGTCCGGAGCCGGTGGCGGCACCGTGACGACCGCGTGGGTGCTCGGGTGCGGCACGTCATCGCGGAAGAGGGCGGATGCCTCGGGCTCAGCATCCACGACCGTCGGCCGGAAATCACCCGACCCTTCGATCACACCCCGCACAGCCGCCTCGCCGAAGACGAGCACCGTGCGCTCTTCGGGATCGTCGGCGTCGACCGGCACGTACGACGCCCCGGCGGCGATCACGCCGAGGATCGAGATGTAGAGCTCCTTCGTGCCCGACGACATCCGCACGCCGACCCGGTCTCCCCGCCGCACCCCCGCCTCGTGCAGCCGCGCGGCCGTCCGGCCCACGCGCGCCATCATCTCGCGATAGCTCAGGGCCCCCGACCCGTCGTCTATTGCGGACGCCTCGGGGTAGCGCTCGGTCGTCGAGCGCAGAATGTCGAGGAGCGTGCGCTCGGCCGGTGCGTGGGCACGCCGGTCGAGCTCCGGCTGGCGCGACGGGGTCGCGGATGCCGGGGCGGCGAGATCGGTCACGTCAGCTCGAGAGGAGGTCGATCAGCTGCGCCTTGGTCAAGCGCGAGTAGCCGGTGCGTCCGGACTCCCGGGCGCGGACGCGCAGGTCGGCGACAGACAGGCCAGCGAGGTCCGGGGCGGCAGCGGCGGACGCATCGGATCCTTCCCCGGGTGCCGCGGCGGGGTCGCTGTGCTCCGGCTCGTCCGCCGGAACGTCCCCCGGCTCGAGAGCTGCCACGGCCTCGTCGGCCTCGTCGGCTGCGCGACGGGCTGCCTTGTCCGCCTTCGCGGACGCCTTCTTCAGGGCCTTGGCAGACGCGGCTTGTTCCTGTGCTTCCGCCTCCGCCCGCGCAGCATCAGCCGCGGCACGCTCGGCCGCGGCCCTCAGTACAGCCTTGCGCTCGACCTTCGCGAACGCGGCCGCCATGGCCTTGCGTACCTCCGCGGCGGCGTCCTTCGCCTTGGCCGCGACCTTTGCGGGCTTCTTGCGCAGAGTCTTCTTCGAGACATCCGCTCGTGCTTCCGCCTCGGCCGCGAGCTCGCGCACCTTCTCGGCTGCCTTCGGCGGGAAGTCCTTCGCGGCCTTGCGAGCCTGCTTCGCGACCTTCGCCGCGTCGTCGATCGCCGCTCGCGCGGCCTGCTCTTTTTCGCTGGTCTGGGGCATGCCGCACAGCATATTCCGCCCCGGTGAACGCTCCCGCCGCGCCCGATCCCGTTCACCTTCCGTTCACCACTCTGGCCCACTCTCTTAAGGCGTCGCTCCTACCGTCGCTGTGTGCCCTGCACCGGGACACGTCCTGTCAACGGATCGAACGGAAACACAGTGAAGATCACCCGAATCTCGCGGATTGCGGCCATCAGCGCCGTCGCCGCCCTTGCCCTTGCCGGCTGCGCCTCGAACGAGGCCGGCGGCAGCACGAGCGAACAGCCCAACGAAAGCAACCTCACCGGCGAGCTCGTCGGCGCAGGATCGTCCGCGCAGGAAGTAGCCGTCCAGGCCTGGTCGGCCGGCTTCCAGATGCTCAACGAGGGCGTCACCGTCAGCTACGACCCGTCGGGCTCCGGCGCCGGCCGCGAGTCATTCCAGGCCGGAGCCGTCGGCTTCGCCGGCTCGGACCGCGCGTTCACGACAGACGAGATCGCTGAAGGACCCTTCGACGGCTGCGTCGAAGGCACGGGCATCATCGAGATCCCCTCGTACATCTCTCCGATCGCGATCATCTTCAACATCGATGGCATCGACACCTTGAACATGGACCCGGCGACCATCGCGGGCCTGTTCGCCGGCACGATCACCAACTGGAACGACCCGGCGATCGCCGCTCTCAACGAGGGCGTCACCCTTCCCGACCTGGCCGTGACGCCGGTGCACCGCGCCGACGACTCGGGCACGACCGAGAACTTCACCGACTACCTCGCCCAGGCCGCACCCGAGGTGTGGACGTACGAGGCCGACGGCGAATGGCCCGCCACCCCCGTCACCGGCGAGGCAGCTCAGGGTACGTCGGGTGTCGTCTCCGCCGTCGAGGCGGGACAGGGCGCGATCACGTACGCCGACGCGTCGCGCGCAGAGGGCTTCGGCACTGTCGCGGTGCAGATCGGCGAAGAGTTCGTCTCATTCTCGCCCGAGGCCGCTGCCGCGATCGTCGACCTCTCGCCCCGCGCCGAAGGCCGCACCGACGGTGACCTCGCCATCGACCTCGACCGCACACCCGACGAGGCCGCGTACCCGATCGTCCTGGTCAGCTACATGATCGCGTGCGAGGAGTACGTCGACGCCGCCACCGCGCCGCTGGTCAAGGGCTTCCTCGAGTACGTCATCAGCCCCGAGGGCCAGGACGAGGCGGCAGCAGCAGCCGGCAGCGCCCCGATCTCGGACACGCAGCGCGACAACATGCAGGCCGCTCTGGACCTCATCGTCGTCGAGTAATACCCATGGCCGGCCCGCGAACAATCGCGGGCCGGCCATACCTCTCACGCCGCCAGGCAATACCGAGAACAGGATGAGATGACCACCACCGCGCCCCCCGCCGTCAAGGCGAAGCAGCGCCCAGGCGACCGCTGGTTCTCGGGAACCGCCCTCTTTGCTGGATCGATGATCCTCGTCACCCTCGCGGCCGTGACAGTGTTCCTCGTGATTCAGTCGCTTCCCGGCATCTCGGCAACGAGCGAGGATGCCTCCATCCTCAGCACGAATTTCTGGGACTACGTCTGGCCTCTCCTGTTCGGAACGATCTGGGCATCATTCCTTGCCCTGCTGATGGCCGTGCCCCTCTCGGTGGCCGTCGCCCTCTTCATCTCGCACTACGCCCCGCGTCGACTCGCACAGGGCCTCGGCTACATCGTCGACCTGCTTGCAGCGGTTCCCTCGGTCGTTTTCGGCCTCTGGGGGATCCTCGTACTCGCGCCGGCCGTTCAGCCCATCTACACCTGGCTCGTCGACAACGCGGGATGGTTCCCCCTCTTCGCCGGCCCGGTTTCCAGCACAGGCCGCACGATCTTCACCGCCGCAATGGTGCTCGCCGTGATGGTCGTGCCGATCATCACCGCCATCTGCCGCGAGATCTTCCTCCAAACCCCGATCCTGCACGAAGAAGCCGCGCTCGCCCTCGGCGCAACGCGCTGGGAGATGGTCCGGATGGCCGTCTTCCCCTTCGGCCGCAGCGGCATCGTGTCCGCATCGATGCTGGGGCTCGGCCGCGCCCTCGGAGAGACGATGGCGGTTGCCCTGGTGCTCTCCGCAACCGGCATCGTCACCTTCCGGCTACTCACTCCTGAGAACCCGAGCACGATCCCGGCGAACATCGCCCTCACGTTCCCCGAGGCCTATGGCACGAACATCAACGTGCTGATCGCCACGGGGCTGATCCTGTTCATCGTGACATTCGCGGTGAACGCCCTCGCGCGATACATCGTCAACCGCCGCAAGGAATTCTCGGGAGCCAACTGACATGACCCTCACGACTGCTCCCTCGTCTTCGACCGCGCCCGCGGCGTCCAGCGGACTCACCAACGGTCGCCTTCCCCAGGGCTCCCCCTGGGGCGTCCTCGCCCTCAGCGCTGTGGTCAGCGCCATCCTCTTCGCCGTACTCGGCATCGCCAGCGGCGCCGGGTTCAACATCGCCGGCTTCGCCGTCGTCGCCGTGCTGCTCTACCTCGTGCTCATCACGGTCATCTCGAGCATGGTCGAGGGACGCCGAAAGGCGGTCGATCGCCTGGTCACGGGAATCGTGACGGCGGCCTTCGCGCTGGCAATGGTGCCTCTCATCTCGCTCGGCTTCACCGTCGTCACCAACGGTGTCGCGGGTATTTCCGCTGACTTCTTCACATCGTCGATGCGCAATGTCGTCGGTGACGGCGGCGGGGCGCTGCACGCGATCATCGGCACACTTCTCGTCACCCTGGCTGCGGCCATCATCTCGATCCCGATCGGTCTGTTCACGGCGATCTACCTCGTCGAGTACGGGCGCGGAAAGCTCGCGCAGGGCATCACGTTCCTGGTCGACGTCATGACGGGTATCCCCTCGATCGTCGCCGGTCTGTTCGCCTTCGCGGTGTTCGCGCTCTTCTTCGGTCCGGGCATCCGGCTCGGCATCATGGGCGCCGTGGCACTGTCGGTCTTGATGATCCCGGTCGTCGTTCGCTCCAGCGAAGAGATGCTGCGACTCGTTCCCAACGAGTTGCGCGAAGCGTCATACGCGCTCGGCGTGCCCAAATGGCTCACGATCGTGAAGGTCGTTCTGCCGACATCCATCGCCGGCATAACCACCGGAATCATGCTCTCGGTCGCGCGCGTCATTGGTGAGACCGCTCCCCTGCTGATCACGGCGGGTGTGACGACCTCGATGAACTACAACCTCTTCGAGGGGCGCATGATGACGCTGCCCGTGTTCGCGTACTCGCAGTACATGAACCAGGGCATCCCGGCCGAGGCCTACATCAACCGCGCCTGGGCCGCGGCGTTCGTCCTGATCGTCATCGTGATGGCACTCAACCTCATCGCCCGCCTCATCGCACGCCTCTTCGCTCCGAAGTTCGGCCGCTGACCCATCCCGCCTCCACCTGAAACATTCTGAGGAACACGTGTCCAAGAGCATCGAAGTCCACGATCTGAACGTCTACTACGGCGACTTTCTCGCCGTCGAGGGAGTCGCCCTCGAGATCGAACCCCGGAGCGTCACAGCCTTCATCGGTCCGTCCGGATGCGGCAAGTCGACGTTCCTGCGCACCCTCAACCGCATGCACGAGGTCATCCCCGGCGCCTACGTCGAGGGACAGGTTCTGCTCGACGGTGCCGACCTCTACGGTCCCGGAGTCGACCCGGTGCTCGTGCGTCGACAGGTCGGCATGGTGTTCCAGCGCCCCAACCCGTTCCCGACCATGTCGATTCGCGAGAACGTGCTCGCCGGCGTCAAGTTGAACAACAAGCGCATCAACAAGAGCGACGCCGACGCCCTCGTCGAGAAGTCGCTCACGGGGGCGAACCTCTGGAACGAGGTCAAGGATCGCCTCGACCGCCCCGGCTCCGGTCTCTCGGGTGGGCAGCAACAGCGCCTGTGTATCGCCCGCGCGATCGCCGTATCGCCGGATGTGCTGCTCATGGACGAGCCGTGCTCGGCCCTCGACCCGATCTCTACCTATGCGATCGAAGAGCTGATCGGCGAGCTGAAGTCCGAGTACACGATCGTCATCGTCACGCACAACATGCAGCAGGCCTCGCGCGTCTCCGACCGCACTGCCTTCTTCAACATCGCGGGCACCGGCAAGCCCGGCAAGCTCATCGAGTACGACGACACCCGCACGATCTTCACCACGCCGACCGTCCAGGCAACCGAAGACTACGTCTCGGGTCGCTTCGGATAGTCCTATTCGCGCGGCGACAGCAGGTACGCGTTAAGCGCGTCGGTCAGTTCGTGATCGAGCGGCACATCCACCTCATCGATCCGTCGAATGGGAGCCGCCAGACGCACGCTCGACACGAGCCATCCGACTTCCGCCGCTGCCAGCTCACTCGTGCGCACATCACGATAGACGGTTGCAAAACCTTGCCCCTCGAGCCACGCGAACGCGCTCAGCTGGGTCGTGCCGTGCAGGATTCCCCCCGTTGGCTCCGGGGTGACGAACACGTCGCCGAAACGCAGGATGACGGATGCGGTGGGTGCCTCGAGCACGAACCCGTCCGACGAGACGAAGATCGCATCGTCCGCGCCGCGCTTGTGCGCCTCGCGCAACGACGCCATGTTCACCGCATATGACAGGGTCTTCGCGCCGAGCAGCAACCACGGTGCGCGGGCGGGCGCGTTCAGGTCGAACCCTCGGTCGAGCGTGACGACAGCGATCCCCTCGCGCCGTGGCCTCGAGAAGTCCGCGGCGTCGGCCGCGGTGACCCAGGCTGTCGGCGCGGGCCCATGCTCGACCCCACGGCTCAGAATGGTCTTCACGACCCACTCCCCCGGGCCGCATAACGCCGCGGCGGCATCGATGGCCTGACGCCACTGCTCAACGTTCGGCATCGGCAGATCGCAGATCTCGGCCGAACGCACGAACCGCTCCAGATGCGCCGCGACCTCTTGCGGGTGACTGTCGACGACACCGATCGATTCGAAGATGCCGTCGCCGCGCTGGGTACTCAGCTCACCGACGCTGAGCGCCGGCGCGGACGCGTCCACTTGTGTGAAGGTCGCCGAGAAGTCGGATCGGGTGTCGTCGGATGCCGTTGGCTCGATGATGAGCGCGAAGCGCGTTGCCATTCTCCGAGCCTACGGCGCCCGGTCGGAATAGCCGCCGCGAGGGCTGCGTTACACTGGAACAGCCGGGCCGCAGTAACCCCGGGCTCCATAATCTGCCGCTCCGAGCGGCTCCGCGCCGTGAGGCGTTCTGCGGCCCGGCACTTCTCTGCCCGCAGGCCAGGCGGCGCTCAGTTCAGCGTGTCGCGCCGCCACAGCGAGGCCGCCGCGGTCAGATCTGCGGCGAATGCCGACAGTCTGAGTGCCCGCGCGGTGAGGTCTGTCGCACGCTCTGGCTCGGTACGTTCGTAGTCGTCCGCGAGCCGGGTCGCGCCATCCGCTTCGATCCGGCAGAAGGCAGCCGCGCGGTCGAGCGCGACACCGAAGTCACCCTCGAAAACGCCGCGCAAGATCTTATCCGACAGCTCAACGAGCTCTTCCGGGCCAGCGGGGGCGGGAGCACCCGCGACGACGACGTCCGCCGTTGACAGCTCCACTCGCCCGCGCTCGAACAGGAGGGCAGCGGTCCGAGGGTCGTCATGGATCATGAGCTGCAGCAGGTACAGGCGCCACAGCGTTCCGGGGAGGGTCCGCGCGGGCGAGCGCGACCACAGCTCGGCGATGTCGTGGATACCGTGCAGATCGGTGAACTGCACGAGGCGGTCGACCACCGAGGCATCCGGCTCCTCGCGAACGCGCGAGAGGAGCGCCGCGGCGGTCGAATGGGCGACGCGCGAAACCTCGGCAGGATCCTCGGTGCCGAACAGGCGGTCGAAGACGTCGGAGGGGCGTCGTACCGGCTTGTGGAATCCGGGGCCGGTGGCGTCACTCATCCATCCAGGCTACCCGCGACGTATGGGACGAGAGCCGCCGGAGCGTTCGCGCGCCGCGCAACTCAACGCGGGCAGAGAACGCGTCAGGCCGTGGGAATAGCGAGGATCGGATCGCTCGTCGGCTCACCCGTCGGCGAGCCGCCCGCGGGCTCGACAGTCACAGCGATGATATCGCCGGGGCTCATCGATCCGGCCAACAGCGCGGTCGCATCGCCGTCACCCCCGGCCTCGAACACACCCGCGGCGATCGCACCCGAATCCCGCACGAACCAGAGTTCATAGCTTTGGTCATCGCTCAGCGTGGGCAAGCCGTCCGAGACGAAAACCACCTCACCGACGGACTCCGACCAGTGGACCGTCGCTTGGCCCCCGTCTGCAAGCGTCGTCGACGCTTCTTGACCGTCGGGCGCTGCCTCGATGCGCTCGAGGGCCACCACCGCCACCGGGCGATTCAGCTGCTGCGCGAGGACGACCGCTCCGCCGCCGACTCCGACGAGAAGGACGAGGGATGCGGCGAGCGCGAACCAGGCACGCGGGCCCCAACTGCGCCGACGCGGCTCGTCCGGGACGGCGGCCGGGGACTCCAGACTCGAGGCGGGAGCGGCGACCTGTGCGGGATGATCCTGCTGCACCGAGGCGATCCGCGCCAGCAGATCGGTGCGCAGGGCAGGGGGCGGCGACACTTCGGCGACGGAGTCCGAGAGCGCGGCGACCGTGGCGGCATCCGAATACGCGTGGTGCTCCCACTCGGGATGCTCCGCGAGGGCGGCGACGAACGCGGCCTCGTCCTCGGGGCTCAGCGCGTTGAGCGCGTGTCCCGCGGCCAGTTCTGCGAATTCGTGCTCGTTCATGTCGTCACCCCCAATTCTCCTCTGAGACGGGTCAGCCCGTCTCGCATTCTCGTCTTGACCGTTCCGAGCGGCGCCCCGACGAGGGCCGCGATCTCGCTCTGACTGTAACCCCCGTAATACGCGAGGGTGATCGCTTCCCGTTGGGCATCGGGAAGGGTCTCGAGCGCCTGAGCGACCCGCTGCCCTTCGATCCGAAGCTCCACTTGTTCCGCAACCCCGTCATGAGCGACCTCTATGTCTCGGAAGCCCACGCGTACGTCCCGGTCCGCACTCGCCTGCGCCGATCGCACACGATCAACGGCCCGGCGGTGAGCGATGGTAAGTACCCACGATCTTCCCTGCCCCTTGTTCGGAGCGAACTTGGCTGCGGATTGCCAGAGCTCGAGGAAAACCTCCTGCAGGACCTCTTCGCTCTGCGAACGATCGACGAGCACACGAAGGATGAGGCCGAATACGCGGGGGGAGAGCAGGTCGTAGAGGCGCGAAAATGCGGCTTCGTCGCCCTGCGAGACGCGCGACAACAACTCGCCGACATGGTCGACGCTTTCGCCGCCCTCCTCGGGCACGTCTACGCCGTCGATAACCACATGTCCCAGCATGCCTCACCTATTGCTGCGCCCCGGAATCCGGCGCGGGGTATGGACAACGGAAAAACTTTCTGCCCGATGTCCAATCCGATCGCGGAGCAGCCCCGAATGGCCCTGTGAACACCGCATCAAGCGGTGCACGGACCCCGCACCGGGGTATGTGTCCACGGGGCCTACCGGCCCCACATAGAGGAGGAACTCATGTCACGTACCAAGATGCGCCTGACCGCCGGCCTGTCGCTCGCCCTGGCGGCGACGTTTGCGCTCAGCGCTTGTTCGATGGGCGCCGAAACCGCCACCGACGACTCGATGGAAGAGCCCTCGAGCACTCCCTCGATGTCCGAAGAGATGGAGATGGACCCGGCGGCGAACCTCGTCGGTGCGGGCTGCGCTGCGTACGCCGAGCAGGTCCCGGATGGTGCCGGCTCCGTCGAGGGCATGTCTGCCGACCCCGTTGCGGTCGCGGCGTCCAATAACCCGATCCTGACCACGCTCACCGCAGCGGTCAGCGGTCAGCTGAACCCCGAGGTCGACCTGGTAGACACACTCAACGGTGGAGAGTTCACCGTCTTCGCTCCCGTCGATGACGCGTTCGCGAAGATCGACCCCGCCACGATCGAGGCGCTCAAGACCGACACGGCCACGCTGACGTCGATCCTGACGTACCACGTGATCCCCGGCCAGATCGTCCCCGATGACCTCGGCGGCACGTACACCACCGTTCAGGGTGCGGACCTCGAGGTGACCGGCAGTGGAGACAGCATCATGGTCAACGGCGAGTCCGCCGTGATCTGTGGTGGCGTCCAGACCGCCAACGCCACGGTGTACCTCATCGACACGGTGCTGATGCCCCCGATGTAATCGGATCATCGTGTGTCGCGTGATCCGGGGGGCTCACGCGACACACGCACGACCGCGGCCGTCGGAACCTACCTGCGAGGGGGTTCCGGCGGCCGCTTCCGTGCGCGCTGGTTCGCACTGACGTTCAGTAGGCTGGTGGGATACGGGCCTCTAGCTCAGTCGGTAGAGCATCGGACTTTTAATCCGCGGGTCGTGGGTTCGAGCCCCACGGGGCCCACCGCATATGATCCATCAAATCTCCTGGAAACACTGGGGTGTCGGTTGGTCACAAGGCACCGGGATTCACTTCGTCACAACAATTTGACAACAACTGAATGACGTTTTGCGGGGCCGGAAGGCTCTCGATTGTTGTCACGCGTCGTCGTCGCGTGGAGTAGCCGCTGACAGAATCGCGGCCACGTTGGATGATGCAGCCGCCGTTCCCGGCGCCTCCGACACGATGTCGAGATCGTCGTCGAACAGGTCGGCGTAGGTGTCGTCGCGGATAGTTGTCGGAGGGTGGGCGGCAGAAGCAGGACGGCGGTGCTCGCTTGGGTGGGCGCGGGAGCGATCGTCGCCGTGGGCATTGTGACGATCCTGATCGGCGTGTTCACTCCGATGGGGAACGCGCCCTTCGGTTGGTTGGCTTACCGGCAGAGCACCGGCTCGGATCGACGATCCGGTCGGGCAATCTGTGGAGATGAACAATCCAGCCGTCATGCACGTCGTACTCGTCCGCTGGAAGCCGGACGTCAGCCCCGCTGAGCTCGAAGAGCTGTCCGAGCTAGCGAACGCATTCCCAGACACGATCCCTGACGTGCTCGCCGTTCATCACGGGCCGAGCACGAGCCCCGAGGGGCTGGAGGGCGGATTCGAGTGGGGGCTCGTGGTCAGCTTCGCTAGCAGCTCAGCCCGCGACAAGTACTTGCCGCATCCCGCACACCAGCCTGTGGCCCAGCTCATCTCGCGACTGGCAGTCCAGATCGTCGTCTTCGACGTCGATGCGTGAGAACCACCCCCTGAGCGGCGGGCTTGCGGAATGACCGACTTATTCGGAATGACGAACGAGCTGCAATCGTCACGTGAGTTGTGCGGAGTGGGCCCGCGCGGAGCATCCGTTGGTGACTCCGACCGCGAGTTTCTTGGGGTCGACGGTCTTCAGGCCGGCGCGAGGGACTTGCGCGTTACCGAGTTGCTGCGTCGAATGGCGATGACGGCGTCAGTCGCTGAGAGCACCGCGAGGAGTATCAAGAGGAACCTCGCTGTGCTGTCTGCTGCGGGTGAGATGAAGACGGGACCTGCAAGGGACCACCACAGCAGGACCCCGACCATCGCCACATCCAGCGCCGCCCGGACGCGGTGAGTGACGACGGTCCAACGTCCGACGACGAGCACAAATACGAGCAGCGCGAGAGATGCCGCCCAAACAGGAAGGATCCAGGCTGCTCGCCATCTCAAGAAGTCCGGGTCCAGTTCGAGGGCAGCGATCGCGGGTTCTGACAGGCCAGGCGCCCAGACTGCAAGCCAGGGCAGAGCGATCACCACTGTGGCGCCGAGTATCCCCGCGGCGAGGGCGACGACAGTTGCCGGACGATTCACAAGATCGCGGTCGATCACTCTCGGCGGCGCGGGCACCCACGACTCAGAAGTCGACTCTCGTCGCCGATCGACCAGTGCACCGATGAGCGTGAAGGTGATCACCACTCCCGGCCACCACAGGGCCCCGATCCCCCATCCCAGCCACCACACCGTAAAGCGACCCCACCACTCGTCGGCCCCGTAGTCCCAGCCGACGACCGGGATGACGCCCAGCATGATGGCCGGGAAAGTGATGGCCCAGATCACCGCCAGGCCGCCGAACGCGATCCATGTGAATCGGGGGGCGTCGGACGGACGGATGATGGTGAAGCCCTCGGGCCGGTAACGGTCGGCAACTTCCTGCGGCCTGCCGAACGTGGAGAGCAGCTCCATGGTCAGCGGTGCGTCGGCGGGATGTCCAGCATCCGCCGCCCGACCAGCCAGTTCGTCGTCGAGCAGCGAGCGCAGCTCGAGGGCGACGTCCGCGCGCTGGCGCCGCGGCAGGTGGCTTACGACGTCGCCGACATAGCTGTCGATGATGGCTGTGGGGTTCATTCTGAGTCCTTCTCGTTCAGGAGCCGGTCCATCACCGACGCCAAGGACCCCCATGCGGAGGTCAGGTCTTCATAGAGGCCCATGCCGAGCGAGCTGAGCTCGTAATAGCGGCGGGGAGGCCCATCGTCCGTTTGCCACTTCGAAACGAGCACGCCCTGGCTCTCTAGACGACGCAGAAGCGGATAGAGCGTGCCCTCCTCGATCGCCATCCCCCGTCGTGCGAGAGCCTGCCGCAACGAGTACCCGTACTGCGGCTTCCGCAGCTGGGAAAGCGCAGCCAGCACCAAGACACCCTTGCGGAGATCCTGCTCGAGCCGACTGAGCTGTGCCGGGGCGTCTACCATGCGTTCTACAGTACATAGACCTACACAGTAAAGAAAGACCGTGGGACAACTCTCACGGAAGCGGCCGCATCGACAACGGCGACCGGACTCCTCGGGCCGCCGCGAATCGTGCTCCATGGCGGAAGCTCGGCGCCTGCGGGGGTTCTGCCGCCGCGGTCTTCGAGGGTGAGTTGGCCTTTGAGGGTGTCGAACACGGACTCGACCCATTGTCGGATGCCTCCGAGCTTCCCGAACCTGGGGGTCTCGTCTTTGCGGTCGGGGCGGACAAGGTGCGCGCCGAGTTCGTTGGTGACGAAGTCCTCCAACTGCTTCCCAGCGAAGCCTTTGTCGCCGATGATCACCTGTCCAGGCTGGATGAGGTGTCTGTCGTGGTCGAGCATCGCTTGGGTGGCTTCGCGTTCACCGATCTTCGGGCTCGCGAGTCCCCAGACCACGGGCATTCCGTCGGGAGTGCAGATCAGATAGAGCCGGAAGCCCCAGAAGTATCGGGAGTGGGATGCGCAGTATCCGTAGTCGGCGTGCCCGGCAAGGTCTGAGCGTTTCACGGTCTCCCGCGATTTCCCGCACGGTAACGGGGTCGAGTCCACCAGCCGGGTGACCTCACCCCAGGACGGGGTGTCACGGGCCAGCTCGGTGATCACCGCAGAGAGAAGCCCGGTGGATTGGCGGACGCGTTTGCCCCACCCGGACTGGCCGGGCAGGTTCGGGAACATGCCCTTCAGGTGAGCGTGCGCGTATCGGATCCATTTCCGATCCGACGCGATCCCGAGCAGGTTAAGACCCTCCGTCAACGATTAACAGCATCCACGCCGACCCAGCCAAACGGACTCACTCATCTAGGTCGATACCTACTCGGCGGCCGGAGAAATCAGGGTCCGCCCGTCGGCCTCCCAGGCCACCATGCCCCCGCGTAGCTCTACCAGGTCGACGTAGCCCATTCCGGCGAGGGTATCGACTGCGATCTCGCTCATCCGTCCAGTCATGCAGTACACCGCGATCGCGGCCGCCTTTTCTTGCGGCAGCTCGGACACGCGTTCCTCAAGTTGGTCAAACGGGATATCGGCGTCCGTGCCGTCGATCCCGCCTTCGTCGGGGGTGTGTACGTTGACCACGAACCGGTCGCCGCTGGCGATCTCTGCAGCGAAGGCCTCAGGCCCAAGCTGGCGCGCAGCGCTGGCGGAGGGGGACGGAGTGACGGCTTCGGGTCTGATTGCTGCACAACCCGCGATCAGCAGCACCACCCCGGTGACAGTCGCCGTCACTTGCACCAGCCGACGCGCAGCATTCATACGCAGAAGCTTACGTGGTCGGGATGCCGTCACCCCGGTGCACGATCTTGTGCGAGTTCGTCGCTTGCTCATGTGATGCTCCTGGCCCCGCATCCGAAGCAGTGACAGCGACCGTCTCCACGGACGACTGGCTCGTCGTCACGGGACCATCCGATCCGGAAATGCCCGTGGCCCGCCCCCTTCGTTAGCCTCGGGCTTTCACGCTTGTGGTCCGGCGACCGTGCGTGGTGGATAGGGAAAGTGCTCCTGACCTGGGAGAATAAGGCTTGTCGAGAGTCGTATTGATCCGCAAGAAGGAGCACCTTCAGGGTGAAGAATACCGGAGCGTATCCCCGCGTGAATGTTGACACCGCGAGGGTGTCCGCGATCGGTCAAGCGGGCGGTGTGCTGCTGACCGAAACCGCACGCGCCACTGGTCTTGACCGGGCGCTGTCCGAGGCTCTCGGGCCGTGGCGGAAGCCGTTTGCGATCCATGATCCCGGGAAAGTTGTCGTGGATCTTGCGATCGCGCTCACGTTGGGTGGTGACGCTCTCGCTGACATCGGGGTGCTCCGCGGCGAGCCAGGGGTGTTCGGGCCGGTCGCATCAGACCCGACGGTGTCCCGCACGATCGCGGCCCTCGCTGCTGACCCGGACCGCGCGATCGCTGCGATCAACACCGCGAGAGCCACTGCTCGGGAGCGGGCGTGGTCGCTGGCCGGTGAGCACGCGCCCGGTCACGCCGCGACGGTGAAGGACCCGCTGATCATCGATCTGGATGCGACGTTGATCACCGCGCACTCCGAGAAAGAACACGCCGCACCGACATACAAGCGCGGCTTCGGCTTTCATCCGTTGTGCGCGTTTCTCGACCACGGGAAACCCGGGGCGGGTGAGGCGCTCGCGATCAAGCTCCGCCCGGGCAACGCCGGCTCGAACACCGCCGCGGACCACATCGACGTCGTGAAACAAGCGCTCGCGCAGTTGCCCGGAGGTTCGGCCCGGCCGGGGAAGAGCGTGCTGATCCGCGCCGACGGTGCCGGTGGAACGCACGAGTTCGTGAAGTGGCTCAGCGGGCGCCGGTTGGCGTATTCGGTGGGGTTCACGCTCCCTCAGTTCACCCCGGAGCTGTATCGGAAGATCCCCGAGAAGGTGTGGGCACCGGCCTACAACGCGGCCGAAGAAGGCCGCCCGGGTGCGGATGTCGCCGAGTTCACCGGGATCCTCGACCTCACGAAATGGCCGCCAGGGATGCGTGTCATCGTGCGCCGCGAACGACCACACCCCGGCGCGCAACTGCGGTTCGATGACGTCGACGGTTACCGCCTGACCGCGTTCGCCACGAACACGGCCCGCGGGCAACTCGCCGCCCTCGAGCTGCGGCACCGTCGGCGGGCGCGCTGCGAGGACCGCATCCGTATCGCGAAAGACACCGGACTGCGCAACCTGCCCCTGAAAGCGTTCGATCAGAACCGCATTTGGTGCCACCTCGTGGCCCTCGCGTCCGAACTGATGGCCTGGATGGGAATGCTCGCGCACCCCACCGATGCCGCCCGCCGGTGGGAACCGAAACGGTTACGGCTGCGGCTGTTCTCCATCCCGGCAGCGATCGCGCGGCACGGCCGGCGCACGACCCTGCACCTCTCCGACCGGGCAACCTGGGTCGCCACGGCCCTCGCGGCGATCACCGGGCTGCGCGCTCACGCGCGGGCGCCCGGCTGACGCCGGCAGCCTTCAGTCCACCCACGACAGCACCGCCCCGGACCGGAACCCCGCCCACGCAGCGACACGCGACTCATTGTCGTACCCAGACGACAGAATCAGGTTCAAGCGAGCGCACCCACGCTCATTCGACCCCGCTCACAACGACCATGAAAGGTCGAGGTTAGGTCACCCGCAGCGCTCCCCGTGATGTCCGTCCACCCCTCACCCGAGCACGCGACAACTATTCGACGTCCGCTGAGCGAGACGATCGTCAACAACCGAGCCACGCTGCCCGCATACGGATCCGCGAATGCGACAACGTGTGCAAACGAACGGGTCGGGTTAGCGTTGCGGCCATGAGGCGCGTGTGGCTGTCCGAGTGGGAGTGGGCATGCTGCGGTGATCCGTTCGGCCGGGGAGACGAGGTCGACTTCGGTATCGGGTCGCGGGCGGTGCCCCCGGCCCTGGCCGGCGTCCTCGGTCCGGAGGTCCTCGCCACGGCAGATGCAATGGAGTCGCACCACGAGGAGGACTCTCCCGATCGGGTGCGCGGCCGAGTGGTGGCGGTTTACATGGTCACGCGCGAGGTCGTAGAGCGACTGTCGCTGCGCCGACCCGGCGACGGCGCACCGCCGGACGCGACCAGGCCGCCAAACGGCGGCGACTGGCCGATGGTCGGTCGCACGTCCGGAGAGGGCGCGTTCTGGGGGACACGACCGTCGCGGTACGTGATCGAGATTGTGCCAGTACCCGGGACGGCCAAGCTGACGGCGGCGCAAGGCATTAGGCAACCCGTCAACGATCAAACCCAGCAGCTTCCGTCCACTGAAGATCTCGCAGCTGATCCACCGTCCGAGCAGCGTCGACGCACGATATCGGGTTGGCTGGTCGACGTCCAAGAGCAGGCGCAAGAAGTCCGCTGACCGATCCGGCCGCGCCGACTTTATGCTCGCAGTGGATTCACCAAGCCCGGTGATTGTGAAGTGGTACGCTTTGATGTACCACTTAGGGAGGCGGCTATGTCTGCAATCACCGCGACCGAGGCGCGCAAGACTCTTTTCGGCCTCATTCAGCAGGTCAACGAAGACCACACGGCCGTCGAGGTCGTGTCGCGTCACGGAAACGCCGTCCTTCTGTCGAAGGACGATTACGACGCGATGACCGAAACTGCGTACTTGCTCCGAAACCCCGCCAACGCTGACCGGCTGCTCGCCGCAATCGAGCGCGCCCGCCGCGGAGAGTTCGAACAGCACGACCTCCTCGACGCGTGACGCGAACGATCGGATTCGACCCGAACGGGTGGGAGGACTATGTCTACTGGCAGACGCAGGATCGCAAGACTCTGAAGCGCATCAATCAACTGATCGCAGATGTGATGCGCGATCCCTTCGCTGGGATCGGCAAACCGGAACCGCTCAAGCACATTCTCTCGGGGGCGTGGTCACGCCGAATCGATGACAAGAACCGCCTGGTCTACTACGTCACCGATAGTCACGTCATCATTCTCCAAGCCCGCGACCACTACTGACTCCCGACACGGTTTCTCTCGCAAAGTGATCCTGAACGGGCGGTCGACGACGAGGTCGCGGCCCTAACCTCGCGTCGCGTGACAACACTTTGACAACATCTATACGCATTTTGATGTTTCTGAGTGTCACTTGAGGGGTCCGGTAACCGCGGGAAATCAACGATTTCCTTCAATCGACAACGGCAAGATATGCACCTGCGTGGGTTCGAGCCCCACGGGGCCCACGGTGTCTTCACACTACCTCCGTAGCAGTCACTGACCTTGAGCGGGACATGCTCTCGATCCGTTGGTCGCGGGTTCGGGTTCGGCGCTCTCCATCATTCGCGAGAAGCCCGCCAATCATGAGAGAGATCTAACGAACAAAGTTTCGATGTGAGGCCGTATCGGGCACTTTTCGGGGACGAAATGTCGGCGCAGGTTCGTAGAGTATAGAACATGAATACGAATTCATCGGGCTTGCGGGGTGACGACGTCGACGTCGTTGCCGCCGAATTGGCCGAGGATTACGCAGTCGCGGTTGCCGCCGTTGCGGCAGCGGAAGCTGAGGTGGTTCGTGTTCTTGCGCGGGCCGCTGAGACAGCTTTCGAACGTATGTCCGAATTGCCGCGAATGAGTTCGCGTGACGCAGAGCTACCGTTGCGGGCGATCGCAGCCGAATTGGCGGTGCGGGTCAACCAGTCCGACCGCACCGTGCAGCGTCGACTCGACGACGCCTACACGATCTCTACACGGTTCGCCGAGACGCTGTCGGCTTTGTCCGACGGGCGAATCGCGCTGGGGCATGTCCGCGTGATCGTGGATCACGGAACCAAGCTCTCTGACGAAGGCATCCGCGCCGTCTTCGAGTCGGAGGCGATCTCGCAGGCCGAATCGACAACTCCCGGCCGGCTGAACGCGTCGCTCGCCCGGCTCGTCGAGCGGGTCCAACCGACAACATTCGCCGAGCGACACAAAGAGGCCCGCAAGGGGCGGGGCGTGTGGGTTCGCGACGAAGCCGACGGCATGGCCGAACTTGTCCTACGCGGGCCCGCCGTGCCCGTCTACGGCATCCACGACATGCTCTCGCAGATGGCACGCAAAGCTCGCGACGACGCAGCCGACTCGGCGCGCGGAACTCACGACAGTGGAGATGGCAACGTCGACGGAAACGAGAGGGAGCCGGAACGCGACCCCCGCACGCTCGATCAGATCCGCGCCGACCTGCTGGCCGAGATCGTCCTCACCCACACCATCAACCCCGAAACCGGCGAGGGACTCGGCGATGGTTTCGGCGGCCTGGCATCCATCCGCGCGATCGTCAACGTCACCGTCCCCGCCCTCGCGCTCGCCGGCGTGACCACCGACCCGGCCGAACTGGTTGGTCGAGCACCGGTCGACATCGACACAGCCCGAATCTTGGCGGCGAATGTCCCCGGGTGGGAACGAATACTCGCCGACCCCATCACCGGCGGCGTCCTCGCCGTTGACCGATACACACGATCCGCGGATTTGACCCGATACCTACGGGCTCGAGATCCCCACTGCCGGTTTCCCGGATGCCGCATGCCCGCACACCGATGTGATGTCGATCATGGGCAGGACTATGCCCTCGGCGGAAAGACGTCGCACTGCAACCTCGCCTGCTTCTGCCGACGACACCACACCCTGAAGGGCGAAACACCATGGCGGGTCATCCATCACCCCCGCGGCGTACTCGAGTGGATCTCGCCCGGCGGCAACTCGTACATCGACAAGCCTCCCCCGATTGCGGTCGGATTCGTGCCCGATACGTCATCGAGGCCACCATTCTGAGCCGCGAGTCGTCGAGTCGGCGAATCGGCGGCGGAAACGTCATGCGCGTATCGTGCAGGGTCGCAGGGCCCACCCGGATGTCTCGAAATGCAAGGTAGAGGACGTGACCGTGACGCGGTTCTCGGATGTCCTGGCCGCGAGTACGCCCAAACCACAGCCGACAGGAGTCGCGAAGTATCTCGACCCAACCCGGGCGTGTATTGACCTACCCCTCGCGACCCGAGGTCCGGAGCGAACTCCTGCGGCATCTCGCAGATCGAGCGTTCTCCGCCGGGGAGGTGATTGACGAGCCTTAGCTCCCGACTTGGACCCGACTGTCTCACTCGACAGCTAAGGCAGCAGGTCCACCAGATCGGGCCTCGCCCTCATCACATGGATGACAAGTTCGTTGCCACTATCGAAGACAAGAACCACGGTCTCGAGAAGTCGGCCGCCGCGTGTCGAACCCCAGTCGTAGCCGGCAGGCTGGCGATTCTTCATCCAGCAGCTCGACCCAAACGGCCCCGCGCGCGGCCTGAACGATGTCTTCGTCGCCGATGCCGTACTTGCGCGCGGAGTCGTGAACTTTCACGCGGCGTACGCCGCAATTGCCTCCCGAATGAGTTCAGAACGCGACTTTTTCTCCCGTTCCGCGCGAGCATCGAGTGCTTGGAGTTCATCGCTCGTCAGACGTAGGGCGACGACCTGCGACGGATCCGCACCGCGCCCCGGTCGGCCCCGCCCCCGCCTCTTGAGCACCTCGACGTCGTAGCCGACTTCTACTTCGGCAGCCCATGCGGCGATCTGCTCTTCGGTGACGACCTCACCCCTGATCGTCTCTCGCTCACTCATGCGAATATCGTAAAACGAAATTCGTCGAAATCCAATCCCGCCTGGCTCATGCATCAATTTCGGACTCGGTGTAACAATCCGTCGCCGCGTGCGCCGGCTCGATCGGACGACAGCGAGAATAGAAGCGCACCGGCCCACAGCGTCCGGGCACATCCCCTCGCCTTGGAGACAACATGTCGCGATCCCGTCTGCTCACTCTCGCCGCCGGAATCACGGTCGCCGCGCTCGCCCTCGGGGGCTGTGCGGGCGGATCCGGCGACGGCGGCGCCTCCGGCGACCCGGACGCGGGCTACGTCACCCCGGGCAAACTGACGATCGCGACCGGCGACATCGCGTACTACCCGTACGTCATCGACGACGACCCCTCGTCGGGCGAAGGATTCGAGGCAGCAGTTGCCTACGCCATCGCCGAGGAGCTCGGCTTCGCGCCCGAGGACATCGAGTGGGTGCGCACGAGCTTCGAGGCCGCGATCGCGCCGGGGCCCAAGAACTTCGACTTCAACATCCAGCAGTACACGATCACCGACGAGCGCAAGCAGGCGGTCGACTTCTCCACCCCGTACTACTCCGCGAGCCAGGCGATCGTCGCGGTCGAGGGCGGCGCGGCCGACGGAGTGGACTCGATCGACGGACTCAAGGACCTCACGATCGGTGCAATGGCCGGTTCGACGAGCGCGCAGACGCTCCAGGAGGTCGTGGAGCCCGCCACGGCGCCGCAGATGTTCGGATCGAACGAGGATGTCGTGGCCGCCCTGAACGCGGGTCAGATCGACGCGTTCGTGATCGACCTGCCCACCGCGTACCTCGCGACCGCGATGTACATCGAAGACTCGTTCATCGTCGGAGAGCTGCCCGCCGGAGGCATCCCGGATGAATGGGGCGTCGTGCTGCCCAAGGACTCGGCGCTGACCGAGCGCGTCTCGGCGGCGCTCGACAAGCTGCGCGAGGACGGCACGCTCGCCGAGATCACCGACGAATGGCTCGGCGCGGGCCAGGGCGTCACACTGCTGCAGTGAGGCGCCGCGGGGTTACCCGCCGTCTCTCGGGTACCGTCGAGCCGTGAGCGTCCACTCCCCCAGCGGGCTCGAACTCGAGCGCCGTGCATACCGAGCACGCCAGTCTCGGCGCTCGGTGCTCGTCGCGGTGGCATCGTCGGTGGCGTTCGCGCTCATCGTCTGGGCGACGGTCATCAACACACCGGGCTGGGCCGGGGTGCAGCAGGCGTTCTTCAATCCCGCGATCGCCTCGGACGCCCTTCCCGCTGTCTGGAACGGGTTCCTTCTCAACCTCCAGGTCCTCGGCCTGTCGGTCATCACCGTGTCCGCCGTGGCGCTCTTCATTGCCCTGTTGCGCACGCTGCAGGGGCCCCTCTTTCTGCCGCTGCGCGCCATCGCCGCCGCCTACACCGACATCTTCCGTGGTCTGCCGTTCATCATCGTGCTGTACCTCGTCGGATTCGGACTGCCGACGATCACGAACGTGCGGATCGATCCGCTCTACCTCGGCACCATCGCCGTCACGCTGACGTACTCCGCGTACGTGTCGGAGGTGATCCGTGCGGGCATCGAATCCGTTCATCCGTCGCAGCGGCTCGCGGCGCGGGCACTCGGGCTCAGCTATCCGCAGACCCTGCGCCGCGTGGTGCTCCCCCAGGCGTTCCGGCGCATTACCCCGCCGCTCATGAACGACTTCGTCGCGATGCAGAAGGATGTCGGGCTCATCTCGATTCTCGGAGCGACCGACGCCGTACTCGCGGCCAGGATCGAAGGCGCGCAAACGTACAACTTCACGCCCTACATCGTCGCGGGCATCCTGTTCATCCTGCTCGCCATCCCCACCATCCGACTCACCGACTGGTATGCGGCACGGCTCCGCGCGCGCGAACAGACGGGGGCGCTGCTGTGACCGCGCTACTGTCGGCAATCGATCTCTGGAAGTCGTTCGGCGACGGACCCCAGAAGAAAGAGGTGCTGCGGGGCGTATCCCTCGATCTCGCGAAACACGAGGTGGTCGCCGTGATCGGGGCCAGCGGATCCGGCAAGTCGACCCTTCTGCGCTGCCTGGATCTGCTCGAACCGATCGATGACGGCCGGATTCTCCTGGCGGGCGAGGACATCTCCGACCCGCGGGTGCAGGCGAACGCCGTTCGCTCACGTCTCGGGTTCGTGTTCCAGGGCTTCAACCTCTTCCCTCACCTCTCGGTGCTCGACAACGTCACACTGGCATCGCGGGTCGCGCGCCGCGAGAAGAGAGCGGATGCCGAGGCCCGGGGCCGCGCGATCCTCGAGCGCGTCGGGCTCGCCGACAAGGCTGCCGAACACCCCGACCGCCTGTCCGGCGGCCAGCAACAGCGCGTGGCGATCGCCCGGGCGATCGCCACCGACCCCGAGGTTCTGCTGCTGGATGAGATCACCTCCGCGCTCGACCCCGAGCTGGTCGGTGAGGTGCTCGAGTTGGTGCGAGCGCTCGCGGAAGAAGGCACGACCATCCTCATGGCGACCCACGAGATGGCGTTCGCCCGCGACGTCGCGCACCGCGTGCTGTTCCTCGACGAAGGACGCGTGCTCGAGCAGGGCACGCCCGCAGAGGTCCTCGGCACACCGCGCGAGGCGCGCACCCGGGCGTTCCTCGCCCGCTTCACGGGCTGAGGATCACACACGGGGCTCAGACCAGCGAGAAGATGACCTCGACCTCGACGGGGCTGTCGAGCGGCAGCACGGTCACGCCCACGGCCGAGCGGGCGTGCTTGCCCTCGTCGCCGAAGATCTCGCCGAGGACCTCGCTCGCGCCGTTGATGACGCCCGGCTGACCGAGGAAGTCGGGCACCGATGCCACGAACCCCGTCACCTTGACGACGCCCGTGAGCTTGTCGACGCCACCAACGGCCGCAGCCGCAGCCGCGATGGCGTTGAGGGCGCTCTGACGCGCGTAGGACTGGGCGTCGGCCCCCGAGACGAGACCCGGCCCCTCGCCGACCTTGCCTGCCGCGGGAAGCTTGCCCGAGATCAAGGGCAGCTGGCCAGCGGTGTAGACCAGGCCGCCGTGCACCTTGGCGGGCACGTACGCCGCGAGGGGCGGCACGACGGAGGGAAGCTCGATGCCGAGTTCGGCGAGTTTCGCAGAAACGCTCACGGAGTCACTGTCCTTCGAATTGGCGGGAGGCTCCGGCCGCAGCGGCAAGACCGGCGTTGCCCGAGGCATCCGATCCTCCGACGGGACGCTTGAGGTACGCAACGAGGCCACCCTCGGGCCCGGCGACGACCTGCACCAGCTCCCAGCCCTGCTTGCCCCAGTTGTTCAGAATCGCTGCCGTGTTGTGAATCAGCAGCGGAGTAGTCAGGTACTCCCAGGTGGTCATCGCACTCCCGAGATCGCGGTGGTCGGATCGTTTCCGAACGGGAGGCACGCGCGAGGTGTTTCGGTCATCGCTCAGCTAACTCCCTTACGATCAACCCTATGCCTGATAAGAATCGGACGGCTACGGGCGTGCTCGGCGGACTCGCCGGCCTCGTAGGCCTGAGCGCAGTCGCTGGCCTCTTGGTGACCGCCACCGTTACGCCGGCCATCGCCGTATCGGGCGCCGCAGCGTCGAGCGCGATCACGATGTTCGACAACATGCCGAGCTACCTCGAGATCGATGATCTGATGCAGCAGAGCGAGATCTACGCGAAGCAGAGCGACGGCAGCGAAGTGTTGCTTGCCCGCTTCTACGACCAGAACCGCGTGCCCGTCACTTATGAGCAGATTGCGCCCGTCATGTACGACGCGATTCTCTCGAGCGAAGATCCCCGCTACTACGAACACGGTGGGGTCGACCTCATCGGCACCACCCGCGCGCTGCTGAGCAATGCGCAGGGTGGTCAAACGCAGGGTGGATCCTCGATCAGCCAGCAGTACGTCAAGAACGTCCTGGTGCAGAGGTGCGAGAAGGAAGCACCCACGCAAGAGGAGCTTCTGGCGTGCTGGGATGACGCCACGAGAAGCGTGGGCGTTGAGGGATATCAGCGCAAGATCCAGGAGATGCGCTACGCAATCGCCCTTGAGCAGCGCTACTCCAAGAACGACGTTCTGCTCGGATACCTGAACATCGCCAACTTCGGCGGGCTCAACATCGGTGTGGGGGCTGCGGCGCAATATTACTTCGGGGTCAACGCGTCCGACCTGACACTTTCGCAGGCCGCGACCCTCGCGGGCATGGTGCAGAACCCGAACACCTACCGCATCGACAAGCCCGAGCGCGAGCGCAACGGTGCCGCGGACGGCTACGTCGACACGACGGATCGTCGCAACTATGTGCTGCGTCAGATGCTCACCGAGGGCAAGATCACCCAGGAGCAGTACGACGCGGCCAAGGCCGAGGTCATCACCCCCAACATCAACCCGACTGTACAAGGCTGCCAGCAGGCGGGCGGGTCCGCGTACTTCTGCGACTATGTCCGAACGATCGTGCTCAACGATGTCGCGTTCGGAGAGACCGCTGATGATCGAAGCAACGCTCTTCGCCGCGGTGGACTCAAGATCTACACGACCCTCGACCTGGATCTTCAGGCGGCCGCAGAGCAGGCCATCTCGATCGTCCCGGCGACTCACCCCAACCTCGACCTCGGCTCAACGGGCGTGCAGCTCGAAGTTGGCACCGGGCGTGTGCTGTCGATGGTGCAGAATCGCAAGTACACGCAGGATGCGGACCAGTCGGCGGCTGACGCGTCGTACACCTCGATCAACTACAACACCCGTTACGTCAACGGTGGATCGAACGGCTTCAACCCGGGCTCGACCTACAAGCTCTTCACCCTGCTGAACTGGCTCGAACACGGCCATTCCGTCAACGAGGTCATCAACGGCCGCCAGCGGAACTTCACGGTGTTGACCGACTGCGACGGCGGCACTCAGCGCGTTTCTTCCGGCGAGGTGAAGAACTTCGAGGGGGTGGGCGGCTACAACGGCACCCCGATGAAGTTCACCGCCGACTCGCTCAACACGGGCTTCCTCGCAATGAGCGAGAAGGTCAGCGTCTGCGACACCAACAAGATCGCCGACCGTCTCGGCGTCGAGTACGCGAACGGTTACAAGACGTACATCGGCAACGAGAGCATCAGCGAAGCCGTCAACGTGCCGTATGACATCCTCGGCTCGAAGAACATCGCCCCCATCGACATGGCGGCCGCGTACGCGACCATCGCGAGCAACGGCGTCTACTGCCCCCCGAAGGCAATCGATGCGGTCTACAACTCGGACGGAGAGGCACTTCCTCTCCCCGATACGACCTGCAACCGCGTCCTCGACGAATCCGTCGCGTCGACAGCAGCATTCGCACTGGAGGGTGTCATCAACGGCGGTTCGGCTGCATCCTCCCGAATCGGCGACGGCGTCCCGGTATTCGGCAAGACCGGTATCCACGAGCAATACCAGACATGGATGGACGGCAGCAGCACCAAAGTGACGACCGTCGTCTGGGTGGGAAACGTCAAGGGACAGCAGCGCCTCGACCGCAATTCGGCAAACGGCTACTCCCTCTGGCGCATGCGCCATTCGATCTGGCCCGACATGCAGGGCGCCGCGAACGCCAAGTATGGCGGCGACCGCTTCGCGACACCCGACTCGAACCTCACGAGGCAGGTGTTGATCGATCTACCGAACGTCGTCGGCCAGTCGGTCGACCAGGCCGTCGCAACGCTCGAGGCAGCCGGGTTCTCGGTGGTCGTCGGTGACGCTGTCACCAGCACGCAAGCCGCCGGAACCGTGGAAAGCCAGAATCCCGGAGCCGGCCGCGTGAGCGGCGGTACGACCGTGACGATCTCGCCGAGCAATGGCGAAGGCGTCGCCGTGCCGAACGTCGTGGGCATGAATCGCCAGCAGGCGGTCGACAGCATCCGTGGCACGTTCGGACGCAACCCCGCGGAGACGTGTGTCGTGAAGGAAGGGGCCACGGGACCCGGCATCGTCACCTCGGTCGCCCCAGGCGCCGGCTCGATCGTGAACCGCAACGCGCAACTGGCGATCACCTTCGAGCGCGACACCTGCTCGTGACCCCGCGTTCCCGTCAGGGCCTGCGCGCCCTGGCAGCCGCGGGCGCGCTCGGCGCTGCCGCGGCGGTCTGGGGTATCGGCGTCGAGCGGTATCTGTTCACGCTCCGGCGGGTCGAACTGGCCATCCTGCCCGCGGGCTCGACACCCGTCCGTGTGCTGCACATCTCAGACGTCCACATGGCCCCGTGGCAGCGTCGCAAGCAGGCATGGATTACCTCACTCGCGTCCCTCCGGCCTGATCTGATCGTCAACACGGGCGACAACATGGGTCACACCGACGGGCTGCGCGGTGTGCGCGCGGCCTTCGCCGGCTTCCGCGGCACGCCGGGCTTTTTTGTGCACGGCTCGAATGACAGCTTCGGCCCCACACCCCGCAATCCCCTCCGCTACTTTCTCGGCCCGTCGCGCCGGAAGCAGAACCCACCGCGACTCGATGTCGCGGCCATGGAGGACTACTTCACGGAGAACCTGGGCTGGACGAATCTCGACAACACGTTCGGGGCAGTCGATGTGGCGGGCCTCCGGATCAACGGATTCGGCGTGGGCGACGCGCACCACGACGACGACCGCCTCGATCTGGTCCCGGGGATGATCGAGAGCCTGCGCGAAGAGGGAACCACGTCGGCCGTTCTCACGATCGGTGTGGCGCACGCGCCCTACCGACGAGTCCTGGACACCTTCACGGATGGCGGAGCCGAGGCGATCTTCGCGGGCCACACCCACGGCGGCCAAGTGCGCCTTCCGGGTTTCGGAGCGCTCGTCGCCAACTGCGACATCCCCCTGAAACAAGCACGGGGCCTCTCCACGTGGGCACGGGGCGGCCGCAAGGTGCCCCTGAACGTGAGCGCTGGACTCGGCCATTCGATTTACGCTCCGGTTCGCTTCGCCTGCCGACCCGAGGCCACCCTGGTGACCTTGATCGCTCGCGTGTGACGCGGTTCGGGCGGACGGGGGAGTTCGGGTAGACTCGGAGGGTTGCCACGGGGTGTGGCGCAGCTTGGTAGCGCGCGTCGTTCGGGACGACGAGGCCGCAGGTTCAAATCCTGTCACCCCGACAGATGAGGAGGGTCGCCACGGGCGGCCCTCCTTTTTCGTTCCTCTCCCGAATCGAACCTGGAGCACGATGACCGACGCACTCGCGAAGATCCGACTCGTCGCTTTCGACCTGGACGACACGCTCGCTCCCTCGAAGAGCCCCATCCCGGAAGCGGTCGGCGTACATCTTCTCGCTCTCGCCGAGCGTGTCGAAGTCGCGATCATCTCCGGCGGTCAACTCGGCCAGTTCCGCAGCCAGGTCGTTGAACGTCTTCCGAATGCTTCGCCCGAAGCACTCGCGCACATGCACCTGATGCCCACCTGCGGCACGCAGTACTACCGGTTCGACGCGAGCGGCCAGATCGACACGATCTACGCGCACTCCCTCACCGATGACGAGAAGACGCGCGCCATCTCGGCCGTCGAGGAAGAGGCCCGACGACTCGGACTGTGGGAGTCGAAGCCGTGGGGCGACATCCTCGAAGATCGCGGCTCGCAGATCACCTTCTCCGCCCTCGGTCAGCGCGCGCCTCTCGAGGCGAAGGTCGCTTGGGACCCGACGGGATCCCGCAAGTCCGCCCTCCGCGACGCTGTCGCCGCCCGCATTCCCGACCTCGAGGTGCGATCGGGCGGTTCGACGTCGGTCGACATCACGCACCGCGGCATCGACAAGGCCTACGGGATGACGCGGCTCGCCGAGCACACCGGTATCCCCCTCGGTGAGATGCTCTTCGTCGGCGATCGGCTCGACCCGGATGGCAACGACTACCCCGTGCTCGCGCTCGGAGTACCCTGCCACGCGGTCGACGGGTGGGAAGAGACAGTCGAGTACCTCGACGCGCTCCTTCCGACGCTACCGATTCGGTAGCCGGAGCTATGCTGACGCCGTGGAACCGCTCGCTCTCGTCGTCATCGTCGCCGCCGCTGTCAGCGCCGCCTGCTGGATCCTGTCGCTGATCACGAAGGACACCTCGTGGGTCGACCGCATCTGGTCGATCGTGCCGATCGCGTATGTCTGGATCTTCGCGGGTGCCGCGCTGGCCGAGGGTAAGGATGCGTCGCGCCTCGTCGTCATGGCCGCGCTCGTCACGGCGTGGGGTGCCCGCTTGACGTTCAACTTCGCCCGCAAGGGCGGATACTCCGGCATGGAGGACTACCGCTGGGCGATTCTACGCGGACGCATGAAGCCCTGGCAGTTCCAGCTGTTCAACCTGTTCTTCATCGTGCTGTACCAGAACGCCCTTCTGGTGCTGATCACCCTGCCCGCCCAGGTCGCATGGCAGTACGACGCGCCTCTCGGAGTGTGGGACGCAGCGTTCGCCATCCTTTTCCTCGTGCTGCTCATCGGCGAGACCGTTGCGGACCAGCAGCAGTGGAACTTCCATCGCGCCAAGGCCCGGGCGGGCGGACATCTCGGCGAGGGATTCCTCACCACAGGGCTTTTCCGCTTCAGCCGGCACCCGAACTTCTTCTTCGAGCAGGCCCAATGGTGGGCGTTCTATGCGATCGGCGCAACCGCAGCCGTAGCAGCGGGACTCGGCTTCTGGGGCGGCGCGATCAATTGGTCGATCATCGGGGCCGTCCTCTTGACCGTATTGTTCATCGGCTCGACGATCTTCACCGAGGCAATCACGTCGGGCAAGTATCCGGCGTACGCCGAGTATCAGAAGTCGACGTCAATGCTCGTGCCGTGGCCCCCGCGCAGGAGCGCCCCGGTCGTTGAGCGAGCGTAGCGAGACGAAACGACGCAAGCGCTAAGAGGCGTAGCCGTGCGGGTTTTGCTGCTGCCAGCGCCAGTAGTCACGACAGGCGTCGTCGATCGAGAGCCGCGTGGTCCAGCCGAGCTCGTCGGCCGCCTTGGCGGGGTCACAGTACGTTGCCGCAACATCGCCGGGTCGCCGGTCGAGAAACTGCTTGGGCAACTCGTGTCCGACAGCCTTCTCGAAGGCGGCGATCAGGCCGAGCACGCTGACCGGCTCGCCGGTCCCCAGGTTGTAGACCGCGTATCCGGGCTTCGCCTGCTCGAGCGCCGCGACGTGCCCCTCGGCGAGATCGACGACGTGGATGTAGTCCCGCAGGCCCGTGCCGTCGGGTGTGTCGTAGTCGTTCCCGAATACGCCGATGCGCTCGAGCGAACCGATCGCGACGCGCGAGACATACGGCATGAGGTTGTTCGGGATGCCCGCCGGGTCCTCGCCGATCAGCCCGCTCTCGTGCGCACCGACCGGGTTGAAGTACCGCAGCACCGTGACGTCGAGTTCGGGGTTGACCCGGGCCACGTCCTCGAGGACGACCTCATTCATCCGCTTCGATTTCGAGTACGGGTTCGAGAGATCGATGCTCGTACGGGACGTCTCGCGGAACGGCAGGTCCTCCGGCTCGGAGTAGACGGTACCGGTGCTCGAGAAGACGAAGGAGCGGATGCCTCGGGCCAGCCCCACCCGCAGCAGCGCGAAGGTCGTGCCCAGGTTGTTGGCGTAGTACTGCAGCGGCTTCTGCGTCGATTCGCCGACCGCCTTGTGTGCCGCGAACTGCAGGATCGCGTCGAAGGGACCGAACTCGTCGAAGGCACGCTCGACAACCGCGTCATCGGCGGCGTCGCCGATCACGAGCGGCGCGGGGCACCCGGTGATCTTCTCGACGCGCGCAGCCGCCTCGGCGTGGGTGCCCGAGAGGTCGTCGAGCAGGACGACCTCGTGTCCGCCATCGAGCAGTGCGACGGCCGTGTGGGCACCGATATAACCGGCACCGCCGGCGAGAAGAACACGCATGCTCTCAGCCTAAACCGGGCGGCGCGTCGTCCATTGCCGCTACCTGCTGAGCCGGTCGCCCGACTCCTCTAGATAGCAGGCACCGCAGAGCGATTCGTACGTCACGACATGCTCCGCGCGTTCGCCGGCCTCGTCGATCGCGACCTGGTCGCCGTCGAACACGAACCGACCGTCGATGACCCGCCCGTTGAACACCGCCTTCCGACCGCAGCGGCAGATCGTCTTCAACTCTTCGAGGGTATGGGCGATCTCGAGCAATCGTCGCGAACCGGGGAACGCGGCCGTCAGGAAGTCGGATCGGATGCCGTAGGCGAGAACGGGGATGTCATCGTGTATCGCGATGCGGAACAGGTCGTCGACCTGGCGGGGCGTCAGGAACTGGGCCTCGTCGATCAGGAGGCACGAGACATCCACACCCGTCCCGGCACGCGAGCGCTCGCGCTCCGCACGGAACAGCCCACCCGCATCGGCTTCGGGCTCGATGAGAAAATCGACGGTTCGCGAAACCCCCAGGCGCGACGCGATCTGGTCGTCGGCCTTCGTGTCGATCGCCGGTTTGGCGAGCAGCACCCGCTGGCCGCGCTCTTCGTAGTTGTACGCGGCTTGCAAGAGCGCGGTCGACTTGCCGGAGTTCATCGCGCCATAGCGGAAGTACAGTTTTGCCACGCGCAGAGTCTACGGAAGCTGGGTCGGAGCCAGATCAGACGGCCGTGATGGCGAGCGCCGCCGCGGTCTCTTCGATCGTGACCCGCGCGACATCGGGACGGGTGTTCAGCGTCTCGCCGTAGCTGGGAATCAGCTCGCGAAGCTCCGGTTTCCACTGATCGATGCGGTCGGGGAAGCAGGTCTGCAACAGCCCGAGCATGATGGAGACGGCGGTGGATGCACCCGGCGACGCTCCGAGCAGACCGGCGATCGAACCATCCTTCGCCGCGACGACCTCCGTGCCGAACTGCAGCACGCCGATCTTCTTCGGGTCCTTCTTCATGACCTGAGCGCGCTGGCCGGCGTTCAGCAGCTGCCAGTCCTCGTCCTTTGCCGTCGGCACGAACTCGCGCAGCGAATCCATCTTCTTGCCATGGTTCTTCAGCAGCTCGGCGATCAGGTACTTCAAGAGACCGGGGTTATCGACAGCGACCTTCAGCATCGGCAGCAGATTCGCCGGCCGGATCTGCGTCACCAGATCGAACACGGAACCGTTCTTGAGAAACTTCGGGCTGAACGTCGCGAACGGACCGAACATCAGGGATGCCTCGCCGTCCACGACGCGTGTGTCGAGGTGCGGAACCGACATGGGCGGTGCGCCGACGGATGCCTGGGAGTACACCTTGGCACGGTGCTGGGCGATCAGCTCGGGGTTGGAGGTCTTGAGCCACTGCCCGCCGATCGGAAAGACGCCGTAGCCGGAGATCTCGGGGATACCCGAACGCTGGAGGAGCTTGAGCGCCCACCCGCCCGCACCCACGAAGACGAACTTCGCGTTGATCTCGCCGGGCGTTCGCCCCAACCGGTTGCGGGTCTTGACGAGCCACGTCCCGTCCTTCTGACGCTTCAGATTGCGGACCTCGCGGTCGGTGATGACCTCGACTCCGTCGTCACGCAGATGATCGATCAGCTGGTGGGTGAGCGCACCGAAATCGACGTCCGTGCCCGCGGGAACGCGCGTCGCTGCGAAGGGCTCGTCGCTCTTCCGGCGCTTCTGCATCAACAGCGGTGCCCATTGGTTGATCACGCGAGAGTCTTCGCTGTATTCGATGCCCGCGAACAGGGGCTGCGTTCTGAGAGCCTCGTAGCGGCGGCGCAGGTACTCGACATCCTTCTCGCCGCGCACGAAAGTCATGTGCGGTGTGGCGTTGATGAATGTCTTCGGCTCGCTCAGCACACCGCGCTCGACGAGGTTCGCCCAGAACTGACGGCTCTGCTGGAACTGCTCGTTGATCGAGACGGCCTTGGCGGGGTCGACGGATCCGTCGGACGCCTGCGGCATGTAGTTGAGCTCGCAGAGGGCCGCGTGGCCGGTGCCCGCGTTGTTCCACGCGTTCGAACTTTCGAGCGCGACATCCGAGAGTCGTTCGACCAGAACGATCTTCCAGTCCGGTTCGAGTTGATGCAGGAGGGTGCCCAGGGTGGCGCTCATGATGCCGCCACCGATGAGCACGACGTCGACTGTTTCGCTCACCGGACAAGTCTAGTTCTGTGGGTCCGGACGCTCGGACGTCAGGGCATCGCCGATAGCGAAAAGTCGACGGTTCTTACGCGCCCGACACACTCAGGCGTCGACGCTCAGGCCAGCCGCAATGAGCTCCGCGATCTGGACGGCGTTGAGCGCAGCGCCCTTGCGCAGGTTGTCGTTGCTGATGAAGAGTACGAGCCCGCGTCCCGCGGGAGCCGACTGATCGGCACGGATGCGTCCGACGAAGCTGGGGTCCTTGCCAGCTGCCTGGAGGGGGGTGGGAACCTCTTCGAGCTGCACACCCGGGGCATCCGAGAGCACCTCGCGTGCGCGCGCGGGCGTGATCTCGTTCGCGAATTCGACGTTGATGCTGAGCGAGTGACCCGTGAAGACCGGGACGCGGACGCAGGTGCCCGCGACGCGCAGGTCGGGCAGCTCGAGGATCTTGCGGCTCTCGTTGCGGAGCTTCTTCTCTTCGTCGGTCTCGTTGTCGCCGTCGTCGACCAGGTTGCCGGCGAAGGGGATCACGTCGAACGCGATCGGGGCGATGTACTTCTCCGGCTGCGGGAAGTCGACGGCGGATCCGTCCCGCACGAGCCGCAGGGTGTCGCCCTGTGCGAGCACGCCCTCGACCTGTCCGAGCAGTTCCTCGGCACCGGCGATGCCCGAGCCGCTGACGGCCTGGTAGGTGCTGACGATCAGGCGCTCGAGCCCCGCCTCGGCGTGGAGCGCCTTGAGCACGGGCATCGCAGCCATCGTGGTGCAGTTCGGGTTCGCGATGATGCCCTTGTGCGCCTCGGCGATCGCGTGCGGGTTGACCTCGCTCACGACGAGCGGAACCTCGGGGTCCATGCGCCAGGCACTGGAGTTGTCGATCACGACGGCGCCGGCTTCAGCGAACCGCGGGGCGTGCGCGCGACTTCCGGTCGCACCGGCCGAGAAGAGGGCGACGTCGATGCCCGCGGGGTCCGCAGTCGCGACATCCTCGACCACGATGTTGTGTCCGCCGAACTCGAGCGACGTGCCCGCCGAGCGGGCCGTGGCGAACAGGCGCAGCTCACGAATCGGGAACGAACGCTCGGCGAGAATCTCGAGCATCACCGTGCCCACCTGTCCCGTGGCGCCGACGACGGCGACGGAAAGTCCGGAATCTGAGATGCGGGTCATGATGAAACTTTCTTCGGGGCGTGGATTGGGACGATTCTACCGAGGTGCTTCCGAGGCGTCCTCCCCGGCATGTCCCACTTTCAACTGCTATGGGCCTCGGGACGGAAAAATAGCTGGACATCACGCCCTGCCATGTCCCACTTTGGCTCGCTTTAGGTGCGCTGAAGCGGGCCGAAGTGGGACATACGCCCCAAAAAGTGGGACGCGGTCGCGGAAGGTGCGGGCGGGTCAGCGGCCGGAGCCGGCGTGCACGGTTGCCTCGATCTCGCCGTCGAGCCCGTAGGCGCGGTGCACGACGCGCGCCGCCTCGGCGAGGTCGTCCGCACGGACGACGACCGAGATGCGGATCTCGGAGGTCGAGATCATCTCGATGTTGACTCCGAGTACGCTCAGCGCCTCGAACAGCGTCGCGGAGACGCCCGAGTGGGTACGCATCCCAGCCCCCACCACGGAGAGCTTGCCGATCTGATCGTCGTGTACGAGGCTCTCGAAACCGACGGAGCCCTGCTCCCCGGAGAGGGCCTTGAGCGCGAGCGAGGCATCCGCCTTGGGCAGCGTGAACGAGATGTCGGCGCGGCCCGTCGCCGCAGCGGAGACGTTCTGCACGATCATGTCGACGTTCGCGCCGGACTTGGCGACGATCTTGAAGATCTCGGCCGCCTTGCCGGGCACATCGGGAACCCCGATGACCGTGATCTTGGCCTGGCCGAGGTCGGTCGCGACACCCGCGACGATGGGTTCTTCCATGCCATCTCCTTGCTGCTGCAGCGCCGCGTGGCGCTTCTCGTCGAGCACATAGGTGCCCTCGGACGATGAGAACGTCGATCGTGCGTGGATGAGCACGCCATGCCGACGCGCGTACTCGACGGCGCGGATGTACAGCACCTTTGCACCGTTGGCCGCGAGTTCCAGCATCTCTTCCGTCGTGACGGTGTTGAGCTTGCGTGCGCGGGGAACGATGCGCGGGTCCGCCGTGAAGATGCCGTCGACGTCACTGTAGATCTCGCACACGTCCGCCTTCAGCGCCGCAGCGAGGGCGACCGCGGTCGTGTCGGAACCTCCGCGGCCGAGGGTCGTAATGTCACGGGTATCGCGGTTGAAGCCCTGGAAACCGGCGACGATGACGATCGCTCCCTCGTCGAGGGCCTCGCGCAGACGCACGGGAGTGACATCGACGATGCGAGCGGCGCCGTGCGTGGCATCCGTGATCATTCCCGCCTGGCTGCCCGTGAACGATCGCGCCTCGAAGCCCATCGAGTGGATCGCCATGGCGAGCAGCGCCATCGAGATGCGCTCACCGCTCGAGAGCAGCATGTCGAGTTCGCGCGGTGCGGGAATCGGCGCGACCTGCGAGGCGAGGTCCAGAAGCTCATCGGTGGTGTCGCCCATCGCGCTGACCGCGACAACCACGTCGTCGCCGGCACGCCGCGCATCGACGATGCGTTTGGCGACGCGCTTGATGCTCTCTGCGTCCGCGACGGACGAGCCACCGTACTTCTGCACGATCAGCGCCACGATGAAACTCCCGGGGATGAGGAGCGCTCGGATGCCGCGCCCGACGAACTATCTTACGGATGCTCCGACCGCTACTACGATCGATAGGCCATGCGCCAGTATCTTCGCCGACTCCTGCCCTCGCTCGGCGGGCTCATCCGAGGCGAGGTTCCCGCCGACACCGCGACCGAAGCGATTCCCGTAATCGACGATGCGATGGCCGTCGGGATCCTTGACCTCGCCGTGCGAATCGGACAGACGATGCTGGCGACGGGCGCTTCGGCGAGCGACGTCACCGCGACGATCGTTCGAGTGAGCGCGGCCTACGGACTCAGCCCGGTGCATGTCGACGTGACCTATAACTCCATCACCGCCTCGCACCACCGCAGTGGCGCGCCCCGTCCCTTCACTCTGCTTCGGGTCGTGCGTCAGACGGCGCCCGACCACGACAAGCTCCGGCGCCTGCACTCCCTGGTCGCCGAGATCGCACTCGGACTCGAACTCGCGGACGCGCGAACCCTGCTGCGCGAGATCCGACGCTCGCCCTTCCGCTACGGTCCCGGAGTCGTCATCATCGCCCAGGCCGCTCTGGCCGTGGGTGTCGCGGTGATGTTCGGAGCGGGCCCACTCACCGTTGCTGTGGCGTTCTTCGCTGCGGGGGCCGCCGCGGTCACGCAGGCCCTGCTTTCGCGCGCCGCGGTTCCGTACTTCTTCAGTCAGATCGCCGCCGCTCTCGTGCTTACTCTCGTCGCCGCGCTCACTCCTCTCCTGGCGATGACCTCGATACCCGGCGGCGACAGCGTCCGGCCCTCGGTGATCGTCGCCTCCGGGGTCGTGCTGATGCTGGCCGGGCTCACCGTCGTCGGCGCCGCACAGGACGCGATCGACGGTTTCGCGCTGACCGCGACCGGCCGCATCCTCGAGCTCATGACCCAGACGCTCGGCGTCGTGCTCGGGATCCTCGCGGGACTGCAGACTGCGCGTGTGCTCGGCTACGCGATGGAACCGCCGAGCGCCGCACTACCGCTCGGACCCGTACCGCTTCAGTTCGCGGGCGCCGCGCTGATCGCCATCGCGGTCGCCGTCTTCAACGGAGCGGGACTGCGGATCGTCGTGGTCAGCGCCGTTCTGAGCGTCGTGGCTTGGCTGGGCTTCCTCGCGGCCTCCGGCGTCGGTCTCGAGATCGCGGCGGCCAGCGGTGTCGGCGCGTTCGCGGGCAGCTTCGTCGGCGTCCTCGCCGCCTATCGCCTGCACGTACCCGCGGTCGCCATCACCACTGCGGCGATCCTGCCGATGGTGCCCGGGGCAGCAGTCTTCCGCGGTCTGCTCGGCATCGTGGAGTCCGGCGACGATCCGCAGATCATGCTCGAGGGTTTCGGCACTCTGGCCGCGGCGGGAGTGATCGGCGTGAGCCTCGCCGTCGGCGCCTCCCTGGGGATTTACCTCGGGCAGCCGGTGCGCGCCTCCCTCGGCGGCGTCGTTCGCGCCCGCGCTCGGCTGCGCCGTTAGGGCAGCGCGCTAAAGTGCGGGCATGACTCTCGATGACCTCGGCTGGAACGAGTTCAATCTCGGCATCCTCGGAGCGACCGCGGCTCTGGCCGGCCTCGTGATCGTGGCGGCGAGCGTCAACATCGCAGAGATCGTGAAATCGCGCTCTCTGACTGCGCGCCTGGCCGCCGGAATCGCGACGCTCGTGCTCGCAATCACGGCTTCCGCTTTGGCCCTGTTCCCGGAGATCACCTTTGTCGCCTATGGGGCCGCGGTGCTCGTTTCGGCGCTGATCGCGATGGTGTTCAACGCGCACGCGGCGCGTGCGATCACCCAGGACACCGATCCGCAGAACCGCTTCAAGGTGCCGCGTGCCGCCATCAACTTCCTGCCCGCCGCGATCTACGCCGTGGGATCGGCAATGCTGATCGCGGGCGAGCCGGCAGGGCTCGTTGTGGTAGCCGTCGGGGCCATCGTCGCGATCCCGGTCGCATTGCTGATCTCGTGGATCGTGCTCGTCGAAGTCCTCCGCTGAACCGGATACCTTGGGAGGAACCCGCGGGCCGTTCCCGCTACAGGGTCCGTCGACCCTCGAACGCACGACCGAGGGTGACCTCGTCGGCATATTCGAGATCGCCGCCGACCGGCAGGCCCGAGGCCAGACGCGAGACGCGCAGCTGCAGCGTCAGCAGGAGCCGACTCAGGTAGGTCGCGGTTGCTTCACCCTCGAGGTTCGGGTTCGTCGCGAGGATGACTTCCTGCACGGTACCGTCGGCGAGACGCGTCATCAGTTCGGTGACACGCAGATCGTCGGGGCCCACGCCATCGATCGGGCTGATCGCCCCGCCGAGGACGTGGTAAAGCCCGCGGAACTCGCGCGTACGCTCGATGGCCGCGACATCCTTCGCGTCTTCGACGACACAGATGACCTGGGGATTGCGCCGCGGGTCACGACAGATGCTGCAGCGGTCCTGCTCGGACACGTTGCCGCAGACTTCGCAGAAACGGACGCGCTCGCGCACATCGGCCAAAAGCGTCGCGAGCCGCTTCACGTCGAACGATGGCGTCTGCAGGATATGGAAGGCGATGCGCTGAGCAGACTTCGGTCCGATGCCCGGCAGACGACCGAACTCGTCGATCAGGTCTTGAACAATTCCGTCGTACATCAGCTGAACCTCGTGGGCTGTTCGAAGCGTTCCTCGCGTACGAAGGTCGCGCCGAGAACCTGGCGGACGACCGCCTCGCCGTAGCGGTCGGAGCCGCGCGTTGCGGCTGCGGGCGTCGCGCGCGCCGGGGCGGGAGTGGTCTGCGCCGAGCCCGGGCCGAGCACATCGACGTCGGGCTCGTCGGGCATCGGCGGCTCGTCGACACTCAGCACCTGTCCCTCACGCTCGGGCACAGTCCGCCCGGCGAGCGCCGGCGACGCCACCGCCTCTTCGGGTTCATCATCGACGGCGAGCTGTGCGGGGGCGCGTAGCGTGCCGAGCGCGACGGGCGGCTCATCCGCTGTTCGCGGTATCGCGGCGACCGCCCACTCCGTCACCGGTGCCGGAGTCGGAGTGGCAGCCAAGCGAGACCCCGAAACCGGCGCTGAATCTGCTGCTTCGGGACGTTGCGCGGCCGACCCGGGAGCGCGGGCGACCCATCCTGCGGGCGGCTGATCGTCCGGCGGCGAGTCATCGGGCGGACCGTCGTCCGGGGGCGGCGGCTCGTCCGCGGGCGGGGCAGGGTCGGGGCCATCGAGGCGGGCGAGAAACTTTACCCGCACGCCCAGGACCCGGTCGATCGCGGTCCGCAGGTCCTCGCTGGCGTTGGCAGCGACGCCGCGCTGGCGGAACTTCTGCACATCGCTCTGGCTCTGGAAGGTCACCGTGAGCACGTCACCCTCGTAGGCGTGGACGCGGGCATTGCTCGCCACAAGCCATGAGGTGCGACTGATGTCCTCGAGTGTCGAAAGGACCTCGGGCCAGGCGTCGCGGAGCATAGCTACCGTCACGGGTCCGGTCGGGCGAGGGCGGGCCGGTTCCGCAGCCGACGGCTCGGGTGCGGTCGGCGTAGCTGGCGCAGGCTCGGTGGGCGCTGCGGCAGCCGGCACAGCTACGGACACTGCTGGCGCCGGCGATGCCGCTGCAGAAGGTGCCGGCGCAGAAGGTGCCGGCGCAGATTGCGAAGACGCTGCCGGCGCCACCGACGGCGGCGCGCCGGAGCCGGACGTCGACCCGGCCGCGGGCGCCACTTCTGATGCGAGCACGCGCGCGATCATCAGCTCGAGCTGCAGACGCGGAGACGTCGCGCCCGTCATGTCGTCGAGCGTGCGGCTGACCAGGTCAGCGACGCGGGACAGACGTTCGCCGCCGAAGATACGGGCCTGTCGACCCATCCGCTCGAGTTCGTCCACAGGCACACCCCGCAGCACGGCTGACGCTGCGGGACCCGTTGCCTCGACAACGATCAGGTCGCGCAGACGCTCGAGCAGATCATCGACGAAGCGCCGCGGATCCTGGCCGGTCTGCACAACTCGGTCGACGGCACCGAACGCCGCTGCGGGGTCGGGGTCAGCGAGCGCCTCGACGACCTCGTCCAACAACTCCGCGTGGGTGTAGCCGAGCAGGGAAACGGCACGTTCGTACCGGACCGTTGCGGAGCCGGACTCTGCCGAGATGTCCGAACCCGCAATCAGCTGGTCAAGCAGCGACAGGGTGTCACGGGGCGACCCGCCACCGGCACGGACGACGAGGGGCAGCACACCCGGTTCAACCTGCACACCCTCTTGAGCCGAAAGCTCTTGGACGTACTCGAGCATCGGGCCGGGCGGCACGAGCCGGAACGGATAGTGATGGGTGCGGGAGCGGATAGTGCCGAGCACCTTGTCGGGCTCGGTCGTGGCGAAGATGAACTTGACGTGATCGGGCGGCTCCTCGACCAGCTTCAGCAGCGCGTTGAAGCCCTGCTGCGTGACCATGTGAGCCTCGTCGAGGATGAAGATCTTGAAGCGGTCGCGCGCCGGGGCGAAGATCGCTCGCTCACGCAGGTCGCGCGCGTCATCGACACCGTTGTGGGATGCCGCGTCGATCTCGACGACGTCGAGCGAGCCCCCGCCGGCGCGGGAGAGCTCGACGCAGCTCGGGCACACACCGCACGGCGTATCGGTCGGCCCCTCGGCGCAGTTGAGGCAGCGCGCGAGAACACGGGCCGATGTCGTCTTGCCGCAGCCGCGCGGACCCGAGAACAGGTATGCGTGGCCGACCCGGTCGTTGCGCAGTGCCGTCATCAGCGGGTCGGTGACCTGCGCCTGACCGATCATCTGCCCGAATGTCTCGGGTCGATAGCGGCGGTACAGGGCGGCGGTCACGCCCCCAGCCTACGGCGTGGCTGCGACATCCGATCCGCCTACCGTGATCGGACCCGTGAGCGTCGGAATCGTGGTCGAGACGGTGGGCACCGAGGCCGAGAGCAGCGTGCCGTCTTCGCGTCGGATGTCCTCGAACTGCTGGATCGTCGGGCGCCCCGAGCGCACGGGCCCCTGGTCGGCGAGCTCCACCGAGAGCTCCTCCCCCGGCGCGATGACGTACTCACGCCCACGGACCGAGAACGCGATGGGATCGCCCTCTCCCTCTTCCAGACTGAGCGCCATGGCGTCGCGCGTGAGCGTGATGTTCAGGTGGGCGTCGTGCCAGCGCAGCGTATACGAAAGCTCCGGCCACGACTCGGGCAGGCGCGGGTCGAAGGACAGCTCACCGTAGTGATCGCGCATACCACCGAAGCCGCAGACGAGCGCGGTCCACACCCCACCGGCGGATGCCACGTGCACACCATCGGCCGCGTTGTGGTGCAAGTCGCCGAGGTCGACGAATATCGATTGCTCGAAGTACTCCAGCGCCAGGTCCTGGTACCCGACCTCGGCCGCGAGGATCGCCTGCACGACGGCCGAGAGCGTGGAGTCGCCGGTCGTCAGCGGGTCGTAGTACTGGAAGTCGGCCAGCTTCTCTTCAGCCGAGAAATGATTGCCCTGCAGAAACAGCGCGAGCACGACATCGGCCTGCTTGAGTACCTGGAAGCGGTAGATCACGAGCGGGTGGAAGTGCAGCAAGAGCGGGCGACGATCCGCGGGGGTGTTCTCGAGATCCCAGACCTCACGCTCCAGGAACAGAGAATCCTGAGGGTGGATGCCGAGGGCGGGGCTGAACGGGATGTGCATAGCCTCGGCCGCGAGGTCCCAGCCCTCCGCCTCGAGTGGGTCGAGACCGAGGCGGTCGACCATGAGACGGTAGGCGTCGGGAGCGTCCTGCTCCATCTCGCGCACCGTGCGCGCAGCGAAGCGCAGGTTGAACCGCGCCATCACATTGGTGAAGAGATTGTCGTTGACGACGGTCGTGTATTCGTCCGGACCGGTGACCCCGTGGATGTGGAACGTCGCGTCACCCTCACCCTCACGCCAGAAGCCGAGCGTTGTCCACAGCCGTGCGGTCTCTACCGCGATGTCGATGCCCTCGCGGTAGAGGAAGTCGACGTCGCCCGTGCCGCGCACGTACTTCGCCAGCGCATATGTCACGTCGGCATTGATGTGGTACTGCGCCGTGCCGGCGGCGTAGTACGCGGATGCCTCTTCGCCGTTGATCGTCCGCCACGGGAACAGCGCGCCGGCCTCATTGAGCTGGAAGGCGCGGCGACGCGCAGCCGGGAGCATGAGCGCGCGCATCCGCAGTGCATTGCGTGCCCAGAGCGGCGAGGTGTAGGTCAGGAACGGCAGGACGTAGATCTCGGTGTCCCAGAAGTAGTGCCCGCTGTATCCGGATCCCGTGACGCCCTTGGCGGGAACACCCTGACCGTCCGCGCGGGACGCTGCCTGCGCGAGTTGGAACAGACACCAACGCGTCGCCTGCTGCAGGTCGTCATGGCCCCCGATGCGCACATCGGACCGCTTCCAGAAGGCATCCATCCACTCGCGCTGACGGGTGTAGATCGTCTCTACGCCCTCGAACTCGGCGCGATCGAGCGTGCGGCGGCAGCGATCGACGAGCTCACGAGCCGGAACCCCGCGCGACGAGTGATACGAGACGAGCTTTGTCACCGTGATCGGCACGCCCTGCTTCGCCTGCACCCGGAAGACGTTCTTGGCGATGTCGGGCTCGATGAGCGTCCGCGCCTCGTAGTCGTTCTCCGTCTCGATGAGGTGGTCGGCCGAGACCGCGACCGTCATGCCCGACTCGTTGACCTGGTAGCTGAGGGTCGAACGATGGCCCTCTTGCCAGTACTCCTGCGGCAGCAGCACGCGCTCGGCGCCGATCCGCTCCGCTTTGCGAGGGTCGAAACCCGCCGCCTTCGCACGCTTGGCCGAACCGCCGTAGACGTCCTCGCCGTCCTGCCGGTTGATCAGCTGGCAGGAAATGGTCACGGGCGCGTCGGCGTTCAAGACCGTCACGGTCAGTCGCATCACCGCCAGGTGCTTCTCGTCGAAGGACACGATGCGGTCGAAGTCGACCTGCACCTGTTTGCCCGACGGCGTGCACCACACGACGTGGCGACGGAGCAGCCCCTCCTGGAAGTCCAGGACACGCTCGTACTCGCGGACGTCCGCGACATCGAGCGAGAGCGGCTCGTCATCTATGTAGACGCGCATCACCTTGGCGTCGGGGGCGTTGACGATCGTCTGGCCGACCTCGGCAAAGCCGTACGCCTGCTCGGCGTGCCGGATCGGCCAGGTCTCGTGCAGCCCGTTGATGAAAGTGCCGTGCTCGTGAGCGCGGCGTCCCTCGGGTTGGTTGCCGCGCAGTCCCAGATACCCGTTCCCGACCGCGAAGAGCGTCTCGGTGACGCCCGTGTCCTCTTCCGAGTACGAGGTCTCGATGAGGCGCCACGGGTCGACGGGAAACCGATCGCGATCGATCATGACGGGGAGTGCTCCTTAGCGCCGGTCGAGCAGAAAAAAGAAGAGGAGAAAACGGATCAGGGCACGAGTTCGCCGAGATCGGTGACCACGAGGTGCGCGCCGGCCTTCAACAGCTCGTCTGCTCCGACGCCGCGGTCGACCCCGATCACGAGTCCGAATCCCCCGGCGGCAGCCGACATGACGCCCGAGATCGCATCCTCGACGGCCGCGGCGCGCGCGGGTTCGACGCCGACGAGACGGGCGGCCTCGACGAAGACATCGGGTGCGGGCTTGGACGACAGGTTGTCGCGCTCGGCGATGACGCCGTCCATGACGACGGGGAAGCGATCCGTGAGACCCGCGACCTGCAGAACCTCGGTCGCGTTCTTCGAACTCGAAACAACGGCGATCGGTGTGTCGGCCGCCTGCAACGCGTCGAGAAGACGCACCGAGCCGGGGTAGGCGGTGATGCCCTCCGAGCGGAGCACTCCCGAGAACACGACGTTCTTGCGGTTGCCGATGCCGCACACCGTGTCGGCGGTCGGAGGATCGGACGGATCACCCCACGGCACCTCGACGTCGCGGCTGCGCAGGAGGCTCGCGACTCCGTCGTAGCGCTTCTTGCCGTCGAGGTATTCGAAGTAGTCCCGCTCGGTGTAGGCCGGGGTGATGTCCCACGCGGCGAAAAGCTCTTCGAACATCGTCTGCCAGGCGTGCATGTGTACTTCGGCGGTCGGCGTGAGCACGCCATCGAGGTCGAAGAGCACGGCATCGTACGCGGACAGATCGGGCAGAGCGTCGGGCACGGATCCTCCAGGCGACGAACGGGTGAGAAGCATGGCGGGTGAGAGGCATTTCGGACGACACTCGCTCTCGTCGCGATCTCAGCGTACTGGCGGTGTGCACGCCCGTGCGACACGTGTGCGAGGCAGATCAGCTGCTGACGGCCTGCATGCTCTGTCGGGCGATCTCGAGCTCTTCGTTCGTCGGCACGACGAGAACCGTCACGGGCGAGGAATCCGTTGAAATGACGCGGATTCCTCGGCTGCGTGCCGCGTTCCGCTCGGGGTCGATCTGCACGCCCGCGAAGCCGAGCGTCGCGAGTGCCTCGGCACGCACCGCCACGGAGTTCTCGCCCACGCCGGCCGTGAACGAGATGACGTCGACGCCGCCGAGTTGCGCGAGGTAGGCGCCCGCGTAGGCGCGGACCCGATGGATGTACACGTCGAACGCGAGCGCGGCCGCCGAGTCCCCGGCATCTCGACGTGCCACGAGGTCGCGCATGTCGCTCACACCCGCGAGACCTCGGAGGCCGCTGCGCCGGTTGAGGAGATCGTCGAGGTCGTCGATGCTCTGTCCGGCGCGCCGAGCCAGGTGGATCAGCACGGCGGGATCGAGGTCGCCCGAGCGGGTTCCCATCACGAGTCCCTCCAGCGGCGTCAGGCCCATCGAGGTGTCGACCGAACGACCCCCGCGGATCGCCGTGACCGATGCGCCATTGCCGAGGTGGAAGACGATCTGGCGCAGATCCGCGAGATCTCGTCCGACGAAGTGCGCCGCCGCCTCGCTCACGAACTTGTGCGACGTGCCGTGGAACCCGTAGCGGCGGACACGATGCGCTTCCGCCAGGTCGCGGTCGATGGCGTACGTGTACGCGGCCGGCGCGAGCGTCTGGTGGAAAGCGGTGTCGAAGACGGCGACGTGCGGGATGTCGGGAAAGGCCTGCTTCGCGGCGCGGATACCCTGCAGGTTCGCGGGATTGTGCAGCGGCGCGAGCACCGACAACTCGTCGATGTTGATCTCGACCAGCGGAGTGATCAGCGTCGGCTCGTAGAACCGCGCCCCGCCGTGCACGACGCGGTGCCCGACGGCGACCGGAGGCTTGTCGCTGAGGGAGGGACCGTTCTGAGCAAACGCCTCGAGCATCACGGCGAAACCGACCGTGTGATCCGGGATCGGCAGCTCACGGTCGTAGGTGGCCTCGAGCACAGTCGGCGCCGGCTCACCCTCGCGCGCGTGGCCGAAGCCCGCGGCCGAGACTGTGTGGCTCGCGCTGCCCAGGTCCTCGCCGATGCGCTCGACGAGACCGGAGGCGAGCACGTCCTCGGTCGCGACATCGATCAGCTGGTACTTGAAGGACGACGATCCGCTGTTGACGACGAGGATGGCGCTCATGCGTCGGTCTCTCCCTGCGCCTGAATTGCGGTGATGGCGATCGTGTTCACGATGTCTTCGACCAGGGCCCCACGGGAGAGATCGTTGATGGGCTTGTTCAGGCCCTGCAGCACGGGCCCGATGGCTATCGCGCCCGCGGAGCGCTGCACGGCCTTGTAGGTGTTGTTGCCGGTGTTGAGGTCGGGGAAGATGAAGACGGTGGCGCGGCCCGCGACATCCGATCCCGGCATCTTCGCAGCGGCCACCGCGGCGTCGGCGGCCGCGTCGTACTGAATCGGTCCCTCGACAGCGAGCTGCGGCGCCCGCTCCCGGACGAGGTCAGTCGCGACGCGGACCTTCTCCACATCGGCCCCCGAGCCGGACGTCCCTGTCGAATACGACAGCATCGCTACCCGCGGCTCGATACCGAACTGCTCGGCGGTCGCGGCAGACGAGATCGCGATGTCGGCCAGCTGCTCGCTCGTCGGATCGGGGATCACGGCGCAATCACCGTAAACGAGCACACGGTCGGCGAGCGCCATGAGGAACACGCTCGAGACGACAGACACCCCCGCCTTCGTCTTGATGATCTCGAAGGCGGGACGGATGGTGTGTGCCGTCGTGTGCGCGGCGCCCGAGACCATGCCGTCGGCCATCCCGAGGTGGACCATCATCGTGCCGAAGTACGAGCCATCCGTCACCGTGTCCGCCGCCTGGGCGTATGTCACGCCCTTGTGTGAGCGCAGGCGCGTGTACTCTTCGGCGAATCGGTGCACGTGGACCGCGTCGAAGGGGCTCAGCACCTCGGCGGCCCGGATGTCGATTCCCAGCTCGATGGCGCGGTTTCGCACCTCGATCTCTTCGCCGAGGATCGTGAGGTCGGCGATACCGCGCGCGAGCACGCGCGCGGCGGCGCGCAGCACCCGGTCGTCCTCTCCCTCGGGCAGGACGATGCGGCGGCGGTCGGAGCGTGCCCGCTCGACGAGTTGGAACTCGAACATCAGCGGCGTGACGACCGTGGCCCGAGCAACGCCGATCGCGCGCAGCAGCTCGGTCGTATCGACGTGCGTCTCGAACAGCGACAGCGCCGTGTCGTAGCGCCGCTGCGAATCGGCCGCGAGGCGACCGCGCGTGTTCATGATGCGGACGGCGGTGTCGTAGGTGCCGAGGTCTGTCGTGATGATCGGGAGCGTCGACCCGAGTCCGTCGATCAGGCGCATGATCGGGTCCGGCAGGTCGAAACCACCGTTCAGGACGATGCCCGAAATCGAGGGGAAGGTGCCCGACGCGTTCGCGAGCAGGGCGGCGAGCAGCACCTCGGAGCGATCTGCGGGGATGACCACGACAGCCCCCTCGAACAGGCGCGGCAGCACGTTGACCATCGACATCCCCGCGACGACGACGCCGAGCGCCTCGCGCGTCAGGAGATCGGGGTCACCCGTCAGGAGCGTGCCGTCGACCGAGCGCATGATGCCGCGGATGGACGGAGCAACGAGGAACTTATCCTCGGGGATCGCCCACACCGGAACGCCCGCACTGCCGTGCGCCGCCACGGTCCGCCGCAGCGTTGCCACGGTCTCGCCGAGGCGATCGGAATCGGCACGGTTCGCGACCACGGCGAAGAGCTCGGCCCGGCCGTGTGCTAACTCGACGAGCGCGAGGTCGGCGATCTGGCCCACCTCGTCCGGGGTGCGGGCGATCGAGGAGCCGAGCTGTTCGCTCTGCCCCTGACCCGCTCGTCCGCCGAGCACCAGCAGCACCGGGGCCCCCAGGTTCGCCGCGATGCGCGCGTTGAAGGCGAGCTCGGCGGGGCTTCCGACATCCGTGTAGTCGCTGCCGAGGATCACGACGGCATCGCACTGCGCCTCGACCGCCTTGAAACGCTCGACGATCGCACCCAACGCACCCTCGGGATCGGCCCGGACGTCGTCGTACGTGACCCCGATGCACTCGTCGTACGTCAGCTCGACACCGTCGTGTTCGAGCAGCATTTCGAGCACGTAATCGCGTTCGAGCGTCGAGCGCGCGATCGCTCGGAAGACACCGACCCGCGCCATCGCGTGGCTCAGCGTGTCGAGCACCCCCAACGCGATGGAGGACTTGCCCGAATGACCCTCTGCGGACGTGATGAAGATGCTCTGCGCCACGTCGTCCAGCCTAGGCGCCTGGAAAGAGTAAGACTCTCCGCGCACCCGGCAGAGCCTGGTTACCCTTGCTACGTTTCCGTCCTGGGGGAGTTGGCCTGGATACCGCCGCGCGGAGAGCTGCCCCCAGTCTAACCATCCCTCCCCCGCCGTCGAGAACGAGTGGGCCCCTTCACCGGGGGATCCACTCGGAGTCAGTCAACTCCCGGCCGCCCTGCACGCCACCGGGGTTACGATTGGGTAACGCGGGGTCGATGTCGCCCCCTCCACCCGACGACGATCCAGGGGGTCGCATGCCGGATTCACCCGCACCTGCCGAGCTGCTCGACGGGGCCGACCTGCGGCGCAGGATGTCCCCCGCTCCTCCCATACCCATGGATGCGGAGAGGTTCTCGGAGCTCACCCGCGCGATCGGTTCATCCGTCTCGAGCGTGATCGATGGCAAGCCCGCGGCTGTGCGCACAGCCCTCGTGGCCCTGCTCGCCGAGGGACACCTGCTGATCGAGGATGTCCCGGGAGTTGGTAAGACGATGCTCGCGAAGGCTTTAGCGGCATCCGTGGACGCGAGCGTGAGGCGCATCCAGTTCACCCCGGACCTGCTTCCCGGTGACGTGACCGGTGTGTCGGTGTACGACCCGGCCGAGCGTGAGTTCGAGTTCAAGTCCGGCGCGATCTTCGCGCACATCGTCATCGCCGATGAGATCAACCGCTCGTCGCCCAAGACCCAGTCCGCGCTGCTCGAGGCGATGGAAGAGGGTCAGGTCACCGTGGATGGCCGGACGCATCCGCTGCCCGACCCGTTCCTCGTGGTGGCCACGCAGAATCCGCTCGAGATGGAGGGCACCTACGCCCTGCCCGAAGCACAGCGCGACCGGTTCATGATCCGGATCTCGATGGGGTACCCCGATGCCGCGTCCGAGGCGCTGATGCTGCGCCAGCGCGATACCGTCAATCCGCTCGAAGCCCTGCAACCCGTCGTGACCACCTCCGAGGTGTCGCGCATGATCGCGTTCGCGCGCAGCGTTCACGTCTCGCCCTCGGTCGGGGAGTACGCCGTGGCGCTCTCGCAGGCCACGCGATCGCACCCCGAATTGCGGCTCGGTGCGAGCCCGCGTGCGACGCTCCAGCTCGTGCGTGCCGCCAAAGTGTGGGCGGCGCTGGATGCCCGCAACTTCGTCATCCCCGATGATCTGATCGCGCTGCTCCAACCGGTCTTCGCGCATCGCCTCATCCCGACGCGCAGCGTCACGGGTGCACGCGCGCGGGGCGGCACGGACACGGTCGCGGCTGTCATCGACCGCATCGCCGCCACGGTTCGGGTACCGGTCGCGGCCCACTCATGAGGCGCGGCTGGCCCTTGACCCTGCGCGGTACGGGTGCGTTAGCGCTCGCGATCGCCAGCTTCGCCCTGGCCGGCGAACTCGGCATCGTGGAGTTGATGTACATCGGATGCCTGCTGGTCGCGCTGCTCGTGGCCGGCTTCGTGGTTCTGCACGTCGGGCGCCGAGTCGGCCAGGCCGAGCGCACCCTCCGCCCGGATGTCGTGCCGGTCGGGTCGTCGACCCGGGTACGCGCCCATGTGACGATGCGGAGCGTTTCACCCTTCGGCACGATCCACTGGTCGGATGGCCTCCCCGACGCACTCGAAGGCGAGGCACGAGGGGAAGCATCGGGGTTCGCGACCCGCGCCGCGGGGATCGATCAGCCGCTCGACCTCGCCTACACCGCGCGTGCAGTACGGCGAGGCGTCTGGAGCATCGGTCCTCTGACTCTGCGTACGACGGACCCCTTCGGTCTCGTCCGCCGCAGGCACACACCGGTCGGCGACACCCGGATCGTGGCGGTGCCCGCCGCCATCCCGCTCCCCCATGTGGCGATCTCGGCGGGCGAAGCCGGCGGCGCGTTGCATGCCTCGACGGACCAGTTGGGGCAAGGGGCCGACAACCTGATTGCGCGCCCCTACGCTCCGGGGGACTCGATGCGTCGCATCCACTGGCGAGCAACGGCTCACCGCGACACCCTGATGGTGCGGCAAGAAGAGCAGGAGTCGACTCCGGCCGCAACCGTACTGCTCGACCTCGGCGCGCCACGGTGGGATGCCTCCGCTCGACACGACACCGGAGTGGATCCCGCGTTCGAAGCGGCGCTCTCGACCTGCGTCTCGATCGTCCTGCGTTTTGCCCGGGACGGCTACCAGGTCGTCGTTTCCGACACCGATGGCACACCCCTGTGCGAGCCCCTGCCGGGAATCGACGCGCCCGAGGATGTCGAACAGATGTTGCTGCGGTTCGCATCCCTCGTCTCTCGCCGCGACGACACGCTGCCGGGTCTCGCGCAGCGCTACGCGGGCGCTGAGGCAGGTCCGCTCGTATTGATCACGGGCGTCCTGCGTCTTCAGGACGCCGATGTCCTGGCGCCACTGGCCCACCACTCGAGCCTTCCCATCCTGCTCGCCGCCAGCCCGTCCGCGGATGCGCTCGAGCGCGCCACACAGGCCGGGTGGCGGACCGCCGCGATCGGCCCCGACGTGGATCTGTCCGACGTGTGGTCAGATGTTGCCGACCGCGGAGCGCACCATGTCTTCGCCTAAGCGCCGGTCGCGATCGCGGCCGTCTGCGGGCCTCGCGATTGCGGTGCTGGTCGGGGTGTCGACAGCGCTTCTGCCCCTCCTCCGCGTTGTCGAACCGGGTGCCTGGCTCGTCGGAGCCTTCGCGATCATCGCCCTGGTGCTCGCCGCGGGATATGTCGCACGGCGCTTTGGCCTGCCGCCCCTCACCGTGAGTCTGATCGGCATCGGTGTCTGGGTCGTCACCGTCAGCGTCGTGTTCTTCCGGAGTTCCGCCCTGTTCGGTGTCATCCCGATGCCCGCGACATTCCGCGACATTCCGCTTCTCGTCGATGCGGCGATGACTCAGGTGCGAGACGGCGCCGCGCCCTTGGACGCGGGCGTGGCCCTGTCGTTCCTGATCGTTGCTGCGGCCGGACTCCTCGCGATCGCGATCGATCACGTCGTCGTCTCGGCGCGGATGCCGCTGCTCGCCGCCGTGGCGTTGATCACCATCTATCTCATCCCCGCCATCGCGGTGCCCCGAAGCGTCGACATCGGGACCTTCATCGCCTTCGCCGCGGGCCTGATGCTGTTGCTCGGCGGAGAAACCGCAACCCGAGACCGCGGCGGCAACGGCAATGGCGACGGCGATCGCGCCCGGGCCGAAGGAACGCGGCGCGGCACGGCCGTCACGGCCGTCGGCGTCGGAGCGGCGGCTCTCGTCGTGGCGATCGTCGCGACACCCGCACTGCCCGCACCGGTACCCGGTGGCACGAGCATCGTCGCCATTCGCGGCAATACGATCGACCCGTCCCTCGACCTCGGCCGCGACCTCCGGCGCCCGGCAGACACCGCGGTGCTGCAGGTGCGCAGCGATGCACCGACCCCGCCATACCTGCGCGCCGTGACCTTGTCGCGCTTCGACGGCGACGAGTGGAAGCCGGACCGGGGCATCGGCACATCGGTCGACGAGGAGTTCGAGCCGCTTGTCGTCGACTCGGATATCCCCATCGCCGAGTACACCGCGACCGTGCAGGTCGTGAACTACGTGAGCCCCTGGCTGCCGGTGCCTTACCCGGCGGTGAGCGTCGACGGCCTCGAGGGTGACTGGTCGGTGCTCCCGCAGAATCGGACCGTCATCTCGCGCTCCTCGTCGCCGCAGGGGCAGGAGTACGAGATCACATACGATGTGCCCCGCCCGTCCGCTGAACGCATCCGCTCGTCCGAAGCCGCTCTGGGGTCGGATTCGTCGATGCTCGACCTGCCCGAGAACGACCCCGCGGTCGCCGCGATCCGCGAGCAGGCCCTCGCTGTGACATCCGCGACGAGTAGCGACTACGACGCCCTGGTAGCGCTGCAGCGGTGGTTCCGCGGTCTCGAATTCGAGTATTCGCTCAACGCACCCGTCCGTGCCGGATTCGATGGCACGGGACTCGAGGCGGTCCAGGAGTTCCTCGCCGTGAAGAGCGGCTACTGCGTGCACTTCGCCTCGGCGTTCGCGATCATGGCGCGGACTCTCGGCATGCCCGCACGCATCGTCGTCGGGTACCTGCCCGGGACGGCGACGACCGATTCGATCGACGACGAGACCGTGTACGAGGTGTACAGCTCTCAGCTGCACTCGTGGCCCGAGGTCTACTTCGAGGGCATCGGGTGGATTCCCTTCGAGCCGACGAAGAGCCTCGGCGTGCCGACGGCGTTCGCCTCGTCCACGATCCCGGGCACGGCCGACGGTCTGACCGAAGAGACGGCGCCACTCGCGCCCGAGGCCCCGTCCGCATCGCTGCCGCCCGACCAAACCGATGGGCTGGACGAGACCGGTGCCGCAGCCGGGGACACCACCGTGGGCGCCGGCCCGTCCATCGTTCTGGTCCTTGCGGTGTTCGCGGCTTCCGCGTTGCCCGGTCTGTGGCGTGCGATCCGTCGGCGGCACCGGCTGATCGTGGCACACACCGGCGATGCCCCAGCGGCGTGGGCCGAGGCATCCGACACGGCGGCGGATCTGGGCATCGCTTTGCCTCGTGGAGAGTCACCCCGCGTGCTCGGGCGGCGGCTGGTCGACGAGCACGGCGCGGATGCCGCGTCGATGGCTGTGCTGGTCGCAGCGATCGAGCATTCGAGCTATGCGCCAACGGGATCGGCGAGCGAGCGTCGATCGGGTGAGCCGCTCGACGATGCCGTCAGAGCCGTTCGCGGAGGGATGATCGCGGCCTCGGACAGGCGCACGCGCTGGTCTGCAGCCCTCGTGCCCAAGTCGCTGTTCGGGCGGCGGGGGGCAGAGGCCCGGGTGACAGGATAGGATGGTCGGCGGCCCGCGAGGGCCCCAGGAGGATTCGCCTAGTGGCCTATGGCGCACGCTTGGAAAGCGTGTTGAGTGAAAGCTCTCAGGGGTTCGAATCCCCTATCCTCCGCCCTGAAGTCCCCAGATCTGTTGGTTCGCCCAGTCCGCCTGAGAGCATCGGGCGGGGAAGTCCAGCGGAGTCGTCGTCGCGCGATTGGCGCTCTGCCTCGTCGATCCATTCTCGGCGTAGGCGATCGAGAATGCGCCTATCCGCCTTGTTCGCGCGCGCACGCTCTGGCAGCAATTCGAACACCTGCGCCATGTACCCCGGAATGAGGGCACGCTCCGCCGCCGACGCGGTGAAGAGAATCGCGATTGCAGCGGCAGGGTCGACGCCTTCCTTGAGAAGGGCCAATAGTTCTCGAGCGTCTTTCTGGCCCTTCTCGGTGTCTGGCCGGTCGAGGAGGGCGGCCATCTTGGTCACAACATGTGCTTCGAGCGTCAGCAGGAACCATCCTTTGATCACGCCCGCGTCCGTGAATCGAGCGAGTTCCTCGACGCGAAGGAGGAGTTTGTCACCCAACTGAGATTCGTAGGGGATGTACGCATCGATGTGAACGCCGTCCACAGTTCCGCGAGCATTCATGCCGCCACTGTGATGTCGGTTCTCGCTGTAGTCGTCGAGTTTCTCCCGGAGCGCGCTTCGCAATGCGAGATCGTTGATGATCAGATCGATAACTCGGCTGATGTCGCCGCCGACGCGGAGGTTCGTTGCCCCCCCCCGATGAGGATGGACGGATCGAGTTCGTAGCCCACATAGTCGAGCAGGTTGTGCAACCGTTCGAGTTCCTCGGGCTCCACATCACTCGTCGGCATACCCGGGCTGCTCCCGGTCTGTGTCTCGGAGGTATCGTCGCCAGAGCGCCTTCCGAAACTCCTCCGACTGCCATCCCGGAGTGGCGAACAAGTCTGCGCAGGTTTGGGCCAGGCTAGCGAAACCACTCGTCCACTCTCGCTGGGCGCGTTCATCCATCTTGACGAGGCGAACCTCTTCGCCCGGCTCGAGATGCTCTGCCCACCCTGTCCCGCTCACATAGATCAACCGCTGACCCCTGTCCGCGATGTTGTTCCATCCGTCGAGATACACGATCGCGGCGTCTGCGCCGCCGAGAGCGTACGGTCCGTCTGTCGACGCCAGGTCGGGACGGATGGCATCAACGGTCGTGAGGGCGACAGTGTCGGCCGCGACGTTCCGCCATGCAACGAGTAACGTCAGCACCTTCTCGGGATTGACCGTGGACAGACCACCGCGAGGGTGCTGCGTGACGGCGCCGATATCCGCGAGCCGCTGGATAGCGTAATGCGCGGCGGCAGGAGGGACTCCTGCCGCGAAGGCGATATCGCCGATGTTCGCCCACGTGCGCCGTCCGCTCAATGCAGCATCGCTCAACGCGCGCCACACCAACTCGTTGCCCTTCATGGGCTCTATCGCTTCATCGATGAATTTTCTTGTAAATACGTTTCCTAATTTTCTCGTAAGTACGTTGACGACTGAGAGCGGGAACTAACGCGCAGTGGTCAGCTCGGCTGCGAGCTTGCGCACCTGCGCTGCAACCGCGTCGCGCATCCCGCGCACACCATCCAGGTCCCACTCCTCGGGGTTCGGGAACTCCCACTCGACCAATCGGCCCGCGACGGGCGCGGGCAGCGCGAGTCCGGGCTTCATCGTCACCACGACGTCGGCGCTCGCGAGATCATCCTCGGTGACGAGACGCGGACGAGCAGCGGATGTGTCGGCACCCAGTTCGTTCAGCGACTCCGCGACGACGGGGTTGATCTCGGCGGCGGGCTTGAGGCCCGCGCTCGTGGAGACGAACTGACCCGGCGCTATGAGGTCGAGCAGATGCGCGCCGAGCTGCGAGCGGCCCGCGTTGTGCTGGCAGATGAAAAGAACCGTGGGCTTGGCGGGGATGGATTCCGTGGTCATGCGCTTACTCCGATGGTGTTGTGTGCTCGCGACCAGGCCTGTGTGGCAACCTGGACCGCATCCCAGGGCGAGCCGAGGGGCGGGGTGTAGGAGAGATCGAGGTCGCTGATCTGCTCGACCGAGAGCCCGGCGAACAGGGCGGTCGCGTAGGTGTCGACGCGCTTGGCGGTCTCGGTGCCGAGACGCCCGACGAGCTGTGCGCCGAGCAGCAGGCCCGACTCGGTGTCGCCCGTGATGCGGATGTCGATCGGTTGGGCGCCCGGGTAGTACCGCTTGTGATCGTCGGCCGCGATCTGAGTGGTGGCGGACGCGAAGCCGGCCGCCACGGCCTCCTGCTCGCGCAGACCCGTGCGCGCCGCCACGACGTCGAACACCTTGACCACCTGGGTGCCGACCGAGCCCGCGAAACGCGCCAGCCCGCCGACGGCGTTCTCACCGGCGACGCGTCCTTGCTTATGCGCGGTCGTGCCGAGCGGCAGATAGGTCACGCCGAGCAAGCGGTGGTGCGTAACGACACCGTCGCCCGCAGCGTAGACGTGCGGGAGGCCGGTGCGCATCTGCTCGTCCACGACGACCGCGCGCCCGGCGCCGAGCTGCGCACCTGCCTCTTCGAGAAGCGACGTATTGGGGCGGACTCCGACGACGGCAAGGACCAGGTCGGCGGTGTGCGACACCGTTTGACCGAGGTGCTCGGCGTGCACGACGAGCCCCGCATCCGTCTTCTCCACGGCCTGCACCCGGGTGTTCGTGTGCACCTCGACGCCGTGCCCGAGAAGCTCCGCGTGGACCGTGGACGCAAGCTCGGGATCGAGAGTCGACAGCACCTCGGGCCCGCGTTGCAGCTGGATGACCCGCATACCGCGAGCGCGGAAACCCTCGGCCATCTCGAGGCCGACGTAGCCGGCGCCGATGATGATCGCGGTCCGCGGGTCACGCTCGGCGAGATGGGCGTCCAGGGCGAAGGTGTCACCCATCGAGTGGATGACGTGAACGCCGTCTGCAGGCCCGAGCGTCCCGAGCCCCACTATGCCGGCGTAAGTCGGAAGCGCGCCCGTGCCGACGATCAGCTCGTCGTACGGGATCTCGGATTCTCCGCCCTGATCGCGGACGGTCAACCGCTGCGCGCCCGCATCGATCCGGGTCGCGAGAGTGTTCAGCCGCAGTCGCATCCCGGTCGCCTCGAGATCCGCGTGCGTCCGGTGCGCGAGCGACTGCCAGGGCCGCACGTCGCCCGAGAAGTAGTAGGGGATGCCGCAGATCGAGTAGTTCGGATACTCATCAGCGACGACGACGGTCACGTCGACCGAGGGGTCGAGTTCTCGGGCACGGAGCGCCGCGGAGATTCCCGCGTCGCTTCCGCCGATGGCGACAATGTGCATGTTGTGTTCCTGTTCAGCGGAGTGTGGCGTTTCAGCGGAGTGAGGCGAGTTCGTCTTGGGCGAGGGTGATCTGGTCGTCGGTGAGCGGCACGACGAGCGCGCGTTCCGCGATATCGGCCGAGTTCTCGACCGTGAAGTCAACGAACGCCTTGACCTGCGGCTTGTCGGCGTACGCAGCATTGTCGACGTAGATGAACAGGGGTCGACTGAGCGGCGTATAGCTGCCGTCCTGCACGGTATCGGTGGTCGGCGCGACTCCGTCCACGGATGCGGCAGCGATGAGGCCCTCGTTCTCTTCGACGTAGCTGAGGCCGAGGAACCCGATGCCGCCGAGCTCTCGCCGTACGCCCTCCACCGTCGCGTTGTCGTCTTCGGAGGCGCTGTAGTCCATCCGGAGTGCGCCTTCTTCGCCATTGACGGCCTCGCTGAAGTAGTCGAATGTGCCGGAGTCGCCGCCGGCGCCGAAGAGAATCAGGGGCTCATCCGGAAAGTCGGGATCGACCTGGTTCCAGTTCGTGATCTCACCCTCGGAGTCGGGCGCCCACATCGTGGCGAGTTGCTCGAGCGTGAGATCCGTGGCCCAGTCGTTCTCAGGGTTGATGACGACCGACAAACCATCGTTGGCGACGATGATTTCGGTGAACTCGACGCCGGCCTCTTTGCACGCGGCTAGCTCGTCGTCCGAGATCGCACGAGACGCGTTCGAGATGTCGGTCTCGCCATCGCAGAACGCCCGGAAGCCGGCCGACGTGCCGGAAATCGTCTCGACCACATCGACGTCGGGCTCCACCGCCTCGAACAAGTACGAGGCGGCGTCGATGAATGGCGCCACGGTCGATGACCCATCGGTGACGACAGCGCCTTCGAGACTGCCCGTCGAATCGGCTTCCGTTGGCCCCGCGCACGCACTCAGCGCGAGCGCGCTCGTCACAACCGCGGCCGCAACGGCGACGGCCCGAAGGCGTCGGGTCGGGAACAGGTGCTGGGGTGATACGCGGTTCATGATGTCTCGCTTTCCTCACTCAAAAGCATAGACCCACATCTATGAATACAACAGACCGCACGTGCGGATCAGGACGGCACGAGCTCCGCCAGCAGATCTCGAACCCGCACCTCGATGTCGTCGCGGATGACCCGCACGGTCTCGAGTGACTTGCCGACCGGATCCTCGAGGTCCCAGTCGAGGTAACGCCGACCGGGGTAGACAGGACAGGCATCCCCGCATCCCATCGTCACGACGACATCCGCCGCACGCACGGCTTCGTCGGTGAGCGGCTTGGGGAATTCGCCGCCGAGGGAAATCCCGATCTCGTCGAGCGCAGCGACGACGGTGGTGCGCACGCCACTGACGGGCGCTGAACCCGCGGTACGCACCAACACCCGATTGCCCGCGAGCTGACGAAGGATGCCCGCCGCGATCTGCGATCGTCCCGCATTCTCGACACACACGAACAGGACTTCCGGAGCATCCGCAGGGGACGTCTTCGATCGGGCGAGCGCGTCGAGCCTCCCGGTCGCGAAATCGGCGGTGCGTGACCCGGTCAGCGTGGTGGGGTTGCTCGCCGACAGCAGCTCGTGGCTCTCGGTCACGTATCGCTCGATCGTCTCGCGACCGAACGTGCCGCGATATCGCTCGGCGAGACGGGAGACGATGCGGGGCAGGTCGAGCTCGAGCCGCTCCCCCGAGGTGTCGTCGCCGAGGAGCGCGTCAACCCGCTCCGCGTTCCGCGGGTCGATCGAGTACCAGACTCGACGCCCCTCGGGCTCGCGCACGAGGATCCCTCGAGCCGCCAGCTCCTTCATGTGATGACTCACCGTCGGCTGACGAAGGCCGAGCGATTCCGCGAGCCGCCCGACAAGCGCCCGCCCATCCGGGGACTCGCGGATAAGGCGCACGATCCGGGCACGGGTGGGATCGCCGAGAATCGTCCATTCCTCGGAACCATCGCCCACACTCATAGACCGAAGTCTATGCGCCACCCTCAGGCACGCGGCGGCGAACGGCTACTGAGAGCGCTCGACCGACGCCAACTGGTGCAGGAACTCTTCGGCCATCGCCACCTGTTCGACCAGCTTCTGCCGCCGAGTCTCAGCCGCTCCGCGGATCTCCCGGATCGTGGCGAGATGCTCGACGGATGCGGGGTCGCGGGCGAGTTCGCCGAACGCGGCGAGCACCGTCCGCATCTCGTCCAGCGAGTAGCCGAGCGGCTTCATCCGCCGCACGAGCATGAGGCGCGCGACATCGTCCTCGGCATACAACCGGAATCCACCCTCCGTGCGACCGGACGGGATCACCAGACCGATCTCGTCATAGTGACGCAGCGTCCGCAGCGACAACGACGTGCGCTCGGCGACCTCACCGATATGCATGTGTCCCGTGCTGCTCACATCACTCCTCGAAAGTGGGATTCGCGGTCAAACCTGACGTTACGGTAAAGTCACCGCGGGCGCTCATCGAGCACTCGCATCCCATCCTCTCAGGTCGACACCCTCGGCCTCGGCGCAATGGCGCGCCCAATCCCCCGCCACCCTCCCCGTTCAGGAGCGCCATGACCGACGTCATCCCCATCCAAGATCCCAAATCCCGCTACCGCATCGAACCCACGGTCATGCAGGCCCTTCGGAGCCCACGCATCCTCACCCGTGAGGTCCTCGCGGGACTCGTCGTCGCGATCGCCCTGATCCCCGAGGCGATCGCGTTCTCGCTCATCGCGGGCGTCGACCCCCGTGTCGGCCTGTACTCGTCCTTCGTGATGGCCGTGGCGATCGCGTTCCTCGGTGGGCGGCCCGCGATGATCACGGCCGCCACCGGCGCGATCGCGCTCGTCATCGCGCCCGTTGCCCGCGAGTACGGCATGGACTACTTCATCGCCACCGTGCTGCTCGGCGGAGTCATCCAGATCGCGCTGGCCGCCCTCGGTGTGGCGAAGCTCATGCGATTCATCCCCCGTTCGGTCATGGTGGGATTCGTCAACGCCCTCGCGATCCTCATCTTCACCTCACAGTTCCCCCAGCTGATCGACGTGCCCTGGCTCGTCTACCCGCTCGTCGTCATCGGGCTCCTGATCATGTATCTGATGCCCCTCTGGACGAAAGTCATCCCCGCACCGCTCATCGCGATCATCCTGCTCACAGCCGCCGCCGTCGTTTTCGGCCTCAACGTGCCCAATGTCGGCGGCGAAGGGGAACTGCCCCAGAGCCTGCCCGAGCTGTTCATCCCGAACGTGCCGCTGAATCTCGAGACGCTCGGCATCATCGCCCCCTACGCCGCAGCGATGGCGGTCGTCGGACTACTCGAGTCACTCATGACCGCGAAGCTCGTCGACGAAATCACCGACACCCACTCCCGCAAGACCCGCGAGGCCTTCGGTCAGGGCGCAGCGAACATCCTCTCCGGAGCGTTCGGGGGAATGGGCGGTTGCGCGATGATCGGCCAGACCATGATCAACGTCAAGGCATCCGGCGCACGCACCCGCATCTCCACCTTCCTCGCCGGCGTCTTCCTGCTGGTCCTCGTCCTGGCACTCGGTGATGTCGTCGCGGTCATCCCGATGGCCGCCCTCGTCGCCGTGATGATCGTCGTCGCCGTCGCAACGTTCGACTGGCACAGCATCCGCCTCGCGACATTGAAGCGGATGCCGAAAAGCGAAACGGCCGTCATGCTCATCACCGTCATCATCACTGTCTGGACCCACAACCTCGCGATCGGCGTCGGCGCGGGCGTCCTTGCCGCGATGGTCCTGTTCGCCCGACGCGTCGCGCACTTCGTCTCGGTTACCCGCGAAATCGACCGCGCGGCATCCGTCCCCACGGTCCGCTACACCGTGAATGGCGAGCTGTTCTTCGCCTCGAGCAACGACCTCACGACCCAGTTCGAATACACGCACGACCCCGAGCGTGTCATCATCGACATGTCCAACTCGCACATCTGGGACGCATCGACCGTCGCCGCACTCGACGCGATCGTGACGAAGTACGAGCACCAGGGCAAGCGCGTCATTCTCGAGGGCATGAACGAAGCCACATCGCTCATGCACGGACGCCTGAGCGGTGGCCTCGGCGGCGGGCACTAGGGGCACGGCGCTGGGCCTCTCCGCATCTATGGTGTGGGGATGGACCCTGCCGACGCCACCGATGCCGAGGGGCCCGACAACAACCGGCGCTTCGGGCGCCGCTGGGCCATCGCGCTCGCGGGAGTCGCCCTCATCGCGGCCGCGTTGGGCACGGTGCATGTCATCGCCTGGCGGGCTTTCGACGATGCGGCATCGACCGCCGAGGATCTCGTCGACAGCGGCGCGCGCGCCGGACTCGCGACGGCGGCCAACGTAGCGGCGGGGGTTATGGACCTAGCGACGGAGACATTGGCGGAAGTCCCGGATCGACCCGACACGCGCAAGCCGCTGTGGACTTGGGATCTCGCCGCGGCCTCGTCACGTCTTGTGGACGACTCGGCGGCGCTCGACGTTTTCACCGTGGGGCTAGACGCCGTGACCGCCGAGCTGGAGACCACGACGGAAGACTTGCAGAATTCGGCGTTGACCCTCTACGCCTCGGTGCCCGCAGCCGCCCAGACGATGCTCGGTTCGGGAGCCGAGCTTGCCTTCACCGCCTACGCAACCGCCGCCCACAGCCTGAAAACATCTCAGCAGGCCGAACTCGCCGAAAAGGCCGGCCCGCTGCTCACCACGCGACTAGCGATCGAGGGGTACGCCCACCCACGAAGTGGGACACGCGATCACCTCGAAATGCAGCGATCTGTTCGACTCGTCCGACCGCGACGCGAACGAGGCGTGGGCGACGGCGTGGGCAATCAGCATGGGGCACACTGCTCTCGGCAGCGGCGTGCAGGCGTACGGCTACCCGCCGGCGTCGCTGATCGAGACGGCTGCCACCTGCCGTTGAGCGGCCGCGTCCGCAGTCGCAAGAACCTCGCCTTGACCGGCTGACAGACTGGGCGGATGTCGCGAGTCATCGAATGGGGAGAGCGGCACCAGGTCGCTCTCTACCTGGCGGCGATCGCGATCGGCGTGGCGGTCGGGCTGGGGCTTCCCGGTGCGGCGGGTCCCCTCACTGTGTCGATCACGCCCATCCTCGGCCTACTCCTCTACGCGACATTCTTGGGCGTACCGTTCGCGCGGCTCGCCGGAGCCTTCCGTGACGCCCGGTTTCTCGCAACCGTCGTGCTCCTCAACTTTGTGATCGTCCCCCCGATCGTGTTCGGCCTGTCGCGCCTCGTCGCGTTCGATCAGGTCCTCGTCATCGGCGTGCTGCTCGTGCTGCTGACCCCGTGCGTCGACTACGTCATCGTCTTCACGGGACTAGCGGGCGGATCGAAGGAGCGCCTGCTCGCCGCAACTCCCCTGCTGATGCTCGCGCAGATGGCGCTGCTTCCTCTCTACCTGTGGGTGATGATCGGGCCAGAGTTCGCGGCATCCGTCGATCTGCTCCCCTTCGTCGAGGCATTCCTGCTGCTGATCGTGCTGCCGCTCGCGCTCGCGGCGATCACACAGGCTCTCGCCGCTCGGACCCGATTCGGACGCGCCCTGACCGCGGTCGGTCTCGCAGCAATGGTGCCGCTGATGATGGTGACGCTCGCAGTCGTCGTCGGCTCTCAGGTTGCGGCAGTCTCGGGATCGCTCGGCGTGCTGCTCGCCGTTGTGCCTGCTTTTGTCGCTTTCGTCGCGATCATGCTGGTGCTCGGAGCCGTGGCCGGCCGGGTCGCGCGCCTCGATAGGCCGACGCGACGGGCGGTGGTCTTCAGCGGCGTCACACGCAACTCGCTCGTGGTCCTGCCGCTCGCGCTCGCGCTGCCGCCGGCCTTCGCGCTGACCCCGCTCGTCGTGGTCACGCAGACCCTGGTCGAGCTGATCGTGATGGTGGCGCTCGTCTCGGCGTTCTCGCGTCGACGAAAGGTGTTCTCACGTCGACGTTAGGAGCGCGGGCCCGCTTCCGCGACGACACCGACGACATCCACGCCGTCGGGGGCACGTTTCGCCAGCGGAAACAGCCCGAGAGCGAGGACGACACCGACGGCCGCGCCGACGATCTGAGCGCCGATGAAGGGCAGGATGGATGTTGGGGCGATCCCGGCGAAAGTGTCGCTGAATGCTCGACCGATCGTGATGGCGGGGTTGGCGAAGCTGGTCGACGAGGTGAAGAAGTAGGCCGCGCCGATGTAGGCGCCGACGGCGGGCGCCGCGAGACTGCCGCGCCCCGTGCGGACCAGCGCGAAGATCAGGAACACCAGCCCCGCGGTGGCGACGACCTCGGACAACAGGCGCGGGCCGTCGGCGCGATCGGTGGTGCTCCACGACACCGCGGCGAGCCCGAACATCAGGTTGGCGAGCATCGCCCCCGCGATGCATCCGACGATCTGTGCGGGGAGGTAGACACCCGCAACCGACCAGGGACGACGGTGCAGCACGATGTCGGCGAGCGTCACGACAGGGTTGAAGTGGGCGCCCGAAACCGGTTGCAAGATCAAGATCAGCACGCCCAGGCCCAGGGCTGTGGCGAAGGCGTTCTCGAAGAGCTGCAGCCCCACATCGTCGGGTGACAGTTGTTGAGCCATGATGCCGGATCCGATGACGATGGCGGCGAGCAGGGCACTGCCGAGAAACTCCGCGCCGACGGCGCGCACGGTCGCTTTCACGAGCCGATCAGCAGACGCGAGACGCGGTCGAGGGCGTCCGGCACCAGGCCGTAGTAGGCCCAGGTGCCCCGTTTGCTGCGGGTGAGAAACCCGGCCTCGGTGAGCACTTTCAGGTGATGCGATACGGTCGGCTGGCTCAGACCCACGGGCTCGATCAGGTCGCAGACGCACGCTTCTGCTCCCTCGGACGCCGCAACGATCGAGAGCAGCCGCAGCCGGGCGGGATCGGCGAGCGCCTTCATGGTGTGCGCGAGAGCCACCGCCTCGTCGGCACCGAGCGTGTCTCGGACGAGGGGGTCGCGAACGAGGGGGGTCGCACACGTGGGCGCCGAGACATCCGTCAGCGGAAGCATGGTCATCGGAGGGAGAGCAGTCACGCATCGATGCTAATCGATATTGACACTCATCGATAGACGGCGGATACTCGAACATCGAACACCATCGATGCACCGAAGGGGAACCATGACCCTGCTCGATCTCATGCCGCGCACATCCCGCGCGAGCCGCCTCGACACCCTGCCCGTCGCCATCATCGGCGCGGGCCCCATCGGCCTCGCCGCGGCGGCGCACCTGATCGAGCGCGGCATCGACTTCGTGATCTACGAGGCCGGTGACGAGGTCGGCGCGAGCGTGCGGGCATGGGGGCACACCCGCCTCTTCTCGCCGTGGGAGCACCTCATCGATCCCGCCTCGGCGCGGCTGCTCGAGGCATCCCGATGGCAGGCGCCCGCCGCATCCCGCATCCCCACCGGTGCCGAGCTCGTCTCTCGGTACCTGAGTCCTCTCGCCCAGCTCGACGCGATCGCGTCCCGCACCCGGACCGGCACCGAGGTGCTGGCCGTGACCCGCGAGGGCATGGACCGCACCCGCACCCGGGCACGCGCCGTCACGCCGTTCGCGCTGCGCGTCCGGCATGCGGACGGTTCGGTCGAGGATGTCCCGGCCCGGGCTGTCATCGACGCCTCGGGCACGTACCGCACCCCCAACAGCCTCGGGTCGAACGGCCTCGACCCCCTCGGCCTCGGCGATGTCGCAGACCGTGTCTCGCCCGCGCTGCCCGACGTGCTCGGCCGGAATCGGGCACGATTTGCGGGTCGGCATACGACGGTCGTCGGCGCCGGACACTCCGCCGCGAACACGCTGCTCGCGCTGGTGAAGCTCGCATCCGAGGTCCCCGGCACACGCATTACGTGGCTGATCCGCAATACGCGAGCCGCGCGGGTCACGACGGCACCGGATGACGAGCTCGCCGGTCGCGCGGAGCTCGGGGGGCGGGTCGAGGAGCTGGTTCGTTCGGGCACCATCGACCTCGTCGACGGGTTCGAGATCGTGGGGGCGCGTCGCGCTGAGGTCGAGGGCAGCGACTGGCGCGGGAACGGGGTCGAACTCGTCGGGCTGCGTCGCGGTGAGAGCGTTGCCCACCGCACCGACGAGGTCGTGAACGCGACCGGCTTCCGCCCCGACCTCGGCATGCTGCGCGAGCTTCGCCTCGAGCTCGACGACATCGTCGAAGCTCCACGACGCCTCGCGCCCCTGATCGACCCGAACGTGCACTCGTGCGGCACCGTCGAGCCACACGGATTCCGCGAGCTGACGCATCCCGAACAGAACTTCTTCATCGTCGGCATGAAGTCGTACGGGCGCGCGCCCACGTTCCTGCTCGCCACCGGGTACGAGCAGGTCCGCTCGGTTGCGGCACATCTCGCGGGCGACACCGAGAGCGCCCTGCAGGTGGCACTCACGCTGCCGACAACCGGCGTCTGTTCGACCGATATCGGCGGGGGAGCTTGCTGCACATGACGACCGTTCGGCCGATGCACGCCTCGGACTGGGACGCGGTCGCCCGGATCTACGGCGAAGGCATCGAGGATGGCGAGGCGACCTTCGAGCTCGAGGTGCCGAGCCGGGCGAGTTTCGACTCCTCCCGCCTGCCGAACCTGCGCCTGGTCGCGGATGATGGCGGAGCGGTCGTCGGCTGGGCCGCCGCATCCGCCGTCTCGACCCGCGCCGCCTACCGCGGGGTGATCGAGCATTCCGTCTATGTCGCGCGGGAGGCGCGCGGACGCGGCGTCGGACGGATGCTGCTCTCGGCGCTCATCGACGCAGCCGAAGACGCTGGAGTCTGGTGCATCCAGTCCAGCATCTTCCCCGAAAACACGGCGAGCCTTGCACTGCACGGGCGCGCGGGATTTCGGACGGTCGGTCGTCGCGAGCGCATTGCGCGATCGGGGCGAGGGCCACACGCGGGCCTCCGGCGCGACACGGTGCTGATCGAACGCCGCAGTGCCATCAACGGCCAGGACTGACAGCCGAGCCCGCGCACATTCAATAGATTTATGTCTATGCTTTGGGTATTCAGAGAAAGCGAGTCCCGATGACCGACAAGCCCACCGTCCTGTTCGTCTGCGTCCACAACGCGGGACGCTCGCAGATGGCCGCCGGATACCTGCGCGCTCTCGCCGGGGACTCGATCGAGGTCCTGTCGGCCGGCTCCGCCCCGAAGGACAGCATCAACCCGGTCGCCGTCGACGCCATGGCCGAAGAGGGCATCGACATCGCGAACAACACCCCGAAGGTGCTGACGGTCGAGGCCGTGCGCGAATCGGATGTCGTCATCACGATGGGCTGCGGCGACGCGTGCCCGATCTTCCCCGGCAAACGCTACGAGGACTGGGAGCTCGCCGACCCGGCCGGCCAGGGGATCGAGTCGGTTCGCCCGATCCGCGACGACATCCGCGCCCGCGTCGAAGCCCTGATCGCGGAGCTGATTCCCGCTCGCTGAGCCAGAGCCCGCTGTGCGCGCCGACGCCGTGAATAATGGGGTCATGGGCACGCCGAGCGGGTCGTACAGCGCTATCTCGAACTTCAGCCGCGTCGAGATCCTCCACCTCATCCAGGTGGCACCCCGGCAGACCGTCGCGGGGCTCGCCGCCGCAACGAAACTGCACCCCAACACCGTCCGCGAGCACCTCGAACGCTTGCTCGAGGCCGGACACATCGTGCGCGAGACCGAGCACCGCACCACGCGCGGTCGTCCACGCGTGCTCTACAGCGCCGCGACCGGCGCAGCCGAGGCATCCAGTCCCGTCGCCCGACGCAAGGCGCGCGCGGCAGCGGAACGCGGCGACATCATGCGACGCGTCATGCCGTGGACCGGAGCATCCGTGGGCGATCTCGGAACCGAGAGCACGCATCAGCTCGATGCGATCGTCGACCATCTCAGCGAGTCCGGGTTCGACCCGCTGATCGACGAGCGTGAGCTCACGATCGACCTCACACCGTGCCCGCACGCGACCGCGCAATCCGCCCACCGTGACACACTGTGCTCGGTGCACCTCGGAATCATGCAGGGCGTTCTCGCCGAGGCGCGCGGCCCTCTGTCGGTCGAGGGCATGCGGCCGTCGTGCGACCCGACGCACTGTGTCGTGCAGCTCGCGACCGCGTCGGTCAGGGGATAGAACGGATCATGCGGTCGTGAGTTCCTGCATCGCCGGAACCCGAATGCGGTCCGCTCGCGCGTAGACGTTCATCGACGACCCGCGGAGGAACCCGACAAGGGTCAGACCCGATGCGTCGGCGAGCTCGACCGCCAATGACGAGGGTGCGGACACGGCCGACAGGATCGGCAGCCCCGCCATGATGGCCTTCTGCACGAGCTCGAAGCTCGCCCGCCCCGACACCATCAGGACGTGCCCGGTGAGCGGTAGACGGTCGTTCAGGATGGCCCAGCCCACGACCTTGTCGACGGCGTTGTGGCGTCCGACATCCTCACGCAACACGACCAGCTCACCGGTCGTGGCATCGAACAGGGCCGCGGCATGCAGCCCGCCCGTCTTGTCGAACACGGCTTGCTGGGCGCGGAGCTTGTCGGGGAAGGTCGCGAGCAACTCGGCCGACAGGACCGCAGCGTCTGCGCCAACGTCGTACACCGACACGGTCTCGACGGCCTCGATCGACGCCTTACCGCAGAGCCCGCAGGAGCTCGTCGTGTAGAAGTTGCGGGCCAAGTCGGGGTCGGGCGGCGCGACGCCCGAGGCGAGGGTGACGTCGAGAACGTTGTAGGTGTTCTCGGTATTGCCCGCGAGGGGCCCGCCCGTCCCGGGGCCGCCGCAGTGGATCGCCCCACGGAAGTGCTCCCCCGCCGAGATGACGCCCTCCGAGACGAGGAAGCCCGCCGCGAGTTCGACGTCGTGGCCGGGCGTTCGCATCGTGACGGCGAGCGACGTGCCCCCGACGCGAATCTCGAGCGGCTCTTCGACCGCAAGCGTGTCGGAGCGACGCACGGGATCGCCCCCGAGGGTGATCTTCGTCACCGGGCGACGGGTGGTGATCCGTCCCATGCTGTCAACCGCCGATCGCGTTCATGCCGCGCAGCGGCTGGAGGAAGGAGGGGTCATTGATGGCGTGGCCGGGCAGCTTGCCCCGCACGCTCGAGCGCAGCATCTCGTCGAGGGCAACGTCGCTCGACCCGTCCGCGCGCAAGATGGGGAGCAGGTCGTACTCGGTGGTCGAGAACAGGCAGTTGCGAATCTGCCCGTCTGCCGTCAACCGCAGCCGGTCGCAATCCCCGCAGAACGGCGCGGTCACCGACGCGATGACCCCGACCGTGTGGGGGCCGCCGTCCAGCGCCCAGCGCTCTGCGGGCGCGCCACCCCGGCCCGGGATCGGCACGAGCGTCCAGCGGGTCGCGAGGGCGTCGAGGATCTCTTCCCGCGTGACCATGGATGTGCGGTCCCACGTATGCCCAGCGTCGAGGGGCATCTGCTCGATGAAGCGCAGCTGCGCGTCGTGGGCGATCGCGAACTCGGTCAGCTCGACGATCTCATCGTCGTTCACACCGCGCATGGCGACGGCGTTGAGCTTGAGGGGACGGAGGCCGGATGCCTGGGCGGCAGCGATACCTTCGAGCACCTCGTCGAGGCGATCGCGGCGGGTCAGCTCGTGGAAGCGATCGCGGCGGATGGTGTCGATGCTGATGTTCAGCCGCTGGAGCCCTGCATCGATCAGGGCGGGCAAGAACTCCGGCAACCGGATGCCGTTGGTCGTCATCGCGATCTGCACGGGCCCGTCTGAGCCCTCGATCGCGGCGAGGCGCCGCACGACATCGACGATGTCGGCACGGAGCAACGGTTCGCCGCCCGTCAGACGGAAGGTCGTGATGCCCGCCGCGGCGCCGACCCGGGCAATCCGTTCGATCTCGTCCAGGGTCAGAATGCTCGTACGCGCGAGCCACTCGTTTCCCTGCTCGGGCATGCAATAGGTGCAGCGCAACGAACAGCGATCGGTCAACGAGATACGCATGTCGCGGTGCACCCGACCGTGGGTGTCGACGAGGGGACCGGATGCGCCGGCCGCCGAAACCGGATCACCGGCGGCCCCGGCCGGGCGCTCGACGCGGCGGGCGATCGTGACGGGCACCGCGGTCATCGGCCGCCGTCCCTTCGTCCTCCGCACACACGCATGGGTCGAGCCTATCCGCGGGTCCCCGGAGGGGGGTCGGGGCCACGTTCTTTTCACACGGCTCGCGAGGCGCCCCGGGCATCCCGCTATCTGGCATACTTGAGGTACCGCGTCGGACGGAGCCCGAGCTCGTTTGACCGGTGCAATGAGGCCCGACGCGCACCAAAGGAGCGTCGCCCATGGATTTCCTCGACCCGCTGCTGCTCGCCCGTTGGCAGTTCGGCCTGACGACGCTCTATCACTACCTCTTCGTGCCCCTCACACTGGGGCTCGCGCTCGTCGTCGCGATCTTCCAGACCGTGTGGCACCGGAACGGCGATGTGAAGTGGCTGCATCTGACACGCCTGTTCGGCAAGATCTTCCTGATCAACTTCGCGATGGGCGTCGTGACGGGCATCGTGCAGGAGTTCCAGTTCGGGATGAACTGGTCGGCATATTCCCGTTTCGTCGGTGACGTCTTCGGCGCGCCCCTCGCATTCGAGGGACTCATGGCGTTCTTCTTCGAGGCCACGTTCATCGGACTGTGGATCTTCGGGTGGGACCGATTGCCACGCGCCCTGCATCTCGCATCCATCTGGATGGTCGTGCTCGGGTCGACGCTCTCGGCGTACTTCATCCTCGCCGCGAACGCCTTCATGCAGAACCCCGTCGGGTACCAGATGGCAGCGGATGGCGGGCGCGCCGAGCTGATCGACTTCGGTGCCGTGCTGACGAACCCGGTCGTCCTCGCGGCCTTCCCCCATACGATCTTCGCCGCTTGGATGTTCGCGGCGGCCGTCGTGATCGCGGTCTCGGCATGGCACCTCTCGCGTGGCCAGCACCTCGTCACGATGCGCTCATCGCTGCGGTTCGGGCTCTGGTTCATGATCGTCGCGTTCGCGGGTACCGCGCTCTCGGGCGATCAGCTCGGACTGGTGATGGTCTCGACCCAGCCGATGAAGATGGCGGCGGCCGAGGCGCTGTGGAACTCGGCGTGCGGTGCGGATGCATCCTTCTCGATCTTCTCGATCGGTACCCCGGACGGGTCGGAAGAGATCTGGTCGCTGCGCGTGCCCTACCTGCTGTCGTTCCTCTCGACACAGACGCTGGATGGATGCGTCGAGGGCCTGAACGACCTGCAGGCGCAGTACGAGACGCAGTTCGGCGAGGGTGTCAGCTACATGCCCATCATCTGGGTGACGTACTGGGCGTTCCGGTGGATGATCGGCCTCGGTGGGGTCGCCGCGCTCATCTCTGTCGCGGGCCTCTGGGTCACGCGCAAGAAGGCAAAGCGCCCGGTGGCGAAGTGGATGTGGAAGGTCGCGATCTGGTCGGCGCCCCTCCCTCTGCTCGGAAGCCTGGTCGGCTGGGCGTTCACCGAGATGGGCCGCCAACCCTGGATCGTCTTCAGCCTGATGCTCACCGAGGACGGCGTCTCGCCGAACGTCCCGGGCTGGACGGTGTTGATATCCCTCATCGCCTTCACCGCGATCTACGCCTCGCTCGCCGTTGTCGAGTTCGGCCTGATCCTCAAGGCCGCACAGCAGGGTCCGGATCCACTCCCTGACCCGAACGATCCGGATCCGGATCCGGACGCACACCACCAACTCACGACGACGGTCTACTAGGAGCATCGCCATGGACCTCGCCTACCTCTGGTTCTGGATCATCGGATTCTTCTTCATCGGGTACTTCGTGCTCGACGGCTTCGATTTCGGTGTCGGGATGTCGCTGCCCTTCCTCGGCAAGGACGACGTAGGCCGTCGCCAGATCATCAACACGATCGGGCCCGTCTGGGACCTCAACGAGACGTGGTTGATCGTCGCGGGTGCCGCCCTGTTCGCGGCGTTCCCCGAGTGGTACGCCACCCTCTTCAGCGGCTTCTACCTCGCCCTGCTGCTGATCCTGCTGGCGTTGATCTTGCGCGGGGTGTCGTTCGAATACCGCCATCAGCGCGACAGCCTGCGCTGGAAGAAGGGCTTCGACACGATGATCGTCGTCGGGTCGGCCGTGCCCGCGCTGCTCTGGGGTGTCGCGTTTGCGAACATCGTGCAGGGTGTGCCGATCGATCAGGACTTCGAGTTCACGGGGACGCTTCTGACCCTGCTGAATCCCTACGCGCTTCTCGGCGGCGTCACGACCCTGTTGCTCTTCTTCACCTATGGCGTGAGCTTCGTGGCGCTGAAGACCGACGGCCAGGTGCACGACGACGCCCGCAAGCTCGCGGCCCGCGCGGGGTTCGTCACGATCGTCGTCGCGGCGGCGTTCCTGCTGTGGACGGTCATCGCACACCCGGCCGTGCCGGTCATGGTGTTGGCGATCGCGGCGGCCGTGTTCCTGATCCTCTCGGTGGGCGCGAACCTGCGCGACCGCGAGGGCTGGGCGTTCGGCTTCGCGGCTGCCACCGTCGTCGCGGCCGTCGGCACACTCTGGTTCGCGCTGTACCCGTTTGTCATGCCCTCGTCGACCGATCCCGCATTCAGCCTCACGATCGAGAACGCGTCCAGCACCGATTACACCCTGTCGATCATGTCGTGGGCAGCCCTGATCTTCCTGCCCCTCGTGCTGGCTTACCAGGGCTGGACGTACTGGGTGTTCCGCCGGCGCGTCTCGCGCGCGCACATCGAGAGCGCCGCGGCCGCGCACTGACGAATGCGCACCGGTATCGTCGAAACGCTGTGACTCAGGATCAGGATGTCTCGGATGCGCGGACGCCACCGGTCGACCCCCGACTGCTGAAGTACGCCGCGGCGTCCCGAGCGTTCTTCGCGATCATCGCGACGATCGCCCTGTTGCAGACGGCCGTGATCGTTGCGTTCGCCTGGCTTCTCACGCGGGCGATCGTCGGTGTCATCGAGGGGATGCCGGCGTCGGATCTCGGGGCCACGCTCGCGGTACTCGCGGGAGTCGTGGCGCTGCGCGCGGTGCTGGTGGGTCTGCGCGAGCGCACGGCGGCGAGCGCGGCGGCACGGGTGCAGTCCCAACTGCGGGCGAGGCTTCTCGAGGCGGCCGGCAGCCTCGGACCCGGATGGCTCGACGGGCGCAACTCCGCCCAGCTCGCCCTGACCGCGGGTCACGGACTCGACGCACTCGAGGCCTATTTCGGGCGGTACCTGCCACAGCTCGTGCAGACCGCGATCGCGACCCCGCTGATCATCTTGGTGATGTGGTGGCAGGACTGGATCAGCGGGCTGACCGTTCTGCTCACGATCCCGTTGATCCCGGTCTTCATGATCCTCATCGGCCTCGCGACCCGAGCCGTGCAGAAGCGGCAGTGGGCGACGCTGCAGCAGCTCGCCGCGCGCTTCGCCGATACCGTCGACGGGCTCGGCACGCTGAAGGTCTTCGGACGTCAACACCGGGCCGCGGCATCCATCGAATCCGTGACGGAGCGGTATCGCGTCGAGACGATGCGCGTGCTGCGCGTTTCGTTTCTGTCGGGGTTCGCCCTCGAGTTTCTCGCGAGCATCTCGGTCGCGATCATCGCCGTGTCGATCGGGTTCCGCCTGGTCGATGGGGCGCTGCCGCTCTCGATCGGGCTGTTCGTGCTGCTGCTCGCACCCGAGGCCTATCTGCCGCTCCGGCAGGTCGGCGTGCAATTCCACGCCGCGGCCGAGGGGGTGGCGGCGACCGACGACGTCTTCGCCGTCCTCGACGCCGCGAGAGTGCCCGTTCCAGCCGCGAGGGTGCCCGTTTTGAGCCGTCTCGGCGATGAAACGGGCACCCTCGGCGATGAAACGGGCACCTTCGCGCTGCGGGACGTGCGGGTCCGACGTGGGGATCGGATGCTCCCCGCGGTGACGTTCACCGCAGCGCCCGGGCAGATCGTGCTCATCGAGGGGCCGAGCGGGGCGGGCAAGACGAGCCTGATCGCGGCCCTGCGCGGTGCGGCCGAGTGGGAGGGCGCCGCGACACTGGGCGACGCCGACCTGCGGGGTATCTCTCCCTCGGCCTGGCTCGCGTGGGCCGGACAACAGCCCGGCCTCATCGCCGGGACCGTTGCCGACAACGTCGCCCTGGGAGATTCGACGCCCGACCCGACCCGTGTCGACCGTGCGCTCGAGCTCGCGCAGGCGGACGGGATCGACGCATCCCTCGCCCTCGGCGTGCGCGGCACGGGGCTTTCGGGCGGGCAGGCCCAGCGCGTCGCGGTCGCCCGCGCCCTCTACCGTCACCTGAGCGGACGCGCGCCCGTGATCGCGCTCGACGAGCCGAGCTCTGCGCTCGACGCCGTGACCGAGTCCGCGCTCTGGCAGAGCCTGCGCGGGATTGCGGATGCCGGGGCAACAGTCCTGCTCGTCTCGCATCGGCGCACTGCGCGCGACATAGCCGACACCGTCGTCGCAATCGAACCCGCCGGGGTGGCCTCGTGACGAATTCCGCTACCACCCCCGCCTTCGGCACAACGACGTTCGGAACCACGACCGCCGCGGTGCTGAACGGCGCCATGCCGCCCGCGCGCCGCTTCTGGCCTTCCCTCGCATCCGGTTTTCTCACCGAGGCCTCGGCGGTCGCGCTGCTCGCGGTGAGCGCGTGGCTGATCGTCCGGGCCAGTGAACAGCCGCCCGTCCTCTACCTCTCGATCGCCGTCGTGGGCGTGCGCCTCTTCGCGCTTACCCGGGCGATTTTTCGCTACCTGGAAAGACTGAGCGGGCACGATGCCGCGCTCCGGCAACTCGCGGCGACCCGCAGCGCCCTGGTGCGCCGTCTGATTCCCCTCGCCCCCGACGGAATCGGCCGCACGCGCCGCGGATCCGTCCTGGGCGCCCTCGTCGACGACGTGGACGACCTGCAGAACCTGCCCCTGCGTGTCGTCGAACCACTCGCCGGATCCGCCCTCGTCGTCCTGGGCTCGATCGTGCTCGTCACGATCGTCTACCCGCCCGCGGGGCTCACGCTCGCGCTGTGCCTGGTGATGGCAGGCCTCGTCGCGACACTCTGGGGCTGGGCCGTCGGAGGCCGGGCCGAACGATCCATCGCTCCTCTTCGCGCGCGTCTGACCGATGCGCTGCTCGATCACTTCGGATCGCTCGATGTTCTCGTCGCCTACGGAGCCGAGTCAGCGAGCCGCGAACGTATCCGCGACGCCGACGCGGCCGTCCGTCGCGCGGTCGTCCGTCGCTCGGTCGCCCAGTCCGGAACGACGGCGCTCATCACACTCCTGGCGGGGGCGGCCTCGATCGCCGCGATCGCGGTGGCGGCACCGGCAGCACTCGACGGGCCCGCGCTGGCGGTGATCGTGTTGGTGCCAATGGCGGTGTTCGAGGTGTTCACCGCGGTCCCGCTGGCCGCCGCGGCCTGGCGTCAGGTGCGCGCGAGCGCGACCCGCATCGCCGAGGCACTGCCCGACGCCCTCCCCGCGGGCCTCGTGGCCGAGACCATCGTCCCGACCGGGGTCGCGCCCGCACTCGGTTCGGGACTGAAGCTGCGGGATGTCTCGGCGCGCTGGCCGCACGCCGACGGTCCGGCACTGCGCGGGGTCGACCTGGATGTCGCCCCCGGCGAGCGCCTGCTGGTCGTGGGGTCGAGCGGTGCGGGCAAGACCACGCTCGCGCACGTACTCGTCCGGTTCCTCGACTGCGGCGGATCGTACGAGATCGGCGGCACGCCCGTCGGCCAGATCGCGGGCGACGACCTGCGCCTGACAATCGGCCTCTGCGAGCAGCGCCCCATGCTCTTCGACGAGACCATCCGCCAGAACCTGTTGTTCGCGCGGGAGGCGGCGACGGATGCTGAGCTCGAAGCATCTCTCGAACGCGTCGGCCTCGGCACCTGGCTGCGCGGGCGCGGCGGACTGGACGCCCGCGTCGGCGAACGGGGCGCCCTGGTGTCGGGCGGTCAGGCGCAGCGGATCGCACTCGCCCGCGCGCTGCTGCGCGAGTTCCCGGTGCTGGTGCTCGACGAGCCGACGGCGGGGGTCGACCCGGAGGCATCCGATGCCCTGCTCACCGACCTGCTGCAGGCGGTACCCGCCGACCGGTCGGTTGTGTTGATCTCTCACGTCGCGGTGCCCGACGGACTCGTCGACCGGGTCGTGCGGCTGGAGCCGTGCCCTCGGGGCGCCTGACCGGACGAGCGCCTGACGGCTACAGAACCATCCCGAAGGCCCGCACGCCCTCCTCGGAAGGCAGGGCTTCGAACCCCACGCGCGGGTAGAACGCGACAGCGCCGGCGTTTGCGGCGCTCGCGACGAGATACAGCCCGGAAACGTCCGACGCATGCAACTTCTCGGCGAGCGTCCGGATCAACGAGCGCCCCAGCCCACGGCCCTGGGCTTCGGGCAGCAGGTCGATGTGCAGGTGCGCCGGGTAACGAGCCGCGTGCTCCTCCGCGCCCGCCCGCAGGCCGTCGGCGTGGGCTAAGAAGTGCGCATCTCGAGGGTCGAGCGCGCCCGTCGCATCGGCGTAGCGGCCGCGGCGCGAAGGCCACCACACGTGCCGGAACCACTCATAAAACGCATCCGTATCGGGTGCGGCGACGACATATCCCACGACCCCATTCGGGCCATCGACGACGAAGGCGAAGTCGGGATGCCTCGCCACATAGGGCAGCACGAAGATGTCGGGAAGCAGGGCATCCGACGAGTATCGGCCCGACGCATCCGTGCCCGCGTCTCCGGTCCGGACACAGATCTCGGCCAACCGCGCCTCATCGCCGACACGGAACGGGCGGATCGCGTAGGCCGACCCACTCATGTGCCCGCCGGGGGCGCGAACAGCCGCACGGCCGCGGGCTCGACGCGCACCCGCACGGGGGCTCCCGGGGCGAAACCCGCGTCGACGATGTCGTCGGCCGAGACATCCGCTGCGACCGCCGGCTCGGCCGTGTGCACCCGTGCGCCGACGGGTGTCTGTTCGACACGTACGACCCGCGCGAGCCACGTGCCGGGCGTCGCTTGTTCTTCGGCCGCGAGTCGCAGCGCGCCCGTCCAGGTGGACTCAACGGCGCGTTCGAGGTGCACATCCGATGGCCGGAAGACCGCGGCCAACGCGGCTCCCTCCGGGGCGGCCGCGGCCAGCGACGCGTCATCCGCGGCCCCGATGAGCACCTCGGGGGAAGCGGACTGTGCGCGCCAACGCCCCTCGTGGGCGGTGCCGTGGATCAGGTTCACTCCGGCCACCGTCGCGACGAAGCGCGTCGCGGGTACGCGCAGCACGTCACGCACTCCCCCGGCCTGGGTGACCCGCCCGTCCTCGACCACGATCAGGCGCGTCGCGAGGGCCGCCGCATCGACGGCGTCGTGCGTGACGACCACCGCGGTCGCGTGGGTCGCGGCGAGCTGATCGTGCAGCATGGCACGCACATCGGCGGCGGTCTCGGGATCGAGCGAGGTGAGCGGTTCGTCGAGCAGCAGTACCTGGGGTGAGGTCGCGAGCGCACGCGCGATCGCGACGCGCTGCTGTTGCCCGCCCGACAGCTGAGCCGGCCGACGGTCGCCCATTCCGGGCAGCCCGACGCGCCACAGCCAGTCATCCGCATCGCCGAGCGCCACCTTGCGATCGGTGCCGCGGGCACGGGGACCGAACGCGATGTTCTCGCGCGCCGTCAGGTGCGGGAACAGGCGGGCGTCCTGGCCCAGAAGCACCGCGCCGCGCTGGGCCGCCGGGATGTGACGGTGCGCACGGGGACGCGGCCGCGCGACGGATGCGACATCCCGCTCGCCGATTCGGATGTTCCCGTCACTCAACCGGGCCAGGCCCGCGATCGCCGCGAGCAGGGTCGACTTGCCGGCCCCGCTCGGGCCCATCACCGCGACGACCTCGCCGGGCGCGCACGCGATCTTCGCCTCGACCCGGAAACCCTTGCGCGTCACGACGATGTCGGCCGCGAGCGCCGCGCCGGTCATTCCGCAACCCCCGTCGTTCCGCGAGTCGGACGCCAGGCCCGCACCAGCAGCAGCACCAGGATCGCGGTCACGAGCAAGAGAAGCGAGAGCGCCACCGCGGTCCCCTGCCCGATCCCCGAGCCGTTGAAGGCCGTGTAGATCGCGAGGGGCATCGTCTGAGTCACTCCCGGTGCGTTGCCGGCGAACAGGGCCGTCGCCCCGAACTCACCGATCGCCCGAGCGAAGGCCAGGATCACCCCGGCGACCAGGCCGGGCGCGGTGAGGGGCAGCGTGACGCGCCAGAGGATCCGCCATCGGCCCGCCCCGAGCGTCGAGGCGGTGCGCTCGAATTCGACGCCCGCGGTGCGCATAGACCCCTCGAGGGCGAGCACGAGGAAGGGCAGCGCGACGAAGGTCTGCGCGAGGATGACCGCGGTCGTCGAGAACGGGATCTGGATGTCCCAGCTCTCCAGCGCCTGCCCCAGCGGACCCGTGCGACCGAACAGGAAGAGCAGGGCGACGCCGCCCACCATGGGGGGCAGCACGAGCGGCACGGTGACGATGACGCGCAGGAGTGCCGAGACTCGCGGCCCCGAACGGGCGATCACGAGGGCGAGCGGAACGCCGAGGATGACGCAGATCACGGTCGCGACGACTCCGGTGCGGAGCGATAGCCAGAGTGCGTCGAGGGCCACGGGCGAGGTGATGTCGTCCCACAGGGTCGACCATTCGACCCGGGCGACGAGCGCACCCAAGGGGACGATCAGCAGCGCGAGGCCGAGAACCGCGGGGAGAGCGAGGATCGGGGGGACGAATCCTCCCGTGCCCCGGGCGAGCCTCACGGAGTCCCCGAGCCCGACTGAGGGGATCCCGCAACACCGAAGCCGGCGTCGGCGAGGATCTTCTGCCCTCGGGCACCGAGCACGAATTCGACGAAGGCGGCCGCTGCCGCGGGATTGTCGGCTTCCGCGAGCGCGGCGATCGGATACCTGTTGACGACGTCTGTCGCCCCGTCGGGCACGATCGACTCAACGTCATCGCGGCCGATGACATCCGTCCGGTAGACGAGCCCCGCGTCCGCCTCGCCCGTCGCGACCTTGGTCAGTACGACCGTGACGTTCTGTTCCACGCTGACGGGCCGCTCCGTCACCCCCGCGTTGGACAGCAGGGTCGCGGATGCCGCGCCGCATGGCACCTCGGGGGCGCACAGCACGATCGACAGCTCGGGGTTCGCCAGATCGTCGAGCGATGTCACTTCGCCCGGGTTGCCCGCGGGAACGACGATCACGAGCCTGTTGCTCGCGAACAGCTCGGCGGATCCCTCGACCAGTCCGGCGTCTTCGACGCTCGCCATGTTCGTCTCGTCAGCTGCGGCGAACACCTCCGCGGGCGCTCCCTCGACGATCTGTCGGGCCAGAGTGCTCGATCCGTCGTATACGAGGGGAAGGATATCGACTTCGGGGTTCTCGTCCTCGAATTCGTCGGCGATCCGATCGAACGCCGTCCGAAGTGATGCCGCGGCATAGACCGACAGGCTTCCCGAGAGTTCTCTGGAAGCAGATGCCTCCGGCTCCGTCCCGGGTGATGCCGAGCACCCGGCGAGCACGAGAGCAGCGGCCGCAGCGATCGCGATAGCTCGACCGGCTCCCCGCACCCGCCCACTCATTCGCGCGGCGCTTCAACGATGACGTTCGTGGCCTTGACGACCGCGACGGCGAGGGACCCCACCTCGAGCTGCATCTCGTGCACCGCCTCGGCCGAGAGCAGCGAAACGACGCGATGCGGTCCGGCCTGGATGTCGAGCTGCGCCATGAGTCCGTCGATCTGCACGCGCGTCACGAGTCCGACGAACCGATTGCGGGCGCTCGAGAGGACATCCGTGGGGTCGTCGGCGGCGCGGGCGAGCTCGACCGCGCGTGCGGCGAGCGCGTCTCCGGCGATCTCGGCGGGCGTGGCGCCGGTCGTCGGGAGGAGGTCCTGCTCGACCCAGCGGCGCAGGGTGTCATCGCTCACCCCGAGCAGCCGGGCTGCCTCGGCGATCTTGTAGCTGCGCATAGCGCGATGTTACCTCCGCACAAGCGGACGTATCTCGCGAATATGTCCGCCCCTGCGGATCGGCTCCGAGTCGTCATGCGCTCCCACCCCGGTCACCCGTCACCGGATTACCCTGGGCTCATGCCCTTCCCACCCCTCGTCGAGCCCGTCGCCGCCCTGAGCGAGAGCGAACGAGCGCGCACAGTTCGGCACGCCAGCCTCGCCGGGTTCGGCGAGCTCGGGCAGCGTCGCCTGCGCGCGGCGCACGTCGCCGTCGTCGGTGCCGGCGGCCTCGGGTCGCCCGTCCTGCTCGCGCTCGCGGCAGCCGGCGTCGGCACACTCACGGTCATCGATGACGACGCGGTCGAGGCATCCAATCTGCAGCGCCAGGTGATCCACTCGCTCGCCGACGTCGGCCAGCCCAAGGTCGACAGCGCTGCCCAGCGCATCGCGGGTCTGTCACCCGCAACGGAGGTGCACGGTCGCAAGACCCGCATCAACGGCACGAACGCGCTGGAACTCCTGGCCGGAGCCGACCTCGTGATCGACGGCAGCGACACCTTCGACACGCGCGAGGCCGTCGCAGCCGCGTGCGAGGCGCTCGGTGTGCCGCTCGTATGGGGCACGGTGCAAGAGTTCGCCGCCCAGGTCACGGTGTTCTGGAGTGCACCCCCCGCGGGCACGGAGCCCATTCGGCTCGGCGACCTCTACCCCTCCGGCAGCGTCGGCTTCGTGCCGACCTGTGCCGACGTCGGTGTGCTGGGGGCTCTCTGCCTGCAGGTCGGTGGCCTGATGGCGATCGAGGCGATCAAGCTCATCGCGGGCATCGGCGAACCCCTGCTCGGCCGGGTGCTCGTGATCGACAGCCTGCGCGCCCGGCAGCGTGAGGTCCCGCTGCGACCCGCCGGCGCCGAGGCATCCGCCCCTCCGGCACCCGCCTCCCCGGTGGTGCCTTCCTCGGTCCCCGAGATCTCGGCGGACGACCTCGCGGCCGCCCTCGCGGCCGGCACGGCTCCGACGATGATCGACGTGCGCGAGCAGCACGAACTCGCGAGCGGCACCGTTCCGGGCTCCCACCACCTCCCGCTGGGTGCCGTGCTGGCCGACCCGACCGCGTTCGCCGAGTCGATCGGCGGGCCCGTTGTGGTGATCTGCCAGGCGGGCGTCCGGGCAACCCGCGCTGCACGGGCGCTCGCTTCCGTTGGCGTCGACGCGATCGTCATGACGGGCGGGATGGATGCCTGGGCCACGATGCACCTCGCGACGGCCGGCGCATGAGCCTTCGCACGGTCGAAGAGCACCTCGCCGAGATCCTCGCCGACGTCCGCCCGACCGACACCGCCGACCTTCCTCTGGCCACAGCATCCGGGCGCACACTCGCGGGCCCCGTGCTCGCGCGGGTAGACATTCCCGTTTTCGACAACTCCGCGATGGACGGCTTCGCCGTGCGTTTCGCGGACGTGCGGTCGGCTTCGACCGAGGCGCCCGTCGCGCTCCGTGTCGTCGCCGATCTACCCGCCGGCACGGATCTGGATCCCCTGATCGGTCCCGGCGAAGCGGCCCGCATCATGACGGGATCACCCTTGCCCACGGCCGCCGACACGGTCGTGCCGTTCGAGGACACGGTCGGCGGCCTCGACGATTCCCTCGACCGAGCGGTCGTGCTCGTGGCACCGCGCGCGGACGGCACCCACGTGCGACGCCGCGGGGGCGACGCCCACACCGGGGACGAGATCATCCCGGCGGGCGTTCCGCTGGGAGCCCTGCAGCTCGCGGCCGCGGCGGCGGCGGGCGTGCCGCGTGTGTCGGTTTTTCGCGCACCTCGGGTCGTCGTCCTCTCGACGGGTACCGAGCTCGCCGAGCCCGGCGCGACCCTCCGTCGAGGTCAGATCCCCGAGTCCAATTCGGTGCTGCTGTCCGGGCTTGCGCGAGAGGCCGGAGCCGAGGTCATCCATGTCGGAAGCGTCGGGGATGACGAAGACGACTTCCGCGCTGTCCTGACATCCGTCGTCGAGGCGGATGTCGTGATCACGTCGGGTGGCGTGAGCGCCGGCGCCTACGAGGTCGTCAAGAACGCGCTGGGATCGGATGCCGCGATCTCGTTCGTGAAGGTCGCGATGCAGCCCGGCAAGCCGCAGGGCTTCGGGGTGCTGCCCGGGGGCGCCCTTTTCTTCGGGTTGCCCGGCAACCCCGTCAGCTCGGCGGTGTCGTTCGAAACCTTCGTACGACCCGCACTCCTCGCCATGCAGGGACGCACGGACCTGCACCGCCCACTCCTGCGACTGCCCGCATCCGAGGGCTGGTCGACCCCACCCGGCCGACGACAGTACCTCCCCGCGGCGATCGATCGCACCGACCCCGCGCGTTGGAGTGTGCGCCCGGCGACGGCTGGCGGCTCGGGCTCGCACCTGGCGGGCGGTTTGGCCCGGGCAGAGGCCTACGCGATAGTGGCGGCCGAGCTCTCGCGGGTCGAGCCGGGCGACTTGGTCGATGTCATGCTGGTGTCATGAGCTTCACCCACCTGGACGAGTCCGGCCATGCCCGCATGGTCGACGTCACCGACAAGGCGCCGACGGTTCGCTCGGCGACGGCCCGCGGGTTCGTGCGCTGCGCACCCGAGGTCGTCGCGTCACTCCGAGACGGCCGCGTGCCGAAGGGCGACGTACTGGCCGTCGCACGCATTGCCGGCATCCAAGGCGCCAAACGTTGCGCGGAGCTCCTCCCTCTCGCGCACATCATCGGCGTGCACGGGGCATCCGTCGACCTCGCCATCGAAGACGGGGGCGTCGCCATCGAGGCGACCGTCCGAACCGCCGACCGCACGGGCGTCGAGATGGAGGCCCTCACGGCCGTTTCGGTCGCCGCCCTCGCGATCGTCGACATGGTCAAGGGACTCGACAAGTCGAGCTCGATCGAGAACGTCCGGATCACCGCCAAGGAGGGCGGTCGCTCCGGATCGTGGAAGCGCCCCGGCGAGGCGTGACGGGTACCGGCTTCGACGCGATCGTCCTGGCGGGCGGTCGCGCGTCCCGCTTGGGCGGTGCACAGAAGCCGCTCCTCGAGGTCGGCGGCACGGCTCTCCTCACCCGAACCGTCGCGGCGGCACGTTCCGCGGGTGCAAAACGGATCATCGTCGTGGCGGAGCGGATGCTCGATGATCCCCTGCTGGAGTGGGTCCGCGAAGACCCGCCGTTCGGCGGCCCGGTCGCCGCAATCATCGCCGCCCTCCCTCGCGTCCAAGCGGAATGGACCCTCGTGCTCGCCTGCGACCTGCCCGGAATCGAGCCCGCCCTTGCCCTGCTCCCGCTCGACGCACCGGGTCAGGACGGAGCGCATCTGACGGATGCGTCGGGTCGGTCGCAATGGCTGACGGCCCTGTACCGGACCGCCGCACTGCGGGAGGCCGCCGCATCCGTCCCCGACAGCGGACGCGACGCCCCCGTCCGTACCCTCGTGGGTGGACTGCGTCTCATGTCGGTCGAGGCATCCCTGACCGCAACCCGCGATGTGGACACGTGGGAGGATCTTCAGTGGGCCCGTGGTCTTTCGGACACGCCCAGAGAGGATGCCACTGTGCCTGAATCGAAGACCCCGTCTGAATCACAGTCCCCGTCTGGATCACAGTCCCCGTCTAAAGCGTCGGACCGCACCCTTCCTCCCGAGGCGCTGGATGAGTGGGCCAACGCGCTCGGCGAGCGCTTCGAGCTGGCGAACGACGATGTCCACGTTTCGCTCATCCTCGATCTGGCGCGTGATGTGGCGAACGGTGTGGCTCGTCCCGCCGCCCCCGTCAGCGCGTTCGTCGCCGGGCTCGTCGCCGGCCGCGCCGGTGGTTCACCCGAGTCCGTGCGCGAGGCCGTCCGCGCGATCACGGAGCTCGCGGAGAAATGGGCGGAGAAGCGCTGATGGCGCGCGTCCGCTATTTCGCCGCCGCCGAAGAGGCCTCCGGCCGCGAGGAAGAGGTGCGTTCCGAGCAGACGCTCGGTGACCTCCGTGCCGCGCTCACGAACGATTACCCGGAGCTGGGGCGCATCCTGCCGCGCTGCGCCGTGCTGGTCGGCGGGTCCCGCGCGGGCGACGACGCCGCGCTCGCGAGCGACGTGCTCGTCGACGTTCTGCCCCCCTTCGCCGGGGGCTGAGCGCGCTGTTTGGCCAGAATCTGGAGATGTGAGAACTCTCATCTTTTCGGTTCGGATTCTGGCGTGATGTGGGGGCTTTTCGGGGTTCGGGTGTCGGTGGTGATCCGTAGAGTTTAGAACATGCATTCGAATAACAGTCGCGTCGCTGACATCTGCGACGTCGATACCGAAGCGCGTGACCTCGCGATCCGGTTCGCGGACGCGTCGCGGGCGGTCGCTCGTGCGCAAGCTGCGCAGGCGCGGGTGCTGGCGGATGCGGCCGATCTCGGGATGCGTCGCGTCGCCGAGTTGGGGTCGACGTCCTCGCGTGAGGCGGAACTGCCCGTGCGTTCGCTCGCGGCGGAGTTGGCGGTCGCGGCGTGCATGTCCGATCGCACCGTGCAGGGCCGGATGAACGACGCCGCCGTGTTAGCCGAAGCGTTCCCCGCAACGTTTGACGCGTGGGATGAGGGCCGGGTCAGCGCGCGGCATGTCGCGGTGATCATGGAGCACGGGATGCCGCTCACCGACGCGGACGCGCGTGCCGTGTTCGAGCACGAAGCTGTGGAGCGGGCTGAGGGGACGACACCCGGACGGCTCGGGTCCGCGCTCGCCCGACTGGCAGAGACGCTGCAGCCCCGAACGCTGACGGAACGCCACCAGGAAGCCCGTGCTTCGCGGGGTGTCGGTGTGCGGGACATCGGGGATGGGATGGCAGAGTTCAGCACCATCCAACCCGCGGTACTCGCCCACGGGATGCACGACCGCATCACGCAGCAGGCCAAGGCGATCAAGAACGCCGACCCGTCTGATGCCCGCACGATCGATCAGATCCGTGCCGACCTCGTCGCGGACATGCTCCTCACCACCACACCCGACGCCCAGACCGGCGCGGGAATGTCGGACGGGTTCGGTGGACTCGGGTCGATCCAAGCGATCGTGAACGTCACCATCCCCGCCCTCGCGTTGGCCGGCGTCACGGACGAGCCCGCCGAACTGGTCGGACGGTGCCCGATCGACCCCGCCACGGCCCGGCAACTCGCGGGACACGCGACCGGGTGGGACCGGGTCCTCGCCGACCCCATCACCGGGTGTGTGCTCGCCGTCGACCGGTATACGCCGTCCGCCGACATGAAACGGTTCCTCCGCACCCGCGATCAACACTGCCGATTCCCCGGATGCCGACAACCCGCCCACCGGTGCGACCGAGACCACAGTCTCGACTATGCGTTGGGCGGCGACACCGACGTCTGCAACCTCGCGTGTCTCTGCAAACGACACCACACGTTGAAGGGCGAAACCGCGTGGACCGTCCGACAACTCGGCGGCGGAATCCTGGAATGGACCTCACCCGGTGGTCACATCTACATCGACAAACCCCCACCCGCGCTGGTCCTCTTCACGCCGAATACGGATCCACCACCGTTCTGAGACACCCCGGTCACTGAGCCACACGGTCACTGAGCCTGTCGAAGTGACCCGCTGGACCCTGCCCGCGGGGCACTGAGCTTGGGGCACTGAGCTGGGCGAGTTACCAGCCCCCGCCCGATCAGCCGCTCAGCCGCCGAGGCCCTTCCACGCCGTGGTGCCGTCGGTCTCGACCTGACGCTTCCAGACCGGCAGCTCGGACTTGATGGTCTCGATCACCGTGCGACTGACCTCGTAGGCCTCCGCGCGGTGAGGTGACGCGACGGCGATCACCACGGCGGCATCGCCCACACCGAGCCTCCCGATGCGGTGACTCACGGCGACGATTGCCTCGGACGAACCGATCGCCTCGGACGCGATCCGATGCAGGGTCGTCTCGGCGTCGGGATGCGCCGTGTACTCCAGCGCGACGACGGCACCCGAGGCATCCGGATCGTGATCGCGAACGCGACCGACGAATGTCGTGACCGCGCCGGCCGACGCGTCGTCGACCGCTCGCAGATGCACGTCGAGATCGAGGGCCTCGGTGCTGATCCGGGCGAGGCGAACGGCATGCCGAGTCGTGTCCGTCATGTGTGGTCCCCTCCTGCGAGCTGGTCGATGACATGGCGAGCGACCGACAGGATGATCGGGATCCCTGAGCCCACAGCCGCGGTCGAGCCGGGCAGGTTCACCACGAGCGCCCCGCCGCCGGGCGCATCCACCACACCCGCGAGCCCGCGCGAGAGCATGCCACCCGGCTTCTCGGACGCGCCGATCCGACGAAGTTCCTCCGCAATCCCCGGAATCTCGCGGGTGAGGACGCGAGCGGTTCCCTCCGGTGTCACATCGCGGGGGCTGACACCCGTGCCGCCGGTGGTGACGATCAGCCGAGCGCCCTCGGCGAACGCCGCCCGCAACGCGGCCTCGACGCTGTCAGCGCCATCCGGCACGACCACGGGGTCGCCGCAGTCGAAGCCTCCGTCGCGCAGCCCGGCGACCGCCAAGGGACCACTGCGATCTTCGCGCAGTCCCGCAGCCGAACGATCCGAGACCGTGATCACGACGGCACGGTGCGAAGTAACGGTCACGCTTTCAGCCTATTCGCCCCCGCTGGGCGGCCCGCTCGTTGGCCGCGGTGCCGCGCGTCGACTGCTCGGCGGCCGCGACGATCCGCGCAGCCATCCCCGCGAAGATGAACCCGTGAAACGGCAGCACCGCGAACCAATACAACCGGCCCGAAAGCCCGCGGGGGAAGAACACGGCGCGCTGCTCGTAGCGTGAACCGGATGCCTCCGGCACGGCCTTCATCTCCAGCCACGCAAGGCCCGGCACCTTCATCTCGGCACGCAGGCGCAGAACGGATGGCTCGTCCGCACCGCCGCGCTCGAGGTCCTCTACGCGCCAGAAATCCAGAGCATCACCGACGGCGAGGCGGTCGGGGTTGCGGCGTCCGCGGCGAAGCCCCACTCCCCCCACGAAGCGGTCCATCCAACCGCGCACGGCCCACGCGAGCGGCCACGAGTACCATCCGCGGCTGCCACCGATTCCCTCGATGACCCGCCAGAGCGACTCTGCCGAAGCCGACGTCTTCACGACCCGGGCGTCGGTGAATACGGTACGGCCCGACCAGTCCGGGTCGGCGGGTAGCGGGTCACTCGGCGCATTGTGCACGGCCGCGTCCTGCCAGCTCGTCTCGATGACGCCCTCGCGGACGCGACCGAGTGCCAGCGCAACCGACCGGCGATACGGGGTGAGCCCACCTTCGGGCTGCGGAATCAGGTCGTCGACATCGCGGTTGGCCATGACGCAGTCGTTCTGCAGCGACTCCACGAGGGGCCGCGCCAGAGCCGCGGGGATGGGCGTGACGACTCCGACCCAGTGCGAGGCCAGACGGGGCGTGAGCACGGGCAGCGGGGCGATGGGACGCTGCGGTAGGCCGGCTTCGACGGCGTACCCGTTCATCATCTGCCCGTACCGCAGCACGTCGGGTCCGCCGATGTCGACGGGGCGTGACACCTCGGGGTCGACCCGAGCGGCGCCCAGTAGATAGTGCAGGACATCCCGCACGGCGATGGGCTGGATGTGGTTCCGCACCCATTTCGGGGCCGGCATGTACGGCAGCACCTCGGTCAGGTGACGCACCATCTCGAACGACGCCGAGCCCGAGCCGATGACGACCCCCGCCTGAAGCACGAGTGTCGGCACGCCGCTGTCGAGCAGAGCCTCACCAACCTCGACACGCGAGCGAAGGTGGCGCGAAAGCTCCACACCATCCGGGTGGAGACCGCCGAGATAAACGATGCGTCGAACGCCAGCGTCGGCGGATGCCTCGGCAACAGCGCGAGCGGCAGCCAGGTCGACATCGGCGAAGTCCTTGCCCGCGGCCATCGAGTGCACCAGGTAGTAGAGCACGTCGACGTCCCGAACCGCTTCGACGACTGCCGCGGGATCGGCCGCGTCCCCGACCACGACCTCGACGTCCGCGCCCCACTCGTACGCGGCGACGCGCGAGGCCTGTCGGGCGAGCACCCGCACGCGGTAGCCCGCCGAGATCAGCCGCGGGACGAGACGCGCACCGATGTATCCCGTCGAACCGATGACGAGCGCGCGGGGCGCCTCACCGTCGGGGCGCGGCTGCGCCTGCAATGCTTCTTCGCGCCCTGTGGGGGCAGCGAGTTCGCTCACGCAACGTCCCTATGCTCAAGGCGGATGATGACGGATTTGGATGTCGGTGTGCCCGAGACATCCGCCGTCGAATCCAGGGGCACCAGAACGTTCGTCTCTGGATAGTACGCCGCGGCATTGGCACGCGGGGTGCTGTACGCGACAATCCGGAACTCTTCCGCCCGGCGCTCTTCGATGGTTCCGTCCGCGCGACGCCACTCCGACACCAGGTCGACGATCTCGTCCTCGGCGAAGCCGAGCTGCGCGATGTCTTCCGCGTTGACCATCACGACGCGGCGTCCGCCGTGGATGCCGCGATACCGGTCGTCCTTGCCGTAGATCGTGGTGTTGTACTGGTCGTGCGAGCGGAGGGTCTGCAGCAGCAGCCGCCCCTCGGGGATGACCGGGTACTCGAGGTCGTTGACCGTGAACATTGCCTTGCCGGTCTCGGTCGCAAACGACAGCTCGTCGCGCGGGCCGTTCGGCAGATAGAACGTGCGGCCCTTGGCGATGCGACGGTCGTACTCTTCGAAGCCGGGGATGACGTGCTCGATGTGCAGGCGGATCTGCGAGTAGTCGCGCTCCAGCGCCTCCCAGTCCGCGCGGGGGTAGTTCGCGGGCCTTCCGGCCTCGGGCGGATCGGATTTCGGTTCGCGCTCCTCCTGCGGGGAGCGCTCCGGGTAACCCCGGTCGTGATCCCCGTTGTGAACAGCGGGCCGACCGAACGGACGCGCGGACGGATCCGGCGGGAACAGCAGCCCCGACAGGCGTGTCAGGATCGCGACCTCGCTCAGCAAGTCGTCGGCCGGCGGAACGAGTCGTCCGCGCGAGCCGTGCACGGCGCCCATCGAGTCCTCGACCGTGACGCGCTGCTCGACGCCGCCGCGGATGTCGCGGTCGGTGCGTCCGAGCGTCGGAAGAATGATCGCCCGGCGCCCCGTCACGAGATGCGAACGGTTGAGCTTGGTAGAGACCTGCACCGTCAGGTCGGTGCGGCGCAGCCCCGCCTCGGTAACGGCCGTGTCGGGTGTTGCGCTGACGAAGTTGCCGCCCATACCCATGAACACGCGCACCTTGCCGTCGCGCATGGCCCGGATCGCCTCGACCGTGTCGTAGCCGTGCTCGCGCGGTGCGCTGAATCCGAACTCGGCATCGAGTGCATCGAGGAACGCCGTCGACGGCTTCTCGTAGATGCCCATCGTGCGGTCGCCCTGCACGTTCGAGTGTCCGCGCACCGGGCAGACACCCGCTCCGGGGCGCCCGATGTTGCCCTGCAGCAGCAGCACGTTGACGACATCCCGCAGCGTCGCGACCGAGTGCTTGTGCTGGGTCAGGCCCATCGCCCAGCAGACGATCGTGGCATTAGACTGGCGCACGCTCTCGCCGACCTCGCGAAGCTCCTCCTCCGACACACCCGTCGCGACAACGAGTTCGCTCCACGGCACCTGCCGGATGAAAGCGTCGAACTCGGCGAACCCGCTCGTGTGCGCCGCAATGAAGGCGCGGTCGATCACGCCCGCGGCCTCATCGGACGCGTCGTCCGCCTCGAGTAGGTGCTTCGCGATCGCCTGGAACAGCGCCTGATCGCCGCCCAGCCGAATCTGCACGAACTGGTCGGCGAGCTTGGTGCCCCCGAGAACCATGCCCTTGGGCGTCTGGGGATTCTCGAAGCGCATGAGACCGGCCTCGGGCAGCGGGTTCACGGCGATGATCTTCGCGCCGCGCTCTTTCGCCTTTTCGAGCGCGCTCAACATGCGCGGATGGTTCGTGCCCGGGTTCTGCCCCGCCACGATCAGCAGGTCCGCCTCGTGCATGTCGGTGATCGAGACCGTGCCCTTGCCGATGCCGAGGGTCTGGGTCAGCGCCGACCCGCTGGACTCGTGGCACATGTTGGAGCAGTCGGGGAGGTTGTTCGTTCCGAGCCCGCGGACGAGCAACTGGTAGAGGAATGCCGCCTCGTTCGAGGTTCGACCCGAAGTGTAGAAGACGGCCTGGTCGGGGTCGTCGAGCCCTGCGAGATCCTCGGCGATCGTCCGTAGTGCGTCATCCCACGAAATCGGCCGGTAGTGCGTGGCCCCCTCGTCGAGGATCATCGGATGCGTCAACCGCCCCTGCTGCCCGAGCCACCAGTCGTCGTGGCCATACAACTCGGCGATCGAGTGCTGGGCGAAGAATTCCGGCCCGATGCGGCGGATCGTCGCTTCTTCGGCGACGGCCTTCGCGCCGTTCTCGCAGAACTCCGCGATGTGCCGCTTATCCTCTTCCGGCCACGCGCATCCGGGGCAGTCGAAACCGTCCTTCTGGTTGACCTTCAGCAGAGTCTGCGCTGTGCGCGCGACACCCATTTGGTCGACCGAGATCTGGAGGGCGTGCAGCACGGCGGGAATGCCGACCGCGACCTTTTTGGGCCGGGTGACATGCACGCGGGATTCGTCGATATCTGATGCGGGGGGCTTCTTCGCCATTCCTTCATCGTACGCCGCGAGGGGCGGAATACCTATGGCGATAGGGAACGAGAGGAATCAGGCGGCCGAACACCACGGCAAGCACGAGCGCGGCTCCCGCGCCAGCCAGTGCCCCACCCAGCGTGTCGCTCAGCCAGTGGGCGCCCAGGTATGTGCGTGTGAAAGCCATCAAGAAGACCCACGCAACTCCCGCGAGGATGACCCACAGACGCGGGAAGATCACCGCAAGCGCCACCGCAATCGTCGCCGCGTTCGCGACATGCCCCGAAGGGAACGATCCGAAGTCCGAGAACACGATGATCTCTTCGGGACGCGCACGCCCGAAGAGGCGTTTCAGGACCTGCACGACGAGCGCCGACGCCGCCGACGCCGCAAGGAAGTATGCGGCCGCCCACCATCGCCTCCGGAGCGCGAACAAGCCAGCAACGACGAGCGGGACGACCAGGATGCCGAACCACCCACCGCCCAGCCAGTTCATCGCAAAAGAGACCCAGAGCAAAAACGGGGTGCGCCCCTCGGCCAGCCAATTCGCCCACATGGCGTCGACCGTGAACGGGGCGTTGCCTCGCCCGACCGCGATCCACGCGCCGAGTCCAGCCGCCAGGGCGAGCAGCACGACACCCGTGATGAGCAGGGCTGTCGTGGTGCGTCGCGACGGTGTGCTTGGCGACGGGGCGGTTGGCGGCATCCGTCGATTCTGTCAGGGAGTGAGCGCTTGCACCGAGCGCGGGCGCACAACCAGCCACAGACCGAGCACGCCGATCACCGAGCATCCGACCATCACGACGGCCATCGTCGTCGCGGTGATTCCCGTGCCTCCAGAGATCCAGCCAACGAGCGGCGACACGAATCCCGCCACTCCGAAGTTCACCGCGCCGAGGATGGATGCTGCGGTTCCGGCCGCCTTGCCATGCCGGTCGAGTGCAAGCACCTGAACGCACGGGAAGGTGAAGCCGCACGCCGTCATGAAGACGAAGAGGGGAACGAGGATGCCCCAGAGGCCCAAACCGATCTGATCGGCGACGATGATCGCGACACCGGCGACGACGAGCGCCGACGTAGACCAGGCAAGCACCCACTGCGGCCCGTAGCGGGCGGCGAGGCGCGAGGCGATCTGCACCCCGGCCACGAGTCCCAGAGAGTTGGCGGCGAAGAGGAGCCCGTACTGCTGCGCGTCGAAGCCGAAAGACTGCTGAAAGAGGAAGGACGACGCGGAAAGGTACGAGAAAAGTCCGCTGAAGGTCATGCCACCGATGATCAGCACGCCGAGGAACACGCGGTCGGCGAGAACGCTCCGGTAGCGCTGCCCCACCGTCGTCGAGCCGAGTTCGCTCCGCCGTGCGCGCGGGAGCGTCTCGGGCACCAGCGCGATCGCTGCGACGAGCATGACCGCGCCGTAGATCGCGAGGACGACGAAGAGACCGCGCCACGACATCACCAGCAGGAGCGCTGAACCGATCAGAGGCGCAATGACGGGCGCCGCACCGCTCACAAGCGCGAGGCGCGAGAGCATGACCACCAGACGACGTCCGCCGAACAGATCGCGGACGATCGCCATCGCGACGACCCCACCCGCGGCGGCTCCGGCACCCATCACGACACGCGAGGCGCCGAGCAGCATGAGCGTCGGGGCGATCGCGGCGGCCGCGCTCGCAAGCACGTGCAGCGCCGTGACACCGATCAGGGGCAGCCGTCGACCTACCTTGTCGCTGAGCGGACCCACGAGGAGTTGACCGATTCCGAAGCCGATCATCGTGCCGGTCAGGGTGAGTTGAATCGCGGCGGCGGTCGTGTCGAAGTCGCCCTCGAGCACCGGAAAGGCGGGGAGATAGAGGTCGATCGTGAACGGGCCCAGGGCCGTCAACGCTCCCAATAGGATGACGTAGACGACGCGCCGACCGGTCGAAATGCGATCGCCGGGATGCAGCATGATCGGCGCTGTCGCGGGGTTCGGCCCGAGGGTGCGGATGGCGCCGGTGGCGGAGTGATCGGGCACGAAGAAACCTCGGAAGAGACGGAGCGGTCGCGGAAACCGAAGAACGACGTCGCGGCATCGAATCGATTCGGTACCCCCATCCTACAACCGCAGCGCGGATGCCCAGCCCGCTCACGGATGCGGGCGAATACACTTGCAGCACACCCGCGCGCGAGCGCGACTCCCGACACACCCCGAGCCGAGAGCCCCCGCATGTCACCCAAGAGCACGAGCGGAAACCCCGCGAACAAGGCCCAGGCCGACCTCACGATCAAACAGCAGCGCGAGCAGCGACGGCAGGAGAAGCTCGCCGAATACCAGCGGCAGGTCGCCAAGCGCCGCCGCCGCGGACTCATGTGGTGGATCGTGGGTGGGGTTGCCACCCTGACGATCGCGGGTGTGGTCGTTGCATCCCTCGTCTTCGCCCCCGAGCCGCCGCCGACGTATGACGCGGGGGGCAGCGGGGCCGAGATCGAGGGTGTCGAAACGTTCACGAACGAGACCACCCACGTCGAGGGAGTCGTCGACTATGCCCAGTCCCCGCCGGCCGGAGGGCCGCACAACCAGGTCTGGTTGAACTGCGGCACCTACACCGAGCCCCAGCAGAACGAGAACGCGGTGCACTCCCTCGAGCACGGCGCCATCTGGGTCACGTATGACGCGGCCCGGGTTCAGGGCGACGAGCTCGACACGCTCAAGAGCTTCCTGCCTTCGAGCTACGTCATCCTCTCGCCCCACGAGGGCCTCGACAGCCCGATCGTCCTCAGCGCCTGGAACACCCAGCTGAAGCTCGACTCGGCCGACGACGAGCGCATCCCCGAGTTCTTCGAGGAGTTCTGGCGCAGCCAGAACGCCCCCGAGTCGAACGCAACCTGCTCGGGCGCGATCGACGGCCCCGGGAAGCAGTAGCGGATGACGGAGGAGCGGACGGGTCCCCCGCGCTGGCTGCTCTTCACCCTGGCGGCCATCGCGGTTGCCGCGCTCGCGTTCGCCATCGGACGCTTCTCGACCTTCGGCGTAGCGGCCGAGTCATCCGCTCCGACGACCGACTCGGCAGAGGCCGGATTCGCCCGCGACATGCAGGTGCACCACGCTCAGGCCGTCGACATAGCGATGACGCTGTACCGCGAAACGGAAGACGACGACCTTCGTGCCCTCGCGTACGACATCGCCACGGCGCAGTCCGCCCAGGCGGGCGAGATGTACTCGTGGCTCGTCTCGTGGGGACTGCCGCAGCGCGGCGGGACGCTGATGGCCTGGATGGCCGGGAGCCCGGGCAACATGGACCACGGTTCATCCGCCGCGCCGGCGACCGAAGCGGAACTGCGGCGCGACATGGGCATGGCGACCGAGGAAGAACTCGACGCGTTCGAGGCCGCTACGGGCGTCGACGCCGACTGTCAGTTTCTGACGCTCATGACGCGGCATCACGAGGGTGCCATCGACATGGTCGACGCGGTCCTGCGCCTCGGATCCGAGCAGCGGGTGCTTCAGGTCGCGCAGTCGATGAAAGAGGTGCAGCAGTTCGAGCTCGACGCTATGGCCTCTGCGGCGCTGCGGCTGGGATGCTCGTGAGCTGTCGGCGGATGTAGGTCTGCTGCACGGCACGGATGATGCCGATCAGCACGATGCCGACGGCACAGAGCCCGGCGATCAGCATCACGGCATCCTCGCGCGGCCAGACGAGCTGGAAGAACTCGATCGCGATCGGCACGTTGAGGATGATGGCGAGTCCGCCGACCATCGCGACGAGGATGGCGGCCTTGATCCAGCTGAGCGGCAGGGAGATCAGCGCCAGCACCCAGATACCCAGCACGGCGACGATGATGGTCGACCCCGTACGCAGCTCTTCGATGGGGACACTCCACAGATGTCCGGCGATGCGTGAGAACACGGTGAGCGCGAGGCCGACGACGAGCCCCGCGGGGATGGCGAAGCTCAGCGAACGCCTGAGGAAGCCGGGAATGTAGCGCTGCGTGTTCGGCAGCAACGCCAGGAAGAAGGCCGGAATGCCGATGGTGAGCCCGTCGGTGATCGAGAGCTGCCGGGGCAGGAACGGGATCTCCATGATCATGATGCCGAAGAGAATGGCGATCGTGGTGGCATAGGCGGTCTTCGTCAGGAACACCATCGAGACGCGTTCCATGTTCGCGATCACGCGCCGCCCCTCGGCGACCACGGTCGGCAGGTGCGAGAACTTCCCGTCGAGCAGCACGAGCCGCGCGACGGCCTTCGTCGCCGCGGACCCCGAGTTCATCGCGATGCCGATATCGGCCTGTTTGATCGCGAGCGCATCGTTCACGCCGTCGCCGGTCATCGCCACGACATGACCCCGGGACTGCAGGGCCACGACGATGCCCTTCTTCTGCTCGGGAGAGACCCGGCCGAACACCGTGTGCTCGCTCAGCACATCCGCGAGCGCGTCGTTGTCCTCCGGCAACTCACGGGCGTCGAACCCGTGGGGCACGTCCAACCCCAGGTCGCGCGCGATCGCGGCGACCGTCTGCGGGCTGTCGCCGGAGATGATCTTCACGTCCACGGCCTGCTCGGCGAAGTACTGCAGGGTCTGCGCCGCGTCCTCGCGCACGTGTTCCTGCAGGGTGAGGGCAGCGATCGGTTCGAGGTGCGCCGGTAAGCACTCCGTCTTCACCTGCGCATCGTCGAGCGGCACGGGGCAGTAGGCGAGCAGGATCGTCCGGCACCCGGTCGAGGCGAGTTCGTTCGTCGCATCGGCGAGGGATGCCTCGTCGTTCTCCGCGCTTGGTCCGCTCCACGGCACCGCACGTGTCGCTGCGTCGGGGAACACCAGGCTTGGGGCACCCAGCACCCATGTGCCTCGAGCATGCGTTCCCGCGAACGAAACCGCACTCCACTTGCGCTGGGACGAGAACGGGATCTCGTGCTCCGCGACCAAGGCGGCACCCTCGGGAAAACCTGCGGCGAGGCTACGGGCGGTCGCGTTCGCGTCGGGTGCCCGCCCGAACCAGCCGAGCGCGTCTCGCCAGCCCGTCGCGCAATCATCGAACGGGTACACCGCCTCGAAGGCGATGTCGCCGTAGGTCAGCGTGCCGGTCTTATCCAGGCAGATGATGTCGACGCGGGCGAGGCCCTCGACCGCGGGGAGTTCTTGTACGAGCACCTTCTCCGCCGTGAGCCGTGCGGCCCCGACCGCGAACGCGATGCTTGTCAGCAGCACGAGCCCGAGCGGGATCATCGCGGTGATGACGGCGATCGAATCCACCGCCGCCTGGCGCCACGAGCCATCGGCGAACGCCTCTTCCCACCCGCCCTGAACCTGCACCTGGGCATTGGTGACGAGCAGCGCGATCGGCCCGATACCCCACGCAATCCACGCGAGCACCCTGTTGACGCCGCGCCGCAGCTCGGACTGAACGAGCGAGAACCGCTTGGCCTCCCCCGCGAACCTGTTCGCGTACGAGTCCGCGCCCACCTGCGTCGCGCGGGCATCGGCGCGCCCCGAGACCACGATCGAGGCGCTCAGAAGCTGTCCACCCGGGTGCTTGTCGATCGGGTCCGACTCACCGGTCAGCATCGATTCGTCGACCTGCAGTCCCTGCTCGCTCAGCACCTCGGCATCGGCGGGAACCTGATCACCCGCACGCAGCACCAGGATGTCGTCCTGCACGACATCGGCCGGGGCAATCTCGGCCTCCACGCCGTCCCGTCGCACCCGCGCGCGCGGTGCGTTCAGCAGCGCGAGACGGTCGAGCGCGACCTTCGCACGGATCTCTTGGTAACAACCGATCAGAGCGTTGAAGATCGCCGCGAGCCCGAAGAGCGCATCTTGCCACCGCCCGAGCGCGAGCAGTGCGGCGAAACAGGCAAAGACGATCGCGTTGAACAGTGTGAACACGTTCGCGCGGATGATGCTCCACCACGTCCGACTCGTGTCGGCGTCGAACGCGTTCGTGCGTCCGGAGGCGACGCGCTCCGCGACATCTGGGGCGCTCAGGCCCGCTGATGTCAGTCCTGCGGTCGTCGACCCTGCGCTATCGACGGCAGAAGCGGTGGTCGGCGCATCCGGGGCATCCATGGCACTCACCATATCGGCGGCATCGAGGGGTGCCCCGGTAAAACGACGGGACGAGCGGCCCCCCGTTGCGCCGCCCGTCCCGTCCGCACGTCAGCCCTTCGTCGACCCCGCCAACAGGCCGCGCACGAAGAACCTCTGCAGCGCGAGGAACACGATCAGCGGCACGATGATCGCGATGAACGCACCCGCCGTGAGCAGGTACCAGTCCTGACCGCGGTTACCGGTGAGCTCGGCCAGCAGCTTCGTGATCGGCGCGACATTGCCGTCCGCGAAGATCAACGACACCAGCAGGTCGTTCCACACCCACAGGAACTGGAAGATGCCGATCGACGCCAGCGCGGGCACCGTCAGCGGCAGCACGATCCGGAAGTAGATCTGCCCATGACCGGCGCCGTCGACGCGAGCCGCCTCAATGACGTCGCCCGGGATCTCCGCGGTGAAGTTGTGCAGCAGGTAGATCGCCAGCGGCAGGGCGAAGATCGTGTGCGCGATCCAGACCTGCGAATACCCCGATGCTCCGATCGCCTGGATCACCGGAACTCCGAAGATCGACCCCTGCGAGAACAGCTGGAGCATCGGAATCAGCGCCATCTGGATCGGCACGATCTGCAGCGCGAAGACGAACAAGAACAGGATGTTCTTGCCCTTGAAGTTCATCCACGCGAACGCGTACGCGGCGAGCGAGGCGATCACGATCGGGATGACGGTGGCGGGGAGCGTGATGGCGAACGAGTTCACGAACGCGCCCGCCATGTTCAGCTGGCTGTTGCCCGACTGCAGAGCAGTGCCGTAGTTGTCGAGCGTGAAGCCCCAGTTCTCGAAGATCGTCCACCAACCGGTGGTCTGGATGAGCTCCCGCGGTCGGAACGACGTGATGAACAGCCCGAAGGTCGGGATCGTCCAGAGGATCGCGATGACGAGCGCGGCCGCGGTCGCCCAGCGTGAGGTCAGGCGCTTCTTCGTGCGACTGAGCGCCTGCTTCTCTGCCTTCTTCTCGCCCCGCCGCAGTTCCTTCTTCGCATCTTCGTCGAGCGGGAGCTCGACCGGCATAACCGCACTCATCAGCGCACCTCCCTCTGCTTGGAAAGCTGTCTTGCGTTATAGATGATGATCGGCATCACCAGGACGAACAGAACCACGGCGAACGCGGCCGACCGGCCGGCCTCGAAGCTCCGGAACTGCGTGTACATCTCGTTCGCGATGACGGACGTGCCGTTTGCCCCGGCCGTCATCGTGCGGACGATGTCGAAGACCTTCAGCGAGGCGATCGAGATCGTCGTCAGGACGACGATCAGCGAGGGTCGGATGGCGGGCACGATGACGTTGATGAAGCTCTGCCACCCGTTGGTTCCATCCAACTGAGCGGCCTCGAGCTGCTCGGCCGGAACACCCTTGATGGCGGCGGAGAGCACGACCATCGCGAAACCGGTCTGAACCCAGATCAGCACGACGATGAGGAACAGGGTGTTCCATGGCTCGGCCGCGAGGAAGTTGATCGGCTGCCCTCCGAACCAGACGATGATCTGGTTGAGGAATCCGATCTGGTTCTGATCGTCGGGGCGTGCGGTGTACATGAAGCGCCAGATGATCGACGCGCCCACGAACGAGATGGCCATCGGCAGGAAGACGAGGATCTTGTAGTACTTCTCACCGCGTGTCTTGTCGATGAAGTACGCGTAGGCGAGCCCCGCGACCGTGGAGACGATCGGGGCTACCAGCACCCAGACGATCGTGTTGAGGACGGTGCGGATGCCGTTGTCGGTCGAGAAGATCCACGCGAAGTTGTCGAGACCGACGAAAGCCGTGCCGCGCGAGTTCATGAACGCCTGGATGATCGTCTGGATCGAGGGGATCACGAGTCCGACGATGAGCAGGATGAGCGCCGGGCTGAGGAACCCGACGAGCTGGAAGAGGTAGCCGGCTCCCGACTTGGCCCGTAGATCCAACCAGAAGAAGAGCAGCCCGACGACGCCGGCGGCGATGATCGCCCATGTGTAGGACTGCAGGAACCACAGCACCACGAGCGGTATGAGGACGCATGCAGCGAGGCGAATGATCGTGTACTTGCGGCCCTTACGCGGGGCTATTTCGATGAAGAAGAGCAGAACCCCGATCACGGCCAGAAACGCGCCGATGATGATGGGGATCTCAAGCCATGGCGAGAGGGTGCTCAACCATTCCAGGAATGCGGTCACGGGAATCCTTTCGAGTGCTTCGTTGAACTCGGGGCGGGGCGCGGACGCTCAGCCTGCCCTCAGAGTACGGAGGTGGGGCCGCCCCTGAATAGGGGCGGCCCCGGATTCCTTCCGGTCAGCTGGACGGCCAGCCGGCTTCGATTTGTTCGAGCACGGTCTGCGTCGGCGTTCCGCCGACCCAGTCACGCATTCCCGCGAAGAACGTTCCCACGCCGACGGCTCCCGGCATGAGGTCAGACGCGTCGAAACGGAACGTGGTCTCGGGGTCCTGCAGCAGCTCGATAGCAGCGACCAGGATCTCGCTCGACGCGTTCTCCGGGTCGAGCCCGTTGTTCGCCGAGATAACGCCACCGAGTGCGACGCGGCTGTTGGCCCATTCGGGGCTGGACAGGTACGCCTGAACCTTCTGCACGGCCTCGCGGTCGCTGAAGGCGCCGACGATCTCGCCACCACCGGTCACGACCGAACCCTCGGCACCCTCCTCGAAGGGAGGAGTCAGGAACGCCCAGATGTCGCCGTCTTCGGCAACCGTCCCGCCGGCGTCCACAATGAACCCGTCGTAGAACGAAGCCTGGTGGTGCAGCACGCAGTCACCCGCGACGAGCGCCGTAGCCGGGTCACCGAAGGGCGTCGTGCCGATCGACTGAACGTCGCCGTAGCCCGCGTTGACGTACTCCGGGTTGAGGATGATCTTGCCGACCTCGTCGAACGCCGACACGATCTGCGGGTCGGTGAAGGGGATCTCGTTCGTGACCCACTGGTCGTAGACCTCGGTGCCCGACTGACGGAGCACGACATCCTCGATCCAGTCGGTGCCCGGCCATCCGGTCGCCGCGTCCGAACCGAAGCCGACGCACCAGGGCGGGGCGCCCGTCGTCGACTGGATCTCAGCCGTCAGGTCCAGGAGTCCCTGCCACGTGGTCGGGACCTCCCAGCCGTTCTCGGCGAAGGTCGAGGGCGAGTACCAGACCCAGCCCTTCACGCTGGCCATGAGGGGCGCTCCGTAAAGGGTGCCGTCCACGGTGCCGTACGCGGCCCAGTCCTCGGACCAGTACTCCGCGACGTTCTCCTGAACGCTCTCGGGTGCGGGCATGAGATATCCACGATCCGCCATGTCTGCCAGGAGCCCTGGCTGCGGGAAGATGGCGAGATCGGGCGGGTTGCCACCCTGCGCGCGCACCGCGATCTGGGCCTCGAATTCCTGAGAGGCTTCGTACTCGATGTCGATGCCGTTCTCTTCTTCCCAGTCCGCCCACGATTCGTTGAGCAGGTCGGCCTCGGTGTTGCTGATGGTGCCGTAGATCGTGACGACGTTGTCGTCGTCGCCGCCGCCACCACCACCGTTCGATTCCCCGGGTCCGCCCGTGCAGCCGGCGAGCGTGAGGCCGCCGATCGCGAGCATGGATCCCAGGACGAGGATCCTGCCCCGTCGCATTGTCTTCATCTGGTCCTCCTCATCGAGTGCGCGTGTAGTCGCGCCGAAGAATCGTCCGGTCCGCGAGGACCTTGGAACCGATTCCATCACCACCGTAGATGACTCCCGACCCGCCCACAATCGACACAAAGTCACGACTCGATAACCCTCAAGAACTGAGCAATTTGCCGCGTGATATGGTCGGCGGGAGGGTCTCAATCTCTGCGCTTGCTTCTGCATGCCATATGGAACCGATTCCTTCACCAGGGCTATCCGCGCCTCCGCGGGCTACATCAGAGGAGATGCGATGAGCGGAATCGCCGATGTGGCGAGTCGGGCTGGCGTATCGAAGGCCACGGCGAGCCGGGCGCTCACCGGCCATGGTTATGTCGCACCCGAGACCCGCGAGCGGGTTCAGCAGGCAGCGCGGGAATTGGGGTATGTCGCGTCGAGCAGCGCCGCCAGTCTGGTCACGGGCCGGACCCACACGATCGCCCTCGTCGTGCCCCGCGTCGGGCGCTGGTACTTCGGCGAGATAATCGAGGGCATCGAGCGCTCGCTCATGCAGCTGGGCTACGACCTCACGTTGTACATCGCCGAGCCCGACTCGCGCGACCGGGATCGCCTGTACCGGCACTTCCTGGCCCGCAAGAGATTCGATGGGGTGATCGCCGTTGCGCTCGAGCCCGACGATTCCGATCTCGAGAACTTGGTCGGCTTTGCCAAACCGACCGTCTGCATCGGCAACGAGTTGCCGGGGATCGTCACTCTCGGCATCGACAATGTCACCATCGGCCGCATGATCACGCAGCACCTGCTCGCCCTCGGCCACACGAGAATCGCCTTTATCGGCGCGACGCCGGAGGGCGACCCACCTGCCCGTGATGTCGATGACCGAGAAGAGGGCTACCTCCAGGCCATGCATACCGCGGGCCTTCCTCCGACGGTGCACCCCGCCGCCCTCACCATCACCGAGGGCTATTCAGCGGCGACGCCCGTGCTCGCTGACACCGACGCGCGCCCGACGGCGGTCGTGGGCGCGTGCGACGAGATCGCGATCGGTACGATCATCGCCGCGCAGCGTCTGGGTATCGCCGTCCCGTCGCAACTGAGCGCAATCGGGGTCGATGGTCACGACTACGCGGAGATGTTCGCCCTCACCACGGTCGAGCAGGACCCGTGCCGCCAGGGCGAAGACGCGGTCGCGATGCTCATGTCGATGATGGACGGCGCCCAGCCCCCCGGGCGAACAACGGCACCAGCCCGCATGGTGATGCGCGCGTCGACGGCAGCTCCGTCAAGCGCCTGACGTCACGGGAATGCAGAAGGCCCCGGATGCGGACGGGGCCTTCTGCGTGGAGTCGACCTCGGGGCGCTGAACGCCCGTCGATCGTTCCGAATTACTTGAGGGTGACGGTCGCGCCGGCCTCTTCGAGCGAAGCCTTGGCCTTCTCGGCGGCTTCCTTGGTCGCGCCCTCGAGCACGGCCTTGGGGGCACCGTCGACGACAGCCTTCGCCTCGCCGAGACCCAGGCTGGTCAGCTCGCGAACGACCTTGATGACCTGGATCTTCTTCTCGCCAGCGGCCTCGAGGACGACGTCGAAGGAATCCTTCTCCTCGACCTCTTCGGCAGCAGCACCGGCGCCACCGGCGGCGGGGCCAGCGATGGCGACGGGGGCGGCGGCGGTGACCTCGAAGGTCTCCTCGAACTTCTTGACGAAGTCGCTGAGCTCGATGAGGGTGAGCTCCTTGAACGCCTCGAGCAGCTCCTCAGTGGTGAGCTTTGCCATGATGTTTCTCCTTGTGTTGGTTTTACGTGCTTGCCGCGCTTGATCCGAGGATCAGGCTGCGGATTCCTGCTTCTCACGCAGCGCGTCGACCGTGCGAACGGCCTTCGACAGCGGTGCGTTGAACAGATAGGCGGCTCCGAACAGCGAGGCCTTCATCGCGCCGGCGAGCTTCGCCAGCAGGACTTCACGGCTCTCGAGGTTGGCGAGCTTGCCGACCTCTTCAGCGGTCAGGGGGTTACCGTCGAAGTAACCGCCCTTGACGACCAGAAGAGGGTGTGCCTTGGCGAAGTCGCGCAGACCCTTTGCGACGGCGACGGGGTCGCCGTGCACGAACGCGATGGCGGACGGGCCCTGAAGCTCGTCATCCAGCGAAGAGATTCCGGCCTTGTTGGCCGCAATCTTGGTCAGCGTGTTCTTCACCACGGCGTAGCTGGCGTGCTCACGGATGTTGTTGCGAAGCTCCTTGAGCTCAGCAACCGTGAGCCCGCGGTATTCGGTCAGCAGTACGGCAGTCGAGCCCTCGAAGTTCTTCGTGAGTTCGGCAACCGATGCGTCCTTCTGCGCCATGGCCACTCCTTGTGTGTACGAGGCGTCCCACGATGGCGGGACACCGGCCACAGAAACCGGTTCCGCACATGAAAAAAGCTCCGGCGCAAGCGCACGGAGCTGGACGACCCTCACGGGCTATGTCGTTCGTGTCACCTGCGCGGGCCCCTGCATGTGCAGAGCTTCGATTGTCATGCGCTTTCGCGCACACCAATGACCAGCGGTCTGTGGTTACTCCCACCCTAAGCCATCCGCTCCCCCACCCCCAAATCCCCCACCCCCCGCCCCACCGCACGCCCGCGCCCTGACCACCTCACCGCGAGTGTGCCGGTTGGCGTCGAGCGCACCCGCTAGTGCCCGTAAATGAGGGGGCGGCTCGGCAACAACAGGCGCTTTCGCGAGTCGGGGAGCGCGATACCGAAGCTCAGGAGTCGCGCAGCCAGTGCCGCAGGGGACTTCGCGTGCTCACTTCCGCCGCGCAGGACACGCTTGCCGGTCGTCCCGCGCACCCAGTCTTCGCGCTGTTTCTCCGCGAGCAACACTTGCTCGAGGGTCCGCCCCGACCGCATCGCCTCGTCCGTGTACTTGGTCTCACCGTCGCACTCGTAGAAGGCGTCGGCCTCTTCGAGTTCGACGTCCATCCAGAACGAGCCACCAGTCGGCGCCGCAACCGGCACCTGCAGACGAGGTTGATTGAATCCCAGCCGCCGTAATTGGAGCTTGGTCACCGACTCGAGCGGCAATTGCGATCGCCCATCGACGAGCGGCATGAGCAGACGGGCATGACGGATGCCTCGGGCGCCTGCGTTCGTGTCCAGTCGCACGCCTATGGCCGCCAACCACTCGTCGGCGGCCCGCTCGTCGTAGTCCCGCGGATCGCCGCCGATGCGTGCGAGTGCGGCGTCGGCGGACGCGAGTGCAACTTCGGCGCTCACCAGCCGCGCCAGGTCGTAGATTGTCCGTTCCAGAGAGGTGCACAAGATGCCTGCAACATCCACGACATCGGAGTCATCGATGGTCGCTCGATGCCGAATGGTCGGGTCCGCCGTACGTCGCGCGACATCCGGGTGCACCGTGTGAACCCGTTCGACGATGACGCGATGCAGCGCTAGCCCGTGGAGCGCAGCAGCCGAGGTGAGCGCGAAGACCGGGCGGACCCGCGCCCCATCGTTCACCGCGACAACATGGGCCAGGTGTCGCGACTCGGGCCAGAGATCCTGCCATTCCGCCCCCGATATGTACGCCCCACGACGCAGACGTTGGAGACGCCCCTCGGACACGTCCCGCCCGATTCGGCGGTCAGACCAGCCATCGAGCACCAGATGGTCTCGCCCCCATATGAGGCGACGAAGGGTGAGTATGTCGAGATTTCGCATCGCCACATCGTGATACCCGCGTCACCTCTCCGAGTTCGCGCACCCTTGACCCGTGCCCTCACTCTCTCTCGCGCGCCCTGGGGAGGAGAGGATGGACGCAGCGAAAGCGCCGCGTAGCCACCAGTGCGCCGGTCTTTCGCGAGCAACAACGGGCGCGCTCGTCGCGATCCGGCGCACTCGGCGATCCGCGGGGGTCGGGGCTGCCGCGTGCCGGGGACGGGCGCGGGTGGGCGCGGGGTTAGGGTCGATTCGTGCTCCCCGAACTCGCCGCTCGCATCGTCGCGGACTCGCGCGACCGGGTCGCCTGGATTCGTGCACGCTCGCGCGGCATCACCGCGACCGACGTCGCGAGCCTCACCAGCGAGAACGCGATAGCCAAGGCCGCGAACGCCAAGCTCGTCGGCAGCAGCTTCAGCGGCAATGCCTACACCGACCACGGACGCCGCCGCGAGCCCGAGATTGCGGCGTGGGTCGCTGCAACCCACGGCATCCTTCCGTCGTCGGCCCTGTTCCACGCGGTCGCCGAGAAGCGCCATCTCGCGACCCCGGACGGCGTGGCCACGACGCCGAGCGGATCGATCACGCTGGCCGAGATCAAGACCACCAACAAGGCGTGGCGCAGCATCCCCCGCTCCTACATGCGGCAGGTGTGGTGGCAGCAGCACGTTCTCGGAGCCGAGCGCACCCTCGTGGCGTGGGAGCAGCACGACGGCTTCGTGCCCATCGGCGACGAGCCCCGCTGCGCATGGGTCGACCGCGACGACCGCGAGATCGCTCGCCTCGTTCGCCTGGCTGATGCGCTGATCGACGAATTACACCGCCGCACCACGCGGCCCGCGACGCCTGCCCCGGCACGCACGCTCGAGTTCGTCGAAGAGCGGATGCCTCGCGTCGACCCGCGGCAGCCGTTCCGCGCGCTCGCCCTCGCAGACTGACCCACTCCTTCCTCGGTTCCCGGTCGCAGAACCGGTGCACTGGCGCGCGCGAACGTTTTAGTTGACTTTTCTCAACAAAGACATATAGTTGACTTTTCTCAACTTTCGCGCCGCGACTCGTGGTGCACGCTCCGCCAGAAAGGGCCCGATGGCCACCTCAACTCCCGCGTCCACGGACGCAACAACGCCCCCACCGATGTCGCGACGAAAGGTCCTCGAGGCGCTCTCCGGACTGCTGCTCGGCATGTTCGTGTCGATACTCGCGGCCACCGTCGTCTCGACGTCGCTACCCGTCATCGTTCACGACCTGCAGGGCGACCAGACGGTCTTCACCTGGGTCGTCACCGCCACACTCCTCACCACCGCGATCTCGACACCGATCTGGGGCAAGCTCGCCGATCTGTTCGATCGCAAGCTGCTGATCCAGTTGGCGCTCGCGCTGTTCGTGCTCGCGACCGCCGCGGCGGGCTTCTCGCAGGACTCGGGCACCCTCATCGCGTTCCGCGCCGTGCAGGGTCTCGGCGCCGGCGGCCTCGCCGCCCTCAGCCAGGTGCTCATGGCCGACATCATCAGCCCGCGCGAGCGTGGCCGCTACATGGGACTCTTCGGCGCCGTGATGGCCCTCGCCACGGTCGGAGGCCCGCTGCTCGGCGGGTTCATCACGGACGGAATCGGATGGCGGTGGAACTTCTTCGTCGCGATCCCCTTCGCGATCGCCGCCTTCGTGATCCTGCAGCGCACCCTGCACGTTCCGCGCGCCCGGCGCGACAAGGTCAGCATCGACTACGTCGGCATCGTGCTGCTGTCGACCGCGGTCTCTCTCCTGCTCATCTGGATCACGAACGCCGGCATGAACTACGACTGGTGGAGTGTCGAGACGGCGTTCATGGTCGGCGGGGTCGTGCTGGCCACCGTTCTGTTCATCGTGGTCGAGCTGCGCTCGCGTGAGCCGCTGATTCCGCTCTCGCTGTTCCGCAACCGCACCTTCACGCTCTCGGTCATCGCGTCGATCGCAACGGGTCTGGCGATGTTCGGGGCCGCGGTGTTCCTCGGACAGTACATGCAGATGTCACGCGGCGCCACGCCGGCCGAGGCGGGCATCCTGACCATCCCCATGATGGGTGGCCTGCTCGTCACCTCGATTCTGATCGGTCAGCTGATCAGTCGCTTCGGCCGTTGGAAGTCGTACATGATCGGCGGCGCCGTCGCGCTCATCGCGGGCTCTGTGCTGCTGTCGACGCTGCACTACGACACCTCGTACCCGCTCGTCGCGCTCTACATGTTCTTGCTCGGCGCCGGTGTCGGCGCGACCATGCAGAACCTCGTGCTCGTCGTGCAGAACACGGCCAAGCCCGAAGAGATGGGGGCGGCGAGCTCCGGTGTCGCGTTCTTCCGCAGCCTCGGCGGCACCATCGGCGTGTCCGTCATGGGTGCGGCGCTCGCCACGAGCGTGACCGACGGATTCGTGAGGTACCGGGATGCGATCGGCGCCGCCCTCGCCCCGCTCGGTGAGCAGGGGCTCGCCGTCGCCGCGCAGTTGACGTCCGGCACGCTGCCCGCGGTGAGCACGCTCCCGGACGGCGTGCGGGTGATCGTCGAGGACATCTACGCACAGGGCATCGCGCATTCGTTCCTGTTCGCCGTGCCGCTGGCGGTCGTCAGCCTGATCGCGATCATCTTCCTGCCGAACCGTCCGCTGACACGCATGACGACGACCGAACGCCTGGCCGCGGGCGAGGCCGATCTGGCGACCTTCACGACGAGCGAGGGCATGGAGTCGATCCCTGCGACGGGGAAGGGTACCGTCGAGCGATGACCGATCAGCCGCAGGCCGCCTCGAACCCGGATTGGCAGGAGGCGGTGCGGGAGCTCGAATCGGAGTTCGGTGAGCTTTCGGTGCGGATGCGTCAGGTCATGGCCGCCCGCGCCGACAGGCTGAGCCCGGGCATGCTGCCGGGCGCGTACAAGGTCTTCACGACGATCGTGAAGCACGGGCCGATCAGTCCGTCAGCACTCGCCGAGACACTCGTCGCCGACAAGGGTCAGGTGAGCCGGACGGTGCGCGAGCTCGAGCAGGCCGGTCTGGTCGAGCGAACCGCGGACCCGGCCGATGGCCGATCGACGCGACTGACGGCGACGCCGGAAGGTGTGGAGCGGCTCGCAGCCGCACGGAGCGCCGACCCGCACGCCCTGCACGATGTGCTCGCGAATTGGGATGTCTCAGACATCCGGACCCTCACACGCCTGCTGCGCGCGGCGTCGACCGGCGAAACCCCGTCCGGCTCCGTGTAACCGAAGGCCGCATGGCGTAGCGGCACGTTAGCACCTGCGTAACACCGTCGAGACAATCCCCGGCTTTACTGGGACGAGTCCGATCCTCGGGGCAATAGCGCCCCCGAGCCAGGTGTGCATCATGCCGCATGTGCATGCCTGCCGGTTTGCAGGATCGCGCAGAATGGAGCACCGCCATGGCAATTCGCCCCCCACGACCCGCGGGAGCGCCCGCCGAGGCGCCGAGCGTCCCCGACACGATGCGCGCCGTTGTGTTCGACGAGCCGGGAGACGCCGACTCATTGCGTCTCGCCGAGGTCGCCACCCCGGCTCCTGTCATGAGCGAACTGCTCGTGCGGGTCGTCGCCGCCGGCGTCAATCCGATCGATGCCAAGACACGATCGGGTCGCGGCGTCTCGTCGGCGATTGCGTCGTACCCCGCGGTGCCCGGTTTCGACTTCAGCGGGATCGTCGTCCGTGCGCCATTCGAGACGCATCCCCTTCAGCCGGGTACGCCGGTGTACGGCATGGCGGCGTTCCCGCGCACACCCGGGAGCTATGCGGAATATGCGGTCGTGTCCTCGCTCTCGGTCGCCAAGATGCCGACGGGCCTCTCGCACGTCGAGGCGGCGGGCGTGCCGCTCGCCGCGCTTACCGCCTGGGGACTCATCGTCGAGACCGCGCACGCGCACGAAGGTCAGCGGATCCTGATCCACGCCGGCAGCGGCGGCGTCGGACACTTCGCCGTACAGTTCGCGTCGTACTTCGGTGCACACGTCACGGCGACGGCGTCGGGACGGAACGCCGCGTGGCTGCGTGAACTCGGAGCATCCGTCGTCATCGATCACACGACGACGAAGTTCGAGGATGTCGTCGCCGACGTCGATGTGGTGATCGACCTGGTCGGCAATACGCTCGATGCCACGGGCAGCCGCTCGCTCGGGGTACTGCGGCGAGGCGGACTGATCGTGAACGTGCCGACCGGGAGCTGGCCGACGTTCGAAGAGGATGCCTCGGCAGCGGACGTCCGCGCGTCCACCTACAAGGTGATCCCGGACGGCGGGGCACTCGCGACGATCGCTCGCCTGCTCGCCTCGGGATCAGTGCAGGTCTACATCGACCGCGTATTCGACCTGGGGGACGCCGCCGAGGCGCATCGCGAGATCGAGGACGGCCACACGCGCGGCAAGATCGTGCTGCGCGTCAGCGACGACTAGTCAGGCCGCCCTCACGCTGGGCTGAGCGCCCGCCGCGCCTCGTCGACGACGATGCGGGCAACACGGTCGAGCAGGGGTGATCGCAGGTCCCACTGCTGCCAGTAGAGCGGCACGTCGACCGGATCGCCCTCGAGCACCACGATCTCGCCCGCGGCGATCGGCCCGTCCGCTTGCAGCGGCGGAAGCATCCCCCATCCGAGCCCCGAGCGCACCGCTGCCGCGAAGTCGTGCGACGCGGGAACGTAGGTCCGTGGCGGCGCCTCGACGGATGCTCCGTGCGAACGGAGCCACCGCGATTGCAGATCGTCTCGACGGTCGTATTCGATGACGGGCGCGACCGCGAGCGCCTCGGCGTTCACCCCGCCCGCGAACCAGCGTCGGGCGAGCGCGGGCGTCGCGCACGCCCGGTACGACATGACCCCGAGCGGGGTCACCGTGCAGCCCGCGACGGCCGCGCTCTGCGAGGTGACAGCGGCCGACACGCTTCCGTCCGCGAGCAGGCGGGCCGTATAGTCCTGGTCATCGCGATGTATTTCGATCGCCGCCTCTCCGTCTGCCACGATCCGCGCCAGGGCGGGCAGGAACCAGGTGGCGAGTGAGTCGGCGTTCACCGCCAACGCCAGTCGCGCGGGCCCCTCCTCGTCGAGCCCCAGGGAGCGCAGGGTGTCGTGCTCGAGAAGGGCGAGCTGGCGGGCTAGGCGAACGACGGTCTCGCCCGCCTCGGTCGCGCGCAGCGGCTTCGAGCGGATGAGCAACGTCCGCCCGATTCGCTCCTCGAGCGCCCGGATTCGCTGACTGACTGCCGACGGCGTGATGTGCAGTGTGCGCGCCGCGGCGTCGAGCGTGCCCGCGTCGACGGCGGCCGCGACGGTCGCAACGAGATCGAGCCGGAGCTTCATGAAGCCATGCTAATGGCGCGGTAGAAACATGAGCTGGCCTTAATTATGTGGAGACCGTAGCTTCGTCACGTGCTCATCTCTGCCGTTGCGGGCCTCGGCCTCGGCTTCTCGCTCATCATCGCCATCGGTGCGCAGAACCTGTTCGTGCTGCGTCAGGGCATGCGTCGGGAGCACATCGTGCTCGTCACCGCCATCTGCGCGATCTCGGACGCCGTACTGATTGCCCTCGGCGTTTCGGGGGTGGGGCTGGCCCTGCAGGCGCTCCCCTGGCTCACCGAGATCGTGCGGTGGGCGGGCGCCGCATTCTTGGTGACCTACGGATGCCTCGCTGCGCGCCGCGCGTGGCGCCCGAGCGGCGAGGTCCTGATCCCGCCCCCGAGCCTGACCGCTCGGGCGACCACGACCAAGACCGGCACGGCGACAAGCACGGCAACGCAGACCAGCGCCCTCGCGGTTGCCTCGACGGCGCTCGCCCTGACGTGGCTGAACCCGCACGTCTACCTCGACACTGTCTTTCTTCTCGGTTCTCTCGCGACGACCCATGCCAACCCGTGGGCCTTCGCGGCCGGCGCCATCGTGGCGAGCGTGCTCTGGTTCTCGGGCCTCGCGTTCGGAGCACGGTACCTCGGGCGACTGCTCTCGACCGAACGCGCCTGGCGCATCCTGGATGCCTCGATCGCCGTCGTGATGATCGGCATCGGCATCGGCCTCGTCGTGTTCCGTTGAGGCGACGACCGAACAACGACGAAGGGCCCCACCGTTTCGGTGAGACCCTTCGCTTATGCCGTGCGTCAGATCGCGTTGACGTCCAGCGGGATGCCGGGGCCGAACGTGGTCGACACCGCACCCTTCTGGATGTAGCGACCCTTCGAGCTGGACGGCTTCAGACGAACGATCTCGTCGAGCGCCGCCTTGATGTTGTCGTCGAGCTGCGAGGCACTGAACGACGCTTTGCCGACCACGAAGTGGACGTTGGCGTGCTTGTCGACGCGGAACTCGATCTTTCCGCCCTTGATCTCCTCGACGGCCTTGGCCGGGTTGGGGGTCACGGTGCCGGTCTTCGGGTTCGGCATGAGGCCACGGGGACCCAGCACCTTTCCGAGGCGACCGACCTGGCCCATGAGCTCGGGCGTCGAGACGGCCGCATCGAACGACGTGTAGCCGCCCGCAACCTTCTCGATGAGCTCGGCTCCACCGACCTCGTCGGCGCCGGCCGCGAGAGCAGCCTCGGCCGCAGGGCCCGTTGCGAAGACGATGACGCGGGCAGTCTTACCCGTGCCGTGGGGCAGAATGACGGTGCCACGCACCATCTGGTCTGCCTTGCGGGGGTCGACGGCGAGCTTCAGCGCGACCTCGACGGTCGAGTCGAACTTCGCGGAGCCGGTCTCCTTCGCCAGGGCGACGGCCTCGGTGGGCGTGTAGAACGTGTCAGCCGCGATCTTCGCGGCTGCGGCCTGATAGGCCTTGGACTTGGTAGCCATAGTCGTTATTCCCCTCAGTCCTCAACCGTGATGCCCATGGAACGGGCGGTGCCGGCGATGATCTTCGAGGCGGCCTCGATGTCGTTCGCGTTCAGGTCGGGCTGCTTGACCTCGGCGATCTCGCGCACCTGAGCCTTGGTGAGCTTGGCCACCTTGGTCGTGTGCGGCGTCGGCGAACCCTTGGCAACGCCAGCAGCCTTCTTGATGAGCTCGGCGGCGGGGGGCGTCTTCAGGATGAACGTGAAGCTGCGGTCCTCGTAGACGGTGATCTCGACGGGGATGACGTTGCCACGCTGGGCCTCGGTCGCCGCGTTGTACGCCTTGCAGAACTCCATGATGTTGACGCCGTGCTGACCGAGCGCGGGCCCGATCGGGGGCGCCGGGTTGGCGGCTCCAGCCTTGATCTGGAGCTTGATCAGGCCGGTCACCTTCTTCTTGGGTGCCATTCTTGTTTTCCTCTCATCGAACGATTCGGACCCTTCGACAAGCTCAGGGGCCGAATCCTTCTCCCGCGTCCGGTCTTTCCGGGGCGGTGGTCTCTGTAATTACTGCGCTGTTCTTACTGCTTCGTGACCTGGTCGAACGACAGCTCGACCGGGGTTTCGCGCTCGAAGAGCGAGACGAGGACCGTGAGCTTGCCGCTCTCGGGCTTGATCTCGCTAATCGTGCCGGGCAGGCCCGCGAACGAGCCTTCCTTGATGGTGATCGTCTCGCCGACCTCGAAGTCGACCTCGGTGACGATGCTGCGTGCCTGAGTAGCCGAACCCTTGCCGCTGCCGGACTTGGTCGTGGCGACTTCCTTGATCTCGACGAGCGACTTCAACATGTTGAAGGCTTCTTCGAAACGCAGGGGCGTCGGGTTGTGGGCGTTGCCCACGAAGCCGGTCACGCCGGGCGTGTGGCGAACGACCGACCAGGTGTCTTCGTTCAGGTCCATGCGCACGAGCACGTAGCCCGGGATGCGCACGCGGGTGACCATCTTGCGCTGGCCGTTCTTGATCTCGACGACATCCTCCATCGGAACCTCGATCTGATAGATCTCGTCCTCGACCTCGAGCGACGACTTCCGCTGTTCGATGTTCGCCTTGACCTTGCGCTCGAAGCCGGCGTACGAGTGGATGACGTACCACTTGCCCGGCAGGTAGCGCAGTTCGGCGCGGAACGCCTCGTACGGGTCGACCTCGGCGTCATCGTCGGATTCTGCGTCGACAGTTTCGCCGTCGACGGATGCCTCCACCTCGTCGACGACCTCCGCAGCAGCATCGACCTCAGCCACGAAGTCTTCGTCCAGAACGGGCGCGTCGGGCTCACCGTTGATGTCGGGGCCGTCGTAAGGGGTGACCTCTTCGGCATCCTCGGCCGCGCGCTCGGTCTCTTCGTCCTCGAGCGAATCGGTCAGGACCTCGGCGGCCGCTTCGGCCTCGGCGGCCTCGTCGATGTGCAGGGCGTCGTTCACGATAGCGTCGGCCTCCGGGTCGTCGATCTCGATGTCGTCCAGTTCGGCGAAGTCTTCGTCTTCGTCTTCGTCACTCACGACGTGCAGCGCTGCGTGCTCTGCGGGCTCGACCGAGCGCTCCTCGGCGGCGAGCTGGTCGCCCTCCTGCGCCTCGTCGTCCTCGCTGGACTGCTCGGCGGCCGTCGCCCAGTCGGCGTCGTCGGTGAATCTTTCGGTCACTGGATCACTTCCGTTGATGACGGCCCGTTCAGGCCGCCGATGATTCTGTCGGGGTGCGTTTCGGCTATCCGCCGACGAGTTCGCCGGGCCTCCCGAAGACGACCGAAGCCATCCAGGAGAAGACGAAGTCGAGGCCGTAGACGATCGCCATCATCACGACGACGAATCCGAGCACCACCGCGGTGAACTTCAGCAGTTCCTGGCGCGTCGGCGTGACGACCTTACGGAGCTCGGCGAACACCTGTCGGATGAACAGGACGATGCGAGCGAAGAAGCCGGGCTTCTTTCCGCGATCCGTCTTGCCCGCCGCGACGATCTCGCCGTTCGGCTCGTCTTGGGCCACTGCACTCACCTGAATGTACCTTTCGTGTGTCAGCTCGGGGCTGACGCGCAGGGCGGACAGGAATCGAACCTGCAACCTGCGGTTTTGGAGACCGCTGCTCTGCCAATTGAGCTACCGCCCTAAGGACCGTTTCCGGCCCCGGGTCCGCAATCTTGCACCGTGCTCACGAAGAGGATTTCGCCCGACCGCGGGCACGGCAAAGAATGCAGATTTCGACTGCACCGCAAGTCTACGTCATGCCCGGGGAAGGTCGCGAATGCCCTCGGCCCGTAGAGGGCGTCCTCAGTAGTCGACTGTTAGTAGTCAGACGTGCCGTACCGATCGGGCTCCGGTCCGATCTCGAAGGCGCGACCGGTGAGCGAAGCAGGCGTGACGCGCACGTAGTTGTACTTGAGAGTCGGGATCCACGGGCGTAGCGGCAACTCGTCGGCCGCATGAACTTCGTCACTCGTGGTGAGCCGGTGGGCATGCCCTCGCACGACGACGCTCCACGCATCCGTCCCCGAGTGGTCGTCCACCTCGAACAACACCTCGTCATTCACGGTGAGTTCGAACAGCTTGCTGCCCTCGGCCGTGCGGAAGACAATCGTTTCGTCGTCGACGACGTAGTTGACGGGGAAGATATCGAGGACATGCCCCACGTGGGTGACGAGCCTGCCGAGCTGCTGCGTGCGCAGCCGGTCCCAGCATTCGTCCCCGCTCAAGCGGTTGACTGCTTCGTTCATCTCGTCCATGAGACAGACCTCCTCAGAACTATCGTCCCGCGGATGCCTCATGCCCGCTACGCCATACGACCGTGAATATGGCGTCCTCTCCGATCAGGCGATGCGAATGAGCTTCTTGTTGACGAACTCGTCGGCTCCGAGCAGCCCCATCTCGCGCCCCGTGCCCGACCGCTTAACCCCGCCGAACGGCAGTTCGGGCGAGTCCGCGAGCACAAGGTTGACGTAGACCATGCCGGCGTCGATCGCGTCGGCGACCCGCTCGGCCTGCGCCTCATCGGTCGTGAACACGTACGAGCCGAGCCCGAATCCGGTGTCGTTCGCCAGGGCTACGGCGGCGGCCTCATCCGCGACGCGGTAGACGACGCCGACGGGGCCGAAGAACTCTTCACCGTAGGCATCCATCTCGGGTGTGACGTCGGTCAGGACCGTGCCCGGGAAGAAGGCGCCATCGCGCACGCCGCCGGTGACGAGCGTCGCCCCCTGCTCGATAGCGCGTTGCACCTGCTGCTCGAGGCGCTCGGCGGCAAGCAGCGACGACAGGGGTCCGAGTACGGTGTCATCGCTCATGGGGTCGCCGACAGTGGCACCGGCCATAGCGGCCGAGAACTTCTCCACGAAAGCGTCGTACAGGTCATCGATCACGACGAACCGCTTCGCGCCGTTGCAGGACTGCCCCACGTTGTCGAGTCGCGCGTCGACGGCCGCCTGCACGGCCCCATCGAGGTCGTCCGTGGAGAGGAGGATGAATGGGTCCGACCCGCCGAGTTCGAGCACGACCTTCTTGAGGCTCCGTCCCGCGATCTCGGCGACCGCGGCGCCGGCACGCTCGGACCCGGTCACCGACACACCCTGCACACGCGGGTCTTCGATAATCGTGGCGGCCTGATCGTTGGTGGCGTACAGGTTGACGTAGACGCCCTCGGGGAAGCCCGCGTCGAGATACATCTTCTCGATCGCCGCCGCCGACTCGGGGCACTGCGGGGCGTGCTTCAGCAGGATCGTGTTGCCGATCGCGACGTTCGGGGCCGCGAAACGTGCGACCTGGTAGTACGGAAAGTTCCACGGCATGATGCCGAGCAGCGGGCCGAGCGGCGACCGCCGGACGACCGCCGTCCCCTCGCCGAGGATGTCGATCGGCTGGTCGGCGGTGATCTTCGCGGCGTTGTCGGCGTAGAACTGCGTGATGTCCGCGGCGAAGTCCACTTCGCCCAGGGCCGCCGCGAGGGGCTTGCCCATCTCGCGCACGATGATCTCGGCGAGCTCTTCCCGACGCTCGCGGTGCAGGTCGGCCACGCGGTTCAAGCGCTCGGCACGCTCGGCAACGGATGCGTCGCGAGCCCAGTCGCGATAGGCGGACGCGGCGGCGGCGACTGACGCGTCGACCCGCGCATCGGTGAACGTGTCGTAGGTGGCGAGCGTCTCACCCGTGGCGGGGTTGACGACGGCGTAGTCGGTCATGTGTGTCTCCGTTCGCCCGTCAGTCGACGGGGATCAGCGTGTACTTGGTCGAAAGGTATTCGTGGATGCCCTCGAGGCCGCCCTCGCGGCCGATGCCGGACTGCTTCACTCCGCCGAACGGTGCGGCGGCGTTCGAGACGACGCCGACGTTCAGCCCCATCATCCCCGTTTCGAGCCGGTCGATCATGCGGTGTCCGCGCGCGAGGTCCGTTGTGTAGACGTAGGACACCAGACCGTACTCGGTGTCGTTCGCGAGGCGTACGGCCTCATCTTCGTCGCCGAATCGTGCGATCGCGAGCACCGGCCCGAAGATCTCTTCGCGCAGGATGTCGCTGCCGGCGACGACGTCGGCGATCACGGTCGGTTCGAAGAACGTGCCCTGGCCCTCGATCGCCGCGCCACCGGTCACGAGGCGCGCCCCGCGCTGCACGGCATCCGAGACGAGGGCGGATGCCTTGGCCACCGCGGCTTCGTCGATGAGCGGCCCGATCTGCACACCGTCTTCCGTGCCGCGGCCGATCCGCATCGCGGCAACCCGGTCGCCGACGCGCTTCGCGAACTCGTCCGCCACGGATTCGTGAACGATGAACCTGTTCGCCGCGGTGCAGGCCTGCCCGATGTTGCGGAACTTGGCCTGCAGCGCCCCCTCGACGGCCTTGTCGAGATCCGCGTCCTCGAAGACGACGAACGGCGCGTTGCCCCCGAGTTCCATAGACACGCGCAGCACGCCCTCGGCGGCTTGGGCGATGAGCTTCTGCCCCACCCCTGTGGACCCCGTGAACGAGAGCTTCCGCAGCCGCGGGTCGGCGATGATCGGCGCCGAAAGGGCCGACGACGACGACGAGTTGACGACGTTGACGACGCCCGCGGGCAGTCCCGCTTCTTCGAGGATCGTCGTGAAGAGCATCGTGGTCAGCGGGGTGAGTGCCGGCGGCTTGATAACCACGGTGCAGCCCGCGGCGAGCGCCGGGGCGATCTTGCGGGTCGCCATCGCGAGCGGGAAGTTCCACGGCGTGATGAAGAACGACGGACCGACGGGGCGCTGTGACACGACCATCCGGCCGGTTCCCTCGGGGTTCAAGCCGTAGCGACCCGTGATGCGCACGGCCTCCTCCGAGAACCAGCGCAAGAACTCGCTGCCGTACGCCACCTCACCGCGCGACTCGGCCATGGGCTTGCCCATCTCGAGAGTCATGATGAGTGCCAGATCCTCCTTGCGCTCCTGAACGAGATCGAAAGCACGGCGCAGGATGTCGCTCCGCGTGCGAGGCGGCGTCGCGGCCCAGGCATCCCGCGCAGCCACCGCCGCGTCGAGGGCACGGATGCCGTCCTCGGGCGTGGCATCGGCGATCGTCTTGATCACCGCGCCTGTCGCGGGGTCGATCACATCCAAAGTTTTGCCGCTCGGGGAATCTTCCCAGGCCCCACCGATGAACAGACCCGTCGGTATGGAGGCGAGCAGCGCTGCTTCGGTCTCGGGGGTGGAACTCATCGGATGGACTCCTTTCGTGCGCGTCGTGTGCTCGGCGGTGCGTCGAGGGACAGGGTCTCGCCACGAAAGAATGCCGGGCTGCGGAAGCGCATGATGACCATGATCACGATGCCGAGGCCGATGATCACGACCCCGAGCACGAACACGCTACCCAGGCCGAACCATTCCGTGCCGCTGCCGTAGGCGGGGTCCATGCTCTCGACGAGCGTGATGACGAACAGCGCGGCCAGAATGAGGCCACCGATGAGCGGGAACAGCAACGTGAAGAACACGTTGCGGGCCGAGTCGAACCACTGCTTGCGGAAGTACCAGACGCACGCGAACGCCGTGATGCCGTAATAGAAGCAGATCATCAGGCCGAGCGTGGTGATCGTGTCCCACAGCACGTTCTCGTTGACGAAGCGCATGACCGCGTAGAAGGCCGACGCGATCACGGCGGACACGATCGTGGCGTACCCCGGGGTGAAGAAGCGGGGGCTGACCGCGGCGAACTTCTTCGGCAGCGCGCCATAGTGGCCCATGGCGAGCAGCGTCCGTGCGGGCGACACGAAGGTCGACTGCAGGGACGACACCGAGCTGGTCAGCACCGCGAGCGACACGAGGAACGCGAGGGGTCCGAGGATCGGGCCGCTCAGGAAGAAGAACACGTTCGCCTGGATGTCCTCGTTGCCGAGTCCCAGTTCACCCGTGCCGATCCCCGCGAACGCGAGCAGCGAGATCGCGATGAGCAGGTAGAGCACGACGATCGTGATGACCGTGAGGGTCGCAGCGCGCCCCGGCGTCTTCTCGGGGTCCTTCGTCTCTTCGTTCATCGTGAGGGTGACGTCCCACCCCCAGAAGATGAAGATCGACAGCGACAGTCCCGCAACGACGGCCGTGAACGAGCCGACGGCGAACGGGTTGAACCACGACAGTTCGGGCATAGACGCGTCGAAGGCGTTGCCCTGTGCGACGCGCACGAAAGCGGCGATCGCGAAGACGACGAGTACGAGCACCTGGAACCCCACCAGGAAGTACTGCAGCTTCTGAGTGGTCTGCATGTCGCGGTACGAGATCATCGTGGCGCCCAGCATGAATGCCAGACACACCGCGACGTTGATGAACGGGTTGAACGCCAGGCCGGCGATCGCGCCGTTCGTCTGGGCGATCTGATCGATCAGGAGAAAGAAGAACTCCACGGCTATACCCGCGAGATTCGACAGCACCAGGATCGTGGCGGCGATCAGGCCCCAGCCGGCCATCCAGCCGACCCACGGGCCGAACGCACGGGCGGCCCACGTGAACGATGTGCCGGAGTCCGGCATCCGGCGGTTGAGCTCGCGGTAACCGAACGCGACGAGCAGCATCGGGATGAATCCGATGAGGATGATCGCGGGTACCTGGAACCCGACCTCCGACACGGTGGGGCCGAGGGCCGCCGTCAGAGTGTAGGCCGGGGCAATGCACGAGATGCCGATGACGACCGCGCCGATCAGGCCGACCGTCCCGGCGCTCAGGCCCTTCTTCGACAACCCGCCGGTCACGGGCTCCCCCGTTTCGGCGACGTTCTGGTCGGTGGTGCTCATGCGCGTTCTCCTTCCACAGCGTTCGGGCGGGGCGAGTCGTCAGCGTGCGTTCGGGGCACGACGATCATGGGCACGGGAAGCGTCCGGAGCATTTTGGCGGCGGTCGAGCCGAGGAACAGGCGCCGCGGCTGCGCGAGGCGGCTGGATCCGACCATCACGACCTCGCCGTCCCGCCAGTCGAGGCTCTCGACGGCGTCTTCGATGCTCGGGCCCTGAGCGGCCGATGCCTCGGCGACGATGCCGGTGGGCAGGGTTTCGCGAGCCTGTGAGAGCACCATGTCGGCGTGGGTCGAACCCGCCAGACGGATGACGCCCGTGTCGACTCCCGAGGGCAGGTCGATCGTGACGAGTGAGATCAGTCGCAGCGTGGAATCGGTCGCCGAGGCCAGCGCGACCGCGTCCTCGATCAGGGCGTCCGCACCGGGCCGCGTACCCACGGCGGCCGTGATGCGCGTCAGCGGCGCCGTTACCGTGCGCGCACCCGCCGGCGCCAGCACAACGGGCACGGTCGAGGAGTGCAGCAGCTCGTTCGCGACGGCACCGAGCGAGTATCGGCCGAGAATGCCGCCGGGCGCGGCTCCCACGACGATGTACGAGGCGTCGACCTCGGTCGCGACCTCGAGCAGTCCCGCCGCGAACGAGTCCGCGTAGCGGACGTGCGTGCCGTGGCCGAGGTCATCGGGCACGGCAGCGGTCGCGGTGGCGAGCCATCCGTTCGCCTGCTCACGGACGTACGCGTCGTAGCTGGCATCGGGCGGGACCACGGCGCCTCGGCCCTCGTCGAGCAGCACCGTGACCAGCTCCACTCGGCCCGAGGCGGCGGCGGCAAGCCGCGCGGCGAGCGCGACCGCGTCGGCGCCGGAATCGGTCGCGGTGTAGCCGACGACGAAAACGGGTGCGCTCATGCGCGGGCCTCCTGAATGATGTGTGCCGCGGCTTCGCGACCCATGCGAATCGCACCGTCGACGTGCTGGTAACCGGCGCCGGCCAGATCGCTGCAGGCGAAGTGGATGGGACCGACGGGGGTGCGCAGGTCTGCCCCGTAGCGGGCGAGGCCGCCGAGGTCGAAGCTCGCGGCGTAGGCGCCGCGCGTCCACTCCTCCGAACCCCAGTCGCTCTCGTAGTAGACGACGGGGTCTTTCGCCTCGGGACCGTAGTAGTGCGACAACGACTCGAGGATGCGCTCCTTGCGCTCTTCGGCGCTCAGCCGGAAGAGGTCATCGGCGGTCTGATCCGAGACGAACCCGACGAGCGTTCCGCGGGAATCCCCGTGGTTGGTGTTGTCGTACGCCTCGTGCGACAACTCGTACGGGCTGAATGCGGTGCCCGAGAGCCCCTTGGCGCGCCAGAACGGCGTCTCGTAGACCGCGTGCACCTTGATCACGAAGCCCATCGAGAGGTGCTGGTGCATCTGGTGCTGCAACCGCGGCAGCGGCGGCACGTACGAGATGCGCGAGTAGAGGTTCGGGGCCAGGGCGAGAATGGCGAACCGCGCCCGGACGGTCGTGGTGTCGGTGATGGCGGTGACACCCGAGTCGCCCCATTCGAGTGTGCGCACCGCCTCGTTCAGCAGCACATCGTCGCCGAGGCGCTCGGCCAGGAGGATCGGAACCTGCTGGAGTCCGCCGACGACGCGCTTGTCGAGAATGAAGTCGGCGTCGACCAAGTGGGAGTACGACCCCGCCGAGGCCGCCATCAGGAGCGACTGCAGCAGCGAGAAGGTGTGCGTCGGCTTGGTGAGCATCGCCGAGCCCGTCGCGAACGCGAGGTTCCGGACGGCTTCGTCGTCGTCGGTCTGCGCCCGCAGCCACGCGTCCCACGAGATGTGGTCCCACTCGGCGGCCTTCGGGTGAGCCCAGGGCCGGTCGGGATCGATCTCGGCGACCATCGCGTCGAGCCGCTCGGTGATCTCGGCGATCACGCGCTCGGTCTCCGCCGAGACGGGGAACATCTCACCGGTGAAGCGGTGCGCCTCGCCATCCGGTCCGACGTAGACACTGTCGCCTTCGCGATAACGCGAGTACGTCTCGAGTCCGAGCTCTGCGACCGTATCGATCAGCGCGTCCTGATCGGGTGAGACCCATTGCCCGCCGATCTCGAGCATGGCGCCCTCGATCTCGTCGGTCCAGAGGCGCCCGCCGACTCGCTCGCGCGCTTCGAGTACGGCAACCGACAGCCCGGCGTTGCGGAGTGCGTTGGCCGCGGTCAGACCTGCGGCCCCCGCCCCGATAACGACGACGTCACGGGTGATCTCGCTCATGTGGGGTTCTCCTTCAGTCGCGAGCGAGGGCGCCGGCGACGACGTCGAGGCCCTCGTTCAGCAGGTGGTTCGGGATGGTCAGGGGTGGCAGGAACCGGATGATGTTGCCGTACGTTCCACACGTCAACACGATCACGCCGTCCGCGATGCAGTCCTTCGCGATCCGCGCCGTGAGCGCGCCGTCCGGCTCGCCCGTCTCGGGGTCGACGAACTCGGCCGCGATCATGGCACCGAAGCCGCGCACATCGCCGATGCGGGCATCCGTGGCGGCCAGGGCGCTCAGTCGAGAGGTCAGGATGTCGCCGATCTCGGTTGCCCGTTCGAGTAGGCCGTCCTCGACGTACGACTCGATCGCGGCGAGCGCCGCGACGCAGGCGAGCGGGTTGCCGCCGTATGTTCCACCGAGGCCCCCCGTGTGCGTGGCGTCCATGATCTCGGCACGGCCGGTCACCCCCGACAGGGGCAGGCCGTCGGCGATGCCCTTCGCCGTCACGACGAGATCGGGCACGATGTCGAAGTGCTCGCTGGCGAACCAGCGGCCGGTGCGCGCGAAGCCGGTCTGCACCTCGTCGGCGATGAAGACGACACCGTTCTCGCGGCACCAGGCCGCGATCGCGTTCAAGAATCCATCGGCGGGCACGATGAAGCCACCCTCGCCCTGGATGGGTTCGATGATCACGGCCGCGACGTTGTCGGCGCCGACCTGCTTCTCGATGTGCAAGATCGCCTTCTGGGCGGCCTCGGGCCCGGTGAGTCCGTCGTGGAACGGGTAGGACATGGGCGCACGGTAGATCTCGCCGGCGAACGGTCCGAAACCGTGCTTGTACGGCATGTTCTTGGCGGTGAGGGCCATCGTCAGGTTCGTGCGCCCGTGGTAGGCGTGGTCGAATGCGACGACCGCGTGGCGTTTGGTGTATTTTCGGGCGATCTTGACCGCGTTCTCAACCGCCTCGGCCCCCGAGTTGAACAGCGCGGTCCGCTTCTCGTGCTCGCCGGGCGTGAGTTCGTTGAGCGCCTCAGCGACCGCGACGTAGGACTCGTAGGGCGCGATCATGAAGCACGTGTGCGTGAAGCGGCCCAGCTGCTCCGTGACGGCTGCCACGACACGCGGGTTGGAGTTTCCGGCCGTCGTGACCGCGATCCCCGACCCCAGATCGATGAGTGAGTTGCCATCTGCGTCGACGACCACACCTCCGCCTGCCGCGACGGCCGCGATCGGGACCGTATGCCCGACGCCTGAGGCGACGGCGGCGGCCTTGCGGTCCAGGATCTCGCGGGACCGGGGCCCTGGCAGGTCGGTGACGAGGCGGCGCTCCTGTGGGAGCGAGGGTCCGCCGAGGGGCAGCGCGGTGAAGCTCTCGATGACGCTCATGAGGGGGAGCGTACGGCCGGATGACTCCACCGCGCACTCACCGCTGTGTACAACTTTTCTCTGCACACTGTGCAGCTCGTATAACCTCGAGACGTGGCATCCCCCGCTTCCCCGGCCCCGCCGGCCCCGACGCTCCGCGCTCTGCTCGCGCGCACCGACCTCGCGTTGCGCCTCGCGGATGCGGGCGCGGCGTCGGACGACCAGGAGGCTCACGACGCTCTTGATGACGCACTCGACCGTCCGATCCGCTGGATTCACAGTTCGGACCTCGCCGATCCCACACCCTTCCTCTCCGAAGGGCTCGCACTGCTCACGACCGGAACGCAATTCCTCGACACCAACGACGACCTCGACGATACGGACGCCGCCGACAGCGCCGCGGTGTACAACGAGTACGTCGCGCGCCTGTCCGCACGGGGTGTCATCGCGCTCGGCTTCGGCACGGAGGTCGTCCGCGAGGGCATTCCCCAGGGGCTCGAAGCCGCGTGCCGCGCGTACCGGATGCCCCTGTTCGAGGTTCCCTATCGCACCCCCTTTATCGCGGTGGCCCGGGCGAACGCCGAGGCCGTCGCTGCGCAGACCTACGCCCGACGCAGCTGGTCCCTGGCCGCGCAACGGGCGATCGCGCTCGCGGCGCTCCGCCCGGACGGGCTCGGGGCGACACTCGCCGAGCTGTCACGACAGCTGGACACCTGGGTCGGACTGTTCGACGCGACGGGCACATTGACGCGCCAGCATCCGTCGTCGGGCCTCGACACCGAGGTCTTCGCGGGTTTGCACGACGAGGCGCGGCGGGTCCTGCGACGCGGGGCCCGCGCGGGCTCGACTCTGCGCGTGGGCGATACCCCGTTCACCATTCAGACGCTCGGCCGCGGCGGGCGCCTGCGCGGAGCCATCGCGATCGCGGCGGGCGACCTCGACCAGGAGAGCCGGAGCGTCGTGACCGCGGTCATCGCGATGGCAGGGCTTGCGCTCGAGCAGAGTGAGGGCGCGGCACGGGCGCGCGGGCAGCTCCGCACCGGCGTTCTGCAACTGCTGCTGTCCGGCCAGGCGCATATCGCTGCGCGGATCGCCCGCGAAACGTGGGGCGGATTGCCCGAGGCGCCCGTGGTCGTGGCGGTCACGGATGCCTCGGCCGCACGGCGCGAGACCGTGACCGATCGGCTCGAGCTGCTCGCAGAAGAACACCGGGGCCGCCTCTTCTTCGGGCGTGAGGTATCCGGGGTCGTGATCGTCCTCGGCCCCGGCGACTCGGGGCTGCTCGCAGAGGTTGCCGAGGACCTCGGTCTGCGAATCGGGCTGTCCGACCCGACCGCGTACGACGGATTCGCCGACGCGGCAGCCCGGGCTCGCACGGCACGGGACCGCGCGACAGGCGCCGGGATCACGCCGTTCGCCGATCCCGCCGCTGGTGGCGTGCTCGCGCTGCTCGGTGGTCCGGACGCACGCGCCGCCGGGCGCGCGCAGCTGGAGCCCCTGCTCCGACACGACACCGACCGGGGCACCGCGCTCGTCGACACGGTGCGGTCGTGGCTTGAGCACGACGGCTCGAACGAGGCCACGGCCCGGGCCCTGGGCATCCATCGCCACACCGTCCGCGCGCGGGTCATGACGGCGGGCCGACTGCTCGATCGCGACCTGACGTCCTTCGCGGCCCGCGCCGAGCTGTGGGCGGCGCTGCGCACACTGGGGTGACGTGACCGCTCAGCGCGGGGCGTGCGCGTCGAGGAACTCGTACACGTCGGTCGTGTCGACCCCGGGGAACGACCCCGTCGGCAGCGTCGCGAGCAGGGTGCGAGGCGTCCGCACGTTCGGCCAGGCCTGGTCGCGCCAGGTGTCCTCGAGGTCGGCGGGCGCACGACGGCAGCACACCTCGACCGAGTGCTTCGAGACCCCGCGGTTGGGGGTGTCGCGCCCGATGAACCACTTCGTGTCGTCGAAGCGCACCCCCACGCTCACCGAGTGCGCTCCCTCGCTGGATGCCTCGACGCGAGCCGTGCACCAGTAGGTCCCGTTGCCTGTGTCGGTGTACTGGTAATACGGGTTGAAGCGGTCATCGACGTCGAAGACCACACGACTCGTCCACCGGCGGCAGCACATCTGCCCCTCGATCGAGCCCAGACGATCCGTCGGGAAGTTCACATCGTCGTTCTCGTACGCCTTCGTGATCGTGCCCGACTCGTGCACCTTCAAGAAGTGCACCGGAATGTCGAGGTGCCGGGTCGTCAGGTTCGTGAACCGGTGCGCCGCCGTCTCGTACGAAACCGAGTAGGCATCGCGCAGGTCCTCGATCGAGATGGCGCGCCGCGCCTTCGCCTCCCGCAGGAATGGCACGGCGTGCGCCTCGGGGATCAGCAGGGCACCCGTGAGGTAGTTCGTCTCGACGCGCTGACGCAGGAACTCCGCGTAGCTCGTCGGCTCGGCGTGGCCCAGAATTCGGCTCGACAGTGCCTGCAGGACGGCAGTTCTCGGGTCTCCCTTCGCCGAGATCCGACTCGAGAGGTACAGGCGCCCGTTCTTGAGGTCGGCGACACTCCGGGTCGTCTGCGGCAGGTCGGGTACGTAGTGGATCGTGAAACCGAGATGCGCCGCGATATCCGATGCCGAGCGCTGGGTGAGAGGTCCACCCGGATGCCGGACAGCCTCGAGGATGCGGACGGCGTGCTCTTCGAGTTCGGGAAAGTGGTTGTGCTGGCGCCGCATCAGGTGGCGCAGCTCGACGTTGGCTCGCCGGGCCTCTTCGGGCGTCGCGGCACGTTCGTCGCGGAGTCTTTCGATCTCGCCCTGCAGCGCGAGCATGGTGCGAAGCGCCTCGGTCGGCACCGTCTTGCCGATCCGGAACGGCTCGATGCCGAGCGCGCGGAACGTCTGTCCCGCCATCGCTCGCTCGAGCGAGATCTCGAGCACTGAGCGCTCGTCCAACGGTTCGGACTCGAGCAGGGCGTCGAGGCTCGTGCCGAGTGCGCGGGCGATCGAGCGCAGCAGGCTGAGCTTCGCCTCGCGCTTGCCGGTCTCGATCATCGACAGCTGGCTCGAAACCCGATCGACGGCCACGGCGAGCTCGTCGAGCGTCATTCCGCGGGCGGTGCGCAATTGACGGATGCGTCGGCCGATCGTGAGGGGATCCACCTCTTCATCGTCGTCGGACTCGAGACCGACAACCGGGCGTGTGAGGCTGCTCATACTCGGATTCTGTCACGAAAAGAGAATTTGCATGAAACTTCACACGCCGATCGGCAACGGTGCAGTTGCTTCTTCACCCACAGTGGAGGAAAGCCCACCGAGGCACACCGATCACCCGAAGGACAGGGACCATGACCATCACGGACACCCACACACCACCCCTCACGCACACCGCACCCTCGATCGAGGTCCTCGGCGCAGTCGGTCACCGGTATGACGAGATCCTCACTGCCGAGGCGCTCGCCTTCCTCACCGAGCTGCACCACCGCTTCTCGTCCCGTCGGTACGACCGCCTGGCCGACCGGATGCGCCGCCGCTTCGAGATCGGTAACGGGCACGACCCCCGCTTCCGTGACGACACCGCGCACATCCGCGCCGACGATACCTGGCGTGTCGCGGGCGCCGGCCCCGGCCTCGAGGACCGCCGCGTCGAGATCACCGGCCCTACCGACCCGAAGATGACGATCAACGCGCTCAATTCTGGCGCGCGGGTGTGGCTGGCCGATCAAGAAGACGCCACATCCCCCACGTGGAAGAACGTGATCGAGGGCCAGCTGTCGCTGCGTGACGCGATCCGGGGTGAGCTGTCGTTCACGTCCCCGGAGGGCAAGACCTACGAGGTCACCGCCGAGCGCACGCCCACCATCGTGATGCGCCCCCGAGGCTGGCACCTGGGAGAGAACCACCTGCGGTACACGGATCGCGCGGGACGCCAGCTCGCGGCATCCGGCTCGCTCGTGGACTACGGCCTCTACTTCTTCCACAACGCCCAGGCGCTGATCGATTCCGGACGCGGGCCCTACTTCTACATCGCGAAAATCGAATCCAGCGAAGAGGCGCGCCTCTGGGACGACGTGTTCTCGTTCAGCGAGGACTACCTCGGCATCCCCCACGGCACGATCCGCGCGACGGTGCTGATCGAGACGCTGCCCGCCGCGTTCGAGATGGACGAGATCCTCTACGAACTGCGCGACCACATCGCGGGCCTGAACGCGGGCCGGTGGGACTACATCTTCTCGATCATCAAGAACTACCGCGGCCGTGGGGCACGGTTTGTCCTCCCCGACCGCAGCGAGGTGACGATGACGGTGCCGTTCATGCGGGCCTACACCGAACTGCTGGTGCAGACCTGCCACAAGCGGGGAGCCTTCGCGATCGGCGGCATGAGCGCGTTCATCCCGAACCGTCGCGACCCCGAGGTCACGCAGCGCGCGTTCGAGAAGGTGGCCGCCGACAAGAAGCGCGAGGCCGGCGACGGGTTCGATGGCACGTGGGTGGCGCACCCCGACCTGATCCCGACCGCGATGGCCGAGTTCGACGCGGTGCTCGGCGACCGACCGAACCAGCTCGACCGCCAGCGCGACGACGTCCACGTGAAGGCAGCCGATCTGCTCGACGTGCATATCGGCAGCCCCGTGACCGCTGCCGGCGTGCACGCGAACGTGTCTGTCGCGATCCGCTACATCGAAGCGTGGCTGCGGGGCTTGGGAGCTGTGGCGCTCGACAACCTCATGGAGGATGCCGCAACCGCCGAGATCTCGCGCAGCCAGGTGTGGCAGTGGATCCACCAAGACCGCTCCACCGCGGAGGGCGACCCAATCACCCGCGAGTACATCGAGGGTCTGATCGACGAGGTCCTGAGCGAGGTCGACCGGAGCGCGGCCGACCGCTTCGACGACGCCGCGCAGATCTTCCGCGAGGTGGCGCTCGGAACCGACTTCCCGGCCTTCCTCACGCTCCCCGCCTACGCGAAGTACCTGGTCGAGCTCGCCTAATCGCGCGGCCGACCTCAACCACCACCAAAGGGACTGACATGACCACCTATGCAGACGACATCGAAGCCGTCGACGCCCTCAAGAAGCAGAACGGCCCGAGCTGGGATGCCATCCACCCCGAGTACGTTGCGCGCATGCGCGCACAGAACCGTTTCAAGACGGGCCTCGAGATCGCCCAGTACACGGCCGACATCATGCGGCGCGACATGGCCGAGTACGACGGCGACTCCTCGCTGTACACCCAGTCCCTGGGTGTCTGGCACGGCTTCATCGGGCAGCAGAAGCTGATCTCGATCAAGAAGCACTTCAAGACGACGAACAAGCGCTACCTCTACCTGTCGGGGTGGATGGTCGCCGCGATGCGCTCGGAGTTCGGGCCCCTGCCCGACCAGTCCATGCACGAGAAGACCTCGGTTCCGGCGCTCATCCAAGAGCTGTACACGTTCCTTCGACAGGCCGATGCGCGCGAGCTCGATCTTCTCTTCACGAAGCTCGACGCCGCCCGCGCCGCGGGAGACGAGACGGCCGAGGAATTCATCCAGTCCCAGATCGACACCTACGAAACGCACGTGGTGCCGATCATCGCCGACATCGACGCGGGGTTCGGCAATCCCGAGGCCACGTACCTGCTGGCGAAGAAGATGATCGAGGCCGGCGCGTGCGCGATCCAGATCGAGAACCAGGTGTCGGATGAGAAGCAGTGCGGGCACCAGGACGGCAAGGTCACGGTTCCGCACGACGACTTCATCGCCAAGCTCAATGCCGTCCGGTACGCGTTCCTCGAACTCGGGATCGACAACGGCATCATCGTCGCACGCACCGACTCGCTCGGCGCCGGCCTGACCCAAAAGCTCGCCGTCTCGCAGTCAGCCGGCGATCTCGGCGACCAGTACAACGCCTTCCTGGATGTCGAAGAGATCCCCGCGGCCGACCTCGCCGACGGCGACGTCATCATCCGGCGCGATGGCAAGCTGCTGCGCCCCCGCCGGCTCGCGAGCAACCTGTACCAGTTCCGCCCCGGCACGGGCGAGGCTCGCTGCGTGCTCGACTGCATCACCTCGTTGCAGAACGGCGCCGATCTGCTCTGGATCGAGACCGAGAAGCCCCACATCGCGCAGATAGCCGGCATGGTGGATGCGATCCGCGAGGTCATCCCGAACGCGAAGCTGGTCTACAACAACAGCCCGTCGTTCAACTGGACGCTCAACTTCCGTCAGCAGGCATACGACGAGTTGGCCGCGCAGGGTGCCGACGTGTCGTCCTACGACCGCGCCGACCTGATGAGCGTCTCGTACGACGGCTCGGAGCTCGCGCGCCTCGCCGACGACAAGATCCGCACCTTCCAGAAGGATGGCTCGGCCCGCGCGGGAATCTTCCACCACCTCATCACCCTGCCGACGTACCACACGGCCGCGCTCTCGACGGATGACTTGGCCAAGGGCTACTTCGGCGACGAGGGCATGCTCGCTTACGTCACGGGCGTGCAGCGCCGCGAAATCCGCGAGGGCATCGCGACGGTGAAGCACCAGAACATGGCCGGCAGCGACATCGGTGACAACCACAAGGAGTACTTCGCGGGCGACGCCGCCCTCAAGGCGGGCGGCAAGGACAACACGATGAGCCAGTTCGGCTGAGCTAGCCGGGTGAAGTCGGCAGGATGCAAGCCCGGAGGGGTCCGCTACAGTGAGCGTCGTGGCACGGTTCCAGGCCTCTCCGGGCTCGCAGACCTCTCTGCGAGAGGCGAACCGCGCCCGCGTGACCGACAGCTTGAAGCGCTACGGACGCCTGACCCAGGTCGAGCTCGCGGGCATCACGGGCCTCTCCCCCGCGACCGTGTCGAACATCGTCAAGGAGCTCACGGCCGCCGGGGTCCTCAACACCTCGATCACCTCGCGGAGCGGTCGTCGCGCCACGCTCGTCTCGTTGGCGCGGCATCTCGGCATCGTAGCGGGCGCCCACTTCTCGTCTCGCCACCTGCACATCGCGATCGCCGATGCGACGCGCACGATCGTGACCCAGTCGACGTTGCCCCTCCCGGTGGATCATCGCCACGACGCCGAACTCGACCGCCTCACCCTGCTCTTGAGCGACATGATGGATTCGATCGGCGGCTCGCTGTCCGACATCCTGGCGATCGGGCTGGGTCTGCCCGCGCCGATCGATCCGCGGACGGGATGGATCTCGGTTCCCGGCCTGCTGCGCGGCTGGGAGGGCGTCGACGTCGCGGCCAGCCTTTCGGCACGCACGGGTCGACCCGTGTTCGTGGACGGCGAAGCCAACCTCGGCGGCCTCGCCGAGGCGCGGGAGGGAGCAACCCGCACCTCGGCGTCGTCCGTGTACCTGCGCGTGGGGCAGACGATCAGCGCGGGCCTCGTCGTGGGGGGCGACCTCTTCCGCGGGGTGAACGGGAAGGCGGGTCAGATCGGGCACATCACGCTCGACGAGAACGGCCCCGTGTGTCGCTGTTCGAACCGCGGTTGCCTCGAGACCTACGCGGGCGGCCCGGCGCTGCTCAGCCTGTTCGCGCCCGACGGCGGCTTCCGTCGCCTGGGCGACCTGGTGCAGGCGTCCGAGGCCGGCGACGGGCGCGCGCGTCGCGTCATCGCGGATGCGGGAAAGCACCTCGGCATCGCGGCGGCAAGCCTGACGAATCTCTTCGATCCCGAGGCGATCGTCGTCGGCGGCGAGCTCGCGCGGGCGGGCGAGATCCTGCTCGCCCCCATGCGTCACGCGCTCGAGCGGGCGGCACTCTCGGCGTCGGGCGAGCTCCCCGAGATCGTCGAATCCAGCTTCGGCGAATGGACCGAGACGCGCGGAGCCATTGCTGTCGCGCTCGATCATGTGCGCGTCGATTCGGAGACGGTCGCTCTTCCCGCGTGATCGCGACCCTAGACTCGTCGCGTGTCGATGGGGATCCGCTTTGCCCGGCCCGGCCGCGTACGCGCGGTGCTGGGGTGCGCGTCGATGTTCGTGATGCTGACAGCAATGCTCGTGATCCTCGCGGCGATGCTCAGCGCGTGCTCCGGGCTCATGGGAAGCACCGTCAAGATCGGGCTGTTGCTTCCGGACGCGAAGACGGCGCGCTACGAGAGCTTCGACCGGCCCGTCTTCGAGCAGCGGGTCGCCGAACTCGGTGACTACGAGGTGCTCTACGCCAACGCCGATCAAGACATGAGTAAACAGCAGGAGCAGGCCGAGTCCCTGCTCGCCGCGGGCATATCCGTCCTTGTGCTCGATCCGGTCGACGCCGAGGCGGCGATCAGCATCGTCAACGCGGCCAACGGTCTCGGCGTTCCGGTCGTCTCGTACGATCGACTGATCTCGGGCGGCGACATCGCCTACTACGTCTCATTCGACAACGCTCTCGTGGGGGTGCTGCAGGCGCAGGCCCTCGTGAACGCGCTCGCCACGGGCGGGAGCGGCGGAATACTCATGGTCAACGGCTCGCCCACCGACAGCAATGCCCCACAGTTCGAGGAGGGAGCGCTGAGCGTCATCAACTCGAGCCACCTCACGGTGCTCGCGTCGTACGACACGCCCGATTGGAGCCCCGACAAGGCGCAGGAGTGGGTTGCCGGCCAGGTCGCCCGTTTCGGCGACCAGATCGAGGGCGTGTACGCCGCGAACGACGGTACGGCGAGCGGAGCGGTCTCGGCGCTCAGAGCGGCCAACGTCAGCCCCCTGCCGCTGGTCACCGGTCAAGACGCCGAACTCACGGCGATCCAGCGCATCGTGTCGGGAGACCAGTTCATGACCGTGTTCAAGGATGTCCGGCCCCAAGCCCGCAAGGCCGCCGAGGTCGCCGTGGCTCTCGCGAAGGGCGAGGACGTGACATCCACCGTGCAGATCGACGGGATTCCGGCGACGTTGCTGCTGCCCGTCGCCGTCACGCGGGCGAACATCGCTGACACGGTCGTCGCCGACGGATTCTGGACGATCGAGCAGATCTGTACCGAGGACTACGCACGAGCGTGTGTTGAGGCGGGACTCACCTCGCCATGACCGGGATCAGACAAGACCGCATCCTGACCGTGACCGGCGCCACCAAGCGTTTCGGTGCCGTCACGGCGCTGAGCAACGTCGACTTCTGGGTCAACGAGGGCGAGGTCGTCGCCCTCGTTGGCGACAATGGGGCGGGCAAATCGACGCTGGTGAAGATGCTCGCGGGGGTCCATGCCCCCGACAGCGGGACGCTCGAGTACGACGGACGGCGTGTGTCGCTCTCGGATCCGGCGGATGCGCACGACCTCGGAATCGCAACGGTGTTTCAAGACCTGGCGCTCTGCGAGAACCTGGACGTCGTGGCCAACGTCTGGCTCGGCCGCGAACTCGTCACCGACGGCCGCCTGGACGAGGTCGAGATGGAACAGCGGACGTGGTCGTTGCTGCGCGACCTCTCGGCCCGCATCCCGTCGGTGCGCGACCACGTGTCGACCCTCTCCGGGGGCCAACGCCAGACGGTCGCGATCGCGCGTTCGCTCGTCGGTGAGCCGAAGATCGTCATTCTGGACGAGCCGACGGCCGCCCTGGGGGTCGCCCAGACCGCCGAGGTTCTGAATCTGATCGAACGACTGCGTGAGCGCGGACACGGCGTTGTGCTCGTGAGCCACAACATGGCCGACGTCATGGCCGTGGCCGATCGAGTCGCGGTGCTGCGGCTCGGGCGCAACAACGGTGTCTACAACGTCGCCGAGATCACGACCGAGACCCTGCTGGCAGCGATTACGGGCGCGCTCGATCCACCGCGCGCAACTCCCCCCGCTGCCATCGACCCCGCCGCAATCGACGCTGCGGCGATCGACGCTGCGGCAGTGGACAGACCCGGAGCGGGTGTGGTCTCGCTCACGGATCGCGGTAAGCGTCGTACCGGAAGGCCCCGATGAGTGCGTCCGATCCGGCCCGCCGCCCCCTATCCGCGGCGGCGGATCGCGTGCGCGACGGTACGACCGGCGTGATAGACCGAGCACGCACCGGAGATCTGGGCGTGGTGCCCGTCGTCCTGGGTCTCGCGATCATCTGGACGATCTTCCAGATCCTCAATCCCGTCTTCTTGTCGAGCAGCAATCTCGTGAACCTGACCCTGCAGTGCGCGGCGATCGGCACCATCACCCTCGGGGTCGTCATCGTGCTGCTCGTCGGCGAGATCGACCTGTCGGTGGGATCGGTGTCGGGCCTGTCGGCCGCCATGCTGGCTGTGGCAATGGTTCAGGCCCGCTGGCCAGTCATCGCGGCGGTGCTCGCCGGTATGCTCGCCGGAACAGCGGTCGGCCTGCTGTACGGGTTCCTGTACACGCGGTTCGGCATCCCGAGCTTCGTGATCACCCTCGCGGGGCTGCTCGGAATACTGGGCGTGCAGCTCTGGGTCCTCGGCGAAGAGGGCTCGATCAACCTGCCGTTCGATTCGTGGCTCGTCGTCTTCGCACAGCAGATGTTCCTCCCTCCGTGGGCGTCCTATGCCGTGATTCTGCTTGCCGTCGCCGGGAACGCCTGGGCACGGCTGCGCACGGCACGGCGACGCGAGCGGGCGAACCTGACCTACCAGAGCACGCGCTCCATCGCCGTTCGCGCCCTCCTGTTGCTCGCGGGGCTGGGAGCGGCCGCGTGGTATCTCAATCTGTCGCGCGGCGTCGGGTTCTCTTTCCTGCTGTTCGTCCTCCTGATCGCCGTGGCGGACTTCGCCCTCACCCGCACCCGGTGGGGGCGCGCCGTCTACGCCGTCGGCGGCTCCGTCGAGGCCGCGCGACGTGCGGGCATTCGCGTCGACCGGATCTACCTGTCGGCGTTCGTGCTGTGCTCGACACTCGCCGCGACGGGGGGCATCCTCGCCGCCGCGCGCCTCGGCGCCGTGAGCCAGAGTTCAGGAACTGCCGACACGAACCTCAATGCGATCGCCGCCGCCGTCATCGGCGGCGCGAGTCTGTTCGGCGGGCGAGGGACGGCATGGGCGGCGCTGCTCGGCATCCTGGTCATCCAGTCGATCTCGTCGGGCCTGACACTGCTGAGCCTCGACTCGTCGGTACGTTTCGTCGTCACGGGGGTCGTGCTGGTGCTCGCGGTCATCCTCGACTCGACGTCGCGAAAGAGTCGGGCGACGCACGGCCGAAATTGAACGAACAGCCTCGAATCGCGTGTTCTTGAGTTCAGTTACTGAATCGTTGCTCTTAGCCGCGTGCACGAAACCCGCATCGCTCTGCGCGTAATGCATACTATTCGCGTCCATTAGCGGGCAGGCTGCTCAGCAATCACCTCCCGATCACTGGTCGAACCGATTCGGTACCGCTCCCAATCATTCTTGCGTTCAACTCTTGACGTTAGCCATCCGCATCGTCATGATCGACCTGCGGGGCACTGATGCCCCGGCAATCGCATATTCATTGTGGAAGGGCGAAAGATGAAGAAATCTCTGCTGCTCCCGGCGCTCGCCGCCGTCGGAGCCTCGGCGATGCTGCTGGCCGGCTGTTCCGGTTCGGGCACACCGTCGTCATCGGAAGGCGGCGGGGGCGACGCCGCTGGGCGCGCCTGCGTGATCCTTCCGGACGCCGCATCCTCCCCGCGTTGGGAGAACTTCGACCGCAAGTACCTGCAGGAGGGCCTCGAAGGGGCCGGGTTCGAGGTCGACATCCAAAACGCGCAGGGCGACGTCAACAAGTACTCCACGATCGCAGACCAGCAGCTCACCCAGGGTTGCGGCGTCATGCTGCTCGTCGACTACCAGGGCGCGGCCGAGGCAGTCGCAGCGAAGGCCAAGACCGAGGGCATCCCGGTCATCGCCTACGACCGCCCCTTCGAGGGCGCCGACTACTACGTGTCGTTCGACAACGTCGAGGTGGGGCGCATGGAGGGCCAGACGGTGCTCGATGGCCTCGAGGCGGCCGGCAAGGACCCGGCCTCCGCGGTCGTCGTCTACATGGGCGGAGACCCCACCGACGGCAACGCGGCGATGTTCAAGGAGGGTGCCGTCGAAGTGATGGAAGCCGCCGGGATCAAGCCCGCCGAAGAGCCCCCGGGAATCTGGGACCAGGCCAAATCGCAGACCAACTTCGAGCAGGCGCTGACCGCGCTCGGCGGCAAGGTCGACGGCGTCTGGGCGGCCAACGACACCAACGCGGCCGGCGTCATCGCTGTCCTGCAGAAGAACAACCTCAGCGGTGTGGCTGTTTCGGGTCAGGACGCGAATGTCGCGGGTCTGCAGAACATCCTGCTGGGATGGCAGACCGCAACGGTCTACAAGCCCGTCAAGGACGAGGCGGAGGCCGCGGTCGAGGTGGCAGTTGCGCTGCTCAGCGGTGAAAAGCCGTCGGCTGACGCGGAACTCGATGACGGAACCCCGTATATCCAGGTCACGCCGATCCTGGTCGGACCGGACATGGTCAACGACGTCATCGCCGCCGGCGACGCCGCATACGACGACGTCTGCACGCCGGATGTCATGGCCGCCTGCGAAGAGTTCGGCGTCACGGCACCGTAGCTCGATCCATCCGGGGGCGTCGCATCGACAGCATGATGCGGCGCCCCCGACAACGCCTCGAACCTGACCCTCGAAGGAACGACATGCCAGACCCGATTATCGAATTGGTCGGAGTGAAGAAGTCATTCGGCCCCGTCTCTGTCCTGAAGGGGATCGACCTCAAGGTCTATCCCGGCAAGGTAACCGCACTCGTGGGCGACAACGGAGCGGGAAAGTCCACGCTCATCAAGGGACTCGCCGGGGTTCAGCCCTACGACCAGGGCGAGGTGAGGATCGACGGTGTCCACCGCGACCTGACCACGCCGCGCGAGGCGGCGGCCCTCGGCATCGAGGTCGTCTATCAGGACCTGGCTCTCTGCGACAACCTCGACATCGTCCAGAACATGTTCCTCGGGCGCGAAGAACTCTCATTCGGCACGTTCGACGAGGGCCGGATGGAGAAAGAGGCATCCGACACGCTGCGCTCCCTCTCGGTACGCACCGTGAAGTCCGTGCGTCAGCGCGTCTCGTCGCTCTCCGGAGGCCAGCGCCAGACCGTCGCCATCGCTCGTGCCGTCCTCAAGAAGGCGCGCGTCGTGATCCTCGACGAACCGACCGCCGCCCTCGGCGTCGCCCAGACCGAACAGGTGCTCAACCTCGTTCGCCGCCTCTCCGAACAGGGCGTCGCGGTCGTCCTCATCAGCCACAACCTGGCCGACGTCTTCGAGGTCGCAGACGACGTCGCGGTGCTCTACCTGGGGCAGCTCGTCGCACAGCTCGAGGTCTCGCAAACGACGCGTGACGACATCGTCGGGTACATCACCGGCACCAAGACACCCCCCGGATTCACCGTCCAAGAGACCAGCACGATCGCCACGGGAGGCGCAGAATGACCACCCCCTCGAAGGACGCCACCCCGCCCCTCACGAGCGAGGGCATGATCGGCTCCGGCATAGAAGGCGGTCTGATCGACCAGGTCAAGGCCTGGTGGCAGCGGGTCCGCTCCGGCGACATGGGCGCTCTCCCCGCCATCGGCGGACTCGTGGTACTGGGCATCCTCTTCAGCGCACTGAGCCCGTACTTCCTCACGGAACGAAATTTCGCGAACCTCATGAACCAGGCATCGACCCTGGTGATGCTCGGGATCGCGCTCGTCTTCGTCCTCTTGCTCGGCGAGATCGACCTGTCGGCCGGTGTGACGGGCGGCGTGGCGATGGCCCTCTTCGTCGTCCTGAACGGACAGTTCGGCGTTCCGTGGCCCCTTGCGTTGCTGATCGGTTTCGCGGTCGGCTTCGGCACTGGCGCTCTGATCGGGTTCTTCGTGGCGAGGGTGGGGATACCCTCGTTCGTCGTCACGCTCGGCCTGTTCCTCGGGTATCAGGGTCTCGCTCTGCTGATCATCGGCGACGGTGGCCTGTACCGCCTCCAGATCCCCGAGCTCGTCGCCATCCAAAACAGCAACCTGCCGGTCTGGGCGGGTTGGGCTCTGCTGGCAATCATGCTCCTCATCTCCGGCGGGACCTCGTGGTGGGATCGCAGGCGCCGCACTCGGGCGGGCGTACCCAATCGGACGATCACCGTGGTGTGGATCAAGCTCGCCGCCATCGCGCTCATCGGCGGCTTGGTCGTGTACGTCCTCAACCAGAACCGCGGGCAGTCCATCGTCGCGGTCGAGGGCGTACCGGTCATCGTGCCGATCGTGCTCGTGGTGCTCTGGCTGGGGACGCTTCTGCTCGACCGCACCAAGTTCGGCCGCTACATCTACGCGATCGGCGGCAACAAAGAGGCCGCACGGCGCTCGGGCGTCAAAGTCCGGCTCGTCATGTGGTGGGCATTCGTGATCTGCTCGACCCTCGCCGTGCTGTCGGCCCTGTTCAGTGTCGCCCGCGTGGGCTCGGTCGACGCGACAGTCGGTCGAGAGATCGTGCTGAGCGGCGTGGCCGCCGCGGTCGTCGGCGGGGTCAGCCTGTTCGGCGGCAAGGGCCGTCTCGTTCACGCGGCAATCGGCGCCCTCGTCATCTCGGTCATCACCAACGGGCTGGGTCTGCTGGGGTTGCCGGCCGGTATCAACCTGCTGGTGACGGGTGGGGTGCTGATTCTGGCCGCCACGGTTGACGCCCTCTCTCGCCTGCGGTCGGGGGGCGGTTCGCGAGTGTAGGGGCGGTGGGAGGGCGGGGCGCGGGTCACGCGACTACGATTCAAGACGTGACCGAACGCGCTCCGCTCTCCCGCAAACTGTCCGCTATCGCCGAGTCGGCGACCCTCAAGGTCGATGCGAAAGCGAAGGCTCTCAAGGCCGCCGGGCGTCCCGTCATCTCCTACGCAGCGGGCGAGCCTGACTTCGCCACCCCCCAGTTCATCGTCGATGCCGCGGCCGAAGCGCTGCACGACCCCGCCAACTACCGTTACACCCCCGCGGCGGGCCTGCCGGTGTTGCGTGAGGTGATCGCGGCCAAGACCCTGCGCGATTCCGGGCTCGAGGTCGACCCCGCCCAGATCGTCGTGACGAACGGCGGCAAGCAGTCCGTGTACCAGGCGTTCCAGGCCGTCGTGAACCCGGGCGACGAAGTCCTACTCCCCGCACCGTTCTGGACGACCTACCCCGAGGCCATCGCCCTGGCCGACGGCGTGGCCGTCGAGGTTTTCGCCGGCGCCGACCAGGAGTACAAGGTCACCGTCGAGCAGCTCGAGGCCGCGCGCACCGAGCGCACGACCGTTCTGGTCTTCGTCTCGCCCTCCAACCCCACCGGATCCGTCTACACCCTTGAAGAGACCCGGGCCATCGGCGAATGGGCGCTCGAGCACGGCATCTGGGTGATCTCGGACGAGATCTACCAGAACCTCGTCTACCCTTCGACAGGCTCAGGGCGAGCCACCCGAGCGGTCTCGATCGTCGAGGCGGTTCCCGCCCTGGCCGACCGCACGATCCTGGTCAACGGCGTCGCCAAGACATACGCCATGACCGGATGGCGGGTGGGCTGGATGGTCGGCCCGCGCGATGCGATCGCGCTCGCGTCCAACCTGCAGTCGCACCTCTCGAGCAACGTCAACAACATCGCGCAGCGCGCCGCACTTGCTGCGCTGTCCGGACCGCAGGACGAGGCCGAGACGTTCCGGCTCGCGTTCGATCGCCGCAGGCGACTCATCGTCGATGAGCTGTCGAAGATCGAGGGCGTGGTCGTACCGGTGCCCCTCGGCGCCTTCTACGTCTACCCGGACGTCACCGGGCTGCTCGGGCGCGAATGGGGCGGCCGTACCCTGAACACGTCGCTCGAACTCGCCGACTTCATCCTCGAAGAGGCCGAGGTCGCGGTCGTGCCGGGCGAGGCATTCGGACCGAGCGGATACCTGCGCCTCTCGTACGCGCTCGGCGACGACCAGTTGCTGGAGGGCATCCGGCGCCTCCAGCAACTGTTCGCCTGACCGAGCGGGCTCGCGAGCGGCGTCAGAACCGGGTGATGACGCTCCGAGCGGTTCGCCCCGTGCGGAGCTGCTCGTAGGCCTCGTCGATGTCGTCGAGGCCGATCTCGGCTGAGATCAGGTCCGTCAGGTTCAGCCGACCCTGGAGGAAGAGCGAGGCGTAGAACGGGATGTCGCGCTTGATGTTCGCGTGCCCCATGTAGACGCCCTGCACCTTCTTCTGCCAACGCAGAAAATCGTTCGGGTCGAGCTCGATCGTCGAGCCCGCCCGGTGGATCCCGATCAGGCTGGCGGTGCCCCCGACGGCGAGCATGGCGATGGCCTGGAGCGCGGTGTCCTTCCGCCCGATCACCTCGAACGCGTGGTCCACGCCCCCGTCCGTCAGTTGCTGCACCGCTGCGACGGCATCCCCATTCCGACCGTTGACGACATCGGTCGCTGCGAACCCGCGAGCGAGTTCGAGCTTCTCGTCGTTCAGGTCGATGCCGATGATCCGAGCGGCACCCGCCAGGCGCGCTCCGCTGATCACATTCAGACCGACGCCGCCGAGACCGATCACGGCAACGGTCTGACCGGGGCGCACTCCCGCCGAATTGATCGCCGCGCCCGCGCCCGTGATGGTGCCGCAACCGAGAACGGATGCCTCGGCGAACGGGACCGCCGGGTCGATCGCGATCAGCTGATTCTCGTGCAGGAGCGCCTGCTCGGCGAATCCCGCCCCGCAGAACTGCACCAGGGATCCGACGACGTGGTCGCCGATCGAGAACTCGGTGACCTCCGGGCCGATACCCGCCACCACTCCCGCGATCTCGTGGCCGAGCACCATCGGGGGCTCCATCCCGAAATTCGTCTCGGCGAAGTGCAGGTCCGAGTGACACAGTCCCGATGCCTTGATATCGTCACCAGGTCTGCGATGTCGGCTCCGCGGCGCTCGAGTTCGTCCGCGAGGTGCTCGAGAAACGTGGCCCGCTCGTCCGGGCTCATGCGCGGCCAGGGTCCGTGGTCGAAGGCGGCGCGCGCGGCTCGTACGGCCGCATCGACGTCGGCCTCGTCGCCGTCGGGTGCCGTTCCGATGATGAGCCGGGTGTACGGGTTCTCGACCTCGATGCGTGCCGAAGTGTGGGGCGTCAGCCACTCTCCGCCCGCGAAGAGTCGGTGGTCGGAATGCGATGTCATCGTCGACATGGGGGCTTTCTCCTGTGGAATCCCTCTGTTTCTATCCGACGCGGACGCGAATGTCATCAGTCCGACTGAAATCGGTCGACCGCGACTACAACTCCACGTCGATCAGCACGGGCTCCGGCTGCAGGATCAGGCCGAACTCCGCCTGCACACGCTGCTGGATGAACCGCGCCAGCTCGGCGATCTCTGCCGCCGTCGCTCCCCCGCGATTCGTCAGCGCGAGCGCGTGTTTCGTCGAGAGACCCGCGCGCGAGCGCGGCAGCGAGAACCCCTTGCGGATCCCCGAGTGCTCGATGAGCCAGGCGGCGCTGAGCTTGACGTCGGGAGCCGAACCGGAGGCCGCGGGCACGATCCCGTCGTACGAAGACAGCGGGATCACGGTGTCGACCTCGACGTCGGGACGCACCGGCCATCGGGGGCATTCGGGCGGCAGCGTCCTCGCGAATGCGGCGGTGACGATCGCGTTCTGGAAGAACGAACCGGCGCTCCATGTATCGGGGTCGGCGTCCTCGAGCACCATGCCCTTCGCCCGACGCGTCGCGAGCACACGCTGGCGCACATCGTGGAGCGTTGCGGATGCCCCGGTTTCGTACCCGAGTGCTCGCCGCAGCTGCTCGCCGCGTACGACGCGCGGTGCGTCGCCGACCTCTTCCAGTTCGAGGGTCACCGACAGGATCACGGACGGACGCTCGGACACCGACCCGTAATGAGCCTTGAAGACCGAGGTGCGAAAGCCCAGCCCGAGTTCTGCGACCGTCACCGCCTCCACTTCGCCCGTCGACTCGTCGATCAGCTCCACCTCGACGAGCGTCTGCTCGATCTCTTGCCCGTACGCGCCCACATTCTGCACGGGCGCCGCCCCGACGGTACCGGGAATGCCCGACATCCCCTCGATCCCGGCCAGACCTTGTTCGACGGTGTACGCGACCAGCTCATCCCAGTCGTGACCCGCCTCGATCCGCAGCCGCGCGAAACCGGGACGCACCGATGGCACACGCTCGATCCCCCGTGTCAGGATCCGTACGACGGTGCCGTCGAACTCGGCATCGCCGACGAAGAGGTTCGATCCCCCGCCGAGCGCCAACCACGGTTCATCCGTCGCCCACACCTCGCGAAGCACCGCAACGAGCTCGTCGCGGGTGTTCGCCGCGATCATGCGCGACGGCAGACCACCCGTGCGCAGCGTCGTCAGCTGAGCGAGGGGGATGGGATCGATGTCGGGCATGCGCGCCTCAGCCCAGCCGGACGCGTACCTGCGCCTTGCCGAGCACGGTCGTCTCGGCGTGCGAGACCACGAGATCGATGCGTGCGGTGCCGGCGGCCTCGTCGACCTCGGCGACGGTCGCCACAACCCGGACGTCCGCACCCTCTGCGGCGTCGACCACGACGGGGCGGGTGAAGCGCACGCCGTAGTCGGTGATGCGGCCGGCGTCGCCGATCCACGGGATGATCGTCGAGCCCGCGAGACCCATCGTCAACATGCCGTGCGCCAAGACACCCGGCAGACCGACACGAGCCGCGACCTCGTCGCTGTAGTGGATGGGGTTGAAGTCGCCCGACGCGCCGGCGTAGCGCACGAGAGACTCGCGGGTGAGGTGGACGGTGCGCTCGGCGACGACTTCGCCGACGGTGGGGAGCAGGCCGGTCATTCTTCGCCGCCGATCAGCAGGATGGATGTCGCGGTCACGACATGAGCGCCCGAGGCATCCGTGATCTCGGCTTCACTCGTCACCATGGCGCCTTTGCCGATCGCGCGGACACCCGTGACCGCGAGCCGGCCGGTCAGCTCGTCGCCCGCGACGATCGGCCTCGAGTAACGGAACTTCTGCTCGGCGTGGATCGTTCGCTCGAGCACGACGCCCGAGTCGGGTTCTGCGAGCAATTGCTGCAAGGTGTGGTCTTGGATCACCATCGCGAAGGTCGGCGGTGCCACGACATCCGCGTAGCCGAGTGCCTGCGCGGCCGCGACGTCGGTGTGCGAGGGGTCTGTCGCGAACACGGCGCGCGCGAACTCGCGCACCTTTTCGCGACCGACGAGGTAGGGCTCGGTCGGCGGGAAGTCACGACCGACGAGCTCGGGGTTCACTGGCACCCCGCCATCCTATGACGGCGTACGGGCCCTACTTGGATCGCCCGCGGATCGCCCGCACCAGGATCTGCAAGGTGATGAAGAAGAGGAACACCGCGAAGATGATGTTGGCCGTGAACGGGTCGATGCTCTTGGTGATGATCGCACCGAGTGCGGTCGTGGTGCACGCGGCACCCCCGATGAGAGCAGCACCCAGGAGGTTGACGTTCTTGCGGCGCACGTTGCCGAAAGTTCCTGACAGGGCCGTAGGGATCATCATCAGGAGGCTGGTTCCACGCGCGATCAGATCGCTCGTCCCGAACAGCAGCATCAGCGCCGGGACCACGATGATTCCGCCACCGACGCCGAGCAATCCCGAGAGCACGCCTGTAATAAGCCCGAGCCCGATGAGTCCCAGCACGATGAGGACATCGAGCTCGAAGGGCTCGCCGCGACTCGGGATGACGAGGAAAAGGCTGACGATGACCACGATGAGGAACGCCGCGAAGCCGAACTGCAGCACGCGCACCGGGACGCGCGGCAGCAGCCACGTTCCGACCTGCGCACCGATCACGGCGCCCCCGGCCAGGATCAGTGCGGGGATCCAGGCGACGTCATCGCTGAGCGCGTACGAGATGACGCCGACGCTCGCCGCCGGGATGATCGCGGCGAGCGACGTCCCCGAGGCCAGCCGCTGGGGGTAGGCGAGCATCAGCACGAGAAGCGGAACGATGACGACGCCACCGCCGACGCCGAACATTCCCGAGAGAAGTCCCGCGAAGAGCCCCACCGAGATGTGCAGGATGACCCGTCCCGGCGTCCAGCGATAGCCCTCGACGACTTCGCCGTCCCCACCGTTTGCACCACGTCTTGGCATTGCCCGGCCCTTCCGCCCTCGCGGGCACACCAGAAAACCCTAGTCCAGGCCCGGCCGCGCGCCCGCCGCGCTCAGGCGTCAGGCGTCCGCCCTGTCGACGACGAATCGGTCGGCGCGCCGAGCGCCGCGAGCTGCGCCGAGAGTTTGCGTACCTCAGCCCGGGTCGCCGGCTGGTACTCCTCGTGGCCGGCGGTGGCGCGCTCCGCAACCCACGACGCCAGGGTCGCGGTGCTGATGCCGAGCACGGTGACGCCCGAGAGCATGAGGATCACTGCGACGACGCGTCCCGCTACCGTCACGGGAGTGAAATCGCCGTAGCCGACGGTCGTGATCGTGACGAAGGCCCACCAGATCGCATCGCCGAAGTTGGTGATGTTGGCGTCGGGCGACGCGCGCTCGGCCTCGAGCACCGAGAGCGCCGCGATGTAGACGACGATCAGTGCCGATGCGACACCGTAGATCATGAGGCGGGCGCGCAAGGCGTCACCCGCGGTTCGTCCGAAGGGATGGAACACCGTCAGAACCCGGAGGAGGCGGAGGGGTTTGAGGGCCGGAACGACGACGACCGCGAGCGCGAAGATATGTGCACGGAACCAGGCGCCCTTCTTCGGCGCGAGGAAGAGCTGCACCAGATAGTCCGCGACGAACATGATCCAGGTGACGAGGATGATCGTCGCCGTGATTGCCCTGGGCGCTCCCCGAAGCTCTCCGATGACCTGCCACGAGTACGCGACGATGAAGGCGAACGATGCCACGATCAGCGGCCAGTAGGTCAGCTTGTGCCACCGCTCTTGGGTCATGTCCGCATTCTCTCGGATGGCCCGACACACGCCCGCGCAACTCGCCCGCAACCGGCGCCTAACACTTCCACGAATTATCCACAACTGTCCCCCTTTCGGTGGACAGTAGGTGAACGGTTTTGCTAGGTTACGAGAACCCGATCTCAACGGTGTGACGTGGGGACTGATCACCGTGTCTTATTGCTGTGCGATCTGATCCGCGCTGAAGAGCGCGTGTTTTTTCGTGCCATAAGACGAATGTTCGTGGGGAATCAGGATAGCCCTCTCGTGTCGACGGCTGGGGAAGACGACGACGCGAGAGGGCCCTTCTGTGCGCGCAGCAATCGCGCACGGCGAGTACGCGTGCTTGCTAGTCCCGAGACATCAGGGCGGTACGGGGCGGACCCCGGTGCGGAATGGGGACCGGTCGCTCAGACCGGGAGCGCGCTTCGCGCCGCTGCAGGTCACGCACGACCGCGATCGGCGAGCTGTACCGCGCGGGGAAAGGCAGATCGAGGAGCCACTCGACCTCGACCTCGTCTGCGTCGACCTCGTAGATTCGCGCGACGGTGCGGCGTGGATCTCCGAGCGGCCGTCCCAGGTCGAGTACGAGCCACATCATCGTGGTGGTCGGCTGCAACGCATAGTGCGGATTGTGGATGCTGGACATGGTTCTCCAACCGTTGTCCATCCAGTGTGCGGCGGCACTTCGGCATCTCCGTCCCCCTTGACAACGGGGCGCGTTCATGCCCTCCGCTGGGCCGTCATGCGAACCCGAGCGCTCTCCACGTTGCCGAGAGAGCGCTGGACGCGGGGAGTGTTCGGGCGACAGGATGGGGAGTCTGAGCTCGACGGACGGGGGCCCGCAATCACGACTCCCGCGATCCGACGACGTCGGCGCCGGAGGGGCTGGCTGATCCTCGCGCTCGTCCTCGCGGTCGTGTTCGCGTCGACCGGCGGGTATGTCGCGTGGGCTCTGAACGCTCCTCTCCCCGAGCCCGTGGTCGAGTGGCAGGCACCGGATGCCTCGATTCCGCCGGCGGCGACCATCGCGATGCCTGTCGAGGGTTCCGCCGCGATCAGCGTCGCTGGCGCTGACGACTATCTCGGGTCGGAGGCGAGTGGCATCTGGATGTCGAGCGGCGCGCCGGATTCTCGGCCGATGGCGAGCATCAGCAAGCTGATCACTGCGCTCGTGATCTTGGACGCGAAGCCACTCACGAGCGCGGACGACCCCGGTCCGACAATCGCCTTCGACGAGGCTGACCGAGATCTGTTCGACAAGTACTACGTGCTCGGGGCGACGGTTGCCGAGATGCCCCGGGGCACGTCGATGTCACTGCACGACGCGCTCGCGACGATGCTGATCCCGTCGGCGAGTAACTATGCAGAGGCGGTGTCGACCTGGGCGTTCGGGTCGCAGGGCGCTTTCGTGAGCGCGGCACGGCAGTGGCTTGCGGAGAACGGTCTGACCGGCACGACGATCGTCGAACCCACGGGCCTCAGCCCCCGCAGCGTGAGCACTCCGAGCGACATGATCGCGATCGGAAAGATCGCGGCAGCCAACCCGGTGATCGCGCAGATCGCGGCGACGCCGACGCTGACCCTGCCCGGTCCGGGGACGATGTCCAACACGAACGGCCTGCTGGGCACATCCGGAATCACCGGTCTCAAGACCGGAACGCTCGGCGAGAACGACTACACGTTGCTCTACACGGCGACGCTCGATGTCGGCACGGGTCAGCCGCTGACCGTCACCGGCGTCATGCTGGGTGGGTTCTCGCGCGACTCCGTCAGCACGGGAGTCGTCTCCCTGCTCGACAGCATCCGCGGAGGTTTCCACGACGTCCCCCTGTCTGAGCGTGGTCAACAGGTCGGTACCTACACGACGGCATGGGGATCAGCCGGACGGATGGTCTTGCTCGACAGCGCCTCGATCCTGACCTGGTCTGACGCCCCCATCGCCGTAACCATGGACACGACGACGCCCGAGACATATCAGGACGGCGAGTCCGTCGGCACCATAACGTGGACCGCGGGGCCGAACACCGCGACGGCTGACGTGACCCTCGAGGGCGGGATCGAGCAGCCGACCGCCTGGTGGCGGCTGACGCACCCCGGCGAGCTCGGGTAGCCCCGCCCGCGCGTGACGCGCCAACTGCTCCGCCGACGAAAGAAGCGCCCCACGAGGGGGCGCTTCTTTCGTAGCGGGAGCGGGGCTTGTCCCCACCGCCTCTCCACACGCCGCTGCGCGGCGCGCGGAGCCTCTGGCGGCGTGGGCCCACCCGCGCATGACGCGCCAACCGACCACGCCCACAACGAAAGAAGCGCCCCACGAGGGGGCGCTTCTTTCGTAGCGGGAGCGGGGCTTGAACCCGCGACCTCACGATTATGAGTCGTGCGCTCTCACCAACTGAGCTACCCCGCCACACCGCATCCCGGTCCAGGATGCTGCGAGCCCCGAGTCAGGATTGAACTGACGACCCCTTCCTTACCATGGAAGTGCTCTACCACTGAGCTATCGGGGCGCACCCGCAAAGCGGGCAACCACAAGAGAATACCATCGGCGAGGCACCGACCTGAAACCGAGGCGACCTCGCGGATCAGCCGCCCGCGTGCTCGCGCAGCCAGGGCAGCGGATCGATGCGTGCGCCGTTGACGAACACCTCGAAGTGCAGGTGCGCTCCGTACGACAGACCGGTGTCGCCGACGTGCCCGAGAACCGTACCGGCCTCGACGACGTCGCCGGGCTTGACCTGCAGCGAGCCGTACAGCATGTGCGCGTAGTGGGTCGAGAAGACCTCGCCGTTGATCTCGTGATCGATCATGACGTGCACACCGAACGCGCCACCACTCTCGTTCGCGACGCGAACGGTTCCTGCGGCGACGGCCTGGATCTCGGCACCCTCACCCGGCGTGAAGTCGAGGCCGTAGTGGAACGACCCCCAGCGCGGGCCGTAACCATCCGAGATGGGAACGCCGACGGCGAACGGCCACTGGATGGGAGCGCTCGGGTCGTTGATGAAGAAATTGGTGTGGCGGCTGATGCCGGTCGCCGCCGCGATGTCGCTGAAGGTGGCCGTCGAGTACTTCTCGTCCCGGTTGAGCTCGGTGTCGGCTCCCTCGGGAGCGACGAATGCCTGGATCTCGTCCTCTTCCGCCACCTCGTCGTCGGACGCAACCGTGATCGATGTGACGGAGTCGGCTTGGGTCGCCGCGGCGAGCGCCTCGGCGGGGACGGTCACCGCGAGGGTCAGAAGCCCAACGGCCGCCATGACACCCATGCTGAAGCCGGTGGCAGCCACGCGCCTCAACGCGGACCCCGAGCGACGGGCACGGCGCGGCGCGCGGTGTGAAGCGGATGCCGGATCCTCCGGCTCAGCGGCGGTGGGTTCGGAGACCGGCACGATCACCGGGTTCTCGCCGGTGAAGCTGAAGAGGCGAGCGGCTACCTCACAGGCATCCGAGACGTCGCTGTCGACGGACTGAGACGCGGGCGTCAGATCGGCCGGGGATGGAACGAGCGGAGCGGACGAACCCGAAGCTGTGACGGACTCGACGATCGAAAGGTCGCTCAGGCGAGCCTGTCGACGGCTCTGCGGAGCATCCTGAATTGCTGCTCGCCGACGAGCGGCACGCGTCTCGGAATCAGCCGATGATCGTGTCGCGGCGGAATCGGAGGCGGAGTCCTGGGCAGACGCAGAGGCGTCGGCACGTCGAGCACGGCGTGTGAGGCCGAACTCCGACTCGGGGGCGTCGGGCTGCAAGCGGATGGAACTCTCGGATCAGGATCGCGGGGGGACGCGACGGGCTCGGGTTCTTGCTCCTGAGATTTTCGTCAGATCCGTTCGGGCGGATATAACGAATAGGTAAACACTAGCCCGTCGGGACTGAGAAAGCCATGTGTGAGCCGACTGCTCAACGGGCGAGCACGGCCTCCAGCGATCCGTAGAATTCGGGGCTCGCGGCGATCAGCAGGTCGCGTCCCGCGGGCGCTCCCCCCAGCCCGCCGACGATTCCGCCGGCCTCGCTGACGAGCAGCGATCCAGCCGCCATGTCCCACGGCCACAGGCCCCACTCGTAGTACGCGTCGAATCTTCCCGCGGCGACGAAGGCGAGATCGAGCGACGCCGCGCCGATACGACGGATGTCTCGAGCAAGCGGCAGCACCCGCCCCAGAATCTCGAACTGCTGCGTGCGGCGCTCGGGGTCGTAGCTCATCCCGGTTGCGATGAGCGCGCCGGATGCATCCGGTTCGCCACGGATCGCGAGCCGCTGCGAACCGAGGTGGGCGCCTTCGCCACGCGCCGCGCGGAAGAGCTCGCCGGTGGCGGGGTTGTTGACGACGCCCGCGACCGCGGTCCACGTCGCCGGGTCGGGTGGCCCCTCGACGACGCCGATAGACACGGCATACGCGGGGATGCCGTAGGCGTAGTTGACGGTGCCGTCGATCGGGTCGACCACCCACGTCAGACCCGAGGACCCCTCTTCGGCCGCAGACTCTTCGCCGAAGAATCCGTCGTCGGGGCGCGCCTGGGCGATACGGTCGCGGATCAGGCGCTCGACCTCGCGATCGGCCTCGGTGACGATGTCGGCGAGGCCCGACTTGGTCGCCGCGATGGCGACTCCCTGATCACGCCGGGTGCGAGCGAGCTCGCCGGCCTCCCGCGCGATCTCAACGGCCAAAGACAAAAGCTGCGCGTCTGAATCCACGCACCTACGCTACCCATGCGTTCTCGGCGCCGCGCACCCTAGGGTGGGCGCATGACGCGCTCGAGCGGCCCGCACAACCTTCACGATGTCGTGATCGTGGGAGGCGGTCACAACGCGCTCGTCGCCGCCGCCTACCTCGCGCAGGCAGGCCGGAGCGTCCTGCTGCTCGAGCGCCTCGCCCATGTTGGCGGCGCCGCGGTTTCGGAGCGCCCATGGGCGGGAGTCGATGCGCGCATCTCGCGTTATTCGTACCTCGTGAGCCTGCTCCCCGCCTCGATCGTGCGCTCGGTGAGCTCGTCCGCGGATCGGTGCGGTCGGATCTGGCGCGCGGAATCGTCATGACAGACGGGCTGATCGGCACCTTCGCATCGTCGGACGACGCCTCGCTACGCCAGAACCGCTGCTTTCTGTACCACGTGATCGGCGGCGGTACGGGCGACTGGGACGTCCCGGTAGGCGGCATGGGCAGCGTGACAGACGCCCTGCGCGACGCCGCCGCGCGCGCTGGAGCGACCTTGCGTGTGAACGCGGAAGTTGTCGGCGTGAGCCCCGATGGTGAGGTCACGCTGGAGGATGGCGAGCGTGTCGCCGCTCGACTCGTGCTGAGCGGTGTGGGACCTGCCGTTCTCGATCGACTTCTCAGCGCGGACGAGACCGACCGGGCCGCGGCTACCCGGGGAGTAGAGGGAGCGCAGGTCAAGGTGAATATGTTGTTGCGCGGCCTGCCGCGGCTGCGCGATCGCGCTGTGGATCCGACATCCGCGTTCGCGGGAACGTTCCATGTCAACGAGACACTCACGCAGCTTGACGCCGCCTACGCCGAAGCCGAGGCCGGCCGGGTTCCGTCACCCCTCCCCGCGGAGATCTATTGCCACTCGTTGACCGACCCGTCGATCCTCGGCCCCGACCTGCGTGCCGAGGGCGCGCAGACGCTGACGCTGTTCGGTTTGCATGCACCCCATCGACTCGCGACGGAGCGGGACGCGGATGCCGCGCGCACCGAGCTGCTCGCGGCCGCTCAAGCGTCGCTCGACAGCGTGCTTGCCGAGCCCATCGAGAACGTGATCTACCGAGCCTCGGACGGGACCCCCTGCGTCGAAGCACGAACGACTCTTGATCTGCAGGATTCGCTCGGCATGGTTGCCGGCGATATCTTCCACGGCCCCTTGTCGTGGCCGTGGCTCGACGAAGAATCGGATGCGCATGGCGAGAGGTCACGCGGTCCGGCCGAACGCTGGGGCGTCGAGACAACGCACCCGCGCATTCCGCTCTGTGGAGCGGGTGCGCGGCGCGGTGGCGGCGTCAGCGGCGTGGGAGGCCAGAACGCGGCGATGGCCGCGCTCGAGATCCTCTCGCGATAGAACTCAGGAAGGCGGCGTCGCCTCGGGCGTGGGCATCGTCGGAACTGCGGGCGCAGCGGCCGGGGGCGCGGGCGGCGCCGGCGGAACCGGCGGCGGAGTCGATGCAACCGCCTGCGGCTGGTACGCCGCCTGCTGCGTGGGATAACCGGTGTAGTAGGCGTTCCAGTCGGGCGAACCGTCGGCGAGCGCCGGGAGCGGCGTGACACCGTCGACATAGGTCGGCCAGGTGGGAGCCGGCACGGGCGGAGCGGGGGGCGCGACACGGCGCGGCCCGTCCAGCGCCTTAACGAGAGGCACCAGTGCGGTCCCGACCGCGGCCAGGATCGCGATCGCGACGACGACCCGCCAGTAGAAGTCCGAGAAGTCGACGGCGCGGGCCAGCAGCAGCGGCAGGATGAGCAGGATCGCGAGAACCGCGACGAGGGCAACCGTGATCGGCACGACGACGCGCGAGAAGGCCGTCCGCGGCTCGCCCTTGGTGAACAGGCGAATGTGCAGGATCGCCAGCCGCAGCACGATGACAATGCCGACGAACTCGAAGAACCGAACCACAGGCGAGGCACCCCACGGCCAACCCCAGTCCATGGGCGCCCAGATCTTGATGGCGCCAGCGAGCAGTGCGAGCACCCACCCGATCATGCTCACGAGCACATACCACTGCGGACGCCGGGGCGCGACGCTCGCGTCGAGCAGCGCAGCGCCGGCAAAGGCGGTGAGCAACACGATCGTGAGGAACGCCCGGCCGATCAGCCCGTTCTGGTCACCGATCAGCACCCACACGACACAAACCAGAGCCGCGGCGATGAGCGCACCGATCGCGATCCACACCGCGATCTTCCAATAGGGGCTGCGGGCTTCTTCGGTCTCCGCGTGCGGTGCGCCGTGCGGCTGCGACATGGTGGCTCTCTTCGATCACGTGGGAACGGATGCGTCCCATCCTGACAGGTGCCTGCGCGCAAGCGACGAGCAGTTCCGACGACCTGTGGACGACACCACGATCAGGAGTCGTGGGGAGGGGCCGGAGAAAAGAATTGGCCCCCTCGGGTGGCCCATTGGGGACTGGGCGACTCGAGGGGGCCCCGCTTCCTTCCCATCCGATCGCAGAACCGCTTGGGGAAACGGGCCGCCCAACGCTGGGGACGTCGGTTCGAATGCTTCAGAAGGAGCTAGAACGAGCATAACCCCAACGCGCACAGCACGTATGTCCCCTCTTTGGGGGACAAATCATAGATTTATGTCCTCTTTTCGGTGGACAACCTGTCAAAACACCGATGAGAGGAGCTCTTGCGAGGGGGGAAATGTGTCACGGGATCTTTTCAGATCCCAGCGATGGTCCAGCTTCCCCCGGCCCGGGATGCCGGGTCAAGGTATATGAGAGAGTTCTCAGAATTGAAGGCATCCGGCGGACAGGTCATCGGCTCGACCGCCAGTCCGATCCGATCGGTCGCTCGCCCAGGTACGTCTGCGGTGTGCACCTGCACCCAGGGGCACGCCTCGTCCCACACCAAGGAAACACCGGAACCGGTGGCATCGGTCAGGCGCACACGCGCTATCCCGTCGTCCCACCGGAGTCCCGTGAAGGCGTGGTCGATGCGCGCATCAGCAATCCGGCGCGGCTGACGGAAGTCGAAGCGACGATGGTCATCTGCGTCCACATTCTGCTCAACCGTGGGGATAAGACGATCTTCCGTGACACCGAGGACGACATCGGCGGGCAGCTCCAGCGTCCAGTCGTCCACGCGTCCCGGGCCCGCAACCAGATACGGGTGTCCGCTGATGCCGAACGGGGCGACCGTGTCGGACATGTTCGTTCCCGTGACGGTCTGCTCGAGCCCGTCCGCGCTCAGGCGGAAGGTCGACTCGATACGTACCCGCCACGGATAGCCCGCCTGCGGCTCGATCTCGGCAGCGAGTGTGACATGGTCAGCGCCCTTGTCCACGGCCTCGAAATCGAGCCATGACACCAACCCGTGCAGGGCGTGACCGCGCTCCGGCTCCGTGAGCGGCAGAGCGTGATCTACCCCACCGAACCGATAACGACCGTCGACGATCCGGTTGGGCCAGGGCGCGAGAGTCACGCCGCGATAGGCGGGCCTGACCTCGTCGGCGTCGAAGGGCACGACGAGATCACGTGCTCCCGACGGACCGCTATGACGCAGCACGCGCAGGGAAGCTCCGACACTCGCGACGACGGCTTGGTAGTCACCCGATCGCAGCAGGTGCTGGGTACCGGATGCTGGGCGTCGTTCGCGCGGAATCACGGACGGAACCCTAGCGCGGCGACCGCGTACCGTGCCCGAATGTCGGGTCGGGTGTCGACGGGCACCTCGATCTCGCCCGCTGCGGCCCAGTCGGGCCAGCCACCCGCGAGCACGGCCGCGGCCTGGCGCGCCGCACCGAGGGCGACGTACTCCCCCGGCGCCGGTACGACGATCGGCAGATCGAAAACCTGCGCGGCAATCGCCGAGACGGCCGGGTTTCGCGCCGCGCCACCGATCAGGAGCAGACGGTGAAGCTCGACGCCCTGGTCACGGATCGCGTCGAGGCCCGCGGCGAGCCCGCAGAGCATGCCCTCGATAGCCGCACGCGCGATCGCCGGCCTCGTGGTGCCGGCGAGGGTCAGACCCGAAAGGGATGCCGTGGCATCCGGCAGATTCGGCGTTCGCTCACCCTCGAAGTACGGCACAAGCACGGGGCTCGCGGGCCCGGGCTCCGCCTCGAGTGCGAGTCGGCCGAGCTCGTCATGATCGACGCCGAGCAAGCCGGCGAACGCGTCGAGCACGCGCGCCGCGTTGAGCGTCGCGACGAGGGGCAAGAAGCGCCCTGTGGCATCGGCAAAGCCGGCGACGGTACCCGCGGCATCCGCAATCGGGGTGTCGGTGACGGCGAAAACCGTTCCCGATGTGCCGATCGAGATGACACCGTCGCCGTCCGCCGCCCCGAGGCCGAGAGCCGCTCCCGCGTTATCGCCCGCGCCGGGACCGACAACAACCCCGCTCGGGGTCGTACCGGCGCGTTCGAGCGGACCCAGCACACGCGGCAGGAGAGCCGCGTGGCCCAGCGCGCGTTCGACCAGATCGGACTGATACCCGTCGGATCCCCAATAGGCGGTGCCGCTCGCATCCGAGCGATCCGTCGTCAGCTCTTCGAGAACCGGGCCGAGCGGCGACCCCGCGGGGCCGAAGCCCCGCAGGCGCCAGGTCAACCAGTCGTGCGGCAACGCGACCGCGGCGACGCGCGCCGCGTTCTCGGGTTCGGCATCGCGCAGCCACCGCAACTTCGTCGCTGTGAAAGACGCGACGGGCACAACACCCGTCCGCTCCGCATATGCCTCAGCCCCGACCTCGGCGATCAGGTCGCGCGCCGCGACGGCCGAACGCGTGTCGTTCCAGAGCAGGGCGGGACGGATGACCTCGCCCCGCGCATCCAGCACGACCATGCCGTGCTGCTGGCCGGCGATCGACACCGCGGCCACGTCGTCGAGCCCACCGGCATCGACGATCGCTGCCTGCAGCGCAACCCACCACGCTTCCGGATCGACCTCGGTGCCATCCGGATGCGTCGACCGACCGGTACGGACGATCCGGCCGGTCGAGGCATCCGCCATGACGACCTTGCACGACTGCGTCGACGAATCGATCCCTGCGACGAGCGTCACGCTGCCGTCCCGCCCTTCACCTGGCGCAACTCAGCCGCGTGCGCCGAGCAGGTGCTCGGTCGCGAGCTGCTGCAGACGGACGAATCCGAAGCCCTTGCCACCCAGGTAGGCGTCGGTGTCGAAGTCCTCGTAAGCCGAGCGGTCGGCGAGGAAGTCGTCGTAAGACTCGCCCTCGTTCAGCGTCGGTACCGAAAGCTCGGGGACCTTCGACGCCTCGAGCGCCTCCTGCACCTCAGGGTCGGCGCGGAAGGCCGCGGCGCGCTCCTTGAGCAGCAGGTAGGTGCGCATGTTGGCAGCGGCCGAGTCCCAGACACCCGTCTCGTCCTCGGTGCGGCTCGGCTTGTAGTCGAAGTGCCGCGGTCCGTCGTATGCCGGCGTGCCGCCCGGGCCGCCGTTCTCCAGCAGGTCGACGAGCGCGAACGCGTTGTGCAGGTCACCGTGACCGAAGACGAGGTCCTGGTCGTACTTGATGCCGCGCTGGCCGTTGAGGTCGATGTGGAAGAGCTTGCCGTGGTACAGCGCCTGGGCGATACCGGCGGCGAAGTTCAGCCCGGCCATCTGCTCGTGGCCGGTCTCGGGGTTGAGGCCCACGAGTTCGGGACGCTCGAGCGAGTCGATGAAGGCCAGGGCGTGACCCAGGGTCGGCAGCAGGATGTCGCCACGCGGCTCGTTGGGCTTCGGCTCGATCGCGAACCGGATGTCGTACCCCTTGTCGGTGACGTAGTCGCCGAGCAGGTTGACGGCCTCGCGGTAGCGCTCGAGGGCCTGACGGATGTCCTTCGCGGCGTCGTATTCGGCGCCCTCACGTCCGCCCCACATGACGAACGTCTTGGCGCCCAGATCGGCGCCGAGGTCGAGCTGGCGGAAGACCTTGCGGAGCGCGAAGCGACGCACGTCGCGGTCGTTCGACGTGAAGCCGCCATCCTTGAACACCGGCGCGCTGAACAGGTTGGTCGTGACCATGGGAATGATCAGGCCAGTGTCGGCGAGAGCGCCCTTCAGCCGGTCGATCTGCTTCTGGCGCTCGGCCTCGCTGGATCCGAACGGGAAGAGGTCGTCGTCGTGGAATGTCAGGCCGTAGGCGCCGAGCTCGGCGAGCTTCTCGACGGCGTGCACGGTGTCGAGGGGAGGCCGCGTCGGTCCGCCGAATGGGTCGGAGCCGTTGTAGCCGACGGTCCAGAGGCCGAAGGAGAACTTGTCGGCGGGAGTGGGCGTGGGGGTGCTCATGGGGTGATCCTGATCCTCGCTGAACGGAAATGTTGTTAGACACAACCTATACCATTCCGTCAGATGAGGCGACCCCCTACGCTGGTGCGATGACCGACCGCGCGACGACGTTCGAAGCCGTGCGTCGAGCGAACCTTGCGCGTCTGGTGCGGATTCTGCATCTCGCGGGTCCGCAGTCGCGCGCGCAGTTGACGGCGACGACCGGACTCAACCGCTCGACGATCGCCGATCTGGTCGCCGAACTCGCCTCGATCGGCGTTGCAGAGGAGCTTCCACCCGCTCCCTCGACGCGGGCTGGGCGCCCGTCACCGGTCGTGGCGACGCATCCGTCGATCATGGCGATCGCCGCAAACCCTGAGGTCGACGCCCTCGCGCTGGCCGCCGTACGGCTCGACGGCACGGTTGCGGCGCGCCGTCGCATCGAGGTCGACCATCTGCTCACTCCGGCCGAGACGGTGCGGCTGGTGGCCGAGACGATCGAGCAGTGGCGCGCCGACGAACTCGCCGATGCGCGGCTCGTGGGCCTCGGCTTCGCCGTGCCCGGCCTCGTGCGCGGTGCCGACGGGATGGTGCGGAACGCACCGCACCTCGGGTGGCACGATGTGCCGCTGCACGAACTCGCGGCCGAAGCGACCGGCCTGCCGATCGTCGTGGGCAACGACGCATCCCTCGGCGCTGTGGCCGAGCACCTGTTCGGCGCCGGCCGCGGGATCGACAATCTCGTCTATTTGAACGGCGGCGCGAGCGGTATCGGTGGCGGCCTGATCGTGCACGGGATGCCCGTGGCCGGTGCCTCCGGTTACGCCGGGGAGTTCGGGCAGAATCGCCCGGGCATACCCTCGACCGCGGACCGCCTCGCCGGCGACGGAGTGCTCGAGGACGAGGTCAGCCGAGCACGACTCCTGGCAGTCGCGGCGCTGGTCACGGCAGACGAACCGACGCTTGCCGCGGCCCTGGCGGCGAGCGACCTACCCGATGCCCGCGAAGAGATCGCGCGGCAGCGCCGCATCCTGACCACGGCGCTCGCGAACGTCGTGAACGTGCTCAACCCGCAGGTCATCGTGCTCGGCGGATTTCTCGCGACCATCGCCGAGGGCGGAACCGGCGAACTTCTCGAGGACGTGCGAGCGCTATCGATGCCCGCCGCCGCGGAGGACGTCGCGATCCGCTCTGCCGCGCTCGGCGAAGACCGCCTGCTGGTCGGTGCGGCAGAGGCGGCCTTCGCTCGGTTGTTGGACGATCCGGTGGGCGCGCTCGCGGGCCCCTGACGAAACGCCCGGAATTACAGCCCCTGAGCGAGGCGGTAGTAGGCCTGGTTCCAGCGCACCTCTTGCTGAAACCCGCGCACCGTCGTCGAGTCGTCGATGACGAGCAGCTCCGTCTTGGCGATCTCGGCGAAGTCGCGGAACACCTCGATGCCGACCGCGGTGGTCATGACCGTGTGGTGCGCGGCACCGGCGGTCAGCCAGGCCGCGGCGCTCGTCGCGAAGTCGGGCTGGGGCTTCCAGATCGCGCGTCCGACGGGCAGGTTCGGAAGGTCCGGCGCCTCGACGTTCTCGACCACGTTCGCCACGAGGCGGAAGCGGTCGCGCATGTCGCTCATCGCGACGACGACCGCCGGGCCGGGTTCGGCCGTGAACACGAGGCGCACGGGGTCTTCCTTGCCGCCGATGCCGAGCGGGTGGATCTCGAGGCGTGCCTTCTGCGACGACAGCGACGGCGACACTTCGAGCATGTGCGCTCCGAGGATCCGCTCGCTGCCGGGAACGAGGTCGTAGGTGTAGTCCTCCATGAGGCTCGCACCACCGGGAAGCCCAGCACCCATCACGTTCGCGATACGCACGAGGATGGCGGTCTTCCAGTCGCCCTCGGCGCCGAACCCGTAGCCCTCGGCCATCAGGCGCTGCACGGCCAGCCCCGGCAGCTGCTTCAGCGCACCCAGGTCCTCGAAGCTCGTCGTGAAGGCGCCGAAGCCGCCCTCCTCGAGGAACGAACGCAGGCCAAGCTCGATCGCGGCACCGTCGCGCAGCGACTGGTGACGCTCTCCCCCGGCACGCAGCTCAGGAACGACGTCGTACTCCTCTTCATACAGCGCGACGAGAGCGTCGATGTCGGATTCGGATGCAGCGGCCACAGCATCCGCCAGCTCGTTGACACCCCAGGTGTTGACCTGCACGCCGAACCGCAGCTCGGCCTCGGTCTTGTCTCCCTCGGTCACGGCGACGTAGCGCATGTTGTCGCCGAAACGGGCGAGCTTGAGGCTGCGCGAGGCGGCCCAGCCCGCGGCTGCGCGCTGCCAGGATGCGATCTCGCCGCGTACGCGCTCGTCGGACGCGTGCCCGACGACGGTCTTGCGGGCGACGCCGAGGCGGGTCTGGATGTAGCCGAACTCACGGTCGCCGTGCGCGGCCTGGTTGAGGTTCATGAAGTCGAAGTCGATGTCGGCCCACGGCAATTCGACGTTCGCCTGTGTGTGCAGGTGCAGCAGCGGCTTCTGCAAAGCGTCGAGGCCGCCGATCCACATTTTGGCCGGGCTGAAGGTGTGCATCCACGCGATCAGGCCGATCACGTTGTCGGCGGCGTTGGCCTCGAGTGCGAGGCGACGGATGCTGTCGGCCTCCTTCAGCACGGGCTTCCAGACGACCTTCACCGGCACGTGACCTTCGAGCTGGGCGACGACGCCCTGTGACTGGTCGGCGACCTGGAGAAGGGTCTCTTCGCCGTAGAGGTTCTGACTGCCGGTGACGAACCAGACCTCATAGGGCTCGAGCGAGGTAGCGAGAGGAGTGCGGGTCATGGAGTTCTGCTTTCGTTCAGGAGTCAGAGCGCTGCGATGGCCGCGTGCTCGATAGCGAGCCCGGCTTCGTAGCGCGAGAGGTAGGTGGCGTATCCGGCCAGGTCATCGGGATCGGGCGCGACGGTCTCGAACGCGGTCGTGGCGAATACTCGCTCGGCCAGGTAGGCGTCGAGGGCGAGGTCGTCGGCCTCGTTCAGGTAAGAGGCGAGTACCGCGATGCCCCAGGCGCCGCCCTCGGACGCGGTTTCGGCCACAGCGACCGGCGCCTCGATGGCTGCGGCGAGAAACCGCTGCGCGACACCCGCGGTGCGGAACATGCCGCCGTGCGCATACATCGTGTCGACCGTGACGTGCTCGCCGCGCAGCACGCGCATTCCGAGGCTCAGAGTGCCGAAGACGGCGTAGAGCTGAGCACGAGCGAAGTTGCCGAGTGTCGGGCGCGAGTCGGGGCTGCGGACGACGAGCGGTCGGCCCGCGTCGAGCCCGGCGATCGGCTCACCCGCGAGGTAGTTGTAGGCCAGCAGACCCCCGGCATCCGGTTCCGCCCCGAGTGCCTCGCGGAACAGGACCTCGTAAACGGCGTCCGCCGCGAGTGGGGTTCCGGCCGCCTCGGCGAACCGGGCGAACATTCCCGCCCACGCGGCCAGTTCGCTTGCGCCATTGTTGCAGTGCACCATCGCGACCGGATCGCCGGCGGGCGTCGTGACGACATCCAGCTCGTGGTGCACCTTCGCGAGCGGGCGCTCGAGCACGACCATGGCGAAGATGCTGGTGCCCGCGCTGACGTTTCCGGTGCGGGGCGACACAGAGTTCGTCGCGACCATGCCGGTGCCGGCATCACCCTCGGGCGGGCAGAACGGGATGCCGGGGATCAGCGCGCCAGACGGGTCGAGCAGTGCAGCGCCCTCCGTCGTCAACGCGCCCGCGGACTCACCCGCAGCGAGCACCTCGGGCAGCAATTCGGTGAGCACCGCGGGAAGTCGCCCCTCCACCAACGAGTCGTACGCCGAGACCATCGTCGCGTCGTAGTCGCCCGTCGCCGGATCGATCGGGAACATTCCCGAGGCATCGCCGACACCGAGCACGCGGCGACCGGTGAGACGCCAGTGCACGTACCCGGCAAGGGTCGTGACGAAGCGGATGTCCGGAACGTGGCTTTCGGCGTCGAGCACAGCCTGGTGCAGGTGGGCGATCGACCACCGCAACGGGATGTTCACGCCGAAGACCTCGGTGAGCTCCGCCGCCGCGCGACCCGTCGAGGTGTTTCGCCACGTGCGGAAAGGCACGAGCAGCTCGTCGTCGGACCCGAAGGCGAGGTAGCCATGCATCATGGCCGAGACGCCGATGGCACCCACGGTGACGGGGCCGACGCCATGGCGCTGCTCGGCATCCGTCACCAGCTCGCCGTACGCTGCGGCAAGCCCCGACCACACCTCGTCGAGGGCATAGGTCCAGCGCCCGTCCGCGAAGCTGTTCTCCCACTCGAAGCCGCCTACGGCAAGGACGTCGGCGGGGTTGTCGGCATCGACCAGGCAGGCTTTGATGCGGGTAGATCCGAACTCGATGCCGAGGGCGGTGCGGCCGGAACGGATCGCGTCGGCGGCAGATGTTCCAGTCATCGGCGAACGTCCTCGTTCTGTCCGTAGACGTTTTGGTATCGCCCGTAGAGGGCGTCGATCTTGTCCTGCGGGATCGGAATCAACGGTCCCGCCTCCCGAGCAATGTGGACCGTACGGGCCGCGTCTTCACACATCACCGCAGCCTTCACCGCATCCTTCGCCGACACCCCGATCGTGAACGGCCCATGGTTCTGCATCAACACCGCACGGGACCGGTGCCCCGTCAAGGTCTCCACGATCCCGCGGCCGATCGAATCATCCCCGATCACCGCGAACGGACCCACCGGAATCGGACCCCCGAACTCATCCGCCATCCCCGTGATCACACACGGAATCTCTTCCCCCCGCGCCGCCCACGCCACCGCATACGTGGAATGCGTGTGCACCACACCCCCCACATCCGGCATGTTCCGATACACATACGCGTGCGCCGCCGTATCACTCGACGGGCTGCGGTCGCTCCCCGGGGTGCCCGGAATGACATTCCCGTCCAAATCGCACAGAATCATGTTCTCCGGAGCCAACTCGTCATACGACACACCCGACGGCTTGATCACAAACAGATCAGCACCCGGCACACGACCAGACACATTCCCACCCGTCCACACCACCAAGCCATAACGCACCAACTCCGCATGCAGCGCTGCGACCTCGGTTCGGGTGGCGGCGATCGCAGCCTCGACGGATGTCGAGTGTTGGGGTGTGCTCACGGGGGCTCCATCGGTCTCGCGGCGGCCGCGCAGGGTTCGAGCGACCTTCGTAATGTTACCGGTACCATCCGATTTGCGCGAGCGCTCGCCGTCACCTCAGGAGCTGGCTTTATTCGCGACGCGGAATCGCAGAGTCCCGCATGACGAGCACCGGAGGCTCAGCGAACGCGTCCCCAGACACGCCGACGACCTCAGCGACCACCCGGCGCGCTTCGGAGGCGAGATGGAGGCGCACCGTCGTCAGCGCGGGTAGGTAGAAGGCGGAGTCGGGATTGTCGTCGAACCCGACGACCGACACCGTGCGGGGTACATCTATTCCCCGGGCGCGCAGACCCGCCATGAGCCCGAGCGCCATCTGGTCGTTGGCGACCGCCAATGCCGTGGGGGCCTGTTCGCGCCCGAGCGCATCGGCGAGCGCTTCCGCGAGCGCATACCCGGCGGCAGCGCTCCAGTCGCCCTCCCACCGCGCGGCGAGGGGCATGCCTGCGGAATCCAGCGCCTCAGCCACACCGCGGGATCGAGCCGTCGCCTCGAGCCAGTCACCCGGGCCCGCGACCTCGGCGATCCGCCGATGGCCGAGGTCGAGCAGGTGAGCCACCGCGAGTGCCGCCCCCGCGGACTGCGTTGCCGCACCGGTACCGCCATTCAGGGCGACGATGGGGACACCGGGCGCCGCCGCGGTGGCAGCATCGAGCGTGCGCGTGTGCGGCGCGACAAGCACGATGCCATCGACGCCCTGTGCAAGCAGGTGCCCCACCGCAGCTTCGACAGACGACGCATCCGCAGCATCCGCGTAGGCCGTGGCGATCCAGCGCCCTCCCGCGCGGGCGGCGGCTTCGAGAGCGGCGACGCCTTCCGCGGGCCCATAGAGGGCGGCATCGGATGCCACGACTCCGAGGGTGCGCGACGTGCTGGTGCCGAGGGCGCGGGCGGCATTGTTGATCCGATAGCCGAGCGCCTGAATCGCATCGAGCACTCGCTGCCGCGTTTCGGGACGGATGTGCGGATGCCCGTTGAGCACGCGCGACACCGTCTGTGTCGACACCCCGGCGCGAGCCGCGACATCGCGAACTCCGACGGCGCGGATGGGCGCCGGATGCGTCATCGTTCCTCCCCTGGGCTGAGCCTCAGCGTAGTGATAGTACTCATGTTCTATTTTCGTCGTTCAGATACCTTCTTATATCGCACATATATGCTAGTCTTGAGGCATGAACGAGCCCCTCGAACTTCTCGATCCGGCGCCCACGAGCGTGTCGACGGAAGAGTCGCTGGGGTTCCTCTTCGATGACCTGCAAAGCGATCAGTTCGCGGCCATCCGACATGAGGCGCGACGCGCAGCCGGCATCGCGGAAGCGATCCAGTTCGCTCGCCGGAACCCGCATGTGTACACAGACATCATCGGTGCAGACGGCGAAGAGATGGCTGTACGCGGAGTTTTATTCGACCTGTCGCTGCGGCTGAACGTGGCCGAGCAGACCCTTCGGACGCTCGCGTACACCGCCAGAACCGCAGCCGAATCCCTGCCATGGCTGTGGCGTCGAGCACTCGATGGCTTCGCGCCTCTCGTTCTGGTCGATGCGGTCGTGGCGGGGGTCGCCCGGCTGCGGGCCCCGCTCGACGCCTCGCCGGAGTTGCGCGCCGAGGCCGAGGCGGCCATTGCCGAGCTCGATGCGGCCGCATCGGAGTGGGTGTTGTCGTGCTCGCGCGCCGCGTTCCGCGCGCGCCTCAAGCGACTCCTCGAACGTCTCGATGCCCGCCGCGCCGATGTACGACACGCGGCCGCGATGCGTGATCGTCGCGTGGGCATCGAGCACATCGACGATGGGATGTCATGGGTCACGGCCCTCGTGCCGACCGTTCAGGCGGTGGCGCTCGGCCGCCGCCTGAACGCAACGGCGAAGGCGACCGCGAAGGATTCCCGCGAACGACGTACCCGTGACCAGATCCGCGCCGACCTGTTCGCCTCGTGGCTGATGGGCGTGGGGACGGCGACCGCGGTCAAGACGAAGGTCTTCGTCACCGTGCCGGTCTCCCTACTCACGGGCGATGGCTCCGCGGACGACATCGCTGGCCGTCTCGCGACTCGTCTTGCAGCACTGCCGCGTGAAGACGCAGAGCTCGTCGGCCACGGCCCCATCGATCCCCTCACGGCGGCACAGATCTTCACTGACGCGAAGGCTTTTCACCGGGTAATCACGGATCCGGTTCGCGGCATCGTGCTCCACATGGACCGCCGCACCTACCGCCCAACGAAGGCGCAGCGCGATTGGCTGATTCTGCGGTTCGGACGATGCGCCCGCGATGGGTGCAACCGGCTTGCCCTCGACGCCGATATCGATCACGACAGGCCGTGGGCCCAGGGAGGCACGACGGACGAGGTCAATCTGCGTCCCCTGTGCCCTCCGGATCACGTCCATCGACACGTGACCAAGTTCCGCTTCATCACCCGAAGCGACGGCACGGTCCAGGTCGAGACACCCACCGGACACGTGAGTTCTGCGCCGCCCCCGTTCTGATCCGTCGCGTGCGACCTTCAGTTACGTGTGCGAGCCTGGGCGTATGCGTATTGCTCTCACCGGTTCTTCCGGCAAGCTCGGCTCCGTCGTTCTGCACGAACTGCGAGCCGCGGGTCACGACGTGATCGGCATGGACGTCGTCGGAGCCCGAGGCCCCGGCTTCGTGCGCGTCGACCTCACGGATTACGGCCAGGTCGTCGACGCCCTCACCGCCGTCAACGACAAGCACAACGGGTTCGACGCGGTCGTTCACCTGGCCGCCATCCCCGCTCCCGGGATCGCACCGGATGTCGCCACCTTCCACAACAACATGCCGAGCACGTTCAACGTGTTCTGGGCGGCTATCCGCCTCGGCATTACGCGCATCGTCTACGCGTCCAGCGAGACGGTGCTCGGCCTGCCGTTCGACGTGCCGCCGCCGTATATCCCGGTCGACGAGGACTACCCCGCCCGGCCCGAGTCGGTCTACTCGCTCGTCAAGCACCTCGAAGAGCAGCTCGCGATCGAGCTCGTGCGATGGAATCCTGATGTGTCGATCACGGCCCTGCGGTTCTCGAACGTCATGGTGCCCGAGGACTACGAGGCGTTCCCGTACGACGCCGACCCGCGGGATCGCAAGTGGAACCTCTGGGGCTACATCGACGCGCGCGACGGTGCCCAGGCGATCGAACGCGCACTCCAGGTCGCCCCTCCGGGCTTCGACCGCTTCATCATCGCGGCCGCCGACACGGTCACCACAACATCCAATGCCGAGCTCGTCGCGGAGGTGTTCCCCGACGTCCCGGTGCACGGTGACCTCGGCGAGCACGACACGATGCTCTCGATCACGAAGGCTCGGCGCCTGCTCGGCTACGACCCGCAGCACTCCTGGCGCGACTGAACTATTGCTTTCGCGCACGCCCGCCCTACGCTGGTCGAATGGTCTCTTCACTCGGCGGATGGCACTTGTTCGGACTTCTGATCTACGTCGTGATGATCGCGATCGCCGTCGTACTCGCGTACTTTGTGATTCGCCTCGCGGTCTTCCACGCGCTAAAAGCGCACACACGCTGGGTCGACAACGGTAAACCGTGACACGCGGATCCGACTGGACTCGGCCCCGGCGACGCTTCGCGACGCTGTTCGAATCCCGCAGCACCCGATAAACGAAGAACGCCCCCACATTCGTGGGGGCGTTCTTCGTTTGGTGGCGAGTGAGGGTCCCCACCGCCTCTCCACCCGCCGCTGCGCGGCGCGCGGAGCCTCGGGCGGCGTGGGCCCCTCGAACACGCGACGCTTCGCGCCGCTGCTCGAATCCCGCAGCACCCGATAAACGAAGAACGCCCCCACATTCGTGGGGGCGTTCTTCGTTTGGTGGCGAGTGAGGGATTCGAACCCCCGAAGGCTACGCCGGCTGATTTACAGTCAGATCCCTTTGGCCGCTTGGGTAACTCGCCAGGGCGCGCCCGTCCGACTTTTGCAGACGACCGGAAGCGCGATCTCCCATCTTACCCAATCACGGGAGCCCCGAAGAACGCCGGTCAGGTGCCGAGGCGGTCGAGATCCACGTCGCGCAGTTCGCTCGGCGTCCGAAGCAGGGCACCCTCGAACCGACAGGTTGCGGCGGCGATCTCCATAGCGTCGCCGAGCACGAGGCTCCACTGCGCCACATCCGTCGGGTCGCCGTCCAATGCGAGCCGCGCGACCGTCGCCGACAGCGTCGCATCGCCGGCACCCATCGTGTCGACGATGCGGCCGGGCAGATCCGCGATTGGCGCGACGAGCTCGTCGCCTCCGAGCACGTCGGCACGCACGAACGCACCGTCAGCACCGCGTGTACCCAGCACAACGGGCACACCGAGCTCACGCATCCGTTCCACCGATTCATCCAGCGACTCTCCGAACATCAGATGCGCGTCGTCGTCCCCGATCTTCACGAGCGACGCCCGCGGCGCGAGATCCTCGAATCCGGCGACGAACTCGGCCAGGTCGCGCATCATGCCCGTGCGCGGGTTGGGGTCGATCACGAGACGCGTCTCACTCGCGCGAACCGTCGTGGCGAACCCCGCGGCCTGCGCCGCATCGTCGAACGGAAAACAACTCACGACCGTCATCGAGGCATCTGCTATCGCAGCACGCTCGGCATCGCCGAAACGGATGCGTCGAGCCTGAGCCGCCTCATTGAACACGTACGCGGGCTCGGCGCCGCCCGCCCGCTCACTCACGGCCCGCGACGTCCCGAGTGGCGACGGGGTTGCGAGCAACTCGACATCAAAATCGGCGAGGTAGGCGCGGATGCGCGCTCCCGCTTCGTCGTCCCCGACCATCGCGATGAGCGTTGTCGGCACGCCCAGCCGAGCCAGCCCGACCGCGACATTGAGGGCCGCCCCTCCGACGAACTCGCGAACACCGAGGTCGTCCCGCAACTCATCGATGAGTGCGTCGCCGACCACCACAACCCGTGCTTGCGTCATGACGCGAGACTACGCCAGCACCCGTTCGACGAACCGTTCGGTGCGTCGTCGCGCCCCATCGATCCGGCGGTCCACGCTGGCGCGCATCTCGGACGGAGCGAGCGGCGCCGCGAGGCGGACGTTCTCGTGACAGGAGAGATCAGCACAGATGTAGGTGCCGACGGTGTCGCCGTGTGCGCCGGAGGGACCCGCCTTGCGCGCCGTGAAGAGCGAGACCTGATCGGCGGGCTGCAGGGTGTGGCAGAGGTCGCACATTCCGGAGCGGGCCCGAGAAGTCGTCGATGCCGCCCGCATGGCAACGCCGAGCGGTTTGCCGTCCTGCTCGGTGACGACGTATCCGCGACCGCGGGTCTCGGGATCGCGCCAGGCTAAGAAGTCCAGGTGATCCCAGTCCGTCAATAAGAAGTCGTGGGGCAGCCGGAGCTGCCTGATCTCGTCATCGACGACATTCACGAATGACGCCCGAACCTCGTCCTCGGTCAACGGTCGCATCCCACCTCCATGTGTAGTGCCCCTCCAGTCTACGAACGACGCCGGATACACTGGACGGATGGCCGATTCATCCTTCGACATCGTCAGCAAAGTCGACCACCAAGAGGCAGAGAACGCCCTCAACCAGGCGCGCAAAGAAATTGAGCAGCGCTACGACTTCAAGGGCACTGGCGCCTCGATCGAGTGGAGCGGCGAGTCGGTGCTCATCAAGGCGAGCAGCGAAGAACGCGCGAAGGCGGTACTGGATGTCTTCCAGTCCAAGCTCATCAAGCGCGGTATCTCGCTGAAGAGCCTCGAGTCGGGTGAGCCGTTCGCGAGCGGCAAGGAGTACCGCATCGTCTCGACGATCAAGGACGGCATCTCGCAAGAGAACGCCAAGAAGGTCGGCAAGATCATCCGCGACGAGGGGCCCAAGGGCGTCAAGTCGCAGATCCAGGGCGACGAACTGCGCGTGCAGTCGAAGAGCCGCGACGACCTGCAAGAGGTCATCCGCGTGCTGAAGGCAGCCGACCTCGAGGTCGACCTGCAGTTCATCAACTACCGGTAGGACTCACCCTCACCCGCGCTTGCCCGCCGTCGCCGGCTGAGTCCGGCGCTGCCACGGCAGCACGAGCGGCGTGACCAGGCGGAACGCCAGGTTGATCAGCAAACCGAGCAGACCGACGATGAGGATGCCTGCGTAGACCTCGTCAATGGCGAACTGCTGACCCGCCCGACGAATCGCAGCTCCCAGGCCGAACTCCGCGCCGACGAACTCGGCGGCGATCAGCGTGATCAGACAGGTCGCCATCCCGAGCCGCAGCCCGTTCAGTAAACCGGGCGCGATCGCCGGAAACAACAGCCTGGTGAAAAACCGGATGCCGGTGGCACCGAAGTTGCGCCCCGCCTCGATCAAATCTGTCGGCACATCTCGGACGGTGCCGCGGGTGCTGATGATGATCTGGAAGAACGCGGTGGCGAATGCGGTAATGATGTAGGCCACCTCGCCCCGCCCGACGATGATGATGAAGAGCGGAAGCAGGGCGATCTTCGGCAACGGGTAGAGGGTGTCCGTGATGGGCCGGATGAGCAGCTCGACCGTCCGCCACCGCCCCGAGGCGACACCGATCGCAACGCCGAAAACCGCGGCGAGCGCGAAGGCGATCAGCAATCGCTGGACCGTCAGCAACAGATCCAGGCCGAGCCTCCCGTTCACGAGTCCGTCGAATGCCGTCACGACGATGTCACTCAACGGCGGAAAGAAACGCGCGTCGAGCAGTCCTGTGCGCGTGACGATCTCCCACAGCACGATGACCGCGAGCGGGATCGCCCACGACTGCGCCCAGCGCCGAACCGTCGGGTTCATATCTGTGCTCCTTGCACGTCACGTCGCCACGGCAAGAGGCGGTCGGCCACGGCGTCGAATCCGACGGAACTGATCAGCCCGATGACGGCGATGATCAACAGCGCGACGTACATGTCGGTGACGCGCAGAATCTGCCAGTTGGACCAGAGGAACTGACCGAGGCCATTCGGGGCGCCCACCATCTCGATCGCGATCACGGCGATCAGGGTGAACCCGAGAGCCACCCGAATACCGGTGACGATCGACGGTAACGAACCCGGCACAAGGATGCCGAAGAACCTCTTGACTCCCCGGGAGCCGTAGTTATCGGCCACCTCGACGAGGGTGCGATCGATGCTCCGCACGCCCGCGACGGTGTACAAAATCATGACGATGAGCGGAGTCACCAAGGCGGTCAGAATGATCGCCATCTCGGTCCGCCCGAGCAGGAACGTCAGAAACGGGAAGAACAGCACGCCCGGAATCGGGTAGAGGAACGCCAGGATCGTATGCGCGCCGCGGTCCATCCATTGCGAGGCGGTGATCGCGATCCCCACACCGACTCCCAGAACCACCGCCAGCACGATCGTGACGAGCACACGCAGGACGGTCGCGATGATGTCGCCGCCGAGCCCCGAGTCAGGCTCGAACACGATGATGCTGCGGGCGATGATCTCGGTTGGCGGCGGGAAGAAGGTGGCGCGGATGACGCCGGTCCGACTGAGGATCTCCCATCCGAGCAGGATCACCACCGGACCGACGAACAGGGCCCACTTGTCGCGAAGGCCACGCCAGCTCACCGGTCGTCCACCGCCATGGCCGCCTGCACCTCGTCGCGCAGGTGGTTCCAGATGTCCTGCGACAGAGCAGCGAACTCCGGCGTTCCGCGCAGCTCGGGCGTGCGGTCGGGCCCGAAGTCGAGTTCGACGATGTCCCGGATCCTGCCCGGGCGGGCGGACATCAGCACCACGCGATCCGAGAGGAAGACCGCCTCATCGATCGCGTGCGTGATGTAGAGCACCGTCGGTTTGGTCTGCTGACGCAGCTCGAGGATCTGCTCCTGCAGGAGGGTGCGCGTCTGCGCGTCGAGCGCTCCGAGCGGTTCGTCCATCAACAGCACCTCGGCATCCTGCGCGAGCGCCCGGGCGATGCCGACGCGCTGCTTCATCCCTCCCGAGAGCTGGTGAGGGAAGAAGTCGCCGAAGCGCGCCAGACCGAGCCGCGCCAACTGCTCGTTCGCGATCTCGGCCGCATCCTTCTTGAGGACGTTGCGGTTGCGCGGACCGAACATGACGTTCTCGCGCACCGACATCCACGGAAAGAGAGCGTGCTCCTGAAACACCATCGCCGTCTTCGGTCGGTCCGGTTTGGAGCTCAGGATCTCGACCGAGCCCGAGGACGGCTCGTACAGACCAGCGACGAGACGCAGCAGAGTGGACTTCCCGCAGCCTGACGGCCCCACGATGGACACGAACTCGGCTTCGGCGATGTCGAGCGAGACACTCTCCAATGCGGTGACCTGCTCCTTTCCCGGAAACCGCTTGCTCACGTCGGTGAGTCGGACCTTCGGTTGCATCAGTGCAGTCATCGGCTCACCGAGTCAGTTCTCGAGGGCGGCATCGCGCCAGCTGAAGTCCCAGATGTCCTCTTCGGGGATGATCTCGTCGTAGTTCAACGAGCCCTGCTCGAGGAAGAACTCCTGGTATCGCAGCAGCACGTCGAAGTCCACACTCAGGTCGGCCGGGATGTGGTGCTGGCGGGAGGCGGCGATGACTGCCGGATCGGCACCCGTGTACTGCTCGACGAGCTCGAGCATCTCGGGGGTGTCCCATCCGTTCGCGTCGAGGTCCTCCGCGGCCATCGCGTAGGCGCGCATGAAGTCCTCAGCCACCTGCGGGTTCTCGTCCGCCCAGTCCGTGTTGTAGATGATCCCCGTGAACGGCAGCGGATCTTCATCCGTCGGGGTCTCCCACGGGCGGTAGCCCGACCCGTTGCCCTCTGCCTGCGTCGGGAACGGCTCAGACAGGATGCCCGCCGCGATGCCACCGTTCGCAAGCGCTGGCACCTGATCGGGGAACGGGATGTACTCCAGAGCGATGTCGTCCATCGACAGTCCACCGCGCTCCAGGGCGAAGCCGAGCAGCGCCTCAGTCACAACGCCCGGCGCGTTGACGGCGAACGTCTGACCCGCGAGCTGCGACATGTCCTCGGCGACCGCGGCGGCCTCTTCCGACGAACCCGCGAGCTGCGACGACACGATGAAGTAGTCCTCGATGTATCCGGCGTGCATCGGCGCCACGTAGCGCACGGGAAGCCCCTCGTCCACGGCGTTGTACGCGGCAGACCCGATCCCGGCGAACCCGGCGTCGTACTGGGCGGTCGCGACGCCGGTGATCGACTCGTTGCCGCTCGCAACCTCGACCAGCTCGACGTTGATGCCGACCTCTTCGGCATACTTCTCGGCGGTCACGAAGAGAGGTAACGAAGAGCCTGTCGCCAGGTAGGCGACCCGGATCGTGCCACCCTCGCCGCCCTCGCCGCCACCGGAGTCCCCTCCCGACGAGGCGCCCTCCGGATCGGCGGCGCAGCCGGCGAGGACGAGCGCGGCGACGGCTCCCGTGGCAATGAGAGCCCGGCGGGCACGGATTGCTGTGTTGTGCATCATGGTGAAACTCCCTTGTTTCTGTTGCGTGCGAGTACGTGCGGTGTTGGTCAGTGCCCGTGTTCGCGGGCCATGAGCCAAGATGGACGGCCGCTGATCTTGGCGTCGATGACGAGAGGCCGGTCGCGGGCAGATGCGAGCCAGGTGGCCACCCCGCCCAGGTCATCGAGAGAGCGCACGGTGATCGCGTCGCAGCCGTAGCCCCGCGCGATCGCGGCGATGTCGGTGTCCGGGAACCGGACGATCTCTTGTTCTGCGGGGGTCGATTCCGGAAACAGATGGATTTCGGCTCCATACGCACTGTCGTTGAAGGCGATGACGACGAGGCCGAGGCGTAGCCGCACGGCGGTCTCCAGCTCCACCGCCCCCATCAGCAACGAACCGTCGCCGGTGCCGAGCACGGCCATCCGGTCGGGCCGCGCAACGGCAGCGCCGATCACACTCGCGAGCCCGAGCCCGATGGATTGAAACGAGAGGGGCAGGACGTAGCCCTCGTCGTCCGGAACGCGCAGGTGGGCACCCGGGTAGGCATTGACGTTGCCCCCGTCGACGACCACGACGCGTTCGTCGGGCAGCATCGCGTCGAGCGCGTTGGTCAGGGCCGCGGGATCGACGAAACCCGGCTCGTCGATCATCTCGACGGTCTGGTCCGACCAATACCGCGCCGCACGAACACGTTCGGCGACCTCGGGAGTCCGGTATCCGACACTCGTCGTCCCCGTCGCCTCGAGCGCCGCGATGGTGGCGCGTGCGACGGCACCCGTGTCGCCGACGATCCCGAGGTCGACGAGGCGATACTTGCCGATCGCATCGACACGGTCATCGACCTGAACGAGCGTCGCCTTCTCGAGCAGTGAGCCGCCGCGCGTCGTCCAGTCGTTCAACGCGACGCCGAACCCGACGATGAGATCCGCGTCCCGAACGAGCTCGGCCGCGCTGTCTGTCGCGAAGCCCCCGACGACGTCGAGCGCCCATTCATCGCCCTCGAAGACACCGCGCGCGCCGCCCGAGGCGATGAGCAGCGCGCCGGTCGCCGCGGCGAGTGCGCGCAGGTCATGCTTCGCGATACGAGCACCTCGACCCCCAATGATCACCGGCCGTTCCGCCGCGACGAACATCTCGCCGAGTTCGGCGGCATCCGCCGACGAGACGGTCGGCGTCGGAACGCGGAGGTTCGAGACCGACCGTGGCCCCGGATAGGCGATCTCGAGGTCCTGGATGTCGATAGGCAGCGACAGCACGACAGTGGCGCGTTCGACCTGGGCGACGCGGAATGCACGGGCCGCATCGGCGAGCGCGGTCTCGGCCGAGTGGATCCGCATCGGTATGGCACCGATGCCGCTCACGGCGGTGTCTTGATCGATGTAGAAGTTCGACGTGACATTGCCCACCGCCGTGTCTGCGGCGAGGACGAGAAGCGGGGTATGACACTTCGCCGCCTCGGCGATGCCCGTCAGCGCGTTCGTGAGCCCGCATCCTTGATGCAGACTCAGCGCACTGACGTCACCGGTGATGCGGGAGTACGCGTCGGCCATGGATGCCGCACCGGCCTCGTGGCGCGCCGCGACAAAGGTCGCACCCGATGCGACGAGCGCGTTCGTGACGCGGAAGTTTCCACTTCCCACGACTCCGAATACCTGTTTGACACCCAATTCGGCGAGCATGCGGCCGAGAGCATCGGCGACTCTGATCATCTGCGTCACTGCACTGATTCCGTTTCTTAGGTCATCGGCGACCTTCTTCCACGGTATGTTCGGGCGCGATGTTCGTCCAATGAATAATCGACATCTATGACATTCGCTTGGTGAATAATGGGGGCATGCTCGCCAGCGTCGATTTGAATCTGCTCCGTACCTTCGTCGAGGTCTATCGGGCCAAGAACCTGACTTCGGCAGCCGAGTCGCTGCGCGTGTCGCAGCCCGCCGTCAGCCATGCGCTGAAGCGCCTGCGTCTGCACTTCGACGATCCGCTCTTCGTCCGCACCGGGACCGGAGTACGACCGACGCGGCTGGCGACAGACCTCTACGCCGAGATCAGCGGACCGCTGTCACACATCGTTGCGCGCACCGAAGACGGCACCCGCTTCGAGCCCGCGACCTCACACAGACGATTCCGCATGGCTCTGACAGACCTGGGCGAGGCTGGCCTCCTCCCCCGCATCCTGCTCGCCATAGCGGCCTCCGCGCCCCACGTCTCGATCGAAGTCGTCCCGCTCGACATCGACTCGGTTGCCCACGATGTGCTCTCCGGAGACATCGACGCCGCGATCACCAGCTCACCGGTGGCGGGCCAGGTCCACCAGGAGGTCCTCTTCCAGGATCGCTACGCCTGCCTCGTGCCCGCCGACCTCGACGACGACGAGGGACGCATCCGTGTCGAAGACCTGAGCAGACTTCCCGAAGCGCGCGTCGGTGCCGCGGCCGGGCACCGCGCGATCACCGAGGCGGTCACCATACTCGGAGCCGGGGTGCTGTCGCGGGTAGCCCACGTCGAGGTGCCGCGCTTCACCTCACTCCCCTGGATCGTGGCCCGCTGCGGATACGTCGCCATCGTGCCGATCGACGCCTTCGCCGCGCTCGCGCTGCCCTCCGGGGCGAAGCTACTCGAGCTACCGTTCCCGTCGCCCACGACATCCGTCCACCTGATCTCGCACCATGACGCGGACGCGACGTCCGCGACCGCGTGGTTCCTGGCCACCGTGCGCTCGACTCTCGCGACCTAGGCGGGTGCTGCCCGATGCCGGACGAACCCGAGCACCCAGCGATCCAGCCGCGCGTACGCCTCTTCACGCACCTCATGGCGCGACAGAAAGACGTCGTGGATAGCGCCATCGATGCGTTCGATGGTGACGGATTCCCCGAGCTTCAGTGCCGCGCGAGCAATCTCGTCCACGTTCAGCACGCTGTCGACACGCGTGAGTTCGTCCGACCAGCGGGTGGGCAGCGCCGAGCGCGCGGAGAGCAGAACGCACACGGGTGCGTCGATCCCTAGCCCCGCGGCGACCCGCTCGTGGCCCTCGAGCACGGCATGGAACCATCCCGCATAGACCGCCATCGTCTGATCCGGACGCCACTGCAGATTCGTCTCGACGGGATCATCGGGGTCGGCGACGTCGCGCTGCGCACGGGCATAGTAGCCGAGATCCACCTGGGGTGCTGAGTCCAGCGGACGGATCCGGGCACCCAGCTCGACCATGGGTGCGAGCGCCGCGCGACCAAGACCGCTCAGCTGAAACTCCAGCCACGGACTGTTCAGGATGACCGCGGACGCGACACTCGGATGCCTCGATGCCCAGAGGCTGAGCGTCAATCCGCCCGTCGAGTGCCCGAGCAGGACCAGCCGGCGGTCGCCGCGCTGCATGGCTTCCAGCGCCGCAGCGATGTCCGCGTCGTAGTCGTCGAGGTCCGTGATGTACCCGGGCGTCTGACCGGGTCGCAGGCTGCGGCCGTACTTGCGCAGATCGAGGGCGAAAAACCGCGCACCACGCTCGGTAAAGAAGCGAGCGAGTCGCGTCTGAAAGAAGTAGTCCGACCACCCGTGCACGTAGAGCACATCGACATCCGCCAGCGCGCGGCGGTTCGGGAACACACGAACACCGAACACTCGCTCGGCGAAACCGACCTCTGGCAGGTGGCGGACGAGGGTCGCCACGACCTCACCCTCATCATCAGAACCGAGTGGCAAGGTCAACTGCTCGAAGCCAGGACCGAGGATGTCGGCCCGCCAGCCGTCCTCGTCTGTCATCCGCCCAGGCTAGCGGCGAGAACTACTCCCCGCGCGAGATCGCGACCATCTCCTCGCGCGGCACGACCTTGATGCGCGCACGCTCGTGGCGAGCACCCAGCGCCACCTCGTGCTCGTCGAGACGGTGCCAGCCCTCGAGATCGGTCCACCGCACGCCTCGCTCGGCCAGCAGCGCGGGGATCGACTCTTCCGAGGGATCCTCGGGCTGCCACCACGACGCTTGGTCGTTGATCAGGAGTCGGACGGTCTCCATCGCGTCGGACTTGGTGTGACCGATCAGGCCGACGGGCCCGCGCTTGATCCAGCCGGTCGCGTAGATGCCCGAGACACGCTCGTTGGACTCCTGGTGAAGAGCCTGGCCTTCGTGGTTCGGAATGACACCGTGCCGGGGATCGAAGGGGACGTCGGGCAGCGGCGAACCGAAGTATCCGACGGCCCGGTAGATCGCCTGGATCGGCACCTCGCGGAACTCACCGGTGCCCTCGATGCCGCCCTGGGCGTCGGGACGGGTGCGCTCGTACACGAACGCCGTCACGCGACCGGAGGCATCCTTCTTGACTTCCACGGGGCGTGCCCAGAAGTGCAGGTGCAGGCGGCGAGATGCCTCACCGCCGGCGTTGTTGACGGACGGGCGCTGGCGCCACGACTGCAGCACGCGGTCGATGACCATGACCTGCTTGTTGCTCGCGATCGCGGTCTTCGACGCCTCGTCGTAGTCGAAGTCCTCGTCGTAGACGACCATGTCGACATCGCGCAGCTCGCCGAGCTCGCGCAGTTCGAGCGGGGTGAACTTGACCTGAGCGGGACCGCGGCGGCCGAAGACGTGGACGTCCGTGACGGGGGATGCCGCAAGGCCCTGGTAGACGTTGTCGGGCACCTCGGTCGGCAGCAGATCTTCGGCGTGCTTGGCCAGCATGCGCGAAATGTCGAGCGCCACATTGCCCACGCCCACAACGGCAACCGACTCGGCCTCCAGCGGCCACGTGCGCGGCACATCGGGGTGCCCGTCGAACCAGCTGACGAAATCGGCGGCACCGTACGAACCCTCGGCATCGATCCCCGGGATGTCGAGGTCGGTGTCGCGGATGGCGCCGGTGGCGAAGATCACGGCGTTGTAGTGACGCTTGAGATCCTCGAGAGTCACGTCCTCGCCGTAGCGAACGTTCCCGAAGAGTCGGATATCGCCCCGATCGAGCACCTCGCGGAGGGCCGTGATGATGCCCTTGATGCGCGGGTGATCGGGCGCAACGCCGTACCGGACCAGTCCGTAGGGGGCGGGGAGCTGCTCGAACAGGTCGATGGAGACATCGAACTTGCGCTCGGTTTTGAGCAGGATGTCCGCGGCATAAATGCCGGCGGGGCCCGCGCCGACGATGGCCAGCCTGAGCTTGGTCATGGGGTCCTTCCGATGGTGCTTGCGAAGAGGGGGAGCGAGGCGGCGAGCGCTCAGCTACTGCGGTCGACGACGACCTCGGAGAAACGCTTGAGAGCGTCGCGAACAGGACCGTCCGGGAGCGGATCGAGAGCCTCGACGGCCTCGCGCGCCCAGTCGTGGGCCAGGCGCAGCGTCCGGGCGGTTGCGTCGTGGTCACGAAGTTCGGCGAGTGCGGTATCGAGGATGGCGGGGTCTGCGCCATCCGCGATGCGAGCGACGCCTTCATCGATACGTGTCTTGAGGGCGACGGATGCATCGTCGCGCTCTTGTCCGAGCAGCAGGAACGGCATCGTCGGCACACCGGCACGCAGGTCGGTGCCGGGCACCTTGCCCGTCTCGTCCGGGTCGGCGCTCAGGTCGAGCACGTCGTCGAGCAGTTGGAAGGCGACGCCGGTCTTCTCGCCGAAGGTACGGAGTGACATGCCGTACTCCTCGGGCGCGCCCGCGAAAACGACGCCCGTCTCGGCCGAAGCGGCGATCAGCGAACCCGTCTTGTCCGCCAGCACCTGCAGGTAGAAGTCGACGGGGTCATCGCCCTCCTGCGGTCCGACGGTCTCGTGCATCTGACCGAGCACGAGCCGCTCGAACGTGTCGGCCTGCAGCCGGATAGCCCGCTCGCCCTGCCGCGCCATGATCTGGCTCGCGCGCGAGAAGAGCAGGTCGCCGGTCAGGATCGCGACGTTGTTGCCCCACACGGTCTGTGCGCTCGGCACCCCGCGACGGACGTCCGCGCCGTCCATGACGTCGTCGTGGTACAGCGAACCGAGGTGCGTCATCTCGAGAGCGGTCGCACCCTCGATCACGGCGGGCGTGATGCCCGCACCGAGGTGCGCCGAGAGCAGGGCGAGCATCGGACGGATGCGTTTGCCGCCGGCCTCGTACAGGTACCGGCTCGTCGCATCGGCGAGAGCATCGGTCATCTTCAACTCGTCGGCCAACGTGGCTTCGACCCGGTCGAGACCCTCCTCCACCTGGGCGAGGAGCTTGCGCGAGCGGGGTCCGGCGAAGACGCGCTCGGTCATGCCGAGTCGGCTCGTCAGTCGCGAGCCGCGCGCTGAGGGGCCCGGAGTCACCCCTCCAGCCTACCGGCGGGTTTTCCGCCCGCGGTGCAGAGCGACAATCCCGAACGAGAGGTTCCGGTAGGCGACATCCTGCCAGCCCGCGCCGCGGATCCATGAGGCCAGGGTTCGCTGGTCGGGCCAATCCCGAATGGACTCGTTCAGGTAGTCGTAGGCATCGGCGTTCGAGGAGAGAGCACGCGCGACGACGGGGAGCACCCGGGAGTTGTAGAAGCCGTACAACTCGGCGAAGGCGCGCGACGGGGGGTGTGAGAACTCGCAGATCACGACCCGCCCCCCAGGCTTGGTGACCCGGTACAGCTCGGCTAGCGCCTTTCGGGGCTCGTCGACGTTTCGCAGGCCGAAGGACATGGTCACGGCGTCGAATTCATCGTCGGCGAAGGGCAGGTCGGTCGCGTTCGCCTCGATAAACGACAGCCCCGGCACCGCGCCGTGACGGCGGCGGCCCTCGGCGATCATGCCGGGCGAGAAGTCCGCCGCAACGACCTGTGCGCCGCTCCGCGTCAGAGCGACGGAGGATGCGCCCGTACCCGCGGCAAGATCCAGGATCCGCTCCCCCGCGCGCGGAGCAACGGCCCGGCGCGTGGCGACACGCCACAGCCGATCGTTGCCGAGGCTCAGGGCGGTGTTGGTGCGGTCGTAGCGACCCGCGACCTGGTCGAACATTCCGCTGACCCGAGCCGGGTCCTTGCCGAGATCGGCACGGTTGGAGGCACGGTTGGGTTCGTTGCGGTTCGACTCACTGTGGTCGTCAGTCGGCGGGTTCGGGGTCACCCGTCGAGTCTACGAGGCGTGCCAGCCAGCGGGCCGCGGTCGCCGGATCGTACGGTGCTTCGTGCGCGCTGACCGCCGCGAACAGTTCGGCGGTGAGTGCCTCGAGCTTCTCGGCCAGGTCGAGCGGGTATCCGTAGAGCACGCGGTGCTCCTCCCACTCGTCCTCATCGTCGATGTAGACACCGCGCGTTTCTTGGTCGACGACGTCGAGGTCCATGTCGATACCGGTCGGTTCGCCGCCCGACCAGCGCGCGTCCCACGCGATGTCGATGTAGACGCGGGTGGGATGCGGTCGCGCGTTCATCGTCAGCACGTGGTCGCCCGATGGCGGCAGCAGCATCACGTTGTCCTCGACAACCACGACCGAACGCCCCGGCCGATCGCTCCGCCATCCCCCGCGCTGCCCGAACCAGTCGCCCCACTCGTCCGCGCCGAGATATACGCACTCGTGCACCCAGTGGGTTGAGCCATCCCACTTGCGCCAGCGGAACTCCAATTTCGTCCCGACGGGGGGACGGACGGATGCCTCGGCCGGCACATTCGGATCTGCGCTCACGCAGCGAGTCTAGGCTGGAGCAGTGACCGAGTCCGCCCCCACCCGCGTGCGTCGACTCGTCGTCACGACCCGCGAGGTCGAGCCATTCGAGGATGTGCTGGCGCATGCTGAACCCACGCATCCGCTGGCGTGGTTGCGACGAGGAGAGGGCATGGTCGGGGTGGGCTCACCGCGACTCATAGAGGTCGGCGGCCATCGCGCAAACCCCGCGGACGGCAACCAGGCGGCCGTGCTCGCCGATGCCTGGCGAGCCACCGCCGCCGCGGCGACCGTCGATGATGAGGTGCGCCTGCCCGGTACGGGCCTCATCGCATTCGGCGCGCTGAGCTTCGATCCCTCGTCGGCGAGCGCAAGCACCCTGATCGTGCCGCAGTTCGTCTTCGGCCGTCGCGCCGGACGCTCGTGGGTGACGACGACCCATCGCGCGGGACGCGAGACCCCTGACATCCCTTCCGCTCCGCCGTGGGGTCCCGCGTGGTCCGCGACCGTCGGGCCCGGCGAACTCGATGCTCCCGGCTACCAGGCCGCGGTCCGTGCCGGCCTCGGGGCCATTGCCGCGGGTGAGGTCAGCAAGGTGGTATTGGCCCGAGATCTCATCGGCTCGGTACCCGCAGGGGCGGATCTGAGGCGACTCGTGCGCGCGCTCGCGACGGGATACCCGGATGTGTGGACGTATGCCGTCGACGGCATCATCGGCGCGAGCCCCGAAACCCTCGTGACCGTCTCGGGCGGGACCATCACGGCCCGGGTGCTCGCCGGGACGGCGCCCCGAGGTGCCGACGCGGACGGCGACACCGAAGCATCCGTCGCCCTGTCCGCGAGCGGCAAAGACCAGGACGAGCACCGCTTCGCTGTCGAGAGCGTACTGCGGACGCTCCGCCCCCACACGAGCGCGCTCACCGCGAGCGAGCAGCCCTTCGCGCTCAAGCTGCCCAACGTCTGGCATCTGGCGACCGATGTCGAGGGCATCGTCGCGGCCGGCGTCTCAGCCCTCGACCTCGTCGGGGTGCTGCACCCGACGGCCGCCGTCGCGGGTACCCCGACCACCTCGGCGCTCGAAGTCATCCGGCGCATCGAGCCGTTCGACCGCGGCCGGTACGCGGGACCGGTCGGCTGGATCGACGCATCCGGTGACGGAGAATGGGCGATCGCGCTGCGCAGCGCCCAGTTCGGTGACGCTGCGGAGCCGACGCAGAACGGGTGGGTCACGCGCGAGACACGCGCCGTCACCGCTCATGCCGGCGCAGGCATCGTGCCCGGCAGCGATCCCGAAGCCGAGTTGCTCGAGACGCGGATGAAGTTCCGCCCGATCGTCGACGCCCTGGCCTGATCAGCGCGCGAGCGGCACCTCGATCAGCTGCCGGCCGCCGACCGGGGACACGAGGAGCTGATCCAGCGCGGGGCGCGTGGTCGGGCGGTGGTACTCCCAGCCGTAGGCGAGGGCGAGGTGCTCGAGCCGCACGGACTGCGGGGTGAACAGCACGCGATCCATGTCGTCGGGTGACGCGACCTGCGCGACCTCGAGCCCGTCGAAGATCGTGCCACCGCCGTCGTTTCCGACGACGACCTGCAGACGCGGCTCGCGTTCGGTCGGCGGCAGGAGGAGCGCCCCGACGTCGTGCAGCAATGCCAGGTCGCCCAGCAGCACGCGGGTGACGCCCGAGCGCCCGTCGGCTTGGCTGGCGAGGGCGATTCCCGTCGCCGTCGCGATCGTGCCGTCGATCCCGGCCACGCCGCGGTTGGAATGCACGGGGACCTTCTTGCCTCCGAGCACACCGTCAGCCACTCGCACCAGACGCGACGACCCGAACACGAGACGATCGTGCGGCCACGTGGCACGCCACAGTGCATCCACGAGCGTGGTGCGATCGAGTGGAGCGCGTACGGCCGCAAGTTCGGCGTCAACGGCCTTCCGCCGCTCGGCGGGATCGGCGGCGGACAGGCCCGCGAGGTCTGGCGCGGGTGCACCGAGGTCGACCTCGTGTGCCTGCGACGCGCGCAGCCACGCCCCGAGCCATTCCCGGTCGGTCTCGCCCGGGTCCACCCGCACGGACTCCACCGGCTCGGTGCATCCGTTGAGGTTCAACCGCTCGCCCGGTCCTCGGACGGCGATCACATCGAGTTCGGGGTTCGAGAGCAGTGCCGCGACCTCACGGCTCAGCGTCGGGCGCCCGAACACGATGGCCCGTTCGACGGCCCCGCCCAGGGAGTCATCGCGCAGGAGCGCGCGGTAGCCGTGCACCAGGTTGCGTCCAAAACGCGCGCCGCTCACAATCTCGGCGACGAGGGGCCATCCGCCATCGTGGGCGACCTGTTCGGCGCCGACACCGGCATCGGCGCCGGCGATCACGAGGGTGCGCGGCCCTCGCGCCAAGGCGTACGGCACGGTCTGGTCGAGGTCACTCGATTCGGCGAGGCCGATGCCACCACCCCCCTGGTACAGGGCTCCCGAGGCCGCCTCGACAGGGGTGGGTGCGTCCGCTGTCGGCTCGCGTTCGGACGCGAACCACGTGGGCAAGGATCCGGCGAGAGGTTCACGGACCGGCAGGTTGACGTGCGCGGGCCCCGCGGGAAGCGAGACGGAACCGGATGCAGCGGCGAAGGCATCCGCGGCGATCGCCCGGAAGGTCGTGGTCTGGGCCGAATCCCCTGCCTCGTCGATGTCCTCCGGCACCGGCGCGTCGAGCGCGAACCGGGTCGACGAACCGAACAGTCCGGGCTGGCGCGTGGTCTGGTTGGCACCGACTCCGCGGAGCTCCGGAGGGCGATCCGCCGTGAGCAGCAACAGGGGAACCCCCGCGTGATGCGCTTCAAGCGCAGCGGGCAGCAGGTTCGCGACAGCCGTGCCCGACGTGCAGATCACGGGAACGGGGAGACGAGACTCGCGGGCCAGGCCCAGCGCGGTGAAGCCGGCAACGCGCTCGTCGATGCGGACGTGCAGCGAGATCCGACCCGCCCGCTCCAGTGCGGTCGCGACGAGCGCGAGTGCCTGCGAGCGCGAACCGGGGCTCAGCACGATGTCGCGCACTCCGAGGTGCACGAGTTCGTCCAGCAGCGCCGCTGCCGAGTCCATGGCGGGGCTCGGCGAGGTCCGCGGCGTATCGCCGCCGGCAACGGGCACTGTCAGCCGATCGAGCCGCGACGCGGGCCGTCGGAGTCCGGATCGACCGCACCCGGGTCGGCACTCTCCGGGTCCGCCGGTGCCGGGCCGGCGTTCCGCGGGTCGTCGGCCTCGGAGTCGAGCATCGCGAGCTCCTCTTCCAGACGACGGATGCGCTCATCCTGGTCCGAGAACGACCCGCCGCCTACGCGTCCGAGAAACTCGGGGTCGTCGTCGGGCGCGAGCGCGAGCTTCAGACGCGTGGGACGCGAGCGTCCCACGACGAACCAGAGGGCGCCGCCGATAACCGGAAGGAGAATGACGATCGCGATCCACGTGGTCTTCGAGACTCCCCGGTGGCGGGTCGGTGGCTGCACGGCGACGTCAACGATGCTCACGACGTAGAACGCCAATGCCAGCACCGCCACGATCAGGAGCACGCGGGGCATAGGAACCATCCTAGGCGCGTGGGATCGCTCGAGACCCGTCGTTGCGCAACTGTGAGGGTCTGCCCAGGCGCGCCGTCGAGCCGGAAGCGCCGGCTTAGGATGAGGGGGTGAAGGTTCCGCCGGTTCTCGTCTACAGCGTGCTGCGTCTGCTGGCGTTCCTGGTGCCGCTCGGTCTCATGCTGCTGCTTCCGATCTTCCGGCAGAACTGGCTCATCGCCGTCGTCTTCGCGGCTCTGATCGGGCTCAGCCTGTCTCTGCTGTTCCTCCGTCAGCCGCGCGCCGCGGTCGCCGAGGGCATCGCCAAGCGCCGGTCCGCATCGCGGTCGCAGGCGCCCGACGAGGACGCCGAGGACGCCGAGCCACGCTCCTAGCCGACGAACGCCCAGGCGAGTAGCCCGGCGTAGCCGAGCGATGTGACCGAGGTCAGCGCCAACGCTGTGACCAGTTCGCGCGGCTGGCGGAAGGTCCAGACGATCAGGATGGCGGGGAGTCCCGCGAGCAACGCGAGCAGCGTGAGCCACGCGATCGGATAGAACAGCGCGACGAAGCCGGCAATCACGAACGGCACGAGCACAAACAGTGTGAACAGCACTTGCGTCGCCCGCTTGCCGATCAGAACCGTGAGCGTCCGTTTGCCGGCGCTGCGGTCCTGATCGAAGTCGCGGAGGTTGTTGGCGAGCAGCACGGCGCAAGCCAGTAGACCGATAGCGACGGCACCGAACCAGGCCTCCTGCGGCACCGCCAGGGCCTGCACCCAGGTCGTGCCGATCGTGGCGACGAGCCCGAAGAAGACGAACACGAAGATCTCGCCGAGCCCGAAGTATCCGTAGGGTCGACGGCCGCCCGTGTAGAACCACGCCGCGACGATGCAGGCCGCGCCGACGGCGATCAGCCACCACTGCTCGGTGCGGATCACGATGGCGAGCCCGGCGATGGCAGCGAGGGCGAAGAAGACCAGCGCGACGGCGAGGACCGTGCGCGGCTTCGCGCGACGCGCGCCCGTGAGACGACCGGGACCGACCCGGTGGTTGTCGGTGCCGCGGATGCCGTCGCTGTAGTCGTTCGCGTAGTTGACGCCGATCTGCAGGCACACCGAGACGGCGAGGCACGCCAGTGCGATGACCCAGTGGAAGAGTCCCGTTGCGAGCACGGCCGCTCCCGTACCGACCACGACGGGGGCGACGGCGAGGGGAAGCGTGCGGGGGCGAGCGGCGCCGATCCAGTCCCGGGCGGTTGCGGGCTTGACGGTCACGGAGTCGGGGCGACCGCTCCGACGCGGGTCGCCGCCGCCACGCTGCTTCTTACCGGTCCGCTTGCGAGTTGTAGCTGCCACGAGGGTTCATCCTAGGCGGATCGCCTTTCAGTGCTTCGAGCCGGTCAGCGCGAGCACGCCACCCAGGCCGATCATCATGCCTCCGCCGGCGGCCGAGAGGCGCTCGACGCGGCGCGGGCTGCGGGCGAACCAGTCACGGGCGGAACCCGCGGCGAGCGCCCACACCGAGTCGCTCGCCCACGCGAGGATCGCGAAGACGATGCCGAGTTCGAGCATCTGCAGCGGGATCGTCCCGGCACCGTAGTCGACGAACTGCGGCAGCACGGCGACGAAGAACGCGATCGTCTTGGGGTTGGTGACGCCGACGACGAAGCCCTCGCCGACGAGGCGCCGGGTCGAGGATGCGGCGGCACCCGCGGCGACCGCGGCCGCGGCATCCTTGCGGTGGCGGATCGCCTGCACGCCCAGATAGATCAGGTATGCGGCGCCGGCGAACTTCACGATCGTAAACAGAACGATCGACTGGGCCACGATCACGCCGAGGCCGAGTGCGACCAGCACCACGAGGACGAGCATGCCGAGGGTGGTGCCGACGACCGACAGCACACCACCCCGGCGGCCGAGCGCGAGGGACCGGCCGATGATGAAGAGCACCGACGGCCCGGGCATGACGATCAGCACGAGCGAGGCGATGAAGAACGCCACGAGTTGCGGCCAGGGAACCATGCCGCGATCCTATTGCTCGCGAATCGCGCGCCGCAGGGCCTCGCGGTCGGGCTTGCCCGAGGGCAGGTGTGGCACGGGTCTTCGCACGAGGCGCGCCGGGCGGGCGGCCGGGCCGAGCGCTTCGGCGACGGCGGCGCGGGCGGCGTCGAGGAGCGCAGCGTCATCGCTGGTTTCGGCCGGCTCGACGACGATGACGGATGCCTCGCCCCAGCGTTCGTCCGTAATCCCGATCACGGCAGCCTGCTCGAGTCCGGGCACACCGCGCACGATCGCCTCGACGCGGTCGAGCGAGACATTGATGCCGCCCGACACGATGACATTGTCGCGGCGACCGGTGACACGGACGACGCCGCCCTCGACCGTTCCGGCGTCGCCCGTGCGGTACCGGCGGATTCCGTCGAGGCCGATCGGGAAGGTCGAGGCCGTGAGCGCGTCGTCGCCGAGATATCCGTCGGCCAGGGTCGGACCCGCGATCAGCAGCTCGCCGTCGATAACGCTCACGTCGATTCCCGCAAGCGGGACTCCGTCGTAGACACAGCCGCCGCTCGTCTCGGTCGAACCGTAGGTGCGGACGATCCGGATGCCGAGGGCCTCCGCACGCTCGCGCAGCGGCACGGGAAGCGACTGACCGCCGATCAGGATCGCCGCGAATGAGCGCAAGACGTCGCCCAGACGGCGTTCCGTCTCGGCGGCCGCGACGAGCGTCGCGAGTTGGGCCGGGACGAGCGAGGTGAAGCGCAAAGCCGAACCGGGCAGTTCGCGTGTCGCCTCGACGAACGCATCCGGGGAGAAAGATCCATCCAGATAGACCGGACGCGTTCCCGCGAGGTGCGCGCGCACGAGCACCTGCAGACCCGCGACGTACCCGGCGGGCAGCGCGAGCAGCCAGGCACCCTCGCCGATGCGCGCGGCCGTGGCGGTCGCCGAGGCGCGCAACGCCGAGGCACGCAGCACGACGGTCTTTGGAACGCCCGACGAGCCCGAGGTCGTGACCAGGATCGGATCGTCGGCGCTCAGCGCGGCGGGCAGAGCTTCGGCGACGGCGTGCGGATCGCTGCCGTCACTCGACAAGCCACCCAGGACAACGCCCATCCGAGCGCCTAGTACTGCCAGGGGTACGGCGCCCAGTCGGGCTCGCGGCGCTCGAGGAACGCATCGCGCCCCTCGAGCGCCTCGTCCGTCCCGTACGCGAGGCGGGTCGCCTCGCCCGCGAAGAGCTGCTGACCGACCAATCCGTCGTCCACCGCATTCATCGCGAATTTCAGCATGCGGATCGACGTCGGCGACTTGCCGAGGATCGTCCGCGCCATCGCGAGCGCCTCACGCTCGAGCTCGACGTGGGGCACGACCTTGTTGACCGTGCCCATCTCGCGCCCGCGATCGGCGGAGTACTCCTCTGCGAGGAAGAACACCTCGCGCGCGACCTTCTGGCCGACCTGCTTCGCGAAGTACGCGCTGCCGTAGCCCGCGTCGAACGATCCGACATCCGCGTCAGTCTGTTTGAACTTGCCGTGCTCGGCGCTCGCGATCGTCAGGTCGCAGATCACGTGCAGGCTGTGCCCGCCGCCTGCCGCCCACCCGGGCACGACCGCGATCACGACCTTCGGCATGAAGCGGATGAGGCGCTGCACCTCGAGAATGTGCAGGCGTCCCACGCGCGCGGGGTCGGTGACGGATGTCTCGTCTTCCGAATATTTGTAGCCGTCGCGACCGCGGATGCGCTGGTCGCCGCCCGAGCAGAACGCCCAGCCGCCGTCTTTCGGGCTCGGACCGTTGCCGGTCAGCAGCACGACACCGATCTTCGGATCTTGCCGCGCGGCATCGAGCGCGCGGTAGAGCTCATCGACCGTCCGCGGACGGAACGCGTTCCGCACCTCGGGTCGGTTGAACGCGACCCGCGCGATGCGTCCGTCGACCGAGACGTGCGCCGTGATGTCCGTGTAGGCGTCCGCGCCGGGCGCCTCGCGCCACTCCGCCGGATCGAAGATCTCCGAAACCATGGGACTCAGCCTAGGCACCGACAGGAGCAAGATGGGCTCATGACGGATGCATCACCCCTCCCCACGTTCGACGAACTCCGCGAACGCGCGGTCGTCGTCGCCCTCCCCCTGCGCGTCCGCTTTCGCGGACTCGACGTGCGCGAGGCGCTGCTGCTCGAGGGGCCCGCCGGGTGGACCGAGTTCTCACCCTTCGCCGAGTACGGCGACGGCGAGGCCGCGACGTGGCTCGAGGCCGCGCTGGACTACGGATGGCGCGAGCTACCCGAGGGTCAGCGCACCGAGATCATGGTCAACGCGACCGTTCCGGCCGTGCCCGCGGCATCCGTCCCGGAAGTGCTCGCCCGCTTTCCGGGGTGCCGCACCGCCAAGGTCAAGGTCGCCGAGGCTGGGCAGCGCCTCGCGGAAGACATCGAGCGGGTACGCGCCGTCCGACATGAGCTCGGCGCCGAGGGGCGCATCCGCGTGGACGCGAACGGCGGGTGGAACGTCGACGAGGCCGAGCATGCCGTGCACGCCCTAGCCGAGTTCGATCTCGAGTACATCGAACAGCCCTGCGCGTCCATCGACGAGCTCGTGCAGCTGCGGGAACGCATCCGCTACCTCGACATCCCGATCGCGGCCGACGAGAGTGTGCGGAAGGCCGAGGATCCCCTCGCCGTCGCGCGGGCCGGCGCGGCCGATCTGCTCGTCATCAAGGCACAGCCCCTCGGCGGCATCCGCCGCGCGCTCGAGATCGTCGAGCGCGCGGGCTTGCCCGTGGTCGTCTCGAGCGCACTCGACACCGCGATCGGGCTCGCGATGGGTGCTTCCCTCGCCGCGGCGCTGCCCAACCTGGACTACGACTGCGGGCTGGGGACGTCCGCGCTGTTCGAGACGGATGTCGCGGCTCTCACCGGCGGCGGCGGCACGATCACCGTCGGGCGCATCCGCCCGGATGCCGACGCGCTCGAGAGGCTGGCAGCACCGCCAGAGCGCCGCGAGCGGTGGCTTGCACGCCTCGAGCGCTGTCTCGCGGTGCTCAGCGAGCGGGAGCATCGATAATCAGCTGCGCGAGACGGCCGATCTGAACGCTCGTGCGACGGCACAGCTCTTCGTAATCGAGTCCGGCCATCACCGCTCGCACGGACGCACCCTCCCACGCCATCAGCATGAGCCGGGCGGCTTCCTCCGCGGGCACCCGGAGCGTCAGCCGGCGCGCGCGCACGATGTCGTCGATGATCTGGGCGACACTCGCGATCATCTCGGTCTCTTGCGCGAGGTAGGCGTCGGCGATCGAGCGATTGCGCAGAGCGTGGATGCGGATCTCGCTCATCAGCAGCACGCCGAACCGATCGTCGTTCGAGACGTCGAGCACCTCTTGCACGATCGAGAAGGCATCGGCGCCCGGCGGGGCAGGGGCGTGCTCCAGTTCGCCGACCCGTGCACGAACGGCCGCGACCCGATCTCGAGCGACGCGACCGGCGAGTTCGAGGAAGAGCTCTTCCTTCGTCTCGAAGTTCGAGTAGAAGGCTCCGCGGGTGTAGCCGGCGCGTTCGCAGACCGCCTCGACGGAGGCGGCGTCCAACCCCACCTCGGCGAACACCTGGGCGGCGGCGTCGAGAAGCCTCTGCCGCGTCGCCTCGCGCCGGCGAGTGGTCGACACCGTGCTATCGCCCATACGCACTCCCTTCCAGAATCCTCACACCATGCACACAGCCTTGCGCTCCTGGGAAGATTTACGATACACCTATGTATCGGATACATCGGCGTATCGATATGACCATTCGAACGCCCTGGAGGCCCTGTGTCCACCCTGCTCTACTCGCTGGGACGTTGGTCGTACCGTCACGGATGGCGGGTGCTGATCGCGTGGCTTCTGCTGCTCGGGCTCGGCGGCGCGGGCGCCGTGCTGCTCGGCCAGGGCACCGATAACTCGTTCTCGATCCCCGGAACCGAGGCCCAAGAGGGGCTCGAGCAACTCAGCCGAACGTTCCCGCAGGCGAGCGGCACGAGCGCGCAGTTCATCGTCGTCGCCGCCGAGGGCGACCGCGTCGATGAGGCGCCGTACGTCGACGACATCGCGGCAAGCATCAGCACGATCGAAGGCATCGACGGTGTTCTCGCCGTCACCGACCCGTTCGACGAGATGGTGTCGGGACTCGTCACCGACGACGCATCCGCCGCGATCGTGCGCCTGCAGTTCGATGGGCAGGCGACGGATGTCTCGGCCGAGACCCGCGACGAACTCACCAGCATCGTCGACGACCTGCGCGCGGAGCTGCCCGTCGGCTCCGAGGCGGAGCTCGGCGGCGACCTGTTCTCAACCTCCGTCCCGGGCGTGACGATCACCGAGGCCGTCGGCATCCTGATCGCCCTGCTCGTCCTCTTCGTCACCTTCCGTTCGTTCCTCGTCGCCGGGCTGCCCCTGGTCACCGCACTGATCGGCGTCGGGCTGTCGATGACGCTGATCCTGTTCGCGACGGTCTTCACGACGATCTCGTCGACCACCCCCCTGTTGGCCCTGATGCTCGGTCTGGCGGTCGGCATCGACTACGCGCTCTTCATCGTCGCTCGACATCAAGACCAGGTGCGGTCGGGAATCGACCCCGAAGGCTCCGTGGCGCAGGCGACGGGAACCGCCGGATCTGCGGTCGTCTTCGCCGGCATCACGGTGATCATCGCCCTGATCGGGCTCTCGATCGCCAACATCCCCTTCCTCACGACCATGGGCATCGCGGCGGCCCTCTCGGTCGCGATCGCCGTTCTCGTGGCGCTCACCCTCACCCCGGCGCTGCTCGGATTCATGGGGCACCGCGTCCGCGGACGGATGCCCAAGCCCCGCGCCGTTCGCGAGGAGAAGCCTGTCCGCAAGCGCACGGGCTTCGCCGAGCGCTGGGTGAACGGAGTGACCAAGCGTCCGATCGTCACGACCGTCGCGGTCGTCGTGGGTCTCGGGATCATGGCGATTCCGGCGACCCAGCTCGCGCTGGCCCTGCCCAACGCGGGGATGCTGCCCGAGTCATCGCAGGCGCGCAAGAGCTACGACCTGATCGCGGAGGAGTTCGGGCCGGGGTTCAATGGCCCCCTCATCATGACGGGCACGATCGTGACCTCCACGGACCCCCTCGGGCTGATGGAGGACCTCGGCGACGAGATCGCGCAGATCCCGGGCGTTGACACGATCGCGCTGGCGACTCCGAACGAAACAGCCGATACGGGCATCATCCAGATCATTCCTGAGACGGCCCCGGATGATCCGGCCACCTCGCAACTGGTGCGTGACCTGCGCGCCGAGCACGACAGGCTGCTCGACGAGTACGGCGTCGATCTGAAGGTGACCGGCTTCACGGCCATCGCCATCGATATCTCGGACCGTTTGGGCGCCGCGCTCCTGCCGTTTGCGCTGTTCGTCGTCGGCCTGTCGTTCGTCCTGTTGATGATCGTCTTCCGCTCGATCGCCGTGCCGCTGACGGCTGCACTCGGCTATCTGCTGTCGGTCGGGGCGGCGTTCGGCATTGTGGCCGCGGTGTTCGAGTGGGGGTGGTTCGCCGAGTTGTTGCACGTCAACCGCACGGGACCGATCATCAGCTTCATGCCCATCGTGCTGATGGGCGTGCTCTTCGGCTTGGCGATGGACTACCAGGTCTTCCTCGTCACTCGCATGCGCGAAGACTTCGTGCACGCGTCGCGCGAGCGTCGCGGGCGTGGCGACAAGCTCACGGCGATCGGCGCCGTTCGCTCCGGTTTCACCGCGTCGGCGCGGGTCGTGGTCGCGGCTGGCCTGATCATGTTCGCGGTGTTCGCCGCGTTCGTCCCCGAGGGCGATTCCTCCCTCAAGCCCATCGCGCTGGGGCTCGCCTCGGGCATCGCGATCGACGCGTTCCTGGTGCGCATGACCCTCATCCCGGCCGTCATGGCGCTCCTCGCCGAGAAGGCCTGGTGGATCCCCCGGTGGCTCGACCGAATCCTGCCCCACATCGACATCGAGGGCGACGCGGTGCGCCGCGAGATCGAGTACACCGACTGGCCCGAGCCCGAGACGACCGCCGTGGTGGTGGCCGAGGGCCTCGGCGTGGTCGAAGACGAGCGGGTGCTGTTCTCCGACGTGTCGATGCGACTCGAACCCGGCAAGACCCTCGTGATCAGCTCACCCGACACGATCGCCACCCGAAGCCTTCTGCTCACGATCGCGGGCCGCCTCGCCCCCACCGACGGGCTGCTGAAGGTCAGCGGGCACCTGCTGCCCGGCCGCGCGGCCTGGGTGCGCGGCCGCGTGGGCGTGGCCCTGCTCTCCGACGCGGATGACCCCGTCGACGAACTGCGCCGTGCCCTGGCTGGCACGCCCCGCCTCGTTGTGATCGACGGTATCGATGCGATCACCAGTGATAGCGATCGGGATCAGGCATCCGCTCTTCTGCGGGATGCCGCCGACCGCGCCAAGGACGGCGGCCTGGCCCTGGTGGTGTCGGCCCGTCGCGAGCCGATCGCCCTTGCCCTGCTAGCCGAGGCGCGACGACCCGACGTAGCCGGACTGACGTTGACCTACTCCGAGGCTTTGACCCACCCCGAGGTGACCGCATGACTCTCCCCATCGAACGCGCACGTTCGCGCCGCCCCGTCACCTGGCTCACCGTGATCGGTGTGCTTCTGCTGCCCGCCGTGCTCGGCGGAATCCTGGTCACGGCGCTCTACAACCCGACCGAGCGGCTCGACCGCATCACGGCCGCGATCGTGAACGACGACGAGCCCGTCACGGTCAACGATCAGTTGACTCCGCTCGGGCGCCAGCTCTCGGCGGGATTGGTGGATGGCTCGGATGACCTCGACTCCAACCTCACCTGGGTGCTCTCGAACGACGAAGACGCAGCGGACGGGCTCGCGGACGGCACGTACGACGCCGTCGTGACCATTCCGTCCGAGTTCTCGGCCGCGGCGACCTCATCGGGTCAGGCGCTCGCCGACCCGGCCGGGGTGACTCCCGAACGCGCGGTCATCGATGTCGAGACGTCCTCCGACTCGCTCCTCGTCGACGATCTGATCACCGCGCAGGTCACACAGACGGCGGCAACCATCACGGGTCAGCAGATCTCGACCCTCACGCTCGAGAACGTCTTCCTGAGCTTCACGACCCTCTCGGACCAGATCGGTGAGGCCGCGACCGGCGCCGGTCAACTCGCGGATGGCGCGGGCCAGGCCGCCGCGGGCGGTGCCGCGCTGCCGGACGGCGCCGCGCAGCTCGCATCGGGCGCGAGGTCGGCGTCTTCGGGTGCAGGCGAGCTCGCCGGCGGGCTCGACACGATCGCGGGCGGTATCCGCAGCTCGGCATCTGGGGCGTCAGGGCTCGGGGCGGGGATCACGCAGATCACGGACCAGCTCGCGGGAACGCAGCTGATCGAGGGTGCGAACGGCTCATCGCAGCTGGCTGCCGCGATCGACGGACAAAGCGCCGGCACGACGGCGGCACTCACACAGCTCGTCGCTGACTGCGGCACCTCCGGGGCCCCAGGAACATTCTGCACATCGTTGCAAGAGGCCCTCGTCAGCTCGAAAACGACGGATGCCTACGTCGACCGACTCGTGCCCGCAGCCTCGGGAACCGCTGCCGGTGTGACGCAGATCACGGGACCGGCATCGCCCGTCGTGGGCGGGCTCCGCCAGAGCGCGGCGGGTGCAGCATCCCTCTCCTCGGGCCTGACGCAGCTCGCCGATGGCACGACCGCGAGCGCGAACGGTGCGCGCGGCCTGCAGAACGGTCTCGCGCAACTCGCAACGGGTGCCGATCAGCTCGGCACGGGCGCGCAGACCCTCGTCGACGGTGTCGGCGAGCTCGCGGGAGGCGCGACATCACTCGCCGACGGCCTGGATCAGGCCGTCGAGGCCCTGCCGGCCTTCAGCGACAGCGAGGCGACGAGCCTCGCCGAGGTGCTGAGCGATCCCGTCGGCACCGACGGGATCGGGTCGTCCCTGTTCGGGGCATCCGCGATCCCCCTCCTGTCGATGGTTGTGCTGTGGTTCGGCGGATTGGCGACCTTCGTGGCCCTCCGCGCCGCGACCGGACGCGCCCTCGCCTCTCGCCAGTCGTCGGTGCTGCTGACGCTGCGCACATTCCTGCCCGCGGCGCTCCTCGGCGCCGCCCAGGGTCTGCTCGTCGCGGTCGTCGCGCAGTTCGCCGCCTCGTACGACTGGGGCCAGTGGTGGGCGTTCGCCGCCGTGTGCGTGGTCGCCGGTATCTCCTTTGCGGCCGTCAACCAGGCTCTCGTCGCTGTGCTCGGTGGCGTGGGCCGCTGGGTGTCGACACTCGTCGGCGTGCTCGCGCTCGCGACGGGCATCGTCTCGACGGTGCCCGGACCGCTGACGGCGATTGCGGGGCTCTTGCCGACCGCCCCGGCCTACCACGCGATGGTGGGTTCGCTCACGGCGGCCGGTGGCGTCACCGCGGGGGCCGTCGGGCTGATCGCCTGGGGTGCCCTGTCGCTGATCGTGACGATGATCGTCGTGGCGCAGAAGCGTTCGACATCAGCGCGGGCCGTGCTGGCGACGGCCTGACACCGCGGTCGCCCCGCGAGCACAGCGAGACGAAACGACGACGTGCTCGACGATCAGGGATGGTCGAGCACAATAGGCTGCGACTCGAGCGCAAAGCGCAGGGACTCCTTGGCGCGCGCGTACCTACTGCGCGTGGTCGTCGGCGGCTCGTCGAGCATCTGCGCAACCTCGGCGAGGCTGAATCCGTCCCGGTGCACCAACCGCACGACCTCGGCCTGATCGGCCGGCAGTCGATCGATGGCATCCCGCACGTCCGCCCCCTCATCCGGTGCCGGAGCGTCCGCCACCCGTGCATGCCGCCAGCGTCACCGCGAGCGCCAGAGCGGCAACGCCGCCCAGCATCCGTCGCACGTTCAAACCGCGCCCACATCCACGGCACCCGCGGTGTTCGCGGGCTCCGCATAGTCCACCTCGCGCCAGACATCGCCGTGGCGCTCGAAGCTCGTCACGCTCGAGAGCGCGCAGCGCCGCCGCCGCGGATCGTGGCGCAACGGCAATCCCGCAACCGACAGGTGCGTGACCCAGATCGGCAGCTGGTGCGACACGATCGCGACGTCACCACCGTCGCCGGCGTTCCACGCCCCGTCCATCGCCGCGCGCATCCGCTCGACAACGCTCACGTACGGCTCACCCCAACTCGGGATCTCGGGTCGACGCAAATACCGCCAGTTGGCGGGGTTTATGAGCGCCCGCTTCATGCGGCGCCCCTCGAAGACGTTGGTGGGCTCGATCACACGCTCGTCAACGAGCGGTTCGAAGCCGAAGATCTCCGAGAACGGAATCGACGATTCGCGAGCGCGTTGCAGCGGGGAGCATATGAGCGACGCCAGGGGCCGGTCGAGATCCTTGACGTAGCGAGCCGCATCGGCGGCCATCCGGCGGCCGTCGGCACTCAGTCCGAACCCGGGAAGGCGGCCATAGAGCACGCGCATCGGGTTGTGCACCTCGCCATGCCGCACGAGGTGGAGGCGGTCGGCGGGCACCCCTTCAGTCTACGTGGGGCGCTTCTGCACGGTCTCTGTGCGGACCTGATGAGAGGACGCCTCCGCGGTCGTGTTGCCCGCGCTCTGATTCGCGAGCCCGCCCAGCCGACGTTCTACGACGACCAAACCGATCACGAGCGCCGCGCCCAGCACCGCGAGTGCAACGGGCGCGAACACGGGCTCGGTCGGGGCTATCGGCACACCGACGCCGCTGGTCTGGCCGGGAGCCAGTTCCTGCCACGGCCAGAGCGCTCGGAGGGACCCGAGCATGAGCCCCGCCATAGCCAGCAACGTGAAGCGCCGAACGTGGTCGAGCAGCCACTTCATGACGCGGACGATCGTCACCAAACCGAGGAGCGCACCAGCGGCGAAGACGCCGAGGTAGGCGAAATCACGTTCATCCACGGCGATGAGCGTCGGCGAGTACAGACCGATGGCCAGGAGGAAGAACGAGCCCGAAATGCCCGGCACGACGAGCGCACACACCGCGATCGCCGCGGCGATGAACACGACCCACAGCGGCGGGTCGACGGTGATCGTGCCGCTGGCCAGATCGACGAGCAGGTATGCCGTCACGGCCGCCGCGGCGAACGCAAGCAAACCGAGCAGACGAGACACGATCGATCGACTGCGCTTCGGGATCAGTGTGAGAGGCACGACGATGCTCGCCGCGACGAGACCGAAGAAGAGTCCGCGGGATGCCTCGGCGTGCGTTGAGACCAGGGATTCGATCGTGCCCGCCAAGAGCACGACCATGGCGATCATCCCGATCAGGAGGGGAAGGATCAGAGACCACTCGACGCCGCGGATCTTGGCGGTGAACGACCGTTTGCGGTCGGGACCCGTGATGACGACCCTGACCGCCGACGTCAGGTGGGCCGCCGAGTCGATGAGGCGCTCGTAGACGCCCGTGATCAGCGCGACCGTGCCGCCCGAGATGCCGGGCAGCAGCTCGGCGATCCCGATCAGGCCACCACGAACCATATTGATGAGGGAGCGGAGGGTGGCCCGGCGGCGCGAGATCGTCGAGGTCAGCGTCATATATCAAGGGTACGGGTGGGGCGTGTCGCGTTCCTGGGACGACCGCTCGTTGAGCGAGCGAAGCGAGTCGAAACGCGCCCTCCACAGCCCCACTCGAAGATGAGAAGTATTTCATTTCTGACCGGGCGAAAACCCCCGCTCAATGTCGGTGGCCCTCGGCAGAATAGAGGTATGGAAAGCCTCGTCGACACCCTGCGCGAACTGGTCGCGCACGTCGGCGAGGTCGTCGATGCGGTGCACCGCGAGGGGCTGGTGGCCGCGGCATCCGATGCCGATCAGGCCGTCGCGCTGGAGTTGTTGGGCCGGCTCGGACGCCGGGTCGATGGGCTGGCGATCGAGGCCGTTTCGGAGGTCGCGGCGCGGTCCGAGTCGGTGGTGCGGGAGGAGCGGCTGACGTCGCGACTCGGATGCCGCAACGTGAGCGAACTCGTTCAGCGCGCGACGCGCCTCGGCCCCCAGACCGCCGGTCGCTTCGAGCGCGCGGCACGGGCCACGCGGCAGGGACGCTCGGTCTTCTCGGGTGAACTCGAACCCGCCGCTCTTCCCGCGATGCGCGCGGCGCTGCTCGACGGTGAGGTCGGGCTCGACGGTGTTCTCGCGGTGGCCGAGCCGCTCTCGTCTTTGGTGTCCGGGGTCTCGCGTGAGGCGCTGTTGATTGCCGACCAGGTGCTCGCCGCCGAAGCGCGCGGCGAGGGACCCGACGGTGCACCGCCGCTCTGCGCGGATCTGCTCAAGGTGCAGGCGCGGGTGTGGGCGGTCGTGCTCGATCAAGACGGCGCCGAACCCCGCGAACACCAGGCGTTGCTCAAGCGCGCGGTCACTCTCGGCCCCGCGCGCGATGGGCTCGTGCCTATTCAAGGTCGACTGTTGCCCGAGGTCGCGGCGCGGCTGCAGCGCATCTTCGACGCATCCCTCTCGCCGAAGGTCACGCGCGATGGCGTGCGATTCGTCGAAGCGGATGCGTCGGATGTTCCCGCGCCCCTCGATGACCGCCGCCGCCCACAGAAGCAGCACGACGCCTTCGCGGGCGCGCTCGCGGCCGCGGCCGCCAGCGGCGAGCTGCCGACAATCGGCGGCGGCGCCCCGACCCTCGTGGTCTCGGTGCGCGAAGAAGACCTCACGTCGGGTCATGGCTGGGCGCACACCGAGGGCACCGAAGAGCCTCTGTCGCTCACCACCGCCCGGCACATCGGCTGCGCGGGTGTCGTTCAGCGCGTCGCCATGGGCGGCAACGGCCGCATCCTGCGCCTCGGCACGGAAGAGCGCGTGTTCAACCGCTACCAGCGCCGCGCGATCGCCCTTCGTGACGGAGGATGCATCATTCCCGGATGCGGTGTCCCGGCCGGGTGGTGCGAAATCCACCACGTCACGGGCCATGCCGAGGGCGGCGCGACGCACACCGACAACGGCGCACTCCTCTGTTGGTACCACCACAGATTCATCGACCGAAACGGCTGGTCGATCCGCATGAACCGAGGCGTGCCCGAAGTCCGCGCACCCTCCTGGATCGACGCCCGGATGCTGTGGCGCCCCGTCACCCGCTCCCCCACCCGCCTACGCGACCGGGTCGTCCGGCAGACATGAAGAGAGCCCCCGTAGACTGAACCCTCGTGAGTCAACGCGTACTGGTCAACCAGCTTCAGTCCCTGCCCGACGGCGCCGTTTCGGTGTCGGGATGGGTCGAGACGGTGCGCGATCAGAAGAAGGTGCAGTTCGTCATCCTGCGCGATGAGACGGGTGCCGTGCAGCTGGTCAACCCGGCAACGCGTCCCGCCGAGGACGGATCCGAACAGGATGCCGCGGCCCTCGCCCTCACCGAGACGATTTCGGGACTCGCGACCGGCACGTTCCTGACCGTCACCGGCGAACTCAAGCACGACGAGCGCGTCAAGCTCGGCGGCGTCGAGATCAAGCTCGCGACCCTCGACATCGCGGCGGCGGCGAACCCCGAGACCCCGATCGCGGCCGACTCGAGCGTGGACAAGCGCATGGACTGGCGCTTCCTCGACCTGCGCCAGCGCCGCAACAACCTCATCTTCCGCGTGCAGACGACCCTCGAGCACGCGATGCGCACGTACTGGATCGAGCGCGACTACATCGAGATCCACTCTCCCAAACTCATGGCCAGCCCGTCCGAGTCGAACGCCGAACTCTTCTCGCTCGACTACTTCGAAGACAAGACGGCTTACCTCGCGCAGAGCCCGCAGTTCTTCAAGCAGATGGCGCAGTCCGCCGGCTTCGGCAAGATCTTCGAGATCGCCCCCGCGTTCCGCGCGGACCCGAGCTTCACGAGCCGTCACGCAACGGAATTCACCTCGATCGACGCCGAGATCAGCTGGATCGACTCGCACGAAGACGTCGCACGGATGCAGGAGGAGCTGCTGCAGTTCGCCTTCCAGGCCGTGAAAGACAAGCACGGAGCCGAGATCGAAGAGCTCTTCGGCGTGGAGGTTCAGGTTCCGGCCATCCCCTTCCCGCGCGTTCCGCTCGCCGAGGCGCTCGAGATCGTCAAGAGCCGCGGCTACGAAGTCCCGCGAACGGATGGCGACCTTGACCCCGAGGGCGAGCGCCAGATCGCCGCGTGGGCCCAGGACACCTTCGGGCACCAGTTCGTTTTCGTTACCGACTACCACCCGCAGATCCGCGCTTTCTACCACATGCGCGACGAAGAGACCGGGCTGACGAAGTCGTACGATCTGCTCTTCAACGGCGTCGAGATCACGACCGGCGCCCAGCGCGAGCACCGCGTCGACATCCTGATCGAGCAGGCGAAGGAGAAGGGGCTCGACCCCGAGCACCTCGACTTCTACCTCGACTTCTTCCGCTTCGGCGCCCCGCCGCACGGCGGGTTCGGCATGGGTCTCGCGCGCGTGTTGATGCTGCTGCTCGGCGAGTCGTCGATCCGCGAGGTCACGTACCTGTTCCGCGGCCCGACGCGCCTCGCGCCGTAGCCACGCACTCCCCGCACGCTGCGCCGCGCCCGCCCCGCCGAGTGCGCCGGCTCTTGCCGAGCGCGCCCGTTGTGCGCGGGCACTAACTGGCGCGCTCGCGATCAACCGGCGCACTCGCGACCAACCAGCGCACTCGCGCGAGAGGGGCGCCCGCCAGCACGCCACGCCCGGCGGGAGAGCGCGTCACCCACCCCTCACCTCCCGTTCACCTGAGACCGCTCTCGCGGCTACCGGCGATCCCTAGGGTTCCTCCGTCACCCCGATTCGGCGCCCTACCCGAGCGCCCGGGAACACCGAGAGGAACACACACGCATGTCATCAATCTCACTGCGGCGTATGCGCCGCGTGCTGATCGCGGGAACCGCGGCCCTCAGCGCCGCCCTGCTGCTGTCGTCCTGCGCCAGCGGCGCCGGATCTGACACCGAGTCCGCCAGCGACGTCGACGCGGCCACGGCGACCAGCCTGGCTGACTTCGGCACGATGGAAGAGCTCGAGGCAGCTGCCATCGCCGAAGGCCAGCTCAACGTCATCGCCCTTCCCCGCGACTGGGCGAACTACGGCGAGGTCCTCGACCTGTTCGCCGAGAAGTACCCCGAGATCACGATCAACGAACAGTCGCCGGATTTCTCGAGCGCTGAAGAGATCACGGCCGCCGAGACGAACGCGGGCCTCGACACCGCCCCCGACGTGTTCGACCTGGGCCTGACCGTCGCCCTGCAGAACACCGACCAGTTCGCGCCCTACAAGGTCGAGACCTGGGACGACATTCCCGACGCCCTCAAGGAGTCGACAGGGCTGTTCGTCGGCGACTACGGCGGGTACATGTCGGTCGGCTACGACTCGTCGAAGTTCGACGCGCCGGAGCAGATCAGCGACCTGCTCGACCCGGCCTACAAGGGTTCGGTCGCCATCAACGGCGACCCGACGCAGGCGGGCGCGGCCTTCGCCGCCGTGGGACTCGCGACGGTACAGAACGACGGCTCGCTGGATGACTTCCAGCCGGGCATCGACTTCTTCTCCGAGCTCAACGCCGCCGGCAACATGCTGAAGCTGGATGTCACCACCGCCACGATCGCGAACGGCGAGACCCCGGTCGTCTTCGACTGGGACTACCTCAACGCCAGCCACAAGGCCGACAACCCGGCCTGGGAGGTCGTGATCTTCCCCGGAATGGGCTACGCCGGCTACTACAACCAGGCCATCAACATCGATGCCCCGAACCCCGCCGCGGCTCGCCTGTGGCAGGAATTCCTCTACAGCGACGAGGTGCAGAACCTGTGGCTGAAGGGTGGCGCTCGCCCGGTGCGCATGGAGGCCATGATCGAGGCCGGCACGATCGACCAGGATCTCGCCGACGCCCTGCCGGAGGCCCCGGCCGACACGGTCGTCCCGACCGAAGAGCAGAGCGCGACCGCCGGCACCCTGCTCGGCGAGAAGTGGGCAGCTGCGGTCCAGTGACCTCACTCGAATCCACGCTCGCCCCGGTCGCGGGGCACGCGGAGTCCGCCGTCGGGTCGGAGCCTGTTGCTCCGGCCCGGCGGCGGGGCGCCCCGGGCCGGTGGGCCTGGCTCGGTCTGACGCCGTTCGCGGTCTACGTCCTGATCTTTCTGGCACTGCCCACGGTGCTCGCCATCGGTTCGGGCCTGTTCGATTCCGACGGCGCTTTCACGGTCGGCAACCTCGCCGCACTCGCCGACCCCGTCATCCTGCAGACGTTCTGGAACTCGACCTGGCTGTCGGCTCTCACCGCCGTCATCGGCGCCGTGCTGGGTGCGCTCGTTTGCTATGCCCTGCTGGGCCTGCAAGACACGAGTCGCGTCCGCACGACGGTGGATGCCGCATCCGGCGTCCTCGCGCAGTTCGGTGGTGTCATGCTGGCGTTCGCCTTCATCGCCACGATCGGCACGCAGGGCGTCATCACCCAGTTCGTGCTCGGCACGACGGGCATCAATCTCGCCGACGGTGGATGGCTGTACGCGCTCCCCGGCCTCATCCTCCCCTACGTCTACTTCCAGGTGCCGCTCATGGTCATCACCTTCATGCCGGCCCTCGCGGCGCTCAAGCCGCAATGGGCCGAGGCGAACCTCACCCTTGGCGGCACGCGCGTGAGCTTCTGGACGACGATCGGCATCCCCGTGCTCGCCCCGTCGTTCCTCGCGAGTCTGCTGCTGCTCTTCGCCAATGCCTTCTCGTCTTACGCCACGGCCGCAGCCCTGGCCAGCCAGGGCTCACAGATCGTGCCCCTCGGAATCCGTACGGCGCTCACGAGCGAGACCGTGCTCGGTCGCGAGAACCTCGCCGGTGCGCTCGCGCTCGGCATGATCGTGATCGTCAGCATCGTGATGTGGGCCTACTCCGTGGTTCAATCGCGGGCGGCGCGGTGGCAGTCATGAGCGGCACCATGAACGGGATCGCCCCCTCGCGCGTGACGCGCTGGATCATCGGGATCGTCGTCGGCGTGACGTTCGCGATCCCCCTCGTGTCGACGTTCCTGTACACGCTCCGCGACAACGCGACGGGCGGCCTGTCACTGACGAACTGGCTCGCGCTGTTCGACCCCGCGAATGCCCGCATGTACGCGCCGATCTGGACGGGCCTCGGCAACTCGCTGATCCTCGCGGTCGTCACGGTGCTCATCGTCCTGTTCTTGCTGGCCCCGACGATGATCCTGGTGTCGTTGCGCTACCCGCGCCTGCGTTCCGCGTTCGAATTCGGGGTGCTGCTGCCCATCTCGATCCCCGCGATCGTTCTCGTCGTGGGTTTGACCCCGATCTACTTGCAGATCGGGCGCACCCTCGGCACCGGCGCCTGGACCCTCGCCTTCGCCTACGGCATCACCGTGCTGCCGTTCGCGTACCGCTCGATCCAGGCCTCGATCGACGCCGTCGACATGAAAACGCTCGCCGAGGCGGCGCGCACGCTCGGCGCCTCGTGGCCGACGATCGTGCTGCGCGTGCTCGCGCCGAACCTGCGTCAGGGGCTGCTCGCCGCATCCCTCATCTCGGTCGCCGTTGTACTCGGCGAATTCACCATCGCCTCGCTGCTGAACCGACAGGTGCTGCAGACCGCGCTCCTCGTCGTCAACAAGATCGATGCGTACGCTGCCTCGATCTTCACCCTCCTGGCGCTGCTGTTCGCCTTCCTCCTCTTGCTCCTCATCGGCCGCGCGGGCAGAGCCCGCACGGGAAGGACCTCATCGTGACCGACACCGCCCCCCGTTCCCTGCCCCGCACATCCGACAACCAACTGCTCGCCGACGCCGGTGAGGGTACCCGCGTCGAGTTCCGCGGCGTCGTGAAGGACTACGGATCGACCCGCGTGCTGCACGGTGTCGACCTCGACATCGCGCCGGGCGAGTTCGTGTCGCTGCTCGGCCCATCGGGCTGCGGCAAGACGACGGCGCTCCGTGTTCTCGCGGGTCTCGAGCACGCGAACGACGGGTCCGTTCTGCTGGGCGGACAGGATGTCTCGGGCATCCCGACCAACAAGCGCGATATCGGCATGGTGTTCCAGGCGTACTCGCTGTTTCCGCACCTGCGTATTCGCGAGAACGTCGCCTTCGGTCTTCGTCGCCGCGGCGTCGCCCGCACCGCAGCAGAGGCGCGCGCGATGGATGCCCTCGACCTCGTCGGGCTCGGGCACCTCGGCGATCGTTACACGCACCAGCTCTCGGGCGGTCAGCAGCAGCGCGTGGCGCTAGCCCGGGCCCTCGTCACCGAGCCCCGCGTGCTGCTCCTCGACGAACCCCTGTCGGCGCTCGACGCGAAGGTTCGCGTGCAGCTGCGAGACGAGATCCGTCGCATCCAGCTGCGTCTCGGCACGACGACCGTATTCGTCACGCACGACCAGGAAGAGGCCCTCGCGGTTTCGGACCGGATCGCGGTCATGAACGCCGGACGGATCGAACAGGTCGGCACACCCGAAGACCTCTACCTGCGCCCCACCACCCCCTACGTCGCGGCCTTCGTCGGGCTCTCGAGCACCGTACGCGGAACCGTGACCGGCGATCTCGTAGAAGTGTGGGGCCAGCGTCTACCCGTGCAGGGATCCGTCGCAAACGGCGCTGTCGACGTGTTCCTGCGGCCCGAGAACGTACGACTCGCGGTCTCTGGCGACGCGGGCGCGTACGGCAACGTGCAGGAGAGCACGTTCCTCGGGAGTTTCCGTCGCACCCTGGTGCGGACGTCCGACGGTGAGCTCGTCCGTGTCCAGCACTCGGCAGCCGACCGTCTGTCGTACGACGACGCCGTGCGCCTGACGGTCGCACCCGAGTCTGTCGTGGTGCGGCCGGTGGCCGACTGAGCGCTCGAGGGCTAGAGCGCTTAGAGCGCTAGAGGGCTACTTCCTCGGCATTCGCACGGGCGCCGGCGACTCTTTTGTCGTCGGCGTCCAGCAGAGCTTCGCGCAGGCGATCCGGCGCGACTCGCCAGTGCGCGTGCAACTCTCCGTCGATGAGCACCACGGGGATCTTCTCCCACCACTTCGCATACAGATCGGGATCGTCCGAAATGGATGTCTCGATCACCTCGATGCGGGATGCGACACGCTCGGGAAGATCGGCGAGAACGCGCTCCACGACCCCTTCTGCGACATCGCAGAGGTGGCAGTCGGGTTTGCCGATCACGGTGATTGTGGGCACGAAATCATCCTAAGCACGGATTCCCGCGCCTCGGCACCGCTGTGGATAGCGTCGGATCAGCTTTTGATCAGGTCTCGCTCAACCCTCGGCCACTGCTCGATCACTTCTCGGTCGGGTACCCCGCCGCGATCCATTCGCCGGTGCCGCCTTCGACGTTCGTCGCCTCGTAACCGCGCGCCTCGAGCGCCTCGACGACGCGTGCCGAACGGCCGCCGGCCTGGCAGATGACGTCGAACGGCTCTGCCGGTAGCTGGTCGAGCAGATCACCGAGCTTCGACATGGGAAGGTTCACGGCACCGGGAACGTGCCCGCCGGCGAACTCGTCTTCCTCGCGCACGTCGATCAGCGGGACATCGCCCCGCTCGTGCAGCTGCTGAACGGTTATCGACTTCATGAACGGGGCCCCTCGCCTCGAGATGAACGGATGACTGCTGCCGAGCACAAACACGAAGCGCCCGTCCAGGGGACAGGCGCTCGGCGTGTGGGAACCGGAGTTCCCGAGCCGCTTACTTCTTGTTGCGGCGCTGGTGGCGAGTCTTACGAAGCAGCTTGCGGTGCTTCTTCTTCGCCATGCGCTTGCGGCGCTTCTTGATGACAGAACCCACGGAAGGACCTCACTATGTCAGGGGTGGGCGCCGTCCGCGATGCGTGCGGAGGGCCCGGGAAACAGGCTCTGCGAACAGAGCCTTCGAAACAGCCTACCAGTCAGCCGGCGTCGGCGATGGGCCGGCCGAATTCGAGCGGACGGCTGAGGGCCTCCGTCACGGCCTGCTCGGGAACCCGATACGAGCGGCCGAAGCGGACGGCGGGAAGCTCACCCGCGTGAACGAGACGATAGACCGTCATCTTCGAGACGCGCATGATCTCGGCAACCTCGGCAACGGTCAAGAACCGCATGTCCGGCAATTCGGCCATGTGACCGCCCCACTCTCTCCCCAAACGCGAACGCTCAGCACACTCTAGGGGTGCGAGAGGCGCGTGTAAACCCGTGTGACTCGTGGGACGGGTGGGCACCGTGCTGCGTGCGCCACGCGTGTGTCAGGTGCGGCGGCGGAACGCGGACGTCACGGCGTGCTTGGCAGACGCAGCGGCGCGACCCACGAACTCGGCCGCATGTGCGGCGGGCTCGGGCAACGCGGTCGAGCCGATCCGGATGATCGTCTCGCCGTCCGCCTCGTCGATGAAGAAAGGCACGAGCCAGTCGTCGACCGTCTCGAGGGGGGTGCTCTGCAGGCTGTAGTAGCGGTGCTGGCCCTCCTCGCGAACCGTCACGAGGTCCGCTTCGCGCAGCACCTTCAGATGCTTGGACACGGTCGGCTGACTCACGCCGAGCTCGTGGACGATCTGCGACACGCTCGTGCCACCGTCCTCCGAAGAAGAACGAGAGAGCAGAATCTGCAGGATCTCCCGCCGTGTGCCGTCCGCGATCACGTCGAAGATGTCCGCCATCCCCATAGGTTAGCCGCGCGAAGGCCCGAGTACCATGATGGAGGTTCTGCGCGAAGGGGGCGGCTGCATGGCGAGGATGCGGCCATTGTCGAGCAAACGGTCGAGCCGACAGTCGAGCGGGCAGTCGAGCCGGCAGCTGAGCGCGTCAGCCATGAGGCCGTCGGGACGACAGGCGCTCGCCTCGATCGGGCAGTTGCTGCGGGATTTCACGACCTCGTCGCCCGCACGTTTCGCGATTCTCGTCTTCGCATCGCTCATCCTGATCTTCACCGCTCTTTTGTCGCTTCCCGCGGCGTCCGCGAGCGGTCGACAGGCACCCCTTGTTGATGCCCTGTTCACCGCCGTTTCGACGATCTGCGTGACCGGGCTGACGGTCGTGGACATTGCCACGTACTGGTCTCCGATCGGCAAGGCGATCATCTTCCTCGGGGTCAACATCGGCGGGATGGGCGTGCTCACGCTCGCCTCGCTTCTCGGCCTCATCATCTCCAAGCGCCTGGGGCTCCGCGCCAAGCTGATCGCGGCGAGCGACACCAACCCGATGCGCGCACACGGTGGTCCCGTGAACGAGGGTCAGACGGTCCGACTCGGCGAGGTCGGGCAGCTGCTCATCACGGTCGCGATCTCGACGCTCGTCATCGAGGCCGTGATCGCCGCGCTGCTCTACCCCGCGCTACTACTCGCGAACGTCGCTCCCCTCGACGCGCTGTGGGAGGCGCCGTTCTACGCCGCGATGGCCTTCACGAACACGGGCTTCACCCCGAACCCCGGCGGCCTGACGCCGTTCGCCGACGACTACCTCGTGCTCACGATCCTGATGATGGGCGTCTTCCTCGGCAGCATCGGATTCCCGGTCATCTACGCGCTGTCGAAGCACCTCTGGCACGTCAAGAAGTGGTCCCTCCACGTCAAGCTGACGCTCATCACCACGATGCTGCTGTTCGTCGCGGGCGCGCTGGTCTTCCTCGGTCTCGAGTACAACAACGCCCGGACGTTCGGATCGATGGACGCCGGCGATACCGTCTTCCAGGCCTTCTTCCTCTCGGCGATGACACGCTCCGGCGGTTTCTCGGTCGTAGACATCGGCGAGCTCAACGGGTCGTCGCTCGTCGTGGGATCCATGCTGATGTTCGTCGGCGGCGGATCCGCATCGACGGCCGGCGGCATCAAGGTCACGACGCTCGCGGTGCTGGCCCTGGCCGTCTGGTCCGAGGCCAAAGGGCGCGTCTCGGTCGAGGCCTTCGGTCGTCGCATCCCCAGCGATGTCCAGCGAGTGGCCCTGTCGGTCGTCGCCTGGGGCGCCACGATCGTGGCGATCTCGACCATCACGATCGCGCAGATGACGAAGGCCCCGATCGCCGAAGTGCTCTTCGACGTCATCTCGGGCTTCGCCACCGTCGGCCTGTCGACGGGCTTGACGTCGGAACTTCCTGACCCCGCGGCCTATGTCATGGCCCTCACCATCTTCATGGGCCGCATTGGTACAGTGACTCTCGCCGCGGCCGTGGCCGCGACATCCCGTTCGCAGCTCTATTCGTTGCCCGTGGAAAGGCCCATCGTTGGTTGAGCAGATCCGCGGCGACGCGCCCGTCCTGGTCATCGGCCTCGGCCGATTCGGAGCCGCCTGCGCGGGCGAGCTCGACCGACTCGACCGCGAGGTGCTTGCGATCGACGAGAGCCTCGATCTGGTGCAGAAATGGTCCGAGAGGGTCACGCACACTGTCCAGGCCGATGCCCGCAACATCGATGCGCTCACGCAGATCGGCGCGGCCGACTTCCAGGTCGCGGTCGTGGCGGTCGGCTCGAGCATCGAGGCATCCGTCCTCATCACCGCGAACCTCGTCGACCTCAAGGTGCCCCAGATCTGGGCGAAGGCGGTCTCGCAGTCGCACGGCAAGATCCTGGCCCGCGTCGGCGCCAACCACGTCATCTACCCCGAGCGTGAGGCGGGCGAGCGTGTCGCCCACCTGGTGAGCGGACGGATGCTCGACTTCATCCGCTTCGACGACGATTTCGTGCTCGCCAAGATGTACCCGCCTCGGTTCATCCGCGGGGTCGGGCTCAGCCAGTCGGGTGTGCGGACGAAGTACAACGTGACCGTCGTGGGCGTCAAGAGCCCCGGCAAGCCGTTCCGCTACGCCGAGGCCGACACGGTCGTGACGAACCACGACCTGATCATCGTCTCGGGCACCAACAGCGACATCGAGCGTTTCGCGTCACTCGACCGCTGAGGCCGATGGGGCACCGCAGACGCGTCCACGGCACCCCATCGCTGTCAGGCAGCCAGGGCCGTGTCCCTCTGCGGACCCTCGTCGGAGTGCGGGCGCTCCACCGCGGCGAACGCCGGATCTTCGAGCAGCGACTTCGTGCGCGCGATCTGGTAGATGATGATCGCGTAGACGGCCTTCGCGACGATGTCTGCGATCGAATAGCCGACCTGCTTCCAGACCCAGCCATCCGCCCCGAGGTCGAGCGACGGCAGCAGGTACGCGATCGGGTAGACGCCCCAGCTCAGCACCAGCAGGTACCGCAGGCGGCTGATCTTGCCACGAACAGCCTCGGGCTGGTTGGCGAGCGAACGGGATAGCTGCACGAACAGGATGTACAGGATGTAGAGGAACGGCAGGGTGGACAGGATTCCGAAAACCGTCCGCACACCCAGGTCGTCGCTGATCTCGCCGGGGTACCCGAGCACAATCATCAGGATGGATGCGGGAACCAGCTGCAGCAGCAGACGGTTCTGCAACTGACGCGCGAGAGCCAGCACGGCGATCAGTTCCACCAGCAGGAGCGGGACGGTCAGCAGCCAGTCCACGTACCGGTAGCCCTCGTTGAAGGCAGCACCGGCCGTGGTGGTGTAATCGCCGAGCCCGCCGGCGGCTTCCGTCGTGAAGGCGGCATTGAACGAATCGAAGATACGGAAATAGTGGTACGCCGCGATGCCACACACCACGAGCGCGATGGTCAGGGCGGTTCGATATCTCGGCAGGACTCTCGGGAGGGAGATCAGCAGGAATATCGCCGTGAACAACTGCGCGGCGATCACCAACGAAAGTGCGTTGTAAACCGTCGAGAACTGCGCGGCGGTGAGGAGGTCGGGTATCACGTGGGACTCCTTCGTCGGGGGAGTTCCGAGCGGAACCCCGTTACCACAGCAACTATACAAGTTACTAACTTAGTTAGTCGCTATTACAGCTCCTGATCGAAGACGCGGATACACTGAACGATTCAGGAGGAGACCACATGACGGAGCAGATCGGGCGTTCACACCGCCTCGACGCGTTCCCGACGGCTGCTGTTCGCTTCTCACGCGCCCTCGACCGCAATCGCGAGCGCATCGCCGAAGAGGAGGGGCTCTCGGCGAGCGAACTGCGTGCGCTGTTCTACGTCGCCGAGCACATCCGCGTCACTCCGAAGCAGCTCGCCTCGCACATGCATGTCACAACCGGGGCGATCACCTTCATCACCCGGCGACTCGTGGACATCGACATGTTGGCCCGCACCGAGCACCCGGGCGATCGTCGGAGCGTATTCGTCGAGCTGACCCCGCTGGCGCACGCCACAATGGAACGGATTCACGCGGATTTCGCCGAGATGGTGCGCGGGGCGACTGCCCATCTCAGCAAAGGAGAGCTGGATCAGTTCACCCACTCACTCGACTCGGTCGCCACAGCGATAGCCGAGCACACCGGCAAGATCAGCGCCGCCAAGAGCGCGGCCGCTCTCTGACCGGCGCTCGAGGGAACGCGCCGGTCAGGCGCCCTCGGCCAGTTCGCGAGAACGTGCCAGAGCCGCGTCGGTGGCGCGCGTGAAAACAGCACCGAGCTCGGCATCCTGCAACACCGCGATCGCGCGCTCCGTCGTTCCGCCAGGACTCGTCACCCGACGTCGCAGCTCGGCAGGGTTCTCACCGGTCGCCGCCAGGAGCGCGCCGGCGCCCACGAACGTCTGCTCGGCCAGCATACGCGCCTCACCGTCCCCGAAACCCCGCGCGATCGCCGCGCGCGTGAATTCTTCGACGAGCAGGAACACATACGCGGGACCCGACCCCGAGATTGTCCCGAGGGCGTCGATCTGACCCTCGGGCACCTCGACGACGACGCCCACCGTTTCGAACAGGCGCCGCACCGCGCCGACCTGCTCGGGCGTGACGGACGGCCCTGTCGCGATTCCCGTGACGGCCGCGCGGACGACGGCGGGTGTGTTCGGCATCGAGCGGATCACCGCGACCTCGACGCCGAGCACCTCGGCGAAAGTCGCGAGCGTGACCCCGGCGGCCAAGCTCACGACGACCGCATCGGGGCCCAAAGCCGGAGCGATCTCGGCGAGCAGCGCGGGCACCATAGCGGGCTTCACCCCGACCAGAACGATCTCGGCGCCACGGACAGCACGCAGGTTTCCGTCGGGGTCGTCCGCGAGGGCGATCGATATCACACCCTCCAGCTCTGCGAGAACCGCGGCCTTCTCACGCGACCGGTTCGTCACGGTGACGCCGCCCTCGATCGACGTGCCGGAGGCGAGCAGTCCGGAGAGGATGGCACCGCCCATCGAGCCGGCCCCGAGAATGGCGACGGAGGGAAGCGGGCGGGCGGATTCTTCGTGGTCGACCATCAGGTCATCCTATGAGGGCCGGACTAGGATCAGCGAGGTAGCGGGGCCCTTCGTCAGGGCTCTGCGCAAGGGCTCCGAGAAGAGGGACATCATGACGATCCTGGACGGAATCGCCGCACGTCAGATCGAGACCCCGAGACTTACGGTGAACGTTCTCGAGCGCGTGGGTGACGACGCGAACACCGTTCCCGAGCGCACCCTGGTGTTCGTGCACGGGCAGGTGTCGTCGAGCCTGATCTGGCAGGAACTGATGCAGGACCTGCCGCCGGATCTGCGGATCATCGCGGTCGACCTGCGCGGATTCGGTGCGACCGAGAACGCCCCCGTCGACGCCACACGCGGGGTGCGCGACTTCAGCGACGACCTGCACGCCACCCTCGAGCTGCTCGAGGCGACACCGTCCCACCTCGTGGGATGGGCCCTGGGCGCCGCGGTTGCCCTGCAGTACGCGCTCGATCATCCGGTGCTGAGCCTGATGCTCGAATCCCCCGTGTCACCCTTCGGGTTCGGGGGAACGCGGCGCGACGGCACCCGCTTGACAGACGATGACGCCGGAGCGGGAGCGGGGGTTTCGAACCCCGATTTCGTGGAGCGACTGATCGCGGGCGACACATCGACCGATGCGCCCACCTCACCCCGGAGCGTTTTCCGCGCCGCGTACGTCGCTCCGGGCTACACATCCGAGCACGAGGACACCTGGGTCGAGTCGATGCTCTCGACGTCGACAGCAACGGGCAACTACCCCGGCGAAACCGTCGCGTCCGAGAACTGGCCCGGCTTCGCGCCCGGTGCGATCGGTGTCATGAACGCCCTGGCTCCCCGCTACTTCGATGTTTCGAACATCGTCGATCTCGACCCCAAGCCGCCGATTCTCTGGATCCATGGCGAGGACGACGCGATCGTCTCCGACACCTCGTTCTTCGACGCGGGCTACCTGGGCGAGGCCGGAATCATCCCGGACTGGCCGGGCGCCGAGATCGCGCCGGCCCAGCCGATGGTCTCGCAGACGCGCGACGTCCTCGCGCGCTACGCCGACCGCGGTGGCAGCGTCACCGAGATCGCCCTCGAGGGCGTGGGGCACACTCCCCACCTCGAGCGCCCCGCCGAGGTGCGTCGCGCCCTGCTGCGCGTGATCGGCTACGTCGACCAACCCTCCGACCCCGCACCGCCCACCGAGGCGATCATCCTGAGATCCGCGGACTGAAAGGGGAGCCTCCTCGTGAGTGCATCCGGCGGAGGAAAGGCGATCATCGCCGCTCTCCTCGCAAACCTCGGCATCGCCCTGGCGAAGTTCGTCGCGTGGTTCTTCTCCGGGTCGGCGTCCATGCTTGCCGAGGGCATCCACTCCCTCGCCGACTCGGGCAATCAGATCCTGCTGCTGCTCGGTGGCCGGAAGGCGCGCAAAAAGGCCGACCAGGAGCATCCGTTCGGCTACGGGCGCGAACGATACGTCTACGCATTTGTCGTGTCGATCATCCTGTTCTCCGTCGGCGGCCTGTTCTCGATCTACGAGGGCGTGGAGAAGCTCATCGATCCGCATGAGGTGACGAACCTCTGGATACCGCTCGTCGTGCTCGTCATCGCGATCGGGCTCGAGTCGTTCTCGCTCCGCACCGCCGTCCGCGAAAGCAACCTGGTGCGCGCCAAGGGCGAGTCATGGATCGGCTTCATCCGACACGCGAAGGCACCCGAATTGCCCGTCGTGTTGCTCGAGGATGTCGCAGCGCTGATCGGCCTGGTGTTCGCGCTGCTGGGTGTGGGCTTGACTGCCATCACGGGAGACCCGCTGTTCGACGCACTCGGCACCCTGATGATCGGCACGCTGCTGATCGTCGTGGCGATCACCCTCGGCGTCGAAACCAAGAGCCTGCTGGTCGGCGAAGGGGCTAGCGAAGGCGACCACACCGCGATCGTGCGGGCTCTGGAGTCCGGGGATGCGCCTGTCTCGGTGATCCACGTGAAGACGCTCTACCTCGGTCCCGACGAGTTGATGGTCGCCGCGAAACTCGGCTTCCCTGCCGATCAGACGCTCGGCGAGGTCGCCGTGACGATCGATGCGCTCGAAGCACGAGTGAGGGCCGCGGTTCCCGCCGCCCGCGTCGTCTACCTCGAGCCGGACATCCTGCGCGTTTCGAAAAACGCTCCGAGCAGCGCGGCGGATTCCTCGGCCGCTACTCCCCCGACGACCTCGGCCCGGTAGGGCAACCGCCTATCGCGGACAACGTCGTACACCGAACCCGCGGCACCCGCCTTGTCGTCCCACGACCCGAACACGACGCGCGAGATCCGGGCCTGCAAAAGCGCCCCCGCGCACATCAGGCACGGCTCGAGCGTCACGACGAGCGAGTGCCCCTCGAGGTTCCATGAACCTGCCACCTCGGCAGCGCGGCGAAGGGCCAGCACCTCGGCGTGTGCGGTCGGGTCGCCCGTAAGCTCGCGCTCGTTCCGCGCCTCGGCCATGATCGCACCCGAGGCATCCGTCACCACCGCCCCCACGGGGACATCTCCCGCCGCACCCGCTTCGGCTGCGAGTGCGAGTGCACGGGCCATGGCGACGGAGTCGCCCGGGGATATGACGGTCACGCCCCGAGCATACGACTCGGTAGCCTGTGCTTATGCGTGTGCATGTCGCCGATCATCCCCTCATCACCCACAAGCTGACGGTGCTGCGCGACAAGCGCACCCCCTCGCCCGTGTTCCGCCAACTCACCTCCGAGCTGGTGACGCTGCTCGCCTACGAGGCGACGCGCGCCGTCCGGGTCGAAGAGGTCGAGATCCAGACGCCGGTCACCACGACCATGGGCGTGCGGATCGGCGACCCGCGTCCGCTCGTCGTGCCGATCCTGCGCGCGGGACTCGGGATGCTCGAGGGCATGGTCACACTGCTGCCGACCGCCGAGGTCGGGTTTCTGGGTATGGTCCGCAACGAAGAGACGCTCGAGCCCTCGACCTACGCCGAGCGCCTCCCCGACGATCTGAGCGACCGCCAATGCTTTGTGCTCGACCCCATGCTCGCGACGGGCGGATCGCTCGGCGCCGCAATCGAGTTCCTGTTCAATCGCGGCGCGCAAGACGTCACCGCGATCTGTCTACTGGGCGCCCCGGAGGGAGTCGCGGCGATCGAGCGCCAAGTCGCCGGACGCGATGTGACCCTCGTGCTGGGGGCGCTCGATGAGCGGCTCAACGAAAAGGGCTACATCGTTCCGGGACTCGGCGACGCGGGCGATCGACTGTACGGGACCGTTTAGTCCTACTCCTTTTCGACGACCGTCACGGTGAACTCGACGGGCTGAATTCCGCCCTGGTCGTTCGTCAGCGTGACCTCGGTCTCGCCCACGGCTTCGGCCATCAGGCCCGGGTTGAACGTCGCGCCGTCGCGGTCACCACCCTTCGAGAAGCTCACGATCGACGAGTCGGCGATCTCGGCCGAGTAGCTGTCTTCGGCGAGGTCGCCCGTGGTGATATCGAGCGCCTGACCGACGAGCAGTTCGACGCTCTCGCCCTGCAGTTCTTCGGCGGACATGATGACGGGAGCGATGACTTCACTGTCATCGCCCGAGGATGAGCAGCCCGCGAGGGCGAAGGAGGCGAACACAGCAGCGGCAGCAAGGGCCAGGATTCGGGTTTTCATGCGATCAGTGTGGCGGATGCGGGGACTTCGGCGCTGGAGGACGACGTGCCTCAGTTTCTTTGAGCGCGTGGGGTGTGTTGGTGCCTCACATACTTTGAGCGCGAAGCTTGCCTGTGTGGAAGGCAAGATTGAGATGGCCGCGAGGCGACAGGTGACGAACAAACTCCGTGACGCGTACCGGAAAGCATCGAAGCACGACAAGGCCCGGATCCTTGACGAGGTGATGAGCACGACGGGGATGGGCCGATCAACGGCGCGGCGGATGCTGACGGGGCCGGTGCTGCCGGATCCGGCGAAGCAGGTCGATAGACGCCAGTTGCGGGCCAAGACGTATAGCGATGATTCGAGGCGGCTGCTGGAGCATGTGTGGGCGCTGATGGGCATGCCGTGCGGGAAGTACCTCGTGGTGATGCTGGAGCTGTGGATGCCGCTGCTGCACGCTGCCGGCGACCTCGACAAGCCATTCGTGACACCGCAGACGATCGTCGAGCTTCAGACAATGAGTCCGGCAACGATCGACCGGTATCTGAGCCCGGCACGTCGGGCGATGCAGTTGCGGGGGATCTCTACGACGATCCCGTCACCGCTGCTGCGCAACTCGATCGGGTTGTCGAAGGTCGGGGATGCCCCGGTCACGGCACCCGGGGTGATCGAGGCGGACACCGTCGCGCATTGCGGACCCACGTTCGTCGGCGAGTTCGCACGCACGTTGACGATGACCGACATCGCCACCGGGTGGACCGAGAACGCCTCGATCCGCAACAACGCGGCCAAGTGGATCGTCGGCGCTGTCGGCGATCTGCAGAACATGTTCCCATTCGAGCTGCGCGTGTTCGACTCGGACAACGGATCGGAGTTCATCAACCATGATGTCGCGGACTGGCTCCAAGCCCGTGACATCGCCCAGACCCGGTCCCGCCCTTACAAGAAAAACGACCAAGCGACCGTCGAGTCGAAGAACAACCACGTCGTCCGCAAACACGCGTTCCATTGGCGCTACGACACCCCGGACGAGCTCGCGCTGCTGAACGAGCTCTGGCGGCTCGTCTCACTACGGTTGAATTTCTTCACCCCGACGAAGAAGCCCACCGCATACGCCACCGCGGCCAGCGGGCGCCGCACACGCCTCTACGACGCACCGAAGACACCCTGGCAGCGAGTGCGCGATTCTGGGGTCCTCACCGCCGAGCAAGCCGACGTCGTTCAGGCCCGGATCACCGGGATCAACCCCGCCGATCTGACCCGCCGGATCAACCAGATCCAGCTCCAACTCATCGAGCTATCACAAGCCAAAACCGAAGCCATGACCACCAGCCGACACCTCGACATGACATCCTTAGAAACGTCGATCCGTCGACTCCAAACAACCAAATGAACCGCAAGCCTCGCGCTCACCATACGTGAGGCACCGCATCACCCTTCGCGCTCACTTCTAGATGAGGCACCTCGGAGGATCGCGTCTCGGCGTGGCGGGGCACCGAGCACGGGGCGGTGTTGGCGTGGCGGGGCACCGAGCACGGGCCCGAGATAGCGTGGAGGGATGAGCGCCCCGACAGAGCCGTCGCCCGAGCAGTCCGCACCCCCACGGATCGTGGTCATGGGGGTCTCGGCCGTCGGCAAGTCGACCGTAGGTTCGGCCCTGGCCGAACGCCTGGGCATCCCGTTCCTCGACGCTGACGACCTGCACGACCCGGCCGCGGTCGCGTCGATGGCGGCCGGCATTCCGTTGTCCGACGCCGAGCGGATGCCGTGGCTCGGGCGCGTCGGCATTGCCCTCGCCGAACAGACCGGTGGCGCCGTCATCGCCTGTTCGGCTCTTGCCCGGCGCTACCGCGACGCCATCCGCCCGACCGCGCCGGGCGCGGTGTTCGTGCACCTCGCTGCTCCCGCTGACGTTCTCGCCATCCGCGCCGGCGCACGCGAGGGCCATTTCATGCCCGCCACCCTGCTCGCCTCTCAGCTCGCGGCGCTCGACCCCCTCGGCACGGACGAGGAGGGATTCGCCGTCGATGCGAGCCTGCCCGTCGACGATCTGGTCACGGCCGCCGTGGTCGGGCTGACGACGCGCCCGGATCTTCCACCAGCCGAGCGAACCCGCTGAGCCGCGCCACACCCTCGGGGGTGTGCGGCAGGTCGTCGAGCAAGCCGGGCGAGTAGACGAGGTAAGCCGCGACCTCGGCGCGCGAGATCGCGACATTCAGGCGGTTGGCGAGCAGCAAGAACTCGAGGCCCCGAGGCGCGTCCCGCCCGGACGACGCGGCGAGCGAAACGATGGACACCGCGGCCTCTTGCCCCTGGAACTTGTCGACCGTTCCGACGCGGACGGGCGGCAGCTGCGCCGCCGCGAGGGCGGCCAGCACGGTCGCCGCCTGTGCGTTGTATGGCGTGACGATGATGATGTCGTCCGCCGTGAGTGGCCGCGGCGGCGAGAGCCGCCCCTCGCCTCCATCGCGCGCGAGATCGGTCCAGGTCGACCCGATCAGGTCGCGCACCAGCGCCACCACGGCGGCCGCCTCTTCGACCGACGCCGTGGCGTTGCCGTGATGCTCGACGGGAACACGGTGCAGGCCCGGTTCGACACCATCGATGGAGCGGAGCGCTGCGGAGGGATGTGAAGCCAGTCGTCCGGCGTAGGACAGGTTCGACACGGGCAGAGCGACGAGCGGATGCATCCGGCGACTCTCGGGCAGGAAGTACCCGAACGCATCCGATATCACCGCGGAGCCATCCATGATCCACCCGAGCGCCGACGTGTCGACGGGCTCGGGATGGGTTCCCTGGCTGACCTGCGGCAGCTGCTGCGGGTCGCCGAGCAGCAGCAGACGCTGGGCCGCGACCGAGACCGCGATGGTCGAGGCGAGCGAGAACTGCCCGGCCTCGTCGAGCACGAGCAGGTCGAGCGAACCGCGGGGAAACCGGCCATCGTGGCTGAAGTCCCACGCCGTGCCGCCCACGACGAACCCCGCCTGAGCGTGCTCGGCCGCGAACCCCGCAACGCCGTTCTTGGGTAGCGGGGTGAACCGCACCGGCACGGAATCGTCCTTCGGCGCTTTTCCGACCCGCGCGGCGGGCACACCCGCATCGATGACTCGATCGAGCATGTGCTCGACGACGGCGTGCGCCTGCGCGACGACGCCGACCTTCCACGCGTGTTCGCGCACCAGACGCTCGATCACGTGCGAGCCGACGTACGTCTTTCCGGTGCCCGGCGGCCCCTGTATTGCGAGGTAGCTATGGTCGAGGTCGCGCAGCGTCGCGACGATCGCGGGGACGGGATCGGTCGCGTCCGCGGGCACGGGACTCCCCGCGTGCAGGCGCGGTGGACGGCGGCGCAAGAGGTCGGTCGCCGGATCGGCGGGGAAGGCCGGGCTCGCGGCGATCACGCGGTCGGCCCACTCGTCGATCGCGACCTGCTGGGACAGCGCACGCGGCGGCGCGCCCGGGGTAATCGCGATGGGCAGGGCCGCCCAGGTGAATCCAACTCGGGCGCGCTCCTCGATGATCGCGCCGTCCTCCAGCTCTTCCAGCACGCGGCCGCGGTGATCGGCGTGCAGCCACCTCGGCGAGGCCTCGAAGGCGAAGGGCGCCGGCAGCTCGTAGAGCAGGAACGGCTCGCTTCCTGGCGACAGGCGCGTGCCGGGAGCGAGTTCACCACGCAGACGCAGCATGCGTCGATCCACCCGGTGCCCCTCGGCCCGGTGCCAGTCTTCGACGACCTCGCAGCGCGCCACATCCAAGACCGCGACATCGCGACTCTGCTCCCACACCGACACGGGCTCGCGGAGGCGCAGGAAGTGCGTCGCCCAGAAGCTCTTCGCCTCGCGCGGGTAGTAGTCGATCGCGGCCGACCCGAGACGGAGTGCTCGGGAATCTTCGTCGCCGTCGGACGTCGCATCTGCCGCTTCGGCGAGCGCGGTGAGTGCAACGGCGCGCGGCGAGGGTTCGTAGCCTGCGGCGTCAGGTTCGGGATCGGCGGTTGCGACGATCCCGAGCTCGTCCGCACGATCACGGAGCCAGTTGCGCAGGCGACGGGTCGAAACGCAGTCGTAGCGGTTGTAGTCGGCGATGTCGTCCAGGATCGCTCGCGCACCCTCGTCGTCGCCGACATCCTGAAGCATCCGTGCCTCGACATAGCGGACGATCGACTCGTCGCCGCGCTGGACGTCGCTCTGGCGTGTCTCGGCGCCCATGTAGAGCGGCTCGAGCTTCTTGATCGAGTACGACCGCGACCCCACCCGTAGGGCACGACGGACGATCGGGTACAGGTCGACGAAGACGCCATCGCGAAGCAGCCGATCGACCTGCGCCTCGCCCGTGCCGTATCGAGCCGCCATCGCCAGCAGATGGGTGGGCTCGTAGGGGGCGTAGTGGTAGATGTGCATGCCCGGATGGGCCGCGCGATGCACATCGACGAAGTCGAGGAAGCGCTGGAGGGCGACGCGTTCTTGCGCGAATGAGTGCGCCCACAGGCGCGAGAACGTTTCGCTCTCGTCGACCCAGCCGAACAGGTAGTCGATGCCCCATTCGGTGCCCGCGCCCGTCCACGTGCCCGCGCCCGTCCACGTGCCCGTCCCCTCGGTGTAGAGCGGGTCGCCCTCGAAGTCGAAGAACAGGTCACCCGGGTCGGCCGGGGGCAGCGCCGTGAGTCCCGCTCGATCGACAACGCGATACACCGGCGCGGGCACGGCGCCATCGGGCGCGTCGGCCACGGCGATCTCGGAGGCACGCTGCAGCTGCGCCTGCGTTCGTAGAAGGCCGAAGACGTCGGCGTTCATGTTCGGGGGCGGTGTCTGCGCGACCGAGAGCTCGTCCAGCGTGCGAATACCCGCCTCCCGAAGCTTCGCGCGTTGCAGCGGCCGCATGCCCGCGACGAGCAGCAGATCGCGGGATGCGTCGACCTCGACCTGGCAGGTAGCGCACCGACCGCACGCGAAGTACCGGTCATCGCCCCACGGCGTCGGCTCTGCCGCCGCGCCGAGCTCGATGTGACGACTCTGGATCAATTCGATGAGCCGCGCGTAGCGCAGGTGGTAGACGGGCAGGATGTCGTCGACGAGGTGCGAACTCGTCGTGCCGTCGCCGAGCAAGAGCTCGACGCGATCCGAGCGCTCGACACCCAGATCGTCGAGACGCTGGACGTATGCCGCGAGCTGCATGAGCGCGGTGACACGCGCCCTCCGGGCGAGCTTGGTGTCTTGAACGAGCCAGCGTCCGCTCTCGTCGCGAACCAGGAAGTCGGCGAAACCCACGAAGTCGGGGGTCGCGAATGCCGCCTGATAGATGATCCGTACGGATGGGTCGGCGAGAGCCGCATTCGTGAGTCGGACTGCTTCGGCCAGCGCCGGAGCATCGCCCGACCACACTTGCTCGATGGTGGCCACGCCATCTGGATCGTCCGCCAGATACTGCTCCAGCACGCGCTGCTCGTGGCGGTCACCCAGCCGCGCCGCACGCTCCAGCGTCAGGTCTTCGGGCTCGACGACCTGGGCGATACGACCCAAGCGAGCATCGATCGCCCGCACCCAGGCGAACTCGCATTCCGACGCGGCTTTGAGGTCGCTCGCGCTCGTGACCAGCCGGCCTTCGTTCTCGATATAACGCACGGGACCCTCTCCGTCTGCGACCCTACTCGCGGGCTCGGACAGTCGAGCATCCGTCGTCACCGGCCGGCCATAGACCTCCGTCGCAGGGGCTACTTCGTCTTCTTGGCGCGCGCCGTCAGGTCCACGAGCGAGATCATGAAGGCGAGCGCGAGGCCGACACCGACCGTGACCATTCCGATCGCGTAGGCGTCATGGTAGACGACGATGGTCGGTGCGGAGTCGGTCTCGCTGTAGACCGTCGAGTAGAAGAAGGCCAGAGCGATCGCGGTGCCGATCGATGTTCCGATGCGCTGACCGAGCTGCCCGACGGACCCGGCTAGTCCCCCGCGCTTGGGCGGGATGTTGGCGAGGGCGAGTGTCTGATTGGGCGAGACGACGAGTCCGCCGCCCGCACCGGCCACGATCATGATGCCCGCCATGACCCAGATGATCGCGCCCGAGGGAACGTAGAGCGCCGTGAACACGAGACCCGCTGTGCTCACCAGCATGATCGCAAGACCCCACACCACGAGGGGGCGGCCGATGCGGTTGACCCAGAGACCACCGAACCACGACGTCAACGCGCTCGCGAGCGCGAACCCGATCGTGACCATGCCCGCGAAAACCGGCTCGAGCCCGATGCCGGTCTGCAGAAACAACGTCGTGAGCAGGAACAGCGCCGGAAGGGCGGCGAAGTAGGCCGTCGCCAGGACCGTTCCGTTGCGGTACGACGACACCCCGAACAGCCCGAGGGGAACGAGCGGCTGGTGGCCCCGAGCCTCGTACGTGCGCTCCCAGACGATGAACGCCCCGATGAAGAGAACGGATGGCACGAGCAACCACCACCGGTTCGGGTCATCGCTCGGCGAACCCGTCGTGAACAGGAACGGCCACAGCAGCGACACGATCGCGAGGCCGAACAGCAGGATGCCGATCGGGTCGAGGGAGAGCTTGCGCCGGGACTTCGTCCGCGTGGCGGGCAACAGCCAGATCGCCGCCGCGATCGCGATGAGTGCGAGCGGAACGTTCATCCAGAAGATGCCGCGCCATCCGTCGGTCGGCCCGCCGATCGCAATCGCAAGCCCGCCGAGCGTGGGCCCGAACGCCGTCGCGATGCCGATGCTCGCCCCGAACAGACCGAAGGCCTTGCCGCGCTCAGCGCCCCGGAACAGCTGCTGGATCAGTCCCAGCACCTGCGGCATCTGGATGCCCGCGGCAACACCCTGGATCAGGCGCGCGACGAGCAGGAAGGTGACGTCCTGCGCCAGGGCGCAGGCGAGGCTCGTCACCGTGAAGAGCGACAGGCCGACGATGAACAGGACGCGACGGGAGCGCTGATCGCCGAGGCGCCCCATGGGGACGAGAGCCAGGCCGAATGCCAGCACGTAGCCCGAGACGACGAGCTGCAGCTCGGTCGATCCGGTACCGAACGCCTTTTCGATCGAGGGCAGGGCCACATTGACCTTGCTCAGATCGAGGATCGTAAGGGCGGCGACACCGACACAGACCCAATAGGCGCCAGCGATGGCGGTCGGTGAGTTTGATCTCCTGCGTGCGCGGGGGCTCTTCGGGCGGTGCCGTGCTCATTCGCATAAGCCTATGTGGGCGCTCCGGCATAGGCTCCCCTCGGGAGGATGCATGCTGAACGAAGACGACCGCGCCCTGATGCGTCAGGTAGCGCGATACCTCGAACACGTGAATGCCGCGCAACAGGACGAGGCGCGCGGGGCCCGGACGCCGCTCGGCGATCTGATCAGCGAGCATCTGGGTTCGGATGCCGCGCAGGTCCCCGTTGTGCTCGAAGTGATCGCCGATCATCGACTCGTCGATGCGGATATCGCACTCGATCTGATCTCGGCCGAGACGGGGGGCAGGCTGATCGGGGTGAGCGGCGGCGAACAGCGTCTACACAACGGCCTGGCCGAGCTGGTCAACAATCCGCACGTGCGATTCGACGTCGGGCCGGTGGACTTCGCCGAGCGCGCGACAGGACCATCATCGAGCCGCCGCGTCGTCGCCATGGGGGTGCGACTCATCTCGCACGCGGGGCAACCGATCGCCCTCGCGCAACGGGCGGCGTCACCGCAGTACGGACGCCCTGCCGCGACCCTCGAGGTCATGGGTGCCGACCCCGACGCGGTCTCGTCGTTCCTCGCCCGGCTCCGCGGCCTCATGATCGAGCACAGTGTTCTGCGCGGCCAGGTGCTCTCGTTCACGCCGACGGAGTTCGGGCGCGGCGATGCGGGAGCGACCTTCCTCTCCCGGCCCCGGGTCGATAGCGACGACGTCATCCTCGCCGAGGGGGTGCTCGACGAGATCGTGCAGCACGTCATCGGCATCGGCGAGCACCGCGACCTGCTGCTCGCCGCGGGTCAGCACCTCAAGCGCGGGGTGCTCATGTACGGCCCGCCGGGCACCGGTAAGACCCTCACGATCCGTCACCTGCTGACCCGATCGGTCGACACCACGATCGTGCTGCTGACCGGTTCGAGCATCCGCTTCATCGGTGCCGCGGCCGAGATCGCGCGGGCGTTCACCCCGTCGATCGTCGTCCTCGAAGACATCGACCTCGTCGCGATGGAACGGCATTCCTCGCCACAGCCGCTGCTGTTCGAAGTCCTCGAGGCCCTGGATGGGCTCGACGGCGACGCGGACGTGGCATTTCTCATGACGACCAACCGCATCGAGGTGCTCGAGCGTGCGCTCGCCGAGCGTCCCGGCCGCGTCGACCTGGCGGTCGAGATTCCGCTGCCGGCGCTCCCCGAACGGGATCGCCTCTTCCGCCGCTACGCGCACGGCCTGCCCTACAGCGAAGCAGCGTTGACGGCGGCGGCCGCGCAGACCGAGGGCGTCACGGGTTCGTTCGCGAAGGAGCTCATGCGCCGGAGCGTTCTGATCGCTGCAAGCCGGAGCGAAGAGGTCGGCGATGAGCACCTCGAGGCCGCGCTCGCCGACCTGATGAGTGGGCGATCGCATCTCACACGGCGGATGCTGGGGGCCGAGGCGGAGGGCGAGGGTGGGCCGGACGCCGGGGGTGGCGAGTCCTTCTCGCCGTCGGTTCACGTCACCGGCGGTTGGTTCGCCCACCACCCGCACTCCTGAACCCGGCCCTGAGCAACCGGCACCCCGCGTCCACTTGGTGCCAGACTGGGGTGATGACCGACGGCCTTCCGTTCCGCAACGCCTACCGCCACGGCTTTGCGCGCGTGGCGGCCTGCACGATCCCGGTGCGCATTGCTGATCCCGCCACGAACGCCGAGGCCATCCTCAAGACGGCCCGCGAGTGCCACGACGATGCCGTCGCGGTCGCCGTCTTTCCCGAACTCTGCCTGACCGGCTACGCGATCGACGATCTGGTTCTGCAAGACGCCCTGCTGGATGCGACCGAGGCCGCGATCTCGCACCTGGTCGACGCATCCCGCGATCTGATGAGCGTGCTCGTCGTCGGCGCGCCGCTGCGGCATCGCAACCGTGTGTACAACTGCGCCATGGTGATCCACGACGGGGAACTGCTCGGCGTCGTACCCAAGTCCTATCTGCCCACCTATCGCGAGTTCTACGAGCGCCGGTGGTACGCCGCGGGCGACGAACTCGGTGGGGATGAGGCACGCTGGATCTCGGTCGGCGGAGTGGAGGCACCCTTCGGCCCGCACCTGCTGTTCGCGGCGGAGGACGTGCCCGGCCTCGTGCTGCACGCCGAGGTGTGTGAGGACGTGTGGGTTCCGATTCCGCCCTCGTCCGAGGCCGCCCTCGCGGGTGCGACGGTGCTTCTGAACCTGTCGGGCAGCCCCATCACGATCGGCCGCGCCGACGAGCGCGCGATCCTCTGCCGTGCCCAGTCGTTCCGCTGCCTGTCGGCCTACGTCTACGCCGCCGCGGGCCAGGGCGAGTCGACCAACGACCTGTCCTGGGACGGCCAGACGATGATCTACGAGCTCGGCGGCCTCCTCGCCGAGACGGAGCGCTTTCCCGATGGTCCGCGCCGATCGGTCGCGGATGTCGACCTCGACCGAATCCGCCAGGATCGCGCCCGCCAGGGCACGTTCGACGACAACCGCCGAACCCACGCCGCACGCACCGGCTCGTTCGTGACCGTGCCCTTTACGCTCGGCGTTCCCGCACGCGAGACGGGGCTTCGGCGCCCCCTCGACCGCTTCCCGTTCGTGCCCGACGACCCGGCGCGCCTCGCCCAGGACTGCTACGAGGCGTTCAACATCCAGGTCACGGGTCTCGTGCAGCGTCTGAGTGCGATCGGCGGGCCGAAGCCCGTCATCGGTGTCAGCGGCGGGATCGACTCGACCCACGCGTTGCTCGTCGTCGCGCGCGCGATGGATCGGATGGGACGGCCGCGCTCCGACATCCTCGCGTACACAATGCCGGGTTTCGCGACGAGCGACCACACGAAATCGAACGCGATCGCCCTCGCGGAGGCCGTCGGCGCATCGATCGAGACCATCGACATCCGCGACGCAGCCAACGAAATGCTCGAGAAGATCGGGCACCCCTTCAGCGGCGGCGAACCGGTCTACGACGTGACGTTCGAGAACGTCCAGGCGGGCCTGCGCACCGACTACCTCTTCCGACTCGCCAACCAGAACGGCGGCATCGTCATCGGCACGTCCGATCTCTCCGAGCTGGCGCTCGGATGGGCGACGTACGGCGTCGGAGACCAGATGAGCCACTACGCCGTTAACACCGGCGTGCCCAAGACGCTCATCCAGCACATCATCCGGTGGGTCATAGCCGCGGGCGAGGGTGTGGATGCGGCAGAAGCCGCCGTGCTGCAGTCGGTGCTCGACACCGAGATCAGCCCCGAGCTCGTGCCCGCAGACGCTTCCGGTGTCACACAGTCGACCGAGTCGCTCGTCGGCCCGTACGCCCTGCACGACTTCACGCTGTTCCACATGCTGCGGTACGGATTCCGCCCCTCCAAGATCGCCTTCCTCGCTCACGCGGCCTGGGCGGACGCGGATGCCTCGGGCTGGCCGCCGGGATTCCCCGACGACGCCCGGGTCGCCTACGACCTGCCGACGATCGTGCGGTGGCTCGAGGTGTTCCTGAAGCGCTACTTCGGGTTCGCCCAGTTCAAGCGCTCGGCGTTGCCGAACGGTCCGAAGGTCTCCGCCGCGGGGTCGCTCTCGCCGCGGGGCGACTGGCGTGCCCCCTCGGACGGCAACGCGCAGGTGTGGCTCGACGAGCTGCGACAGGCCCTTCCCGACCTCACCTCGGACTGAGACGAATCAGGCCGCCGCGTCCGCGTCCGGAGCGAGGTCGCGCAGACCGACGCGATCCGGGATCTCGAACGCGAGGCCGGGCAACCATGAGACGGGCGACGGCCACGGGCGTGAGGTCGGAAGCGCCGTGAGCATCCGCCGCATCGCCGTGTCACCGGGAGCGGATGGGGATGCCGCGGGCAACACCCGCCGGGGAGCACGAAAACCCAGTGCCCCGCACCACCAGTGCCGCCAGGTGCCGTCCGCCGCATCCGGGTCGAGGACGATGTAGTAGTCGGGCATCAGCGCGGTGCCCTCCTCGAAGTGAGCGAGAGCGGTCTCGATCTCGACCTCGAGCGTGCCGAGGGTCGCGCGTTCTTCGTAGAGCTCGACCCACGCGGCCGCGACGTGTTCGAGGGGATCGGCATCGTGCACGATCCATGGGGTGCTGCAGGCCGAAATGCGGCGAACGGCCGTCGCCGGATCCGCGTCTCGCAGCGTCAAGGTTTCTACCCCCGGGATGCCCTCGAGAGTTGCGAGCGCCCCGGCCGATTCGGTGCCGACGATTGCGACGACCGTGCCGGAGGCTCCCGCGAAGGGGGAGGTGTCTGAGTGCGCCATGACTCAGCCTAAGTCGGTTCGTGTTGCCGGCGGATGTCCCCCGCTGACCGATCACGTAAAGCCCGGCAGCCCGGTCCTACTCCCCCGAGCGGGCGTTGTAGACCACGACGCCGCCGCTGTCGATCGCAGCACGATAGGCGCGGAACACCGCGAGCGCCTCGTCGCGCAGCACGTCCTGCACGACCTCGATGCCGCGCGCCTCGAACTGCTCGGCCCAGTCGGCGACCATCGGCCCCTCGTCGAAGGTGCTGATCTCTTCGAGCTCGGGACCCGAGCCCGCGACGATGAGCGTGCGCACGCCGGACCACATCGTGGCCCCGTAGCACTGCACGCAGGGGCGCCAGTTGACGACGAGCTCGTGGGGCGAGAGCCCTTCGGCCCCGAGATCCCACGATCCGACCCGGGCTTGCGCCGTGCCGAGCGCGGTGACCTCGGCGTGGGCCGACGAGATCCCACTGCCGAGGACGACGTTGACCCCGACCGACACGATGCGCCCGGTGTCGGACTCGGCCACGAGTGCAGCGAACGGTCCGCCGTTCCCCTCGCGCCAGTTACGGTCGGCGAGGCGGTGCACGAGAGCCATCCGGTCTTCGCGGTCGGGAATGATGTCAGGCACCCCGTGCAGTTCTTCGGCGATCCAATCCGGCAGGTTCACCGAGTATCCGGTCGAGAAATAGGCCATGTCCATGCGTCAATCCTCCTGGGGCAGAGCGTCGAGCTGAAAGAGAGCGTCGAGGGCCGTGAACTCGGCCGTGAACCGTGCGCGCAAACGCGCCTTCTGATCATCGTCGCAGAACGCGGCATCGATCCCGTTGAACGCGATCCAACGCGCGGTCGCCGCGTCGACACCGAGAGCCGGCAGGGCTTCGCGAAACTCGCGACCGATGTCGGTGCGGAAGAACATGGCGTCGTCCGTAGAGATGTTGACGGCGAGCCCGGCCTCGATCATGCGGGCGATGCGGTGATCGGGCGTGAGCCGCCAGTCGGAGCAGATCGTCGTCGACACGGGGGTCGCGCAGAACGGCAGGCGACGATCGCGCGCCTCCGCGACGAGGTCGGGATCATCGAGCACACGGTAGCCGTGGTCGATGCGGTCGACGCCGAGGTCGTGCATCGCGAAACGCACCGAGTGCGCCTCGGACCGATCGGTCTCGCCGACGTGAGCGGTGAGGCGGAGGCCTGCGCTCCGGGCAAGCGCAAACGCCTCGGCGAACCGTTCGGGCGCTTCGAGCCCCTCGGGCGTCAGATCATCCATCCCGAGTCCGACGACACTCGGTCGCGGGTTCTCGGCCATGAGTTCGACAAGACGGATGGCTTCGGTACCGCTCTCCGCACGATTGACCGCGACGACGATACGGAATCCAACCCCGTACTGCGCCTCCGCGGCCGAAAGCCCCGATATGAGGGGGTCCAGCACATCGGCGTAGGACATTCCTCGCGCAATGAAGTACTGCGGATTGACGTAGTACTCGCGATACCGGAGCCCCGCCAGGGTGCCGACCCGAACACCCTCGAGCGCGACCGCCTCGATGTCTTCGGGGTCGCGCAGCACGTCGTGGGCGAGTTCGAAACCCACCAAGAACTCACGCAGGTCTGCATACGCGAACAAACGGGCCGGATCGCTCGTGGGCAACTCGACGCCGTGCTTGCTGGCGAGTGCGACGAACAGCTCGGCGGTCATGGTGGACGTGAAGTGACAGTGCAGCTCGGTCTTCGGCAACAGCTGCAGATAGTCGGCGTAGCTCAGCACGTGACTCCTCGGGGTGCCGGTCGGGCGACGGCACCCGCTCAGCTTGCCCGATGCGTGTTTCGCGGCCGTAACGGGACAGAATGGGTGACCGTGAGACTTCTCGTCGCGGCGCTGGACGCCGAACTCGTGGCCTTTCCCGCTCAGATCGACGGTTTCGACCGCCTCGTCACCGGACCGGGCAAGTTGAAGGCGGCCGTCGCCCTCACGCGCGCCCTGTCGGCTCGCGAGTATACGGAGATCGTGGTGGTCGGCACTGCCGGTGCCCTCGACCCCGAACTCGAGGCGGCCGTGCATGAGGTCGGTACCGTGCTGCAGCACGATGTCAGCGACCTGGATGGCATCGTCGGGCAACACGTCTCGCTGCCCGCCCGCATCGACCTACCGAACGACGGCCACGCGATCGCCACGGGCGACATCTTCGTCGACGATGCGGATGCCGTCGTCCGGATCCGCGACCTCGACGCTGTGCTGGTCGACATGGAGGCCTATGCCTACGCGTATGTCGCCGGCGAGTTCGGTGTGCCGCTGCGCATCATCAAGGCCGTCTCGGACCGTGCACAGGACGGCGCGACGCAACTGTGGGACGAGGTCGTCGCGACGTGCAGCGCGGCTCTCTGGGAGAGCTTCCGCGCCGACTACGGGCTGTAGGGCGTCAGTCGTCCGACGATCGTGCGAACACCATCCGCAGGATGACGAACACGATGAGTGCCACGACCGCGACCGCCAGCAGCTTGAAGACGAACGCGAGCACCGAGAACAGAACGTTCACGAGTACCCACGCGATGATGATGGCGACGATGACGCCGATGACTGTCCACAAGGTGCCGGTCTTCATTCCTCCAGCCTAGGCTGATCATCGGTGCCCATGGGGCGGCATACCTCTCTGAGCAAGGAGCAGCATGACCCGTATCGGTCGCAGCGATCTCGATGTCTTTCCCCTCTGCCTCGGCGCCAACGTCTTCGGGTGGACAGCGGATCGCGACGAGTCCTTCCGCATCCTCGACGCGTTCCACGGTGGAGGCGGCAACTTCATCGACACCGCCGATTCGTACAGCGCCTGGGTTCCGGGCAATTCTGGTGGCGACAGCGAGCGCATCATCGGTGAGTGGCTCGCTTCCAGGCGCCCCGAGAACGTCATCATCGCCACGAAGGTCAGCCAGCACCCGGACTTCCGCGGCCTCGCGCCGAAGAACATCCGCGCGGCCGCGGAGGCATCCCTGAAGCGCCTCGGTGTGGACACGATCGACCTGTATTACGCACACTACGACGACGAAACGGTGCCCCTCGAAGAGACCGTAGCCGCGTTCGGTGACCTCGTGACAGACGGGCTCGTGCGTCACACCGCCGTGTCGAACTACTCCGCCGACCGCATCCGCGAGTGGGTCGGCTACGCGACCGCGGCGGGAAGCGCGCTGCCCTTTGCGGTGCAGCCGCACTACAACCTCGTGCACCGCAACACCGTGGAAGAGACCATCGTCCCCGTCGCCGAAGAGTTCGACCTGGGACTCGTGCCCTACTACGCCCTGGCGGCCGGGTTCTTGACGGGCAAGTATCGCTCGGCGGATGTCCCGGATGCCGCGGGCACCTCGCCGCGGGCGAAGGGTGCCGCGAAGTACGCCACGCCGGAGGGCCTGGCAATCGTGGATGCGCTCGAGTCGATCGGTGCCGCGCACGGCGCATCGATCGCCACGACCGCGCTGGCGTGGTTGCGCGCCCAGCCGACGGTTGCGGCGCCGATCGCGAGCGCGTCACGCGTGGACCAGGTGGCCGATCTGCTCGCCGCCGGCACCCTGGAGCTGTCCGCGGCTGAGCTCGAGGAGCTGGACCGCGTTTCGACGTGGTCGCCCGCCTGAATCAGTGGTCGCCCGCCTGAATCAGACGGGCAGGATGGCGTGGGCCGCGACCTCGCTCGAGCCGTCTTCCGCGACGGCGACGACCAGCTGCGCGGGGATCTGGTCCTTCATCGCCTCGACGTGGCTGATGACCCCGACGGTCCGGCCGCCCTGGCGCAGTTCGTCGAGGGTACGCATGGCCGTGTCGAGAGTTTCGGCATCGAGTGAGCCGAAGCCTTCGTCGATGAACAGCGTGTCGAGTTCGATTCCCCCGGCGCGCCCCGTGACGACCTCCGCGAGGCCGAGCGCCAGCGCGAGGGAGGCGAGGAAGGTCTCTCCGCCGGAGAGCGAGTGCGGGGGGCGCGGGCGCCCCGTATAGGCGTCCAGCACGTCGAGGCCGAGGCCGGAGGCGGCGCCGCGCGCGGCGAGCGAGTCCGAGTGCAGGAGGCGGTAGCGGCCATCCGACATGTCATGAAGACGCAGGTTCGCCGCCTGCACGATCTCTTCGAGTTCGGCCGCCAGCACGAAGGTCTCGAGCTTCATCCGGTGCGTGTTGGGCGCCTTGCCCGCCACCGTGTGGGCGAGGCGTTCAATCGTTTCGTGTTCGGCGAGGGCCGCGGCGATTCCCGACTGAGCCGCCTCGGCCTGCGTGACGAGTTCCCAGAGGCGGTCGCGGGTCTGGTCGGCCGCGAGGGTCTTCTGTACCGCGCCGGTCCAGGCCTCCCGAGTGTCCTGGCGCGCGGCTTCGGCGCTGCGGGTGTCAATCGGTTCCTCGGGCAACAGCTGCAACTCGAGGTCGAGCAGCACCGACTTGGCCGCTGAGAGCGCCGTCTCGTGTTCACGGATGGTCTCGTCGAGGCTGACTCGCGCCGCGCTGTCACGGAGTGCTGAGACGGCGGCATCCGCGGACTCGAACCCGGCGGCGACGAGATCGTCTTCCAGCCGCGCCCGCGCGGCCGACTCGGCGCTCGTGCAGCGCTCGGCCGTCGTGATCGCATCGCGAAGTCGCTCTGCCACTTCGGCGATACTCTCCGCGTCCGCGATTCGCTCGGCGACGGACGGGAACCCGCCACGTGCTTCGGCCAGCGCTTCGTCGTCCGATGCGATGCTCGCTCCGAGGACGACGAGAGACCGATCGAGGGTCTCGATGCGCGGCGCCGCTTCCGCAAGCGCTGCGTCGAGCGCATCGAGGGACGTCACGCAATCGTCGCGTTCCGTGCGCAGCTGGGCCACCTCGAGCTCGGCCTGCGTGGTGATCGCGAGCGCCCGCGCGGCCTCGGCGCGCTCGTCGGCAAGCTGTTCGGCCGATCGATCTCCCGCGCGCCCCCGCGCTCCCGCGGCCGCTTGCCGGACGGCCGCCAGCGCTTCGGACGCTTCACGCTGCAGAGACACGGCGACGACGACCCGCGCCTCGGCCGACTCGATGTCGTCGGCGCTGACGGGATCGTCCCCGCGCGGAGCGGGCGCGGGGTGGTCCAGGCCCCCGCACACGGCACACGGCTCACCCGGCACGAGTTGTGCGGCGAGTTCGCCCGCGTGTCCACGCAGGCGGCGCTCGCGAAGATCTGCCAGGGCGACGGATGCGTCGGCAAGCGCTCGATCCGCCGTCAGGGCCGCCCGTTCGGCCCTTGCAGCTTCGTCCGCGAGGCGTTCGGCCTCCGCGGCGGCGGCCGAACGGGCATCGAGCTCGGCGAGGCGGGATTCGGCGGCAGCCCGCCCCCCGACGCTGGGCGCGAGTTCGATGAGTCGCGCGTCGAGGTGATCGCGACGCGCCACGACGGCGTCACGCTCGGCACGGCTGGCATCCACGGCTACCCGCAGGGCTGCGAGATCGGCTCGGCTCTGCGCGAGCTCGGCACGGCGCTCGGCGATGCTCTCTTCGCGCGCGAGCAGGAGCCGCCATCCGCCGACGGCGTGCTTGACCTCATCGATCCGCGTGGCGAGTCCGGTGGTGCTCGGCCACGTGCCGTCGGCATCGCCCGGGGCAGCCAGTGCCCGCCACTGCGTGAGCGCGATTCGGCGAGCATCGTTCGCCCGCTCGGTGTCGGCGCGTGCCAGCTCGAGTGCTCGAATTCCCTCACGTGCCAGGTCGGCGCGAGTCGCGGTGTCGCGCTCGTCACGGACGGTCTGGATTCGAGCCGCATCCGCCTCGAGAGCCGCAACGCTGTGACGCGCACGGTCGCGGCGCACCTGCAGGTCGCGACGGGCGAGTACCTCCGCGAGGGCGACCTCCGCGGCATCCCGCGCGACGCGAGCGGCGTCTTGTGCGAGGGCTGCGGTCTCAGCGCGATACGCCGCACGCTCCGCCGCCTGCCGCACCGCGTCGATCCGCCATGAGGGGTTATCCCTTTGCGGCGTGGCGTTCGTGGGCGCCCCACCCCCGGCATCCTCTCCCCCGAGGTCGTGATCCGCGATCAGCCGCTCCGCGTCATCGAGGCGGTGCGCCAGGGTGTCACCATCGCCGGCGACGCGCGCTTCGGACTCCTTGCGGCGCTGCTCGAGCGCGTGCTCGTACTCCTCGAAGCGGCGCGTACCGAAGAGAGTGCGCAGCAGAGCCTGCCGCTCGCCGTGCGTGGCGAGCAGAAACCGCGCGAAGCGGTTCTGGGCCAGGAGGACCACCTGAAGGAACTGCTCCTGCGTGAGCGGAAGGATCTCGTGGAGCGCCTCGCCGACATCGCGAGGACGTGCCGCGCGGCCCTCCCAGCCGCCCTTCGTCTCGACGAACAATCGCGCCTGCGGTGGGGCCGTCGTCGTTCCCGATCCGTTGCGCTTTGCACGGTCGTACTCCGGTGACCGCTCCACCCGCCAGCGCTCGCCACCGGCGCTGAATTCCAGCGCGACGAGTGTCGGATCGTCCGGACCGCTGTGGTCGCTGCGCAGACGCTTCTCACCCGTGTCGTAGCGCGGGACCGACCCGTACAACGCAAAACAGATCGCGTCGAGGATGCTGGACTTGCCCGCACCCGTCCGGCCCGAGATGACGAAGATGCCGTCCTCGGCGAAGGCGTCGAAGTCGACGGTCTGGGGGCGCCGGAACGGCCCGAAACCCTCGATCTCGAGCCGATGCATCCTCACGCGAGCACGCCGTTCCTCGAACGTTCGTGGGCAACTTTCGTACCTTCATCGCTCTGACGCTCGGCGACAATCCGCTGGTCGGTGCCCTCCACGATCACGTCAGCCAGGATCTCGGCCTCGGCCTCATCCGCGGCCTGACCCTGCCTCACGTGCGCCAGGAAGGCCGAGATCAACTCGCTGTCGTCCCGCGCTTCGCGCACCCGCGCCGAGTACGAGCGCTCGGTTGCCTCTGGCACGGACGCCGGGATGTGCTGCACGGTCGCGCAGTGCGGAAAACGCGCGAGCAGCTTCCGCATCGGGTCGCGCTGCGGCGTCGTGTCGGTGTACTGCGCGCACACCCAGGCGTCTGCCTCGGCATCGAAGCGGGCATCGGTCAGCAGCTCGTCGAGCGTTCCGGTGATCGTGACGAGGCGTCGTGGCACCGCGAGGGGCACCCATTCGACCGCCGCCAGGCCCGCCGCATCCAGGTCGATCAGCCACGAACCGCGTGGCTTGTGCTGCTCACCGAACGAGTAGTGCAGCGGAGCACCCGCGTACCGCACCCGCGCGGAGATCTCGTTGCGTCCGTGGATGTGGCCGAGCGCGACGTAGTCGGGGCCGTCGAAGGTCGACAGCGGAACGACATCGAGCGTGCCCTGCCGAATCTCACGCTCGACGCCCGGCGTCGCCTCGACGCTTGCGGCGAAGCAGTGCGCGATCGCGATCGAGCGCCCGCCACGCTCGGCCCGATCGTCATTCACGAGCCGCATCGCCTGGCCCATCGTCTGCTCCTGTGTCCGCAGCGTCACGTCCGGCCAGACATGTCGCACGAGCGAGGGCTCGAGAAACGGGATGCCATAGACATGCACCGGGCCGTGCTCGTCGTGGAGCGTCACCGGGACGCCGACGCGATCGGGACGAGTGAGGATGTGGATGCCTGCTGCCGCGGCGAATGGCGCCTGGAAGCCGAGCCGGGCGGCGCTGTCGTGGTTGCCGCTCGTGACAACGACCTCTGCCCCCGCAGCACGGATCGCGGCGAGGGTGTCGGTCAGCAGCGGATAGCAGCCCGCGGCGGGCGTCGCGGAATCGAAGACATCACCGGCCAACACGACGAGATCGACCTCGCGCTCGGCGACCTGCAACACGAGTTCGTCCAGCACCACCGCGAGCGCGGCGATCGTCGAGTGCCCGTGGAACGAGCGCCCGATATGCCAGTCGGAGGTGTGCAGGATGCGCATGCTCCCACGCTATGCGGGAGCGCCGACATCGGCCCGGATCCCCGTGCGCGGTTCGTCGAGAGTCAGTCCTTCGCGAGCTGGGCGATCTCGTCGTCCGACATGTCGATGCCCACCTGATCGAGGCGCTGCTTCAGGATCTCGATGATGCGGTCCTGCCCATCGGCGGCATGATCGGCATGCGTCTGGACGACGATGCCGTCGATCTTCTCGGAGGTGGACGTATCGTTCATGTCCATCGCGGGCTCGGTCTGCACGACATCCCCGGTTCGGACGATCGGCGAGTCGTGGGCGGAATCCCGCTCCGCCGTGGCCTTCTCCGTGG